>DASWQV010000028.1:0-20467 GCA_036403515.1 Solirubrobacterales bacterium
TCCTCGGTCGAGCGCACCGCGGCGTTGCCTGGCTGGCTCGATCACTACAACTTCAGGAGACGACACGGCTCCCTTGGCCACAAGGCGCCCGCCGCTCGGCTTGCCGAGTTGGAACAACGTGCTGAGTAACTACACCTAGCCCTTCATGCGGCGGGTGGCGCGGTGGCGGGGATCCCCCTTAGCGGAGGACGCGAAGCCCCCGAGCGCATGGGGGAGCGGCGCCGCGACAGGACCCGCCGCCCGGGGTGCTAGACAAGGCTCATGCTCAGAGAGCTGAGAATCGAGAACCTTCTCCTGATCGAGAGGGCAGAGCTACGGCTTGGCGAGGGGCTAAATGCGATCACGGGCGAGACCGGGGCGGGCAAGACCGTGCTGGCCCACTCGCTCGATCTGCTCATGGGTGGGAAGGCCCGGCCGCAGATCGTCCGGCCCGGGGCGGAGGAGGCATGGGTCGAGGGAGTCTTCGATCTGCCCGCGGGGATGCTTGAAGAGCCGGAGATGGAGGAGATCGCCGAACGACTCCCGGGCAATGCCAGGGAGGTGGTGTTGGGTCGGCGAGTCTCTGGCTCAGGGCGGACCAGCGCCTTCGTCGCTGGCCGGGCCGCTTCGGCAGCGGATCTGAAGTTGATCGGCGGACGGCTGCTGGCCTTCTACGGGCAGCACGAGCACCGCAGGCTGACCATCTCGTCGGCGCAGATGGAGGTGCTCGATGGTTTTGCTGGCGCGGACCATTTGGAGCTGCGTGAGAATTACCGGGCGGCGCATCGGGAGTGCTTGCGGCGGGCGGCGGAGTTGGAGGAGCTGCGCGAGCGCGATGGATCTCGGGAGCGCAATCTCGATCTCTTGCGCTACGAGCTTTCGGAGATCGAAGAGGTCGCCCCCGACCCCGACGAGATGGCGGGCCTAACCAGTGAGCGCGAGCGGCTGCTCCATGCGGAGGGGCTGCGCGAGGCAGCTGCCGGCGCGCAGGGCTTTGCGGTCGGCGCGGACGAGGACGGGGGTGGGGCGGTCGGCGCCCTGGCAGAAGCGGAAGGGCTGCTGAGCGGGGTCAAAGGAGTAGATGGAGACCTCGATCTGCTGGCGTCCCGGATCGCCGCCCTCGCCATAGAGCTTGGCGACGTCGCCGGAGAGCTGCGTGGCTACCTCGATGGTCTCGAGGCCGACCCTGGCAGGCTTGCCGCGATCGAAGAGCGCCTCGAGGCGCTCGACCGGCTGCAGCGCAAGCACGGCGGCAGCGTTGAGTCGGTCCGCGCTCATGCGGAGCATTGCCGGACCGAGATCTCCCGCCTCGAGAATGCCGAGCAGCGTTGGGCCGAGGTCGAGGCGGCGCTGGCGGAGGCCGAGGCGCGTCGGGCCAAGCTGGGCGCCAAGCTCAGCAAGAGCCGGGTAAAAGCGGCCCGACCGCTGGAGCGTGAAGTGGCCGGCGAGCTCGAGCGGCTGGCGATGCCGGGGGCGCGGCTGGAGGTCGCGCTCGAGGCGCATCCCGACGGCTTCGGCACGGGGGGCGCCGAGACGGTTGAGCTGAAGCTGTCGCCCAATCCAGGGCTGGAGCCGGCGCCGCTGCGCGATGCGGCCTCGGGGGGCGAGCTCTCCCGCGTGATGCTTGCTTTGAGCGGCTTCGGCGGCGGGTTCGGCGCTGGGATCCTGGTCTTCGACGAGATCGACGCCGGGGTCGGGGGTAAGACCGCCCGCGCGGTCGGCGAGCGGCTGCGGGCGCTTGCCGAAAGCCGTCAGGTCCTCTGCATCACCCATCTTCCCCAGGTCGCCTCGCTCGCCGGCACGCACTTCACCTTGGAGAAGGACGTCTCGGCGGATCGCGCCAGCGCAACCGTGCGCCGCCTCGACGGCGAGGGCGTGGTCGAGGAGATCCTCCGCATGCTCGGCGGCGAGCGTTCCGACGAGGCCGCCACGCAGCATGCCCGCGAGCTGCTTGCCGCGGCCTGAGGCCGATCTGAGCCCGTTTGACCGCTTGCCATGGCGGATACCCTGCTCAGGTGGCTACCTCCAGTCGTCGTCGCCTCCCCGCTTTGCTCACACGCCGTAACGGGGCGGCCGAGCAGGACGCGATCGAAGGCACCGCCCGCCTCGGTCGCCGCACCAAGCACCTCGTCAAGCGCCTGGCCCCTGGCGACGTCGCAGTCATCGACCACGTCAACATCGACCGGATCGCGGCCGAGGAGCTGATCGCGACCGGGGTCGGGGCGGTGGTCAACGCCGCGGCCTCCTCGAATGGGCGCTACCCCAATGCCGGACCGCTGCTGCTTGCCCAAGCCGGGGTGGTGATGATCGACATCGAGGAGAGCGATCCATTCGAGCTGCTTGACGATGGCGATCGGGTGACGATCGCCGGCAGCGCGATCTTGGTCGGCGGCAGGGAGCTGCTGCGCGGACGCGTGCTCGGAGTCGAAGAGCTGGCGCGCCAGCGCGAGGAGCAGCTCGAGCGCGTCGGCGAGGCGCTGGCCGAGTTCGCCGAGAACACGGTTGCCCACGTGCGGGGCGAGACCGACCTGCTCACCGGCAGCATCGAGTTCCCGCCGACCCGCGCCTCCTTCCGGGACCGCCATGTGCTGATCGTCGTCCGCGGCGACCGCCACCGCCGCGATCTGAAGGCCCTGCGCGCCTACATCCGTGACGTGAAGCCGCTCGTCGTCGCCGTCGACGGCGGGGCCGACGGAGTGCTCGAGGCCGGGATGAAACCCGATGTGATTCTCGGCGACATGGACTCGGCCGGCGACGAGGCGTTGCGCTGCGGCACCGAGCTGATCGTCCACGCCTACCCCGATGGCCGCGCACCGGGCCGCCAGCGCCTGCTCGACATGGGCCTGAACCACACGCTGCTGCCGGCCGCGGGCACGAGCGAGGACGTCGCGATGCTGCTCGCCTACGAGAAGGGAGCGGCGCTCATCGTCAGCGTCGGCGCCCACTTCAACCTGATCGAGTTCCTCGATCGCAAGCGCGGCGGCATGTCCTCCACCTTCCTCACCCGGCTGCGGATCGGCGAGAAGCTGGTCGATGCCAAGGGGGTGAGCCGGCTCTACAACCCGAGCTCCCCGTTCGGCCCGCTGGTGCTCTTCCTCGCCGCCTTCGCGATCCTGCTCGCCGTCGTGATCATCACCTCCCCGGCCCTCAACGACCTGGTCCAGCTGGTCTGGCTGAAGCTGAGGATCTGGCTGGGTCTTTAGCGCCCGGGCGCCCCAGAGCATCTAGCCTGCTCGTCGATGGGATACAGCGCTCGATACCACGCGACCTCGCTGGTCGCCGTCTTCCTCGCCCTCGCGATCGGCATCCTGATCGGCGCCGAGTTCGGTGGCGATGCCCTCACCAATACCCGCAAGGACCTCGAGCACAGCCTCACCGGCAACCTCCAGGACGAACGCGCGCGGGCCGATGAACTCGACGGACGACTGGCCCAGTCCGACGAATTCGCCAGCCGGGTCTACCCAGCGCTGGTCCGCAACCGGCTCGCCGGCAGGCGGATCGGAGTCGTCGGCCTCGGCGACCTGCCCAGTGGCACCTCCGCGGCGGTCGAGGATGCCCTGGGCCCAACCGGGGCGCGCTTGGTCGGGATCGGCGTCGTGCGTGAGCCGGTCGACCTGCGAGCGCTCTCCGGAGACCTGGCGAAAACCCGCTTCGCCGACATCGGGGCCAATCCGGACACACTCGCGGCTTTCGGGACAGGGGCCGGGCGACAGCTCGTCCGCGGCGGCACACTGCTCGAACGGGTGCGCAGTCATCTCTTCTCGCGCGCCAGCGGCAACTTCGGCGCGCTCGACGGCGTCGTCGTCGTCCGCCAGCCGCCGGAAGGGATGGGGCCGCTGCAGCGCGCGACCGCAGCCCAACTGGAAGCGGCGCTGATGAGTGGCATGACCGGCACGCGCACGCCGGTGGTCGGTGTCGAGACCTCGACCGCCGAACCGTCTTCCATCTCGTTCTTCGGCGGCAACGACCTCTCCAGCGTCGACGACGTCGAGGCGACGGCGGGCAAGGTGGCGACGGTGTTCGCCCTGCTCGGAGCCGAGGGAAGCTTCGGCATCAAGGGCTCTGCCGACCGACTGCTGCCGGACCTCCTCACTCCGGTCGGGTCGGGCCGTTGACCTGGCTCGCCTTTCCGGTCGCGATCGCCGTCGCGCTGCTGATCGTCCCGGCCGGGATTCGCGGCTTGTTCGACGCGGGGCTGGTCCGCTCCAACTATCGCGGCGCGAGCTTGGCCTTTCCGCTCGGCGCCGTGCTGGCGACGGCGGCGCTGGTCGCGCTGGCGCCGTTGGCTTTCCTCAACGACCGCGGCGACCTCGTTCTGCTGGAGCCCGGCCTGCGGCAGTGGATGCCGTACCTGCTCGGTGTCGCCTTCCTCGGCTTCCTCGACGATTCCTTGGGGCGGGGGGAGAACGCTGCAGCGCCCCGGGGTTGGCGCGGACACGCCCGCGCGCTGCGCGCGGGCAGCCTCTCCACCGGCGCGGTGAAGGCGCTGGGCGCGCTGGCGCTCGCAGCCTACGTCGTCTCCGGGCGCGGGCTCGAATCGTGGCGCTACATCGCAGACGTCGGGCTGCTGATCCTCGCCACCAACCTCTTCAATCTGCTCGACCTGCGGCCGGGCCGGGCGGAGAAGGGGCTCGGCGTGCTTGGCGCCGGCCTCTGCCTCGGCGCCTGGACGCTGGCGCCCCTTGAGCTGCTGGGCATATTCGCCGGGCCAATTCTGGTCGGAGCCTGGTTCACGCTGCACGAGCGGGCGATGCTCGGCGACACCGGCTCGAACCTGATCGGGGCGGTCGGCGGGGTGTGGATGCTGACGACCCTGGGCCCTGGCGCGCGCCTGATCGCCCTCGCCGCGATCGCCGGACTGACCATTTACGGAGAGTTGCGTTCGATTTCGGCGACGATCGACTCGGTTCCGCCACTGCGCTGGCTAGACTCGCTCGGCAGAGCATGAGCAGACCTTCCCAAGGAGACACCCGCTTCATCTTCGTCACCGGCGGAGTGGTCTCAGCTCTCGGGAAGGGGATCACCGCGGCTTCGATCGGCCGGCTGCTGGTCTCACGCGGCTACCGCGTGCAGCTGCAGAAGTTCGACCCTTACATCAACGTCGATCCCGGCACGATGAGCCCATTCCAGCACGGCGAGGTCTTCGTCACCGAGGATGGTGCCGAGACCGACCTCGACCTCGGCCATTACGAGCGCTTCACCGACGAGAACACGACGCGCGCCTCCAATGTCACCGCCGGCGCCGTCTACAACTCGGTGATCAACCGCGAGCGCCGCGGCGACTACCTCGGCGCCACCGTGCAGGTGATCCCCCACATCACCAACGAGATCAAGAACCGGATCCGGATCGTCGCCGAGTCGCAGTCGGTCGATTTCGTCATCACCGAGATCGGCGGCACTGTCGGCGACATCGAGTCGCTGCCCTTCCTCGAGTCGATCCGCCAGCTCTACACGGACCTCGGGCCGAAACGGGCGATGTTCGTCCACCTGACCTTGGTGCCTTATGTGGGCCATGCCGGGGAGCTGAAGACGAAGCCGACGCAGCACTCGGTCAACGAGCTGCGCCGGATCGGCATCCAACCCCACGCTCTCGTCTGCCGCTCCGAGGGCCGGCTGGATCGCGAGATCCGCGAGAAGATCGCGCTCTTCGCCAGCCTGCCGGTCGACGCGGTGATCTCGGCCAACGACGTCGACAACATCTACAAGGTGCCGCTGGTCTTCCGTGCCGAGGGGGTCGATGACCTCGTGCTCGATCACTTCGAGCTGGAGGCGCCGCCGTCTGATCTCGCCGAGTGGGAGGCGATGGTCAAACGCGCCGACAACGCCGGCGGCAAGGTCCGAATCGGCCTGGTCGGCAAGTACGTGCAGCTCGCCGACGCCTACAAGTCGGTGATCGAGGCGCTCGAACACGGTGGCTTCCACCACGAGGTCGAGGTCGAAGTCGAGCTGATCGATTCCGAGGACTTCGACGCAGAGCGCCTGGAAGGCGTCGACGGGATCCTCATCCCGGGTGGCTTCGGCGAGCGCGGGATCGAGGGCAAGGTCGCCGCGGCACGGATCGCCCGCGAGCGGGGGATCCCCTATCTGGGCATCTGCCTCGGCATGCAGATCGCCGTGGTCGAGTTCGCCCGCACCGTGGTCGGCATGGACGGCGCCAACTCGGCCGAGTTCGACCCCGAGACCCCGTTCCCGGTGGTCGACCTGCTGCCGGAGCAGAAGGAAGTCTCAGAAATGGGCGGCACGATGCGCCTCGGCGCCGATCCGGTGAAGCTGCACGAGGGCACGCGGGCGCGGGAGATCTTCGGCGAGGCTGTCATCTACAAGCGCCACCGCCATCGTTATGAGGTCAACAACCAGTTGCGCCGCCGGCTCGAGGACGAGGGCCTGGTCTGCGGCGGCACCTCGCCCGACGAGCGCCTGGTCGAGATGGTCGAGCTGCCCGATCACCCCTTCTTCGTCGCCTCCCAGTTCCACCCGGAGTTCAACTCGCGGCCGAATAGGCCCGAGCCGCTCTTCCGCGAGTTCGTCGGCGCCGCGGCGCACCACGCGGGCGAGCGGCCAGCGGACCGGGCGGAGCTGTCCGATGGCGAAGGGCAGAGCAGCGAAGCTGGCGTTCGGCAGTCGGGCTGAGCGCCTGTCCCGGTAGGGGTTCCACTTAACTTTTTCGGTGGAACGGAATCTGCTGGCGCCGAAGGGTGGACGCCGAAAAAGTACAAGACGTTCCACCCCTACCGGGACAGGCGCTGAGTCGCGGCCGCCAGCTTCCCCAGTTAGCCTGTTCGCCGTGGAGAGGTTGCACGAGACGTTTGTGCGGTTGTGTGAGATTCGAAGCCCGACCGGGGAGGAGCGCGAGGTGGCGGACACGATCGTCGCCGAGTTGCGCGCGCTTGGCCTGGAGGTGAGCGAGGACGATGCCGCCGGGCCGGCGCAGGCCGGTGCCGGCAACCTGCTCGCAAGGCTGCCCGGGGCGAG
This sequence comes from Solirubrobacterales bacterium, assembly GCA_036403515.1. Lineage (GTDB taxonomy): Bacteria > Actinomycetota > Thermoleophilia > Solirubrobacterales > 70-9 > VRUE01. The sequence continues at coordinate 6,952 of DASWQV010000028.1, forward strand.
CGACGAGTGGGTGATGTTCTGTGCCCACATCGACACGGTTCCCCACAAGGGCCAGATCGAGGTGGTCGAATCCGACGGCGTCTTCCGCAGCGCCGGTGAGACGATCCTCGGCGCCGACAACAAGGCTGCCGTCGCGGTTTTCATGGAGTTGATGGCGCGCCACGCGGGGAGCGATGGGCCGCCGCCAATCGGAATCGAGCTGCTGTTGACGGTCGCCGAGGAGCAGGGCCTGCGCGGCGCCAAGGCCTTCGATTCCGGGCTGCTGCGCTCCAAATGCGGCTTCGTCCTCGACCACGCCAGCGCGGTGGGCGAGGTGATCGTCACCTCACCGACCCAGCAGAGCGTGCGGGCGGATTTCAACGGGGTCGAGGCCCACGCCGGCATCCGCCCGGAGGACGGCAACAGCGCGATCGCCGCCGCCTCGGCAGCGATCGCGCGTATGGAGTTGGGGCGGCTCGACGAGGAGACGACGGCCAACGTCGGCGTCATCCGCGGCGGCACCTCCGGGAACGTGGTCCCCGGCCACTGCGAGATCGTCGCCGAGGCGCGCAGCCTCGACGCGAACCGTGCAGCCGAGGTCGCCGGGGCACTGAGCGATGCCTGCGCCTGGGGCGCCAGTGAGCACGGCTGCGACGCCGACGTTCGAATCGAAGAGCTTTTCCGCGGCTACCGGATCCCGCCGGCCTCCCCGGCGCTGGGCCTAGCCGAGGCGGGATTGCGCCGTGCCGGCTTCGAGCCTGAGCGGACCGCCACCGGCGGCGGCAGCGACGCCAACGCACTGATCGTCGACGGCTTCGACTGCGTTTTGCTGGCCAACGGCACCGAGGCGAACCACACGCCTGACGAGGCGGTCAGCGCCCGCAACCTCGATGCGATGCTCGAGGTCTGCGAGGGGATCGTCGCCGAGGCCGCTACGGGCGCCGGGTGAGTGGCCGGCTGAAGCTGCGCCGCGCACTGATCGTCGGCGAGGACCCGCTGACGATCGAGCTCGACGGTGAGCGTCGGGCCGCATGGGCCGACACCGCCCTGCTTGGCGAGATGCGCGAGGGCGACGAGGTCGTGGTCAACGTCGAGGCCCTCGACCTGGGCCTCGGCTCGGGTGGCTTCGACGTGGTCCACGTCAACCTCACACGGGGTCTGGAAGGCGCTGGGCAGGACGGCGAGCATGTGATGAAGCTCAACTACACCTCGCTCCAGCACGCCGTGGCTCCGACGGAGCTTCCGGTGCGCCTTATCCCCGATATGAGGGGGAAAAGCGCACTGGAAGGGTCTGGTGGGCCTGTGCCCGTGCTGGTTCTGCCGCTGCATGGACACCTGGCGCCAGCGAGCTGGGCCGCCGCGCAGGTCACGGCAGGGCTCAGGGTCGGTTACGTCCAGACGGCTGGCGGTGCGCTGCCCGGAGCACTGAGTCGCGACGTCGCAGAGCTGCGCGAGCGCGGCCTGCTCTGCGGTCACATCACGGCTGCGCCGAGCTACGGCGGCGAGCATGAGGCGATCTCCGTCGCGGGCGCTCTTGACGCCGCCGCCCGCAAGCTCGAGTGGGACGCGATCATCGCCGGCCCCGGCCCCGGAATCATCGGCTCCGACAGCCGTCTCGGCCACGGCGGCATGGCCGCGCTGGATACCGCGCATGCCTCCTTGGCTCTAGGCCTTCCCACCCTGCTCTCCCCACGCCTCTCCGGGGCCGACCCGCGCGAGCGCCATCGTCCCGTCAGTCACCACACCCTCACGGTGATGCAGTTGCTCCTGGCTGGAGTAGAGGTCCCGGTCCCATCCAGCGAGCCAGTCCCGATAGCCGTGCTGGCGACCGCGGCCGGATGGCGCCACCGCCTCCACGAAGCCCCCGTCGACCTCCAAGGCTACGAAGCTTCCGAACTACCGGCTCGGACGATGGGCCGCACCTTCCGGGAGGACCCTCTCTTCTTCGCGGCAGCGCTAGCTTCGGGCAGAGCGCTGGCCGATTCGACTGCGGGTGGCGTGGGCTGAGGGGACCCGAGAACGGACGCCCTGCGCCCGCCCGCAGGCCCCCTTCAAACCGCGACGGGCCCCGCAGCCAAGCGCATGGTCCATTGCCGACCAAGGTCTTCCGCGACCCAGCGAGAACCCCCCGCCATGGTCGTCGCCGATCCACCGAAAGCCGAGTCGCGCTTCGAGTCCCTGGTCCTCGACTTCCTCTCCTACCTGGAGCTGGAGCGCGGCCTCTCGCGCAACACCCTCGACGCCTACCGCACCGACCTGCACCAGTACGGCGAGTACCTCGACGCTCACCAGCTCGACGCGCTTGCCGCGGGCCCGGCTGACGTCAGCGAGTTCCTCGCCGAGCTGGCAACTGGAAATGGCCGCCCTGCCTGCTCCTCTGCAACCGTCCACCGCAAGGCAGCCTGCCTGCGCTCCTTCTACAAGCAGCTGCGCCGCGACGAGCTGATCGGTGACGATCCAACCGCCGCGCTCAGCGCCCCGCGACGCGCCCGGAAACTTCCCCAGGTCCTCAACTACGCCGAGGTGCAGAAGCTGCTCGCGGCGCCGAGCGGCGATGGGCCGACGACGCTGCGCGACCGGGCGCTGCTCGAGGTGATGTACGCCTGCGGGCTGCGGGCCTCGGAGACGATCGGGTTGGAGACGGCCGACGTCGACCTCCATGAGGGATTCCTGCGAGCCCGCGGCAAGGGCGGCAAGGAACGGCTGGTGCCGCTCGGGCGCAAGGCGATCGCGGCGATCTCGGCCTACCTGCGAGGCGGCCGCCCCAAGCTGGTCGGCGAGCGCCATGAGGCGAAGCTCTTCGTCAACTTCCGCGGCGGCCCGCTGAGTCGCCAGGGCCTCTACAAAATCGTCCAGCGCAACGCTCGCGACGCCGGCCTGGCCGGCCAGATGAGCCCCCACACCCTGCGCCACAGCTTCGCCACCCACCTTCTCGCGGGCGGCTGCGACCTCCGCGCCGTCCAGGAGATGCTGGGCCACGCCGACATCTCCACGACCCAGCTCTACACCCACCTCTCCGGCGAGGGCCTGAAGCAGGCGTACTTCAAGGCCCACCCCCGAGCCACCGCCGGCTAGCTATAGGCCCCTTGCGGTCGTATTTGTTTCCGCATAGCGGAGAGAAATACGACCGCGATGGGATAGAACTGCGGGGTGCCTGAGCTGCCCGAGGTGGAGACCGTTTGTCGGCAGCTCGATCCTGAGTTGACCGAGCGGCGGATTGAGGCACTCGAGGTGTTCGATTCGCGTTGGTGTCGCCCGATGCCGCCCGCCAAGCTGGAGGCCGCGGTCGAAGGAGCGACGATCGAAGGGCTGGGACGGCGTGGCAAGTACCTGCTGCTCGCGCTTAGCCGAGCGCGCACGCTGGTCATGCACCTGCGGATGACCGGCAACCTCGTTTTGGTCGAGGGTGAGCGCAAGCTCGACCCATCCGTGGGGAGGCGGCTCTACGAGGCGGAGCGCTCGACGTCCGAACGCCACCTGCGGGCTCGCTTCACGCTCGATGACGGGCGCCAGCTTTGGTTCACAGATCCACGTCGTTTCGGCGAGGCCTTCTTGATCGACGACGCCGAGCTCGAGGCCCGATTCGTCAAGCTCGGTGTCGAGCCGCTCTCCGACGCCTTCACTCCAGAGGCGCTGGGGGAGATGGCCGCAAATCGCACCGTGCCGCTGAAGTCGTTCCTGCTCGACCAGTCCGGGGTCACCGGCGTCGGCAACATCTACGCCGACGAGGCGCTCTTCCGCGCCCGCCTTCACCCGCTCTCGCCGGCCGGCTCGATGAAGCCGGTGCATCTGGAGGCGCTGCGCGACGCGATCGTGGCGGCGCTGGAAGCGGGGATCGACGGTGGCGGGGCCTCGATCGACGACTATCGCGACGGCCGTGGCGAGAAGGGCACGATGCAGAACGAGTTCCTGGTCCACACCCGCGAGGGCGAGACCTGCCCGCGCTGTGATGGCGTCATCGTTCGCATCGTCGTCTCCGGTCGCTCGACCTACTACTGCCCGGACTGCCAAGTGCGCCTGCGCCGCCGCCCCAAGCGGTCGTAGTTCTCTCCGTCTAGCGAAAGAAGCTACGACCGCAAACGAGCCGTCCGGCCCGTGGTTCACCGTAGTCCGGCTGTGGCTGGAACGACACTGAAGACAGAGGCGGTGGTGTTGCGCAGCATTCGCTACGGAGAGGCTGACCGCATCCTCCACCTCTACTCGAAGACGAAGGGTCGGATCGGCGCGATCGCCAAGGGGGCGCGCAAACCCAAGTCCCGCTTCGGGGGGCGGCTCGAGCCCTTCTTCCGACTCGATCTGGTCCTGCACGAAGGCCGTGGGGAGCTGCTCACCGTTACCAACGTCGCCACCGTCGAAGGCTTCCCGCGCCTGCGCGCCTCTGGCCCAGCCCTGAACGCGGGCGCCCGTGCCTGCGATGCGGTGCTGCGCCTGCTCGATTCGGCTGAGCCCAACCCACCCGCATACAACCTGCTCTGCCGCTACCTGGCGCTGCTCGATGATCCGGCCGCGGAGCGGGCGGCGAGCCTCGAGACGGCGCTCGCCTTCCGACTCAAGCTGGCGCTGGCGGCGGGCTTCTCACCCGAGCTGGCCTCCTGCGCGAATTGCGGCGAGGCCGAGCACCTGAGCGGGTTCTCCGGGGCCGCGGGCGGCGTCGTCTGCGTTAGCTGCGAAGCGGGAGCCTTCCCGCTGAGCGAGAACGCGCACCGCTTCATGGTCGCGGCGATCGGCAGTCCTTTGGCTGAGGCGCCCCAGGCCGATGAGATGGCTCTGCGCCAGGTAGAGCGGGCCGTTCGCGAGACGCTTGAGCATCACGCTCATGTCCAGCTGCGGGCCGCTGCGTAAGGGCCAGTCCCGGCAGGGGTTCCACTTAACTTTTTCGGTGGAGAGTTGCCTGCTGGCGCCTCAGGCTGGCGCCGAAAAAGTACAAGACGTTCCACCCCTGCCGGGACTGGCCCTTAGGATCGACGGATGGATATGACGGTGACGTTCGAGGATCGTGTGCGTGCGTGGGAGGGCGAGTTCCTCGATGAGCGGGCGACGCGCTCCTATCCGGCACACCGCAAGGTCGAGGAGCCCAACAGCCACGTTCGCACGCCCTTTCAGCGCGACCGCGACCGCATTGTCCATACCAAGGCCTTCCGGCGGCTCAAGCACAAGACCCAGGTTTTCGTTGCGCCGGAGGGGGACCACTACCGCACCCGCCTCACTCACACGATCGAGGCCTGCGGGATCGCCCGCACCGTTGCCCGCGCGCTCGGGCTCAACGAGGATCTGACCGAGGCGATCGGGCTCGGTCATGACCTCGGCCATCCGCCCTTCGGCCATGCCGGCGAGGAGGCCCTTGACGCGGCCCTGCGCGAGCGCTGCGGCAGTGGCTTCAAGCACAACGAGCACTCGCTGCGGGTGGTGGAGGTGCTGGAGCGAGACGGTCGTGGGCTCAACCTCACAGAGCAGGTCCGAGACGGCATTCTCAACCACACCGGCTCGAACAAGCCGGCGACGCTGGAGGGGCGGATCGTCAAGCTGGTCGATCGTGTCGCCTACATCAATCACGACATCGACGATGCGCTGCGGGCCGGAATCCTCAGCGTCGGGGACCTTCCGACGGCGGAGATCGAGCTGCTTGGCGAGACCGGATCGACCCGGATCGACACACTTGTCCGTGACATCGTGGAGCGCTCGCGGACGGCCGGCGACATCGTCCAGAGCGATGAGGTCGGCGGGGCGATGCTGCGGTTGCGCAAGTTCATGTTCGATCGCGTCTACCTCGGCTCCCTGGCGCGCAGTGAGCACGAGCGCGTCCACCGGATGATGCGGACGCTCTTCGACCACTACATGGAACGGCCCGCCGAGGCGCCGGAGCTGGAGCCGGGCGCCAGCGAGTGCCAGCGGGTCGCCGACTACCTGGCGGGGATGACCGACCGCTACTGCATCGCCAAGTACGCGGAGCTGGCCGAGTGGCGCTGATCTCGGCCGAGAGCCTGGAGCGGGTCAAGCAGGCGGTCGACATCGTCGAGGTGATCTCGGCCCACACCGATCTGCGTCGCCAGGGCGCCCGCTGGGTCGGTCTCTGCCCCTTCCATGAGGAGCGCACGCCATCGTTCTCGGTCGACGCCCAGGAAAAGCTCTACCACTGCTTCGGTTGCGGGGTCGGTGGGGACACGATCAAGTTCGTCGAGGAGAAGGAGGGGCTGGGCTTCGCCGAGGCGGTGGAGCTGCTCGCCGATCGCTACGGGGTCGAGCTCGAGCGCGAGCGCGAGGATCCCCGGGCGGAGGCCAAGCGCCAGCAGCGCCGCCGCCTCAGTGAGCTGCTCGACCGCACCGCCACCTTCTACGCCAGCTACCTCTGGGACTCCGACGAGGCGGCGAAGGCGCGCGAGTACATGGGCCAGCGCGGCCTCGGCGAGGAGGTCCTGCGCGCCTTCGCGGTCGGCTACGCGCCCAGCGCCTGGGACAAAGTGCTGCTGCGCGGCCAGCGGGCGGGCTTCAAGGTTGAGGAGCTGCGCGGAGTCGGCCTGGTCCAGCGCGGCCGGGGGGGAGGAGAGTACGACCGCTTCCGCTCCCGGATCATGTTCCCGATCCGCGACCGCCGCGGCCGCACGCTCGGCTTCGGCGGCCGGGCAATGCGCTCCGACCAGGGCGCCAAGTACGTCAACACGGCCGAGACCGACTTCTTCCACAAGAGCAACATGCTCTACGGCATCGACCTGGCCAAGGCGGCGATCGCCAAGGCGGGACGCGCAGTCGTGGTCGAGGGCTACACCGACGTCCTTGCCCTGCACCAGGCGGGGATCGAGGAGGCGGTCGGGGTGATGGGCACCGCGATCACCGAGGAGCAGGTCGCATCGCTCTCGGGCATGGTCGACGAGGTGGTCCTTGCCCTCGACGCCGATTCGGCGGGGCAGGAGGCGATGCTGCGCGCGCAGCGGGTGGCGGCGGGTCGCAGGATGCGCCTGCGGGTGGCGGCGATGCCGGCGGGCGAGGACCCGGCCGAGATGATGGCCGCCGAGGGCGGCGCTGAGCGTTTTCGTGCCCTGCTGGACGGGGCGGTGGAGCTGGCCGCCTTCCAGGTCGGCCTGGTGCTCGACCGTACCGACGCCTCTTCCCCGGCAGATCGCGATCGGGCCCTCGCCGAGGTCGCGCCGATCCTCGCCGGGTTGGGGGAGAGCGCCAGCCGCGACGACCTCGTGCGCCGGGTCGCCGAGCGACTCGACCTCGAGCCGGCGATGGTGATGGGACGGGTGGTGGCGGCTCAGCCGCTGAGCGGCGGTCCGGTCGAGGCCCCGGACCAGGGCAGACGCGGCCAGGCGTCGGCGCCGCGGCGGACGGCCGAGCTGACCTCGCGCGAGCGCCGCGAGCGCGCCCTGCTGGCGATGTGCGTCGCCCTGCCAGAGCAGGGCAGGGGCTATCTGGAGCGCCTTACTGCCGAGCACCTCTCGCCCGGCGGCGCCCGGGCTGCCGCCTGGCTACGCGACCACCCGGCGGACCCGGCATCCGACCTGCCGCGCGAGGACTCCGAGCTGGCCGGCCTGATCACCGAGCTGGTCATCCTCGCCCACGACGAGCCCGCCTCGCCCGAGGCGATGGAGCTCAACTTCCTTCTCCTCGACCAGCGCCGCATCGAGGCCGAGATCGCCACGGCGGGGGAGCAGAACGACTACGAGCGCCGCGCGGCGCTCAGCCGCGAGCGCGCCGCCCTGGTTCAGCGCATCGCCCACACCGAGCGCGTCAGCGGCTAATCGGTAAATTCCGTCTCGCCGGTCCGGGGTAGCTCAATCGGTAGAGCACTCGGCTGTTAACCGAGTTGTTGTGGGTTCGAGTCCCACCCCCGGAGCTTTCACCGTGCTGGCGCCCGACTGAGGGCGAGCTGCTCGACCAGCTCCGCACCGCGAGCCGCGCCGTCGTGCTCTTGGCCCCAGGCGGCAAGCTCAGTCGCGCGGGCCGCAAAGGAGGGGTCACTCAGCAGGCGGCGCGCGGCCCAGCGCAACGGCGGCGGCTGGCAGAGCCGCCAGGGGACGGAAAGCCCGGCCTTGGCCCAGGTGACCCGCATCGCGGTCTCGCTCATGTCGCCGATGATCGGGCAGATCAGGACCGGGGCGCCGGCGCCGAGCGCCCGCGCGACGGTGCCGTGGCCGCCGTGTGAGATGACCAACGAGACGGCCGGCATCAGCTGGCTGTAGCTGAGCCAGTCGACCAGGATCGCGTTGTCGGGGACCTCGATCGGGCTCTGTGGGACGACTCGGTTGGTGGTGGCGACGACGCGCACCGGCTCCTCTGCGAGCGCGGCAAGGGTGGTGCGCACAAGATGGTTTCCGGAATCGTGAGCGGTGCTGGGGGCGATCAAGACCAACGGGTCCTCACCCTCGGGGAGGTCGATCTGCGGATGCGGGACCTCGAAGGTCAATGGCCCCGTGATCTCGACGCTCGCCGGCCAGCGCCGCGGGTACTCGAGCTGCGGAAAGGTGCCGACCAGGGCCAGCTCGGTGCTGATGCCGCCGTGAAAGCGCGTCACCGGGGGAAGGTCGAGCCGGGCGCGCTGGCGATTGAGGTCGCGTCGGCCATGCTCGAGGCCGATGTTCAGCGCCCGCTGCCCAGTCCGCCACACGGCTCGTCCGAGCGGTGTGCGCGGTGGCTGCAGCCCGACCGAGAAGAACGGCAGGCCAGGCTCGACGACCGGATAGATGTGGGGGATCAGGGTCGCGAGCGGGATCCCAGACTTCTCGGCGGCCAGAGCCGGGGCGAGGGTGAGGATGTCGCTGACCACGACATGCGGCCGCATCTCCGCCAGCAGCGGCAGCAGTGCTCGTGCCGCCTCGGCCGCATGATCTCCATCGGCCGAATCGGGATCTGGCGGCGGGAACATTTGATATTCCTCCGCCGCGGTGAAGCCGAGCCCGGCGCCTTCGACCGCCCCGCGCCGCTCCTCCCAGGTCTCCAGCACCACCTCATGACCACGCCGGCGCAGCGCTCGCCCCAGGGCGATCGCTGGAAAAACGTGCCCCGGGTCGCCAAACGCGGCGACGAGAAAGCGCAGGCTCCCGCTGCCGCCCGTGACCGTCATGCTCGCACTACGGCGTATCTAGTCCCTCGCCGGGACGGGTGAAGACGACCTCGGGAACGTGGCAATTGCGAGACGTGCGCAGCAGAAACCGGACCGCCTCGCCGAGGTCCTCGGGCCGGATCATTTCCTCCCCTGGCACCTGTCCCTTGGCGAACTCGGTCATTGGCGTGTCGACGAAGCCTGGCGCCAGGGCCGTGCACTGGATCCCGGCCCCGCCGACCTCCCGATGGGTCGACTGGGTGAAGTTGATCACCGCCGCCTTGGTCGCGGCGTAGATCGAGAGCCATGCCTGGCCACCCTTGCCGGCGATCGAGGCGGTGTTGACGATCAGCGCCTTGCCGTGCTCGGCGCCGGCCTCTTTCAGCAACGGCAGTCCCTCGCGGGTACCGATGATCAGCGCCCGCAGGTTGACTCCGAGCTGCATGTCCAGGTGCTTGGTCTGGATCTCCTCCATCGGCGCACCGATCCCGACGCCGGCGTTGTTGACGAGGACGTCGAGGCGGCCGTATGTCTCGCGATGCTTGGCGAAGACGTCGACGAGGTTCTCCTCGTCGGTCATGTTGGCGGCGACGCTCTGCACCTCGAGGCCGTCGGCGCGCAGCGCCTCGGCGGCGTTCTCGAGCTTCTCGGGCCGGCGGGCGGAGATCGTCAGGGCGTGTCCTTCCTCGCCCAGTACCCGCGCGATTGCCAGGCCGATGCCGCTCGATGCCCCCGTGATCAGTGCCGCTCGCTGCGCCAAGTCCCTCTCCTTCCGCTCGACCCTTCGTCGCTGCGGACCCTACCTTCCGGCCGTCCGGGCCGCATCGCGCGCCGGGCACGTAAGTACGGCCGGCATCCCCGTCAATAAGATGGCCGCCGATGCGCCTGAGCCGAGCCCTCCCGACCGTTGCCTGCCTGCTTGCGGCGCTGCTCACGATCGCGGGCTGCGGCGGTGGATCGGACTCCTCGACCGGGTCGTTCGCCGGGAGCCCCGAAAGCAGCCCAGCGCCGGCGAAGGGGGAGTTCCCCAGCGCCAAAGGCAAGACGCTGGCCGAGGTCCTCGAAGCTGAACAGGCGACTCCATCGACCCTGGTCGTCTCGCCTGCAGCAGAGGTCTTCAACAAGGGGGAGAATCGCTACCCCTTCGGCGTTTTCCAGCGCGACCGGACTCAGGTGCCCGACGCTGAAGTGGCGCTCTACTTCGCCAAGGTGCCGGCGACGAAAGAGCCTCAAGCGGCAGGAACGACGAGTGCAAAGAAGGCCGAAGAACGCGCGCTCGACGAGCCGGCGACCGGACCGTTCCCAGCGGCGATTGAAACGCTGCAAACCCAGCCTGCCTTCCGTGCCCAGACGACGACAAGCGATCCCGACGCGGCCTCGGTCGTCTACAAGACCGACATCGACTTCCCGAGCAACGGCGAGTGGCGGATCGCGGCCCTCGTCAAGCAGGACGGCAAGCTCACCGCGACCCTGTTGCCGAGCGCTGAAGTGGGGCGCTTCACAAAGGTGCCGAAGGTCGGGCAGAAGGCGCCGCTGATCCACACGCCGACTCCCGCTGACGTCGGCGGCGACCTCGCCAAGATCACCACCCGCATCCCCCCGGACACGCAAAACAGGGTTGACTATGCCGATGTCCTCGGCAAGGAGCCGATCGTGCTCCTGTTTGCAACGCCCCAGTTCTGCATCAGCCGCGTCTGCGGCCCGGTCGTCGACGTCGCCGAGCAGCTCAAGCAGCTCTACGGCGACAAGGTGGCCTTCATCCACATGGAGATCTACACCGACAACGATCCGAACAAGCCGGTGCGGCCGCAGGTGCAGGCGTTCCACCTGCCGAGCGAGCCGTGGTTGTTTGCGATCGGCCGAGATGGCAGGATCGAAGACGAGATCGACGGCGCATTCGGCGTCGAAGAACTGACCCACGTGGTGAAGGGACTGACTGGAGAATGAGTGAGAAGACAAGCCCAAGCCCCGATGCCGCGCTGCTGGCCTCCTTCGCTGAGGAGGCGCGGCGCCGCTGCGACGTGATCGCCGCCGGCCTGGCGACCGAGACAACGGATTTCGAGACGATGCGAATCGAGGCCCATGCCCTCCGCGGGGCCGCGGGCGTAGTCGGCCTGCGCCGCCTGGCCGAGCTGGCCGGACTGATGGAATCCGACCTCGCCGAAGCGAAGAAGACAGGCAGCATCCGCGGCGGCCGCTCGCACCAGATCGCCGATGCCGCAAAAGCCCTCGCCGAGGGCGCCGCAGCGGCCTCAAAAGGCGAGGAAGAGCCCCCCGACGTGGGCCGCTCCCTGGCCCAGCTCTTCAGCGCATAGCGCGCTAGGCTCGTCAGCCAACGGGGCGGTAGCTCAGTTGGTTAGAGCAGCGGACTCATAATCCGTCGGTCGAAGGTTCGAGTCCTTCCCGCCCCATGGAAGTGCCTGCAAAGCGGCTTGTTCCCTGCCAGGCGATTTGAGTCCATTTCAAACTATGTCCCGAAGTGCTCCCGGGACCGGCCGCTAAACTGGGTGTATGAGTGACCCCCTGCACCTCACGATCCTCTACGAGGAGGGAGGCGATGGCTGGATCGTTTCCTCGATCCCAGAGGTTCCTGGCGTGCTAAGTCAGGGCCGAACCAAAGAGGAGGCCCGCGAGATGGCGCTGGACGCCTTGGCGGGGATGCTCGAGCTACGTGCCGCCGAGCACGAGCCACAAGGTAGGGCAGTAGGCAGCGAGTCGCTGAATATCGTTGCGGCGTGAAGCGCCGAGACCTTGAGCGGCATCTGAAGAAGCACGGTGCCCGATTGTTGCGAGAGGGCGGTCGGCACAGCTATTGGGGCATGGATGCGGAGCACTCGACGTCGGTGCCGCGTCATCGCGAGATCGCATATCCCCTCGCCCGTGGAATCTGCAAGCAGCTGGGAGTTCCACCGCCCGAGGGCTCGCGATAGCCAATGATCGCATTGGCATCACTACCGGATTGGGATTGGGTCGCTATTGGAACGATTCTGTTGGCGATTGCGACGTTTTCGCTCGCCGTCTACAACCGTAAGATCGTCGTGACCTCGCAAGAGCAACTAGACACGGCTCGGCAGGACTTGATCCTTGCTCATGAGCAGAATGAGACGGCCCGTGAAGCGCTAGAAGCGCAGACGGCCCCGGTCCTTGCGAGTGTGCCCTGGGGCCTGGATCGTGAGGTGGTCTGGTATGACGCCGCCACCGGAGAGCCTGCCAGCCACAGAGATGCATCACACGTTGCCGTCTCCCAGGGGACCGCGGGCAATGAGCCTTGGGTAACGATCAGCATTCCGTTTCGCAATGTCGGGAATGGCGTCGCGATTGTCACGTCGGTTCAATTGATGATTGGAGGTCAACTCTTCGACGGGGTTCCCAAGACCCCAGTCCTCCCACCCGGGGAGCTAAGTCGCGCAGGTCTAGAAGCGGGTCGGGTGAGTCCTGCGTTCGACCATGGCGTGAGCCTGTCTGTAGCTGGGCAGGACTTCGCCGTCGTTATTGGATATGCGGATGCAGCCGGCAACTCCCGAGGTGCAATCAGCCTGGACATCCACCGGAATGCCCCAGCCGGTGACGATTGGCATGTCCGACAGCTGCACTTGGGCGACACCCCAGACGATGCATTGAGCCGCCCATCTCTTTCATCTCTCTCGCTATAAGTCAGTCTTGAGACTTTGTCCCGAAATTTGTCCCGGACTCCACCGAACTTAACCCAACTCCTCAGACTGACCGCACCCCGTCAGACACGATTCGGCTCTACGGACGGCTTCCAGCTCGACTCATAATCCGTCGGTCGAAGGTTCGAGTCCTTCCCGCCCCATGCTGACGCTGTATCCCCACAACAGCCTCTTTCAGGTCATTTGCCAAATAGGTCTTCAGCCGCCTGGCGAAATGAGGTCGGGTCGATTGCGGGGAAGCGATAGAGCCCGGGTTCGATTGCTTTGAATTGCGCCAGGGCATCGGCTGGATTGACAAGACCGGTGGCGATCATCTCTTGAACGTCACGTATCTTGATCGTGTCCACGCTCAGCCTTGGAGAGAGCTTGTGCAACTGGGTCGAAATGGTGAAAGGAGAGCCTGCCCTCTTTGCGGATCAGTGGGCTTCGCTCCTCCCACCCCTTGGGGATGGGGATAAAATCGGAGGGCGCGGCGAGCTCGACGTTGAGGTTCAGTGCCTCCTTGAGGCGAGGTATCTCGCGAAGAATCTCGTCCCGGTCCGGAATCAGCTTGATGTCGACATCGATGGTCGTCTGGCGCCAGCCATAGAGAACTGCGGTCGCTCCGCCGGTGAGGTAGACGCGACCGTCGACACGGACGGAGCGTCCCAGCTCGCGCATAAATTGCTCGATGCGGGTGGAGTCGGCTAGCTGTAGTTCCTCACAACGTTGTTCATCCGGGCCTCCTTGAAGGCTGGGGGTGCGAGCCACCCAGATCAAGGAGGACACCGGATGAAGATCCACGCTAACGCCCGCACCTGCCCGAACAGCCGCAAGCTGTTGGTCA
>DASWQV010000029.1:0-6421 GCA_036403515.1 Solirubrobacterales bacterium
CGTACTCCTTCCTGGCGATGACCAAGCCGTCGGAGTACTCCGACGAGTCGCGCCTCGAGGTCCGCCCCGCGCACGCCAAGTACCTGTCCGTCTACCCCTTCGTGAAGACGCGCGAGTGGTACGGGATCGATCCCAAGGAGCGCTGGCGGATCATGCAGGAGCACATCCGCGTGGGCCGCGAGTACCCGAGCATCGACCTCAACACGAGCTACTCCTTCGGCCTCGACGACCAGGAGTTCGTCGTCGCCTTCGAGGGCGACGACCCGGCGATGTTCCTCGACCTGGTGCAGGAGCTTCGCCCAACCGAGTCGAGCGAGTACACCGAGCGTGAGACGCCGATTTTCAGCTGCCTGGCGCTCTCGCTTCGCAAAGCGCTCGATGCTCTCGACGGGGCAGCCAGCGTTGTCCCGGCGGGGGCATGAGCACCCAGGCCCTCAGCTATGCGATTGATGAGCATGACCACCTGATCAAGGTCGATCAGGGCTACTACCGGTTTGCCGAAGAAAACGGCTGGGCCGAGGCAGGCTCGAGCCTCGGACGCTCGCTTTGGGATTACGTCGCCGGCCCGGATCTCAAGAAGCTGCAACGGTTGCTGATCCGGCGCATCCGCGACGAGGTCGGCGACGTCGAGTTGACCTGCCGCTGCGACGGGCCGCAGGTCCGGCGTGAAATGGACGTTCGCATCGTCGCCCGCCCGGGCGGGCGGGTGGTGCTCTTCTCGGCGCGACTACGCTCCGAGGAAGCGCGTGATTTACCTCAGTTGCTGCTCGACCCCGACGCACCTCGCAATGACGACACGCTGAAGATGTGCGGCTGGTGTGACCGCTTCGAAGTCGACGGCGAATGGGTTGAGGTCGAGGAGGCGGCGAAGCGACTTGGCCTGTTCAACCGCTCGGAGCTTCCGACCCTCGTCCACGGCGTCTGCCCTGATTGTCACCGCGTCCTGCTCGCCGCGTAGGCGCGCGCCGCCGCCAGTCCCCTATTCTTTCGCGCTCGCCATGACCAAGATCGGAACCCCTGAGAATCCCGTCCGCGTCGCAATCGTCGGGGCCGGCCCCTCCGGCTTCTACGCTGCCGAGCACATCCTCAAGGGCGAGGACGTGCACGCTCAGGTCGACCTCTTCGATCGCCTGCCCAGCCCCTTCGGCCTCGTCCGCGGGGGGGTGGCCCCAGACCACCCGAAGATCAAGTCGGTGATCCGGGTCTACGAAAAAACCGCCGCACGCGAGGGCTTTCGCTTCTTCGGCAACGTCAAGGTAGGACACGACATCGAGGTCGAGGACCTCGAGCGGCTCTACCACGCGATCGTTTTCACGGTCGGCTGCGAGACCGATCGGCAGCTGGGCATCCCGGGGGAAGACCTGCCGGGCAGCCATGCCGCCACCGCCTTCGTCGGCTGGTACAACGCCCACCCCGACTACGCCGACGACGTGTTCGACCTCTCCTGCGAGCGCGCGGTCGTGATCGGTAACGGCAACGTGGCGATGGATGTGGCGCGGATGCTGGCCCTGACCGATCACGAGTTGCGCCAGACCGATACCGCCGATCACGCGATCGAGCTGCTCGATGCGAAGAAGATCCGCGAGATTGTCGTACTTGGCCGCCGTGGTCCGGCCCAGGCGGCTTTTACGAATCCCGAGATCCGGGAGCTGGGGGAGATGGAGGACGCCGACATCATCGTCGACCCGGTCGAGCTCGAGCTCGACTCCACCAGCGCCGCCTATCTGGAGTCCGAGGACGCCGACAAGACGACCCGCGTCAACGTCGAGACGCTGCGCGAGTTCTCTCAGCGCAAGCCAGAGGGCAAGCACCAGCGGATCGTCCTGCGCTTTCTCGTCTCTCCGGTCGAGATCAAGGGCGATGGCAAGGTGGAAAAGATCGTGATCGGCCGCAATGAGCTGGTCGAAGAGGGCGGCGCCCTGCGCGCCCGCGACACTGGTGAGCGCGAAGAGCTCGAGTGCGGCCTGGTGCTGCGCTCGGTCGGCTACACGGGCATCCCGATAGAGGGGGTGCCCTTCGACGAGAAGCGCGGCCTGATCCTCAATGACGGGGGCCGCGTGCTCGACTCGCATGACTCCGGCCACAGGGTTGGCCACTACACCGCGGGCTGGATAAAGCGCGGGCCTTCAGGCGTGATCGGAACCAACAAGAAGGACGCGCTGGAGACGGTCCAGCACCTGCTCGCCGACATCGAGTCGCAGACCCTGCTCGATCCTGAGAATCCCGATCCCGCTGCGGTCGAGGCACTGCTGGCGGGACGCGGCATTCGCTACGTGAGTTTCGAGGACTGGCAGGCAATCGACCAGGCCGAGATCGGCCGGGGCGAGCCCCACGGTCGTCCGCGAGTCAAGTTCGTCAGAGTCGAGGAGATGCTCCAAACCCTCGGCGAGCGCGTCTCCGGCTAGCGCCCGGCCCGCCGATCAGCGCGGCAGGACAGCTTGAGACAGCTGTCTGCATCTTGCCGCTGAGCCGTGATATCGGCGCATGGCCAACGTTTCCAATAGGGTCATTTCGCTGACGGCAGTTTGTTGTGGAATTTCGGATTACCTCATAGTGCTCTAACCATGCAAGCCGACAGCCCATTACCGCCTGCGCGGGTTCGAGCCGGCGGGACGGTGCTCTCTTTGATCGCCGGTCCGTTGAGTGTTCCGATCCTGCGCGCCCACCTCGACGGGCCACTTCGCCTCCCTGATCTACGCGAACGGATTGGCGGGGCCGCGCAGACGACCCTGCGCGGGCAGGTCGGCAACCTCCGGGCCATCGGGGCGCTCGAGCGGCACGTGCGCAGTGGCATGCCCTACACGGTCGAAAACGAGCTGACTGAGGCGGGACGCGGGGTGCTCGGTGTGGCCGCCATCGTCGAAGCGTGGCTCGCCGAGGCGCCTCAGGGATCCATACCTCTCGGCAGTGAGCCCGCGAAGGGCGCGATCAGGGCTCTGGTCGGCGCCTGGGGGTCGACAATGTTGCGGGCGCTGGCAGCCCAGCCATTGGCGCTGACCCAACTGAGCAGCGCGATTCCGGATCTCAGCTACCCGGCGCTCGAGCGGCGCCTCTCGGCGATGCGCGCGGCGCGGCAGGTCGAACTCCGGCCAGAGGAGGGAAGGGGTGGCAAGCCCTATGCCGCCACCGAGTGGCTCCGTCAGGCGGTCGCCCCGCTGGCAGCGGCGAGTCGTTGTGAGTGTGAGCATCTTGCCGAGGTCGCCGAACCTCTCACACGAATAGACATTGAGGCGGCTTTCATGCTCGCCCTGCCGCTTGTCGACCTCACCGTTAACTACAGCGGCTCCTGCCTTTTTGCAGTCGATACCGGATCCGGCGACGACGGCGAATCGGGGGACCGTGTGGCCGGCGTTCACGCCGATATCGAAGAAGGAGCCGTTGTCTCCTGCGTCTCCATGCTCGAGCAGACACCGCGCACCTGGGCACTTGGAACGGTCAACTCATGGGTCGAGGCGATCTTCGATGGGCGAGTGGAGCGCTTGCGCATGGGAGGCGCCGATCCCAAACTGGCCACAGCCGTTATCGAGCGAATTCATTCCTCATTGCCCCTTTGCTGAGCGTTCGGCAAACACAGATTCGGGCGGTGCAACGAACGCCGGCAGGCTGCTTCTTTCGCTTAACTGCGCGCGCGCGATCTTGGCGTGCTGGGAATTGCAGCCAAAAGCGTCTGCTCGGCCTGATCTCGGGTTGAAGAATAGTGTGAATAATCTGTACCTCTTGACCGCGAAATCGAAGCATGTTATTCAGTACGCCCTGGAGCCGGAGGCACGGAGCCGGAGAGGTGTGGCGCCGACCGAACGGACCCGAACGTTTCAGCAGGCTTGATGTTGGTAGTCCTTCCCTCGGTCAGCCAGGCCGGGGCGCACGGCGATCAGCCAAAGGTCGACCCCCCATCGTCGTCAGCGGGGGGACGAGCAGCGAGAGTGGGGCGGGGCCGGCCGGCCCCGCCCTGCCCGCCGCACCACAGTCGACCCCTCTCCTACCCGCCGCAGAATTGGTGTCAAAGCCTTTATCGGGTTCGTGCCTCTGTACCGAGACATGGACTGTCGCGCCGGGGCCCCCAAGTGAGAGGAGGGACCCCGGCGCTAACCGTAACTCAGTGCCGCTTGGGCAAAAGCCCATACGGCAGAAAGAGCATAGAACGCAAATAGCGTGCTTTCCAGCCCTAGCGTGTAATTGGGCTGATGTTCCGCCTATTTTGCGGACTCGCCCGACACCATTTCCCCGCCCCGCTCGGTCCCTGCGATTAGTTCGTCCGGCGCCTGATCCTCGGGGATGAAGCCTGACTTCATGCCAAAGTAGACCGCCTGGGGGTGATGGGCGATGATCGCCACAGTCGACTGCTCAGGGAGGACCGCGTGGCCATCGGAAAGCGTCATGCCGATCTGCTCGAGGTGGAGAAGTCGCCAGACCTTCTCGTGCTCGGACTGGTCGGGGCAGGCGGGGTATCCCCATGAGTAACGACGCCCCTGGTCGAGCCCTATTCGGAGCTCGTGGCGGACCTCCGAATGGAGCCACTCGGCGAGGCCCTCGGCCGCCTGCACACCGAGGCCATGCACGAAGAGCTGCTCGGCGAACTCGCCTTCGGCCTCGAGGCGCTCGATCAGGTCGGTGACCTCGTGCCCGACGGTCACGCCCTGCAAGGCCACTACGTCACGTTGGCCAGAGTCAAGCGGACGGTAGAAGTCGGCCAGGCAGATTCGGTCGTGCCTGGGTTGGCGTGGGAAGACAAGCCGCTCGAGCTCGCGCTCCGGTTGCTCGGGGTCGAAGACGACCAGCTCGTTGCCGTCGGCATTGCATGGGAAGTAACCGAGCCTTGCCCGGGGATGGAGATAGTCCTGCTCTTGCCACATCCGCTCCAACCGCGGCGCGAAGCCCTCCTCGCCATCGGCCCCCTCGACCAGCTCCCGCCAGGCCTCGCCCTTGACGCCGCGGCCGCCCCAGTGCAGCTTGAAGAGGACGTGGCGGTCCAGGTGAGGGAAGACGTCGTCGAGGTCGATCTCGACCTCGCGCACACCCTCGAACGGTGACTCTGGGATCGGCACATCGGTGCGCGCCGCCGAGCGGACGCTGTCGTCGCTCGTCGGCGGACCGTCGTCGACCTTGACCGGCTTCTCGCGGAGCTCCTGGGCCTCTGCGCGGATTCGCCCGACCAGCGCCTGGCGGGCCGGCTCGTCGACCAACGCGTCCATCGTGTCGAGCCCTTGGAAGGCGTCCTTGCAGTAAAAGACGCCCGGTTCGTAGACCTCGTCGGACTCTTTGCCCTTCGGGTAGAGCGTGCGGCGGCCGAAGTCGCGGTTGATCGCCGCGCCTCCGATCAGCACCGGGAAGTCGAGGCCGCGCTGGTGCAGCTCCTGGACGCAGATCGGCATCTGCTTGGAGGTTGAGACCAGCAGGGCGGAGAGGCCGATTGCGTCGGCCTCGTTCTCGACCGCGGCCTCGATGATCGTGTCGACCGGAACCTGCTTGCCGAGGTCGATCACGGTGTAGCCGTTGTTGGTCAGGATCGTGTTGACCAGCGACTTGCCAATGTCGTGGACGTCGCCGAAGACGGTGGCGATCACGACCTTGCCCTTGGTGTGGCCGTCGATCCGATCCAGGTAGTTCTCCAGCTGGGCGACGGCGCGCTTCATCACTTCGGCCGACTGCAGGACGAAGGGCAGGATCAGTTCGCCGGCGCCGAATTTGTCGCCGACCTCCTTCATCGCCGGCAGCAGCACCTCGTTCAGGGTCGGGACGGCGCCGATCTTCTCGACCGAGCGCTCGATCTGGTCCTCGACCCCGTCCTTCTTGCGGCGGAGGATGTGCCAGTGCAGGGCCTCCTCGGGCTCCATCCCCTCCGTCGGGTCGGCGGCCTCGGTCTCCGCCTCCTCGCCCTTGGACTCGAAGTGGGCGATGAAACGCTCGAGCGCGTCGTCACGGCGGTTGAAGACGAGGTCGTCGGTCAACTCCCGCTCGTCCTCGGAGATCTCGCCGTAGGGGGTGATGTGGTTGGGGTTGACCATCGCCAGGTCTAACCCCGCCTCGACACAGTGGTGGAGGAAGACCGAGTTGAGGACGGCGCGCGGGCGGGGCGAGACGCCGAAGGAGACGTTGGAGACGCCGAGGGAGGTCTTGACGCCGGGGATCTCCGCCTTGATCCGGCGGATGCCCTCGATCGTCTCCACCGCCGAGGGCCTCCACCCCTCGTCCCCGGTGGTGAGGGTGAAGGTGAGGGCGTCGAAGATCAGCGCCTCGGGATCGAGGCCGTGCTCGCCGCAGGCGATGTCGCGGATGCGTTCGGCGATCTCGACCTTGCGCTGCGCCGTCTTCGCCATCCCGACCTCGTCGATCGTCAGCGCGATCAGCGCCGCCCCGTGTTCCTTGGCAAGGGGGATCACGACGTCGGCCTTGTCGCGGCCGGCCTCGAGGTTGATCGAGT
>DASWQV010000030.1:0-3078 GCA_036403515.1 Solirubrobacterales bacterium
GCGCAAGCCGCCGACAGTTATTTTTAGGTTGAGGACCCCACTGGACCCATCGGCCTGCTGACCGCGCTTTGGAGATTTGCCGCTGGACCCTCTGCTCTCTCCCGCGGGTGGCACGGTGGCGGGGGTCCCCCGCAGCGGAAGGCGGCGCGCAGCGACGTCTGAGCATGTGGGGGAGGGCCACCGTGACAGGCCCCGCCGGCCGATACTCCCAGGACCCGCCGGCCAGTCGCCATACTCATCATCCGCCGATGGACCACATCCGCAACTTTTCAATCATCGCCCACATAGACCACGGCAAGTCGACCCTGGCTGACCGCATCCTCGAGATAACCGGCGCCGTCGACCCGAAGAAAATGCAGGCCCAGATGCTCGACTCGATGGACCTCGAGCGCGAGCGCGGGATCACGATCAAGGCCCAGGCCGTGCGGGTCGAGTACAGGTCCGCCGACGGTCAGACCTACCACCTGCACCTGATCGACACCCCCGGCCACGTCGACTTCTCATATGAGGTCTCGCGCAGCCTCGCCGCCTGCGAGGGCGCACTGCTCGTCGTCGACGCTGCCCAGGGTGTCGAGGCGCAGACCGTCGCCAACACCTACCTGGCGATCGAGAACGGCCTGGAGCTGATCCCGGTGATCAACAAGGTCGACCTGCCCGGTGCCGAGCCTGAGCGCGTTGCGGGAGAAATCGCCGACCTGCTCGGCACCGACCCCGGCGACGCGATGCCGATCTCGGCCAAGACCGGGGAGGGGGTGGTCGACGTGCTCGAGGCGATCGTTGCCCGCGTCCCAGCGCCGCAGGGCAAGCCCGAGGCCCCGACCCGCGCCCTGATCTTCGACTCTGAGTTCGACCAGTACCGCGGCGTGATCGCCTACGTGCGGATGGTCGACGGATCCTTTCGCAAGCACGGCCGGATCCTGGCGATGCAGAACGGCACCGAGGCCGACATCGACGACATCGGCTTCTTCCGGCCGGCGATGACCGGGGTGCAGGGGATGGAGGCGGGTGACGTCGGCTACCTGATCACAGGTATCAAGGACGTCGCCAAGCTGCGCGTCGGCGACACCGTGACCTCGCTCGAGCGCCCGGCGAGCGAGCCGCTCGAGGGCTACCGCGAGGTGCGGCCAATGGTCTTCTGCGGCCTCTTCCCGATCGACACCGACCGCTACGAAGACCTTCGCGACGCGCTCGAGAAGCTGGCCCTCAACGACGCCGCGCTCTCCTGGGAGCCGGAGACCTCCGAGGCGCTCGGCTTCGGTTTCCGCTCTGGCTTCCTCGGCCTGCTGCACATGGAGATCGTGCGCGAGCGGCTCGAACGCGAGTACGGCCTCGACCTCTTGGCGACGACGCCGAACGTGCGCTACGGCGTCCACCTGACCAACGGTGAGCGCAAGGAGGTCCACAGCCCGACCGACCTGCCGGACCCGGGCACGATCGAGGAGATCGAAGAGCCCTACATCCGCGCCACGATCATCTGTCCCTCCGAGCAGGTCGGCGCCGTCATGGAGCTCTGCCAGGGCCGCCGCGGCGCCCACGTCGACATGCACTACCTGAGCCCGCAGCGGGTGCAGATTCGCTACGACATGCCGCTGGCCGAGATCGTCCTCGACTTCTTCGACCTGCTCAAGTCATCGACGCGGGGCTACGCCTCGCTCGACTACGAGCCGATCGGCAACCGGGTCTCCGACCTGGTCAAGGTCGACATCCTGCTCGCCGGCGAGAAGGTCGATGCGCTCTCGATCATCGTCCACCGCGACTTCGCCTACGAGCAGGGCAAGCGCCTGGTCGAGCGACTGCGCAAGACGATCCCGCGCCAGCTCTTCGACGTGCCGGTGCAGGCGGCGATCGGCTCGAACATCCTCGCCCGTGAGACGGTCAAGGCGCTGCGCAAGGACGTCACCGCGAAGCTCTACGGAGGCGACGTCACCCGCAAGCAGAAGCTGCTCAAGAAGCAGAAGGCGGGCAAGAAGCGGATGAAGTCGGTCGGGCGGGTGGAAGTGCCGCAAGAGGCGTTCCTGGCGGTCTTGGAGATCGACGAGTAGGGCGCCGGGGGCGCCGGATGCCCCTCCCGGCTCAACTTTTTCGGTGGAGAGTCATCTGCTGTCGCCGCGAGGTTGGGCCGAAAAAGTACAAGCCGCCGGGAGGGCATCCGGCGCCCCTTCTGCAAGCTGAGCTGGCCAGACGACCAGGACGCGGGAGCGTCTTTAGACTGCCGCGCCATGACTGTTAAGACAGAAGCCATTGGCAGGGAATGGCCCGCCACTACGTATGAGGTGGGCAAGGAGAAGATCGGTGAGTACGCGACTGTGATCGGGTTCGACAACCCGGTGTACTTCGATCGCGAGGCGGCCAGGGCAGCCGGCTACCGCGACGTCGTCGCGCCGCCGATGTTCGCCGTCGTCTACAGCTCGCCCGCCCTGGCGCCGGCGATGTTCGATCCCGACGTCGGGATGAACTTCGCCGCGATGGTGCACGGCGGACAGGAGTTCGAGTGGGGCGAGCCGGCCTGCTCGGGGGACGAGATCACCACCACGGCCAAATGCCTCGATATCTCCGAGAAAGACGGCAAGGGCTTCTACATCTTCGAGACGAACTCGGTCAACCAAGACGGGGGCCAGGTCACGCGAGGGACCTGGACCCTGATCGTGAGGGGAGTCTGAGATGGCCGATCTGAACACAGGCGACGCGATCCCGGAGCTGAGGGTCACCCCGGACAAGTACCTGCCGCATCGCTACGCCGGCGCCTCGGGGGATTTCAACCCGATCCACATCGATCCCGAGTTCGCGAAAATGGTCGGCCTGCCGAGCACCATTCTTCACGGGCTCTACATGATGGGCCTTGTCGCGCGCTCGGCGACCGATCTCGCCGGCGGCGACCCGAAGGCGCTGAAACGGCTCTCGGTCCAGTTCCGCGGCATGGCCGCCCCCGAGACCGAGATCGTCGTCAGCGGAACAGTCAAGTCGGTCGAGGGTGACACGGTTACGATCGACACGGTGGCGGCGCAGGGCGACAATCAGACGATTCGCAACGCTGAGGCGGAAGTTCGGCTGTAGGTGTGGGGAGCGGCGGGGGGGCCC
>DASWQV010000031.1:0-3835 GCA_036403515.1 Solirubrobacterales bacterium
AGACGGCGACGAAAAACCGGAATTTCACAGCCGGCAAAGTCGCGAATGCGCTGGACAACGGCTCTGGTATACCAGAAACTGAGCCATACGAAATCAGCCGCCGCTCTGCTGATTGCGAGCCGTCGAGGCTTGCGCTAAATCCGCTCGGGACCAAACAAGACGATGTCAAGGGAACGAGCGCGCGATGGCTGACACGAAGACCGTATCCGGGGTGTCCTACAGCCCGGCAATGGATGCACAGACGCACGAACAGACGTATCGCGGCTTCGTTCGCTTCGTCGAGATCGCCAGCGGCGTGGTGATCTGCTGGGTTCTCGCCCTCGCGGTCGGCGGCATCCGCGAGGCTTGGATGACGGCGATCCTCGGCGTGGTGCTCTCGAGCGTGGCCGGCGCGGTCGGCGCCCTCGCCCCCGCCATCGGCTGGAAGGCACCGTTCGCGGTCGCCGCTCTCCTGGCCCTCTATCTGGCTTTTGCCTGAACGCGATATCGCCCTTGATTCAGATGGACTAAGGTCAGGGGCGACTTCACGTTACATTAGCGGCATTTCAATCAGTTCAACCGGGCCACCCGCCTCGAACAGCCGCGAAGAATCGCGCATTCGAGGACGGTCAATCGAAGGGGAATTCCTGAATGCGCATTGCTGTGCTGTCGGAGGCGGATCCCGCGGAGCCGCGGGTCGCGGCGGTGCCGGAGACGGTCAAGAAGTTCAAGGCTCTCGGCGCGGACGTGGTGGTTCAGGCGGGCGCGGGACTCAAGGCCGGCGTTCCGGACGCCGAGTACGAGGCGGCGGGCGCCAGCATCGCGCCGAGCGCCGAGGCGGCCGCGGGTGATGCCGACCTCGTCCTGAAGGTTCGCCGCCCGGGCGCCGAGGAGCTGGGGAACTTCAAGAAGGGCGCCGCGGTCGTGGCGATCATGGACCCCTACGGCCGCGAGGCCGAGCTGAAGGCCATGGCGGAGGCCGGCATCAACACCTTCGCGATGGAGCTGATGCCCCGCATCACCCGCGCCCAGGTGATGGACGTGCTCTCCTCCCAGGCGAACCTCGCGGGCTACCGCGCGGTGGTCGACGGCGCCGCCGAGTACGGCCGCGCCATGCCGATGATGATGACGGCCGCCGGCACCGTCCCGGCCGCGCGCGTCTTCGTGATGGGCGTCGGCGTCGCCGGCCTCCAGGCCATCGCCACCGCCCGCCGCATGGGCGCGGTGGTGACTGCGACGGACGTTCGCCCCGCCACCAAGGAGCAGGTCGAATCCCTCGGCGCCAAGTTCGTGGCCGTGGAGGACGACGAGTTCAAGCAGGCCGAGACGGCGGGCGGCTACGCCAAGGAAATGTCGGCCGAGTACCAGAAGAAGCAGGCCGAGCTGGTGGCGACCCACATCGCCAAGCAGGACATCGTGATCACGACGGCGCTGATTCCCGGCCGTCCCGCCCCGAAGCTCGTCTCGGAGGACATGGTCTCGACGATGAAGCCGGGCTCCGTCCTGATCGACCTCGCGGTGGAGCGCGGCGGCAACGTCGCCGGCGCCAAGCCGGGCGAGATCGTGACCACCGACAAGGGCGTCAAGATCGTCGGGCACCTGAACGTGCCGGGGCGGCTGGCCGCCACCGCGTCGAGCCTCTACGCGCGCAACCTCTTCGCCTTCGTCGAGACCCTGATCGACAAGGAGACGAAGGCGCTCGCGATCAAGTGGGACGACGAACTCGTCAAGGCCACGAACCTCACCCGAGACGGTGACGTCGTGCACGCCTCCTTCCAGCCCAAAGCAGCCTGATCGCGCCGGAGACTCCGATGGCAACCCTCCCTCCCGATCAGGCGGTCGACCAGACCCGCGTGCTCGCCGACACCGCCCGCGCCGCAGCCGAGGCGGCCCGCCGCGCCGCCGACCAGGCGGCCTCCATCGCCGACGGCCTCGGCCACGGCGTCGGCGCCGTGACCCACGGCGCCGTCGACCCCACCGTGTTCCAGCTCGGGATCTTCGTGCTGGCGATCCTCGTCGGCTACTACGTGGTCTGGTCGGTGACCCCGGCACTGCACACGCCGCTGATGTCGGTCACCAACGCGATCTCGTCCGTGATCATCGTCGGCGCCATCCTGGCCGCCGGGGTGCCCTATCTCGAGCACGGCACCGGCTGGGCCCGCTTCTTCGGCTTCGTCGGCATCATCCTCGCCAGCGTGAACATCTTCGGCGGGTTCCTCGTGACGCAGCGCATGCTCGGCATGTACAAGAAGAAGGCCTGAGACGATGTCCCAGAACGTCTCCGCCCTCCTCTACATCGTCTCCGGCGTCCTGTTCATCATGGCGCTGCGGGGGCTCTCGCACCCGACCACGTCGCGGCAGGGCAACCTCTACGGCATGATCGGCATGGGCCTTGCCGTGCTGACCACCCTCGTCGGCCATCCGCCGGCGGGCGTCGGGGCCTGGGCCCTGATCATCCTCGGCCTCGCCATCGGCGGCGGCGCGGGCGCGGTCATCGCCAAGCGGGTGCCGATGACGGCGATGCCGCAGCTCGTGGCGGCCTTCCACTCCCTCGTCGGCCTCGCGGCGGTCGCGGGCGCGGCGGCCACCCTCTACGCCCCCCAGGCGGTGGGCATCCTCGAGAACGGCCACATCCACAAGGAATCGCTGTTCGAGATGGCGCTCGGCGTCGCCATCGGCGCCATCACCTTCACGGGCTCGGTGATCGCCTTCGCGAAGCTCGACGGCCGCATGTCGGGCAAGCCGATCATGCTGCCCCAGCGGCACGCCATCAACATCGCGCTCGGCATCGCCCTCGTGGTCCTGATCGCGATCTTCATCGGCACCGAGAGCAAGGCCATCTTCTGGCTGATCGTGCTCCTGTCCTTCGCGCTCGGCGGGCTCCTCATCATCCCGATCGGCGGCGCCGACATGCCCGTCGTCGTCTCGATGCTGAACTCCTACTCGGGCTGGGCCGCGGCCGGCATCGGCTTCACCCTGGGCAACCTCGCGCTGATCATCACCGGCGCGCTGGTCGGCTCCTCGGGTGCGATCCTGTCCTACATCATGTGCAAGGCGATGAACCGGTCGTTCATCTCGGTCATCCTCGGGGGCTTCGGCGGCGACGCCGCCGCGGGACCGGCCGGGGCCGTGGAGACGCGCCCGGTCAAGCAGGGCTCGGCCGACGACGCGGCCTACATCATGAAGAACGCCGAGCGCGTGATCATCGTGCCGGGCTACGGCATGGCGGTGGCGCAGGCCCAGCACTCGCTCCGCGAGATGGTGGACATGCTGAAGAAGGAGGGCGTCGACGTGAAGTACGCCATCCACCCCGTCGCGGGCCGCATGCCGGGCCACATGAACGTGCTCCTGGCCGAGGCCAACGTGCCCTACGACGAGGTCTTCGAGCTCGAGGACATCAACGGCGAGTTCCCGCAGGCGGACGTGGCCTTCGTGATCGGCGCCAACGACGTCACCAACCCGGCCGCCAAGACCGACAAGGCCTCGCCGATCTACGGCATGCCGATCCTCGACGTCGAGAAGGCCAAGACCGTGCTGTTCATCAAGCGCGGCATGGGCTCGGGCTATGCCGGCGTCGAGAACGAGGTGTTCTTCCGCGACAACACCATGATGCTGTTCGGTGACGCCAAGAAGGTCGTCGACTCGATCCTCAAAAACCTTTGATGCGTCGGTGGGTGCGGTTGTAATTTCTAGTAGGCGGGACAGCCGTCAACAAAGAGGAAGACTCAACGTTAAACCCCACCAAATGCAGCAACACTGCTATATCAACACGTAAATCAAACTAACCGCGCAATTACCCGCGCCTGGTCGGAGTGTTGGCTCAGGCGCCGATGGTTTTGAGGATGGTGCCGACGCT
>DASWQV010000032.1:0-8896 GCA_036403515.1 Solirubrobacterales bacterium
ATGATCCGGTTCTTCATGTCCTCGTAGCTGACGCCAGTCTCGTCGTCGTTCACGGAGAACCCGAGTGTCGTGTTCTTCGCGATCTCGGACGCGCCGATGTTCGAGGTCATGATCACGATCGCGTGGCGGAAGTCGACCGTGCGCCCCTGGGCGTCGGTCAGCCGGCCGTCCTCCAGGATCTGGAGCAGGATGTTGAACACGTCCGGGTGCGCCTTCTCGATCTCGTCGAGCAGCAGCACGCTGTACGGCTTGCGCCTGAGCGCCTCCGTCAACTGGCCGCCCTCGTCGTAGCCGATGTAGCCCGGGGGCGAGCCCACGAGCCGCGACACGGAGTGCTTCTCCATGTACTCCGACATGTCGATCCGGACCATCGCGTCCTCGTCGCCGAACAGGAACTCGGCGAGGGTGCGAGCGAGCTCGGTCTTGCCCACGCCCGACGGGCCCAGGAAGATGAACGAGCCGGTCGGCCGCTTCGGGTCCTTGAGGCCCGCGCGCGAGCGACGGATCGCCTTCGACACGGCCTCGATCGCCGGCTGCTGACCGATGACGCGCTTGTGCAGCTCGTCCTCCATCCGCATCAGCTTCTGCGTCTCGGCCTCGGTCAGCTTGAAGACGGGGATGCCGGTCCACATCGAGACGATGTCGGCGATCTCCTCCTCGGCGATGGCAGGGCGCTCACCGGACTCGCCGGCGCGCCACTGCTCCTCGAGCTGGCGCTTCTTGTTCGTCAGCTGGCGCTCCTTGTCGCGCAGGTTCGCCGCCTTCTCGAACTCCTGCGCCTCGATCGCGCCCTCCTTCTCGCGGCGGGTGCGGTCGATGTCCTCCTCGAGCTCCCGGTACACGGGCGGTGAGGTCATCGACTTGATCCGCATGCGCGAGGCGGCCTCGTCGATCAGGTCGATCGCCTTGTCCGGCAGGAAGCGGTCGGAGATGTAGCGGTCGGCGAGCTCGGCCGCGGCGTGCAGCGCCTCGTCGGTGATCTCGACGCGGTGGTGCTGCTCGTAGCGCTCGCGCAGGCCCTTCAGGATCTGCTCGGTCTCCTCGATCGACGGCTGGTCGACGCGGATCTGCTGGAAGCGGCGCTCGAGCGCCGAGTCGCGCTCGAGGTACTTGCGGTACTCGTCGAGCGTGGTCGCGCCGATCGTCTGCAGCTCGCCACGGGCCAGCGCCGGCTTGAGGATCGAGGCCGCGTCGATCGCGCCCTCGGCGGCGCCGGCGCCGACCAGGTTGTGAAGCTCGTCGATGAACAGGACGATGTCGCCGCGCTGGGTGATCTCCTTCATCACCTTCTTCAGCCGCTCCTCGAACTCGCCGCGGTACTTCGAGCCAGCTACCAGAGCGGCCAGATCGAGCGTGTAGATCTGCTTGTTCTTGAGCAGCTCCGGGACCTCGCCCTTGTTGATCCGGGCGGCCAATCCCTCCACCACGGCGGTCTTGCCGACGCCGGGCTCGCCGAGCAGCACCGGGTTGTTCTTGGTCCGCCGGGAGAGGATCTGCATGATCCGCTCGATCTCGGTCTCGCGACCGATCACGGGGTCGAGCTTGCCCTCCTCGGCCAGCTTGGTCAGGTTGCGGCCGAACTGGTCGAGCAGCTTCGAGGACTTCTTGCCCTCGCCGGAGCCACCGGCGCCCGCGCCGGCACCCTGACGGCGACCGCCGGGTCCGGAGAGCATCCGGATCACCTCGTTGCGGATCTTGTCCGAGTCGGCGTCGAAATCGAGCAGGATGCGGGCGGCGACGCCCTCGTTCTCACGCACGAGACCGAGCAGGATGTGCTCGGTGCCGATGTAGTTGTGGCCGAGCGAGAGCGCCTCGCGCAGGGCGAGCTCGAGCACCTTCTTGGCGCGCGGCGTGAACGGGATCTGGCCGGAGGTGACCTCCTCACCGGAACCGACGATCCGCACGACCTGCGAGCGAACCCGCTCGGTGGTGATGTCGAGCGACTCGAGGACCCTCGCCGCGAGCCCCTCCTCCTCGCGCAGCAGCCCCAGGAGAATGTGCTCAGTGCCGATGTAGTTGTGCTTGAGAGTGCGCGCCTCTTCCTGCGCCAGGACGACGACTTGACGGGCTCTCTCTGTAAATCGCTCGAACAAAAAGCCTCTCTATCTACTCAACGCGAACCGGCTGAGTAAGTCTCGGTAGACACCCTTCGGTTATCGGGAGGCGCCCATGTGATCCTTTAGAGGATAACGAGAGCGGCCAACCGGCCCAGCGCGGCAAAAAAGCGCTCAGAGCGGCTTTCTGGAAGGCCGAGCGACCTTCCGGTGCGCTTTTTCCAGCCTATACGGGGATAAGGCGCACCGGAACGTCAGGAGCGCATCGCCGGAAAGAGGACGACTTCGCGCACGCTCTTGGCGCCGGTCAGCAGCATCACGAGGCGGTCGATGCCGATGCCGACGCCTCCGGTCGGGGGCATTCCCTGCTCCAGGGCCCCGATGAAATCCTCGTCGTAGGGTTGGGCCTCTTCGTCCCCGCGCTCGAGCTCCGCCGCCTGCTGCTCGAAGCGCCGGCGCTGCTCGTCGGGGTCGTTCAGCTCGGTGAATCCGTTGGCGATCTCCATGCCGCCGGCAAAGGCCTCGAAGCGCTCGACGAGGCCCTCCTCGGAGCGGTGCGACTTGGCGAAGGGGGAGAGCTCTAGCGGATAGTCGAGGACAAAGGTGGGCTGGATCAGCTGCGGCTCGACGTGCTTGGAGAGCAGGCCGTCGACCAGCTTGCCCCAACCCTCGTCCGCTGCCGGCTCGACCCCAATCGCCGCGGCCAGGGCCTCGCGGCTCGGATGCTCGGCAATGTCGATACCACTGGCGTCGCCGATCGCATCGCGGAAGCTGACCCGCCTCCACGGCGGCGCGAAATCGATCGTCAGCTCGCCCCGCTGGACCTTGGTCGTGCCGAGGACCCGCTCCGCTACCTCGGCGACCATCGTCTCGACCCTGTGGGCGGTTGCGACGTAATCCGAGCAGGCCTCGTACCACTCGAGCATCGTGAACTCCGGATTGTGCTTATGGGAGATCCCCTCGTTGCGGAAGTCCTTGCCCAGCTCGTAGACCCGATCGATGCCGCCGACGACGAGCCGCTTCAGGTAGAGCTCGGTGGCGATCCGCAGGTAGAGGTCGCGGTCGAGGGCGTTGTGGTGAGTTGTGAAGGGCCGCGCCAGGGCGCCCCCGTACAGCGGCTGCAGGACGGGCGTCTCGACCTCGACGAAGCCGCGCTCGTCGAGCCAGCGTCGCACCTCGCTGACGGTGCGGGCGCGCAAGCCAAAGAGCCGGCGGCTCTCCTCGTTGGCGATCAGATCCAGCTCGCGGTGGCGATAACGGGTCTCGACGTCCTCGAGGCCGTGGAACTTGTCGGGCGGCGGCCGCAGGCTCTTGGCGAGCAATCGCCAGCGATCGATCGCCAGCGAGAGCTCGCCGCCACGCCGGGTCGCCAGCGCAGTGCCCTCGACCCCGACGATGTCGCCGAGGTCGAGGTCGACCAAGACCGCATACGGCTCCTCGCCGAGCAGGTCCTCACGCGCATGGAGCTGGATCTGGCCACTCCCGTCGCGCAAATCGAGGAAGCATGCCTTGCCATGGCCGCGCCGTCCGACGATCCGCCCGGCCACCCGGTGACGAGAGTCAGTCTCGATCCCCGGCGCAAGCCCCTCATGGGCAGCACGCACCTCAGCAATGTCCTCCCGTTCCCCGAACTCAGGCGGAAACGGATCTATTCCAGCCTCCCTGAGCCGCTCGAGCTTTTCCCGCCGGTCGCGCAAGACGTCTGAGAGCTTCTGCTCGCTTGGCTCACTCATCGACGCGCGAGCCTATCGACCACAAGAGCCGATCCCGGTAGGGGTGGAGCGTCTTGTACTTTTTCGGCGATTCCTTGCGGCGCCAGCCCAATGCGGTTCCACCGAAAAAGTTAAGCGGAACCCCTACCGGGATCGGCTCTTACGCCGTCTCGATCTTCGTGATCTTCAATTTCTTCTTGGGCCCGCGCGGAACCTCGACCGTGACGATGTCGTTGCGCTTATGACCAAGGAGCGCTTTGCCGATCGGCGACTCATTGGAAAGCTTGTGGTCGAGCGGATCAGCCTCGGTCGAGCCGACGATCTGGAATTTCTGCGAGTCGCCGGTCTTCTGGTCCTTGACGTGGACGATCGAGCCGAACTGCACCTCGTCGGTGCTGATGTCCTTCTCGTCGATCACCGTGGCGCGCCGCAACCGCTCCTCGAGCTGAGCGATGCGCTGCTCGAGCAGGGCCTGCTCGTTCTTGGCGTCGTCGTACTCGGCGTTCTCAGAGATGTCGCCGAACTCGCGCGCCTCCTTGATCCGTTCGGCGACCTCGCGTCGCTTCGCGGTCGAGAGGTGATCTATCTCCTCCTTGAGCTTCTCGAGACCCTCGGGGGTGATTACGGACTGGCGACTCACTTTGTCCTGACCTCTCTTTGCGATTGTTACGGCTGGAAACGGCTTCTAGACCCAAAAACGCCCAGGTGCGACGGTGTTTTGCCTCACCGCACCAGGGCCGAAGTCGCGGGATTATAGCGAGGGCACTGGCGCAGCCAGATCGCCGATCAGGCGGCGGGCGCGGGGAAGGTCGGCACTGCGCTGCAGCTCGTCGGCGAGCTCTGCGGAGACACCGAGGGACTCGACGTACCATGGGTAGAACTTGCGCAGGTAGCGGCTTGCCCGCTCCTCGCCGAGATGTTCCTCGGCACGGTCAATCACCCAAAGCAGCTCGGTGGCGACCTCGGCCCGGTCGGGGGGCCGCGTGCGGCGGTCTGTCAGCTCTTCGAAGACCCATGGGTTGCCGAGCGATCCGCGCGCGATCATCACCGCGTCGGCTCCGGACTCCGCGTAGGCCCGGCGCGCCGCCTCGGCGCTACTCAGCCCGCCGGAGACGATCACCGGCACGTCGATCCGTTCGACCAGCTCTCGGGTAAGCAGGTAGTCGGGCTTGCCCTTGTGGCCGGTCGTCGCGGCGCGAGGATGAAAGCCGATCGCAGCGACGCTGGCCTCCTCGGCCAAGCGCACCGCCAAGTCGAAGCCGGAGCGATCGCCGGCCTCGATTCCAGAGCGCAGCTTCACTGTCACCGGCAGACCGCTGCCCTCCGCGGCGCCGCGCGCCAGGGCGAGGGCGAGCTCCTGGTCGCGCAGCAGCTCAGCGCCGGCGCCGGTCCGGCGCACCTTGCGCACCGGGCAACCCATGTTGATGTCGATCAGATCCGCGCCGGCCTCGGCGGCGATCGCCGCCCCGGAGCGCATCACCTCGGCGTCATGGCCGAAAAGCTGGACCGAGACGGGATGCTCGTCGGGGTGAATCCGCATCAGCTCGCGCAGGGTGCGCTCGTTGCGGTGGTGCAGGCCGAAGCTGGAAACCATCTCGGAAACCGCCAGCCCTGCCCCGTACCGCTTTGCCTGCAAGCGCACGAACCAGTTGCCGATCCCCGCCAGCGGCGCAAGCAGGACGCGATTGGGGATCTCGAGGCCGGCGATCCGGAACGGATCAGTGAGCTGTGGACGTGTTGCGTTCATGGATCAGGCGCAGTCCCTTGAGGGTAAGCATGTCGTCGACCTCGTCGATCGTCTCGGTGAAGGGAACCACCACGTGGGCAAGCCCTCCCGTTGCGAGCAAGCGAGGCTCGCTCAGCTCTTCCTCGATCCGGCCCACGACGCCATCGATCAGGCCGGCGAAGCCGAAGACGAAGCCCGACTGGATCGCAGCGCGACTCGAGCGGCCGATCGCCGTTTCGGGCGCCTCGAGGTCGATGCGGGTGATGCGAGCGGCGCGATCGATCAGCGCGGTCAGCGAGATCTCCAGGCCCGGACCGATCGCCCCACCAAGGTATTCGCCCTCTGCCGAGACAGCGTCGATGTTGATCCCGGTGCCGAAGTCGACCACCACGCAGGCGTCCTGGAAGCGGTCGTAGGCGGCGATGGCGTTGACCAGACGGTCAGCTCCCACCTCGAGTGGATTGTCGATGCGAATCGGCATCCCGGTTTTCAAGCCGGGGCCGATCGTCAGGCACTCGGCCTTCAGGTAGCGCTCGGTGAGCTGCTCGTACTGGGTGCCGAGGGGTGGCACCACCGAGGAGACGCAGACGGCGTCGATTTCGGCAAAGGACATGCCGCAGAGGCCGAAGAGACCGTTGATTCGCTCTGCCAGCTCGTCCCCGGTCGCGCCGGAGCGAGTCTGGAAGCGCCAGTGCTCGGCAAGGCGCTCGCCGTCGAAGGCGCCGAGGTGAGTCTGGGTGTTGCCGACATCGACCGCGAGGAGCACTCGACGATTATTCCTGGATCGGCGACGCCCCGCGCGGCGAAGTCGCCGTGCAGCGCCTAGGATGGCTGCAGTGCAGGCTCGACTCTTCGTCATCCCCGCTTCCCACCCGAGCATCACGGCAGAGCTGATGCTCGAGCACAAGGGCGTCCCCTACAAGCGGACGGACCTGCTGCCGGTGATCTCCAAGGGCATCCTGCGCGGCCTCGGCTTCCCCCGCAACACGGTGCCCGCGCTGAAGCTCGACGGCCGCCGCGTTCAGGGCTCCCGCGAGATCGCCCGAGAGCTGGAGCGGCTGCGACCAGAGCCGACCCTCTTCCCGGCTGATCCCGAGAAGCGGGCCGCAGTCGAGGAGGCCGAGCGCTTTGGCGACGAGGAACTGCAGCACCCGATCCGCCAGATCCTCTGGTGGTCGATCAAGCGCGACAAGGCGCCGCTGCGCAGCTACTCGGAAGGCGCGAAGCTGGGCGTGCCGCTTTCGCTTGCGATGAAGACCGCGGGCCCGGTCGTGGCGCTGTCGGCCCGTTTCAACGAAGCCGACGACGAGCACGTCCGGCGTGATCTCGGCGAACTTCCAGCCCTCCTTCAAAAGATCGACGACTGGATCGCTGCCGGGGTTTTGAACGGCGAGCAGCTCAATGCCGCCGACTTCCAGATCGCCCCCAGCCTCGGGCTGGCGATGACGATCGATGACCTTCGACCGTCGATCGAAAATCGCCCCGCGGGCGAACTGGCGAAGCGAGTGGTCCCCGACTACCCCGGCAAGACCCCACCGATCCTGCCGCCGGCCTGGCTACAGCAGCTTCGCGACACCGCGGTCTCCGCCTAGAGCGAGCCCGAGAGCACGGCGCGCTGTCCGGGGCCGAGCGCCGCGAGCGCCTCGCTGAGGCGCCGGCCATCCGGAAGCGATAGCTCCGGCTCTAGCTCCAGAAGGGGCGCGAGGACGAAGCGGCGGCTGGTCACCTCGGGGTGAGGCAGGGTGAGGCGCTCGGTGCTCAGCTCCAGGTCGCCGAGCAAGAGGAGATCGACGTCCAGTGGGCGCGGGCTGTGGCGGGGAGCGTCGAGGGCGCGGCCGCGCTCGACCTCGATCTCCTTGCAGAGATCGAGCAGGGCTTCCGGCTCGAGGTCGGTGCGGATGCGGATCGCCGCGTTGAGGAAGTCGGCCTGGTCAAGAACCTCGCCCACTGGCTCGGTCTCGTAGGTAGACGATACCCCCTCCACCTCCACCCCGCGCTCGCGCAGAAGATCAACCGCCGCGCGCAGATGGGACTCGCGGTCGCCGACATTGGAGCCCAAACCGAGATAGCCGGTTCTCATCTAGCCCGCTAGTCGGCTTCCGCCTCGTCCTCGTCGGACTCAGCGGCGCGCTCGTGGACGACCTCGACGGCAACCTCCTGGATCGCCAGCGGCAAGGGCGGCTCGGGCTTGGCCGCACGGACGCGGACTGACTCGCAGCCGTAGCGCTCCATCAGTCGCTCGCCGACGACCTGTGAGAGTCGCTCCAAGGTGCGGTAGCTGCGCTCGGTGGCGGCAAGGGCGACGATGTCGCAGACCTCGGCGTAGTCAACTGTGTCCTCGATCCGGTCGGTGAGCACCGCGTCGCAGTCGGGGACGTCGAAGGAGATGTCGAACTCGAGCCGCTGGCCGACCTCCTGCTCGGAGTCGCTGACGCCGTGATGGGTGTAGATCGAAAGCCCACGCAGCTCGACCTCGACCCGCGATTCGATCCCGTTGTCGTGCGACTCCATGGGAGCAACCTACTCAAGGACCGCTTCGGCGACCCGCATGGCCTGGGCCATCTCGGCAACGTCGTGGACGCGCAGCAGATCGGCGCCCTCGGCGGCGGCGAGCACCGAAGAGGCGATCGAGCCACCGAGCCGGTCGTCCACCGCGGAGCCATCGACCTTGCCGATGAAGCTCTTGCGCGAGGTCCCAATCACCAGCGGCCGACCGAGCTCACGCAGCTCCGCCAGCCGCCGCAGCAACTCCAGGTTGTGCTCGAGGGTCTTGCCAAACCCGATGCCGGGATCGAGCCAGATCCGCTCCTCGTCCACCCCCTCGGCCACGGCGAACTCCACGCGCCCCGCGAGAAAGGCCTTGACATCGTCGACGACGTCGTCATACCTGGGATCGTCCTGCATCGTCCGCGGATCCCCCGGCATGTGCATGAGCACCACTCCGGCGCCGCGATCCGCACAGAGAGCCGCCATCCCCGGATCCCGGCGCAGCGCCGTGACGTCATTGACGATCAACGCCCCAGCATCGAGCGCCGCCTCGGCCACCCCGAGCTTCGAAGTGTCAATCGAGACGGTCGCCTCGCCAACCAGCGCCTCCACGACCGGCTTAACCCGTCGCAGCTCCTCAGCCTCGTCGACTTCCGCCGCACCCGGCCGCGTCGATTCCCCCCCCACATCAAGAATCGCCGCCCCATCCCCAAGAAGCTTTTCCCCATGCGCCACCGCCGCCCCGGAGTCCAGATACAGGCCCCCGTCGGAGAACGAGTCCGGCGTCACGTTGACCACACCCATCAGCTTCGGATTCATAGGGGAAGTATCGCTAGCTGTCGCTTGGAGGCGCGGGGCACCTCTCGAGCGGGCGGATACTCAAAGTGCCGGTCTAATTAGACCGGCACTTGGACGCT
>DASWQV010000033.1:0-24278 GCA_036403515.1 Solirubrobacterales bacterium
CCCTGCAGCAGCTCCTGCACGAGCAGCTCCTCGTTGGCGCCGTGCAGGGCATTGGGCCGGCCGAGATTGGCCGCGAAGGCAGCCTCGATCGCAGCAGCGTCCTTGCAGATGCTGACCCCGTCGGTGCCGGCGCTGTCGAGCGGTTTGACGACGACGGGATCGCCGCCGCGCGCAGCCGCCCAGGCGACCGCCTCGGCGGCGTCGGCTGTCTTCAGCGCCTCGGCGGCGCGCAGGCCGGCCGCACGCAGCGCGTCGGACATCGCGTTCTTGTCGCGCCGCGCCGCGCTCTGGGCACTGCCGTTGGAGGACAGCCCGAGCCGCTCGCTGAGCGCGTCGGCCAGTGGCACCCCTGGCTCGGCGCCGACGACGACGAAGGCCGGCTCATGAGCGGCAAGCCGCGCTACGGTCGCCTCGAGGTCGCCTTCGTGGACGACGTTTTCGACGAAATCTCCCGCTCGAAAGGCGCGCAGGTAGAACTCGGGCAGGCGGGGACTGCTCTGCACGTGGACCACCGGCAGCCCGGCCGCAGCAAAGCGAGGCGCCAGCCGCGCCCCGGTCGAGTAGGCGTCAACCACGACCGCCGCGCCGCTGTAACGCTTTGCGGCGCTGTCAGAGCCCATACGCGTTGCACCTGTATGGGCGCCACTCGGGTGTAACGCACTCTGGTGCCATGGGAGCCGCTACGCGTTGCACCTCATGCCGTCGCGACGAGGACCAGCCGGTCCTCAGGCCGCTTCGGCCCGCCGGCGAAGTTGCCGTAGTGCTCGATCTCGCGGAACCCTGCCTCGGCCGCCATCCGATCCAGGCCCTCGGCCTCGTACATGCGGATCCGCGAGTCGACCACGTCGTCGCCGTAGACGTAGTGGACGTGCAACATCCCGGTCGAGAAGTTAACGTCGAGCGTTTCCTGGACGCCGTTGGTCTCGCGCTCGACCACGCCGATGTCGGTTTTGAGTCGGTAACGGGAGCGCTCCAGGTCGGATAGCTCCATCGCCATCTTGCCCCCGGGGCGCAGCATCTCGTGGTAGGCACGCATCATCGCTTCGTCCTCGGCGACGGTCTCGCCGAAGCCGAAGCTCGAGGAGAGGCTGACCAGGCCGTCGAAGCCCTTCAGCTTGGGCAGCAGGGGCTGCATCAGGTCGGCGACGTAGTAGGTAGGGCCGGGGTACTCGCGCTTCGCCGCGGCGATCGCGATCTCGGAGATGTCGACCCCGACGGCATCGATCCCGTTGTCGGCCAGGGCGGCAACGAAGCGGCCGAGGCCGCAGCCGGCGTCGACCACGCGGTCGCCCGCCTTGACGCCGAGCAGCTCCATCGCCAGGGGCGCCTCCTCCTCGTTGCCGTCGTAGCGGCCCAGCCGCTCGGCGACGCGCATGTAAGCCGGCCCGTAAGTATCGACCTCGTTGAGGAGTGGAGCGTGATCGCTCATGAAACTCAAAGCATACCTAGCTTCGCCCGCCGGTGACTTCGCCTTTATCCGCCGTATTGGACGGGAAAAGGCGAAGTCAGCACCGGGGGCGGGAGACCTTCACAATCCCCGCAGTGGAGCCCGGCCAGGCGACAGACGAACCGGCGCTCAGCCTCGCCGGGCTGCGCCGCGACTACGGCGAACGGACCGCCCTGGATGGAGTCGGCTTCGAGCTGGCGCGCGGCGAGACGCTGCTCGTGCTGGGCCCCAACGGGGCGGGCAAGACGACGCTGCTGCGCATCCTCGCGACCCTGCTGCGTCCCAGCGGCGGCGAGGTGCGGGCGCTGGGCTGCTCGATTCCCGCCGAAACCTGGAAGCTGCGCGGGCGGATCGGCTTCCTCGGCCACGAGCCGCTGCTCTACCGCGACCTCAGCGGCCGGGAGAACCTGCGCTTCCACGCCCGCCTGCACGGGATGCGGGGCGCGGACGCCGAGGCGCGGATCGCCGAGCTGCTCGCCGCGGTCGGCATGGAGCGCCGCGCCGACGGCCGGGTCGCCGAGCTTTCCGCCGGGATGCGCCAGCGCCTGGCGGTCGCCCGCTGCGTTCTGCACCGGCCCGAGCTGCTGCTGCTCGACGAGCCCGACTCCAACCTCGACGCCGAGGGAAGGGAGCTGGCGCGGGTGCTGATCGGCCCAGGCGAGGGCCGCTCCCGCGTCGTCGTCAGCCACGACCCCGAGCGCTTCGAAGGCGAGGCCGACCAGGTGCTGCGGCTCGAGGCCGGCGGCCGGGCGGTGACGGCCGGGTGAGCTGCGGCCGTCCATTTGCCTCGA
This sequence comes from Solirubrobacterales bacterium, assembly GCA_036403515.1. Classification (GTDB taxonomy): domain Bacteria; phylum Actinomycetota; class Thermoleophilia; order Solirubrobacterales; family 70-9; genus VRUE01. The sequence continues at coordinate 2,239 of DASWQV010000033.1, forward strand.
TTTCGCCCGTCAAGGAACAGGGGAAGCTGTGACCCGGTCGCGCACCGCCTTTGCCACGATCCTCGCCAAGGACCTGCGGGCGGAGCTGCGCACCCTGCAGTCGCTGCCGGCGATGGCGCTCTTCGCCACCACGACCTTCGTCATCTTCCGCTTCGGCCTCGATCGCACCAGCCTCTCCGGCAGCCTTGCCGCCGGGGTGCTCTGGGCGACGCTGCTCTTCGCCGCCCTGCTCGGCGTCAACCGCCTCTTCGTCGCCGAGCGTGAGGAGGGCGGCTTCGACGCGATCCGCCTTGCCCCGATCGACCGCAGCGCCCTCTTTGCCGCGAAGGCGACGGCGCTCTTCACCTACCTGTTGGTCTTGCAGCTGGTCGTGGTGCCGATCTTCGCCCTCTTCTTCCTCGGCTCGGCCGCGGCGCTGGCGCCGCTCGCCCTCGTCCTCCTCCTCGCCGACCTCGGCCTTGCCGCGACGGGGACGCTGATCTCCTCAATGGCGGTCCACTCTCGCGCGCGCGACCTGCTCGGCCCGCTCGTCCTGCTGCCCCTCGTCGTGCCGCTGATGATCGCCGCCACCGGCGCCAGCGAGCCCCTCCTGGCCGTGGGCGGTCCCGGTTACCACCGCTTCGGCCCATGGCTGGCGGTGCTCTCCCTATACGATCTGATCTTCCTCCTGGTTGGCTACGCCGTCTTCGACTTCCTCCTGGAGGATTGAGGCGCTAGCCGCTTCGCACCGCCTAAAACGCATGTACGGCAAAGGACTGAGACCCCTCTCGATCGCGACCGTCGCCGCGATCCTCGCCGCCTTCTCGCTGGTCTTCTTCTACGCCCCGCTCGACGGCGACCAGGGCTTCATCCAGAAGATCTTCTACTTGCACGTGCCGCTGGCGATCACCGCGCTGATCGGCTTCATCGTCGGCGGCGTCTTCGCGATCCTGCATCTGCGCAGCGGCAACCGCCGCTGGGACGCCTACTCCTACGTCTCGATCCACATGTCGGTCATCTTCGGCGTCGCCGTGCTGATCACCGGGTCGATCTGGGCCAAGGCCTCCTGGGGGCACTGGTGGGTCTGGGACGAGCCGACCCTGGTCAGCTTCCTGATCGTCTTCCTGATGTACGCGACCTACTACCCGTTCCGCTACGCGATCGAGGATCCCGAGCGCCAGGCTCGCTATGCCTCGGTCTTCGCCGTCACCGCCGGGGCCTTCGTGCCGCTCAACTTCATGGCCGTGCGGATGGCGCAGAGCCTCGTCCACCCACGCGTCTTCGCAACGACCAACGGCGGCCTGCCCGGCTCGATGATGCTGACCTTCCTCGTCTGCCTGGCCGCGATCGCGCTGCTCTGGGTGACCCTCGTCAAGCTCGAGCTGACCGCGAAGAGCACCTCCGGCCAGCTCAAGCGCCTGCGCCGCGCCCTCGACGCGCCGGCGCCCGGGGCGCGATCCCGGGTCGCGCCGGAGGTGAGCTAAGTGGATCTGCTGATCCTCGCCGGCGCCCCAGCCCTACCTCTCGATGAGGCCGGCAAGTACGTCGCCGGCGCCTACGTCGTCTTCCTCGCCCTGATCGTCGTCTACGTCGCGATCATGGCCTCGAAACTGCAGCGGATGGAGAGGGAGCTGCGCGAGCTGGCCGGCTTCGCCGAGCACCGCGCCAATGGCGACCAAGCCGCCCCGGGACCAGGCAGTGAGGATCAATCGACATCCGGCTCCCTGGCCCTCACGGGAGCAGAGGAGGCCGCCCCCGATGAGTGAGCTGCTGGCGCTTGGCGTCTCCCACAAGACCGCGCCGCTCGATCTGCGCGAGCGGCTCTCGCTGACCGAGGGCCGCGCGGTCGGAGCGCTGCGCGAGCTGACCGCTGCCGCCGGCATCCACGAGGCGGCGGCGATCTCGACCTGCAACCGCACCGAGCTCTATCTCGTGGTCTCAGACCCGGTCGAGGCGGAGTCGACCGCGCTCGGCGTCCTCACCCGCCAGGCGGAGATCCGACCCACCGAGCTGCTTGGCCACCTCTACTCGCTGCGCTCCGGCGAAGCCGTCCGCCACCTCTTCCGCGTCACCGCCGGCCTCGACTCGATGATCGTCGGCGAGGCTGAGATCCAGGGGCAGGTCAAGCGCGCCTACGAGCTGGCGCTGGTCGAGGGCGGCACCGGGCCGATCCTCAACCGCCTCTTCCGCGGCGCCCTCGCCGCCGGGGGACGGGCCCGCGACGAGACCGGGATCAGCGAGAAGAACGTCTCGATCCCCTCGGTCGCGGTGGAGCTGGCTCGCCACACGCTCGGCGATCTCAGCGACCGCCGGGTGCTCGTCGTCGGCGCCGGTGAGACCGCGGAGCTGGTCGCCCGCGCCCTGGTCAGGCGAGGGGTCGGCGCCGTCTTCGTCGCCAACCGACACTACGACCGCGCGATCGGCCTCGCCGAGCGCTTCGAGGGCAACGCGGTCCGCTTCGAGGAGCTGCCCGAGCAGCTCGAGCGGGCCGACATCGTCGTCTCGGCGACCAACTCGCCTCACCACATCATCGAGCGCGACGACCTCGAGCAGGTGATGCAGACTCGCGACGGCCGACCGCTGCTGCTGGTCGACATCGCCGTGCCGCGCGACATCGAGCCCGCCTGCCGCGAGATCTCTGGGGTCAGCCTGCACGACATCGACGACGTGCAGCAGATAGTCGCCCGCAACGCCGGCGGCCGCGAGGCGGAGGCCCGGCAGGCCGAGTGCATCCTCGACGCCGAGCAGGACCGCTTCGAGCGCTGGCTCGCCTCGCTCGAGGTGGTGCCGACGATCAGCGCCTTGCGGGAGCGCGCCGACGAGGTGGTGCGGCGGGTGCTGGCGGAGAACGAGGGCCGTTGGGAGAGCCTCGGTGAGGCCGACCGCAAGCGTCTCGACGCGATGGCGAAGGCGATCGCTTCGCGTCTCCTGCACGAGCCGACGCTGCGGATGAAGCGAAGCGCTGGAAGCGACGAGGCCTACTTGTATGTCAGCGCGCTGCGCGAGTTGTTCGGACTCGACGTGGAAACCGAGCCGGAGGAGGCGGAGGGTAGTTCGACGGTGACCCCGCTGCGGCGAGTCGATCCCGGTAGGGGTTCCACTTAACTTTTTGGGTGGAGAGTTACCTGCTTACGCCGCTAGCGCCCGCCCAAAAAGTACAAGACGTTTCACCCCTACCGAGATCGACTCGACAGGCACGCTGATGCTTCGAATTGCGACACGCGGTAGCAAGCTTGCCCTGGCCCAGGCGGGGAAGGTGGCCGAGCTGCTCGGGGGTGCCGACCTAGTGCAGGTCTCTTCTGATGGGGAGCTTGGGGATAAGGCGCGGTTTGTGCGGGGGGTTGAGCGGGCGCTGCTGGAGGGAGAGGCCGAGATCGGGGTTCACTCCGCCAAGGACGTGCCCGCCGAGCTGACCGATGGGTTGATGCTCGCCGCCGTTCCCGCGCGCGAGGATCCGCGCGATGCCTGGATCGGGGTCGGATCTTCCCTCGATGAGGTGCCTGAGGGCGCCAAGGTGGGGACCGCCAGCCTGCGGCGAGCCGCCCAGCTGCTCGCCGTGCGCCCGGATCTGAAGATCGGCGAGCTGCACGGCAACGTCGACACGCGGCTGCGCAAGCTGGGCGAGGGAGAGCTCGACGCGATCGTGCTTGCCGTCGCGGGCCTGAGGCGCCTGGGCCGGGCCGATGAGATCTCCTTCCCAATACCGACCGAGTCGATGACCCCGGCCGCCGGTCAGGGCTCGTTGCTCTTGCAGATCGTCGACGGCGACGAGGCAACGCTGCGCGCCGTCGACCCGCTCGTCGACGAAGTGGCGCTGCGCGAGCTGACCGCCGAGCGCACCGTCGTCTCCCTGCTGGGCGCGACCTGCAACAGCCCGCTCGGCGTGCACGCCACAATCGATGCCCATGCCGGCGAGATGCGGATGGAGGCGTTCGTCGGCCTGCCCGACGGCAGCGAGTGGCTCCGCGACCAGGTCCAGGGCGACCCAGCCGAACCGACCCTGCTCGGCGCCGAACTGGCCAAGCGCCTGCTCGACACCGGCGCCCGCGATCTGCTCGACCGCGCCGAGGAGCTAGCCGCATGACGCTTCCGGAGCGCTTTATCCAGGCATATCGGGGGAAAGGCGCACCGGAATGAGTGCGCGCGGCGGAGTTGTCTACCTCGTTGGGGCCGGGCCGGGGGACCCGGGGCTCATGACGGCGCGGTCGTTGGAGTTGATCGCCTCGGCCGACGCGATTTACCACGACCGGTTGATTCCTCCCGGCGCGCTCGACGGGGCGCGGGACGACGCCGAGCTGGTCTATGTCGGTAAGGCGCCCGGCGTTCCGTCCGTGCCCCAGGAGGAGATTGGCGAGCGGCTGGTCGCGGCGGCACGAAGCGGAAAAAGCGTAGTCCGGCTGAAGGGCGGCGACCCATTCGTCTTCGGCCGTGGCGGCGAGGAGGGAGAAGCGCTGCGCGAGGCCGGGGTCGAGTTCGAGGTGGTGCCCGGCATCACGGCCGGCGTCGCCGCCACCGCCTACGCCGGTATTCCGATCACCCACCGCGACGACGCCTCCGCGGTCGCCTTCGTCACCGGCCACGAGGATCCTGAGAAGGAGGAGAGCGCGCTCGACTGGTCGGCGCTGGCCCATTTTCCGGGCACTCTCGTCTTCTACATGGGCGTCAAGCGCCTCGCCGACAACGCCGCCGCGCTGATCGAGGCCGGTCGCGACCCCGAGGAACCCGCCGCCGCGATCGAACGCGGCACGATGGATGGCCAGCGCACCATTGTCGCCACCCTCGGCACGCTCGCCGAGATGGTCGAGAGCGAGAACGTCAGCGCCCCGGCGCTGATCGTGGTCGGCCCGGTCGTGCAGCGGCGCGAGTCACTCGCCTGGCTCGAGCACCGCCCGCTCCACGGTCGCCGCGTCATCGTCACCCGCGCCCGCGCGCAGGCAAGTGGATTGACCAAGAGGCTGCGCGGCCTCGGCGCCGAGGTGGTTGAGCTGCCGGCGATCCGGATCGAGCCGCTGCTCGATCGCGACGAGGTGCGAAGTGCAGTCGAAGGGATCGGCGAGTACGCCTTGATCTGCGTGACCAGCCCCAACGGGGCACACCTCCTGTTCGAGGCCCTCGGCGCGATCGGCCTCGATGCCCGGGCGCTTGCCAAGCCGGAAAACCAGCAGGTAGGACCGGGGGAATTCGGCGCTGAGTCGAAGCCCGGGCATGGGCCGCCCGATCGCGGTCAGGCAGGGCTGCGGCAAGGAACAGCTGTCGCGGCGATCGGGCCGGGCACCGCGCGCGCTCTAGCCGCGCATGGCATCGCCGCCGACATCGTTCCCGGGCGCTTCGTCGCCGAGGAGCTGGTCGAGGCGCTGGACGAAGTCGAGGTCAGCGGCAGGCGCGTCCTCGTCGCCCGCGCCGCCGAGGCGCGCGACGTCATACCTGAGTATTTGGAGCGCCGCGGCGCCGAGGTCGACGTCGTCGCCCTCTACGAGACCGTCCGCGAGGAGCCGGACGCCGAGGCGGTCGCGGCCGCCCAGGACGCCGACTACATCACCTTCACCTCCTCCTCGACCGTACGCAACCTGACCGAGGCGCTCGGCGAGCGCTTTCCGAGTGACGCCCGCATCGTCTCGATCGGTCCCGTAACCAGCGAGGCCGCCCGAGGCGCCGGCCTCGAGGTCCACGTCGAAGCCAAGCGCCACGACATCGAGGGCCTGGTCGCAACGTTGCTAGCCGACGCTTCCCAGTGATGCCGCACTTTCCGCCGCTCTGCGGCCACACCTGCGATACCCAGCCGGAATGCGGCCCGTGACATCGTTGCGGTCGCATTTCTTGCCGCTATGCGGAGGAAAGTGCGACCGCTAGGACAATTCGGGGCGCCGCACCGCCACTACCGCGTCACCGACTCGACCAACACTCGCGCTCGCGAGCTGGCCGAAGCTGGCGCGCCCGGCGGAACCGTGGTCACGGCCCGCGAACAGACCGCGGGGCGGGGACGCGTCGGCCGGGTCTGGACCGCGCCCGACGGCAAAGCTCTGCTCTACTCGGCGATTCTGCGACCCCTCGATCAGCGCCACCTGCTGCTGCCGCTCTCGGTTCCCCTCGCCGTCTGCGCCACCGCCGAGGCCCTCCGCCCCGGCATCGAGTGCCAAGTCAAGTGGCCCAACGACGTCTGGCTAGACGGGCGCAAGCTGTCCGGAATCCTGATCGAAGCCCGCCCCCAAGACGGCTGGGCAGTAATCGGAATAGGCCTCAACCTCACCATCGCTCCGGACGAGTTCCCCGCCGACCTACGCCAACCGGCGGTCTCCCTCTTCACCACGACCCAGGGGACTCGGGGGGAGTCCCGACGGAGCCTCCCCGCTGTTGCTCCGACGGGGCTCCCCCCGAGTCCCCTGGCCGCCGCCGGTGTCCTAAGCGACCACCTAGACCACTGGGTCGCGGCGAGAGACGAAGACGTGCTCGCCGAGTGGCGCAAGCGCGACGGCCTGCGCGGCCGAGATGTCTCCTGGGAGGGCGGCTCAGGAGTCGCCGGCGGAATCGACGACCGCGGCAACCTGATCGTCGTTGTCCCCGGCGGGGACAGCGTCAGCCTCGGCGCCGGCGAGGTCCAGCTGCGCCTCTGAGCCCGGCTCGACCTCGGCGCCGTTCTCCTTCGCAGCTTCGGCTTTCGCCTTGTCGGCGCGCGAGCGGCCTTTGCGTTTGGCCCTCGCTTTTCCTTGGCCTTTCGGCTGACCCTGACCCTCACCTTTCTCCCCGCCTTTGCGCTTGCCGCGTTTGGAGCGGCGCTTGCCGCCCTTGGGGAAGTTGCGCAAAAGCTCGCGGGCGATCGCCGAAGGCTTGCGGGCCATTCTCATGCGAGCGCCGCGCAGCACCTCTTCGCCCTCCGGCGTGTGCGAGACGGCGCCGGCCAGCAGCGCCACGGCGAGGCGGCGGTCCTGTTTGCGTGCCGAGTGGACCAGCCGGCGCGCGTTGCGCCCGTGCGCCCGGCCCGAGGAATTGACCAGCAGGCCGAGCAGCCGCTTCGTCTCCGGCCATCGCTGCACGGCGTACTCTTCGTGCAGCTCGGGCGTGTAGGAGGCGAGCCGCCAGACCCACGCCTGCGCCTGGTCGCGGCGGCCGATCCGCTTGTCGACCAGCGCCTGCAGCAGCGTTTTCGTTCCCGCCCGCTTGTCCTCGCGGCTCCAGGTCCCGACGATGTCAATCGCGTCGTCAAACGCCTCGGCGTCGCCGAGGTCGGCGATCTCGCTAAGCGCTTTCAGTTTCAGCTGCGAGTTGCGGTTGCGCTGCACGCAGGTGAGCAGGAAGCGGCGGCGCAGCTCCTTCGAGCCGGAGCCCTGCAGGATCGCCCGGCCGCGGCGCCAGCCCTGCGGATTGACCCGCGCCCCCGCAAGCGCCGCCCAGGCGTGCTGCTCGGGGTAGTCGAGGTTCTCGACCGCGATCCGCCAGAGCTCGCGTTCGAGCACCTGCATCCGCCGTTCCTCGGAGTCGGCGACGGGGACGATCCGCCGCTCGACCCGGATCCGCCGCCCGCGCGCCCGCCGCACCGGACCGATCACGATCGCACCGCCGCGGTAGACGTCGCGGTCGAGCAGGCTGTGCAGGGTGACGATCGTCTCGTCGTGGGTCGTCGCCGGGTGGACGAAATCGATCACCAGGCCCGCCTCCTTGCCCGGGGCGCGCCGGGTGACGCGGCCGACGCGCTGCTGGTAGATCCGCCGCGAGGCGGTCGGCGCGAGGTGCATGCAGAGCGTCGCTCGCGGCGAGTTCCAGCCCTCGGCGAGCAGCATCGCGTTGCAGAGCACGTCGACCTCGCCGCGCTCGAAGCCGGCGAGGATCTCGGCCAGTTCGCGCTTCGGCGTCTCGCCGGAGACGGCGCGGGCCGAGACGCCGGCGGCGACCAGCGCCCGGGCGACGTTCTTGGCGTGCTGGACGCCGGCCGTGTAGAGGACCCCGGGCATGCCGTCGAAGCGGGTCTTGTAGAGGTCGGCGATCGCGACGTTGAAGGGCTCCTGGTCGAGCAGCGCGGCCAGCTCCTCTTGGTCGAAGTCCTGGTCGACCTCGCCTTTGCGCAGCGGCACCTTGGCGATCGTGCGGACCCCCGGCCCTGGCGGGATCCGCATGCAGCGCAGTGGCGAGATCACGCCGCGCCGCGCCGCCTGAATGAGGTCGAAGCGCGAGGTCTGGGTCGGGAAGAGGTCGGCGACGTGGCGGGCGATCAATGCGCCGGTCGCGGTCATGCCGATGAAGACGGGACCGACCCAGGCGCGGATGCAGGCGCTGGTCTTCTCGCCGAGCGCCGTGTGGGCCTCGTCGCAGATCACGATCGAGTAAGCGTCGGAGATCTTCTTGTGGTTGCGGACGAACCACTGGTAGGTCTCGACCGTGACCGGTCCGTCGGGGTCATCGCGGTCGCCGAGCAGCGGTGGGCGCAGCCGCTCCTTGTAGCCGCGATCGGAGATCTCGCCGATGAACTGGTCGACGAGGTTGCGGCGGTGGGTGAGGATCAGCACGCCGCCGGTGCGCGAGGCGTCGATGAAGCCGACCGCGGCGACAGTCTTGCCGGCGCCGGTCGCGTGCTCGAACCAGAAGCGCCGCTCCGCGCCGGGATCGTCGGGAGCCTCCTCGATCGTCTCCTCGTCATCGGCCGGCTGCTCCTCCCAGTCCTGCGGCTCCTCGTCAGGCGCAAGGTCCTCATCCTCGAGGTCGTCGCCATCGCCGTCGGCGTCGCCATTGCCATTCGCCTCGGCGCCATCCTCGCCCGCCTCCGTGGTGGCCTTCGCCGTCGCCACCTTCTCGGCTGCAGCTGCCGCCGCGCCATTGCCGTTCGCCTCACCGTCGATCGCGATCTGCTGCTCGGCCATCAGCTCGGTCAGCGTTCCCGAGAGCGCGTCGACCTGATGCGGGTTGAGTTCGGCGCCGTCGCGCAGCTTCGGCGGCTCGTCGGCGAGCAGCCGCTCCAGGCCCAGAAGCAGCGAGAAGTCCCGGCGCCACTGGATCGAGGGGTCCTCGGCGCCTTCGTCGAGCTCCTTCAACGCCGCGTCGAGCGCCCGCCGCCGGGCCGTCCCAGGGGCAAGCGCCTCCGCCCCCTCGCCGTCGAGCAGGAAGGGCTCGCGGACGAACTTGGCGGCCCGCTCGATGTCGGCACTGGATGGAACTGCCGCTGGCGCGGCAACGTCGCTGGTCTTGGCCATGAAGGCTTTCGGGTTCCGTCCCTGTCGCACGGAAGACCGTGGGCAAGGGCACTAGGACGAGGATGCCGGACGGTCTGACTACATCCCCCCGGCGCTCTCAGCAGCTCGATCCGCAATCGCACCCACGAACCGAACGTACGTATTGTAATCAAGGAATTGATCGAAGCGGGCCGACAGTTCGCAATTTGCCTTGCGCTCACCGCAATCGCGGCTCTGTGTGGCAGCGGTTGCGGCAGCGGCGGAGGCGACTACGGCGGCCAACACCCCGACTACGCGAAGGCGCTCGCCGGGTCGCCGGCGCCACTCGCCGCCCTCCACAGGCAGGCCGGCCAGTTGCTGCCGGGAGGCTCCGATGCCTTCAACCGGCGGATCGCGGCACTGCACGGTTACCCCGCGGTGGTCAACATCTGGGCCTCCTGGTGTGGTCCCTGCCGCTTCGAGTTCCCCACGCTGCAGAAGCTCTCGGCCGCCTATGGCAAACGCGTTGCCTTTCTCGGTGTCAACAGCGAGGACGCCGACGACGCGGCGAAGACATTCCTCGAAGAGGCTCCCGTCCCGTACCCGAGCTACACCAACGGAGATGGAGGCATCGCCAACGAACTTGGCGCGATCGGCCTTCCCGCCACCGCCTTCTACGACCGTCAGGGAAAGCTCGTCTTCCTCCAGCAGAAGCCCTATACAGATGATGCCGAGCTGCGCGCCGACATCGAGCGCTACGCCCTCGGCGGGCGCGGCGGTCCCGAAAGCGGATAATCGGAGCATGGACGCAGCGGTCATCGTCGCCCTGATCGGGATCGCCCTGCTGGTCGGCGAGCTGCTGCTCTCGACCGGCGGCGTGCTGGCGGCGCTGGGCGCGCTGGGCCTGGTGGCCGGCGGCATCCTCGCGCTCGAGTCCGACAGCGGCGCCGCCGATTACGTCGGCCCGGCGCTGATCGCGCTCGGCCTGCTTTCCCTCGTCGCCTTCTACTTCGTTACCCGCAAGGTGATCGAGGCGCACGAGAAGCCTCCCCGCACCGGCGCCGAGGAGTTGGTCGGCGCGCTCGCCGAGGCAAGGGGAGCGCTCGACCCGGAAGGGCAGGTGTGGATCGAGGGAGCGCTCTGGAGAGCGCGCATCGCCGGCGGCGATGGCCCGGTCGCCCTTGGGGATAGAGTCCGGGTCGAGGCGGTGGAGGGGCTGACCCTCGTGGTCCGCGCCGACTCACCCGCCGGCCAAGCCGAGGAAGGAGCACGCTGATGGCAGTCGCACTTGGGGTCCTGGTCGTCATCGCCTTCTTCGCGGTGATCGCGATCGGCTCTTCGGTCCGGGTCCTGCGCGAGTACGAGCGCGGCGTGATCTTCCGCCTCGGCCGCCTGATCGCGACCAAGGGCCCGGGCCTGATCCTGCTTATCCCGCTGGTCGACCGCATGGTTCGGGTCGACCTGCGCACGGTGACGCTCAACATCCCGCCGCAGGAGGTGATCACCCGCGACAACGTCCCGGCCAGCGTCAACGCCGTCGCCTACTTCCGCGTGGTCGACTCCAACCGGGCGATCACCGAGGTCGAAAACTTCCTCATCGCCACCTCGCAGATCTCCCAGACCGCGCTGCGCTCGGTGCTCGGCAAGGCCGAATTCGACCAGCTGCTCTCCGAGCGCGAGCGGCTCAACGAAGAGCTGCAGAAGATCATCGACGAGTCGACCGAGCCCTGGGGCGTGAAGGTGACCGCGGTCGAGATCAAGGACGTCGAAATCCCCGAACAGATGCAGCGCGCGATCGCACGGCAGGCAGAGGCCGAGCGCGAGCGGCGGGCCAAGATCATCAACTCCGAGGGCGAGTACCAGGCGGCGCAAAAGCTCACTGACGCCGCCGACATCATCAGCACCAACCCGGCCTCGCTGCAGCTGCGCTATTTGCAGACCCTGCTCGAAATCGGCAGCAACCAGAACACCACCGTGGTCTTCCCGCTGCCAATGGACATGATCGAACCGTTTCTGGGCGGCGAGCAGGGAAGGAAAAGACCGAAACGGCCAGGGCCGACAGAGCCACCGCCGCCGGTGCCGCCGGTGCCCGACATCGACGACCTTCCCCCCTCCCGCTCCTGAGCGCCCCCGAGCTGCGCATCGATCAACTCTCGGGCTTGCCGGCGATCCTGGCGCCCGGCCGTGCGGACCGACCCGAGGGATTCAAAAGCGCGGCGAGCGAGCCAAAGGGGGCGGAGAACTGCCCCTTCTGCGAGGGACGAGAGGACCGCACCCCGGCCGAGGTCTACGCAACGCGGCCCGGCGGCGGAGCGGCCGACAGCCCTGGCTGGACCACGCGGGTCGTCCCCAACCTCTACCCGGCCCTCGGCGGCGAGGCAGCGGCCACGGCAGGCAGTGCCATCGGAGGCGAGGCCGGCGCCTTCGCCAGCGCCGGCGACCCGCTGCTCGAGTCGCGGCGGGCCGGCGAACCGGATCTCTTTGCGTCGCGCCCCGCCGGCGGCGCTCACGAGGTGATCATCAACGCGCCCGAGCACTTCACCGCGATGAGCGAGCTCACCGAGGAGCAGTTCGCCGCCGCGGTTTCGACCTGGCGCGAGCGGATGCGCGCCCACGCCGGCGCTGCCTACGTGCAGCTGATCGTCAACGAGGGCGGTGGCGCGGGCGCCTCGCTGGAGCACAGCCACGCCCAGCTCTACGCACTCGAGTTCGTGCCGGCGGCGATCGCGAGGGAGCGCGAGCGGGTCGGCGCCTACGCGGAACGCACCGCCGGCGGCAGCCTGCTCAGCGACGTCTTGGTCGAGGAGGTGCGGCGACGGGAGCGCCTGGTCGCGATCGACGACGAGGCGGCGCTGATCTGCCCCTGGGCCTCGCGCTCTCCCTTCGAGCTGCGCGTCGTGCCGCGGAACCCCGCGACGAGCTTTGCCGACGACACCACGGGCGCGGCGATGATCCAGACCGCCCTGCGTCTCCTCGCCAAGCGCTTCGACCGCTCCCCCGAGCTCAACCTCTGGGTCCGCACAGCGCCCCGCGGCGCCGATGCCTTCCACTGGCACGTCGACATCGCCCCACGGCTGACGATCAAGGCCTCCTTCGAGTTCGCCACGGGTGTCGACATCAATACGTACCCGCCAGAGCAGGCCACAGCCGATCTGCGCGACTGCTAGCCGTTCCGGTGTTTGCGGTGCTTCACCTTGACGCACCTTACCTTGCCTCGGACCTTCTTCTTGTGAAAGCCCTTCTTGCACTTCAGCGGCTTCGAGGGAGCGGGGGCCGGGGGCGGGACAGGCTGCGGTTGGGGTTGCGGTTGGGGTTGCGGTTGGGGGGCCGGCGGGGCCTGAGTGGTGAAGGAAAAATCGAGGCCATTAGTTGCACCACCGGCATTGGCGCCGACCAGCCGGTAGTGGTAGGTGGTTCCAGCCACCAGGCCGGAGAGACCGGCTTGCTCGGAAACCGCGCCTTCCCCGCTGCCCGGGTCCGCGGCGCAGGGCACCGTGCTGCCGTAGGCCGCGGTCGTCCCGTAGTCGAAGTGACAGTTCGCGGCGCCTCCGTGGGGGTCGATCGTACCGGCCAGCGTCGCCGCCGTCTGGGTGATTGCCGAGGCCGCCTGGGTGGCAACAGCAGGGGCGAGCGGCAGCGTCGTGAATTCGCTGTCGCTGCCGTTGACCAGTCCGGCATTGCTCGTCACGACCAACCTGTAGTGATAAGTGGTGTTGGCGGATAGGCCATTAACCCCTTTTTCCTCGATCACATTCGTGGTGACCACGTCGACAGCGGTCTCGCATGGGGCGCTCGAGCCGTATGCAAGGCTCACGCCGTAGTCGAAATGGCAATCAGAGACGGACCCCCCGTGCGGGTTGACCTTACCGGTGAGTGTGGCCGCCGTCTGCGCGACTCCGGAGGCCGCTTCCGTGGTTACCGTCGATGGGGTGCTGGGCAACGTTGTGAAGGTCACATCATTGCCTGCGACTGAACCCGCGTTATTGGTGGCCATCACCCTGTAGTGGTAGGTGGTGCTGGGCGAAAGACCAGTTGCCGTGGAGTCGGCCGGTGTCGGTTCTGAGCCGCTTGGCAACGACGTGCAGGGCAGGTCTGTCGAGGTGGCGTAGCCAGTGGCGTTGAAGTCAGCGGCGGCGACATACTCAAAATGGCAATCGGTGGTCGCGTGAAAACGCGCATTCACGGTGGCATTCAGCTTGGCCGAGACCTGGCCAACCGAAGAGGCTGGACCGGTCGACGCGGTCGGCGGGTGGATCGTCACCCTGTCAAAGACGAGCAGCTTGCTGGCGTTGGGTTCGCTGAGATATAGCTTGTGCGTAGTGGCGTTTACGGCGATCTGTCCGGCTGCGGCGGCGCCGAATTGCGGAGAGTAGACCAGCCCGGCGCCGAAATCGTCGAACTGGACTCCCGCCGAGCTGTACGCCACGACGTGGTATTCGCCGCTGGAAAGATCGCCGACGAAGACACTGTTATCCGACGGGTCCGTACCCACCGCGACAGCGCCGCGGCCGCTCTGCAGCACAGAGGCGAATGTGTAAGAAGCGCCGGAACGAGTGAACTTGACGACCCGGTCAGCTGCCATGTCGACCACGTAGACGTTGTCCGCGGAGTCCAACGCGACGCTTGATGGGCTGGAGAAAGCTCCATCCGGACATCCACCGCAGTTGATCGTGCTCTGCAAGACGCCGGCCGAGTTGAACACCTGGACGGCGTGGGCGGCGTCGCTGGGGAAGTAGACGTTCCCGCTTGAGTCGGTGGCGATCTGCGGAGCCTTCCCAGCAGTATTGGCCGGTGCGAATTGGGCCCCAAGTGTTCCTGTCGAGGAGAATTGGAGGATCTTCGAGGCGCCTTTCATGCCGGACGGCGTCGAGGCGATGAATTGCGCAGCGTAAATCCCTTGGTTGAGGGGATTGACCGCGACGCCTACCGGGAACCCTTCCGCGCCGAAGACAAAAGGCGAGGCAGCGGTGGGCGCCCCGGTGCTCTCCAACTGATCGATCTGTCCAGGAGCGATGGCGGAGAAGTTCGTCGTCAGCATCGTTACGTATATGCGCTGATTGGCCTGATCGATCGCGACGCCATGGGGCAGTTCCCCTGCCAGAGAGATCGAGGGGGTGGCGGCATCCGGCTCATAGCCGAGGGCTGCCCGGGCCGGAGAGGCCGACAGCGCCGGCGCGACCAGCATCAGCACTGTCGCCAGTGCCGCCAGTGCCGGCGCGCGCAGCAGCCCACCGACGCCCCCGAGCTTGCCCTGCAATCTCGTCAAGTCCTTCATCCCGTCGCCTCCCCCTTGCCTTGCCATCCCCTTGAAGCCCCTTAAGAACCGCGATGTGTACAGAGCGTAGCGACAAGGTTTGCTCAAAAATGCCAGTTGGATAAGGGTTAACACTTGCCAGATAGGCTCCGCTGTCGGTGCCTCCTGACCCACGGCCAATTCCGCGCTTCATCGCCGACTCAACCCAGGAGGGGATTCCGCACGGACGGTTTGCCGAGCGGCTCGGCGAGGCATTTCGCAAGGCAAGCGCGGAAATCGAGGACCTGCCTGATGGCGTCGAGGCGCCGGCCGACCTCGACTGGTTTCCCGAGCGGGCCTGGGGAGGACGGGTCTGGGTCCCCTGTTCCGCGCGGACGGAAGGGCCGCAGGGAGTCCTGGAGCTGTTCGGCCACGTCTCCTACATCCAGCCCGACGAGGGCGAGCCGGCTGATCTCAAAGCCGTGGTCGACTTCACCGACGTCCTCGCCGAGGACAACCCGGGCTGGAAAATCGACCTGAATGACGAGGTGGTTGGGCGCTGGCGGGGTGAGAACGGGCGTGCCGGCGCGATCACCCTGGTATGGGGTCGTCCACTCGTCCAGGGCGCCGTCGCTGCGACAGCGGAGCTGGACCTCGAGACCGTCGACCAGGAGGTCGTCTCCGACGGCCGCTTCACCCTGCTTGCCCTCGACGCGCTCGAGGGCTACGGAGACGAGATTCTCATGCAGGTCAAGCTCTGGAACCGGCGCGCTCAGGAGCTGGCCTCCGAGAGCCTGTACTCCTAGCGCTCAGCCGCTCACCTGACAGCTGCGAGTCAGCGTGCTGGAGAGCGTGCGGCCGTCGGCAAAAGTCATCGCAGCGCGGGCGAACGGAAATGTCGCCCGAGGAAAGCCCGACGGGGCGGCGCAGGCGGCGCTCAGATAGCTGCGTCGCTGGCCGTGAAAGTCGTAGCGTCGAAACAGCCGCAGGGCGATGGCGACGACGTAGCCGTAGTGGTTGACAGCGTCCGGCAGGCTGCCGGTGAGGACGGTGCCGAAGGTGCCACCGGTGCGGCGGATGCGGAAGACGATGATCCGGGAGATCGGCACCGGATCAAGGCCATATATGTGGGCCAAGATCGCGCTGTGACCTTCGTAGACGGCGTTGAAAGCGAGGATGTGGCCTTCCGAAGGGAATGTTTCCTGTTCTGGAAAGGCGGTCCTGGCGGCGTAGAGGCCTTCGCCGACCAACGCGTCTTTGCAGGCCGCCAACACTTTATGAGGCGTGGCGGCGACCAGCTCCCCGTAGCGACAGGTGGAAAGTCCCCGCGAATCGAGCCGGCCGCCGCGATTGAGCTCGATCCGGATCTTGCGCAACGCCGGCGGCCGTTCGCCGGAGAGCGTTTTCACAGTACCGGCGACACTGACCGCAATCGGGGCCAATTTCGTGCGGGGAAGGGCATTGGGAGCGATTCCACCCCGGAAGCGGACGAAGAGATCGCCGCGCTCGCTCAACTCGGCGTGGGCAAGCGGCACGGCAAGGGCCAGCAGCGCAGCCGCAATCAGCATCACCGCCGTCTTCTTGCCTCGTCCCATCCCTGACTGAGGTTAGCGACGGCAACTCGCCTCGCCTCGCTGATCCCAAGGTAAGGCGTGAGAACGAACTGGGTCGCCTCGCCGGCGAGCGAGGCCAGCTCGCTGTGCCTGCCGAGCTCGATGCGCTGGGCGACCAGCATCGCGACCCCGCCAGCCAGCGCCCTCTCTGTTTCGGCGGGAAGGCGCTCGCCTTCGGGACGCTCGTCGCGACCGGGGCGAAGTAGGCCGCAGAAGTAGGAGATCATCCGCTCGTAGCATGCGTAGCCAGGCTTGCCGTTCGCAAGAGCGTCGGTCGTCAGGACCCGCACGGCCTCGGGCTTGCTGGCCGCGAATGCCAATGCGGCACGGAGGCCGGCCGCAGTCCCCGACGACCAATCAGGCTCGTTTGCCCAGGCCGACTCGATGTGAATGCGGAGCTGACCAAAAGCCGACTCAAAAGCCTTCGCAAATCCGTCTTGGCGCTGCGCTGCTTCGTCCATGCCTGCCTGAAAAATGGCGAGTGTCGCCCCTTCCAGGAAGTCGGGGCCGAGCCAACTCAGCCAATTATAAACCTGTCTGTCTACTACGGCGATTGATCATTGTCGTTGCCCCTTCGTTGCCCTGATATCCAGAACCTCAAGCGAGTGTGCGACCCAGCCCCGATAGCTCCGCCGGATAGAGCGACTCCCTCCTAATCGAGTTGGAGAAGTGAGCGTTTTCGGCTCTACGTAAGGGCCGGGACGGTGCCGGCGTGGGGTCGCGGATTCCAGTCGACTGCCACGGTTTCTATGTCGGGTTTGGGCAGCGAGACCGCTCCGCTGCCCAATGGATTGCATTGTCCGCAACTCGCTCCGCTACCTTGTCCACCATGGTTTCTCGCAACCTGATCGACCAGGCAGGACAACTGTTGGCAGAAACCGCCGGCACGAAGTCGAAAGTGATCCTCTTCGGCTCCCACGCACGCGGAGAGGCAGGGCCGGATAGCGATGTCGACTTTCTCGTCATCGAGCCCGCTGTGGAGAACCGCCTCAGGGAGTGGGAGCGTCTGCGGCGCGCTCTCAGAGACTTCCCGGCGCCGGTAGACATCGTCGTCCTAGACGAGGAGTGTGCCGAGCAGCGCGCAAAGGTACCGGGCACGATGGTTCATCACGCGCTTCGCGACGGTCGCGTCCTTGCCCACGCCTGAGCAGATTGAGGTCGCGGGGTCGCTCGCTCGGCTCGCGGCAATTGACCTGGCGACTGCCGAAAAGCTTGCCCCTGATCCAGAGATGGATGACCGCCCGGTGGGCTTTCACGCGCAGCAGGCCGTCGAGAAGGCCGTGAAGGTCGCTCTGATGCTGCAGAGCGTCGACTTTCCAAAGACACACGACCTCGAATATCTGATCGTGCTGGCCGAGAAGCACTCCATCGCCATGGAGCCGGAGCTCGAGTCCGCGTCTTGGCTGACCCCCTGGGCCGAGGAATTCCGCTACGACGACGCACCGATCGAGATGCTGGACCGCAAACGGGCGATCGCCGTTGCTAACGCAGCAGTTAGCTGGTGTCGGGAACTGTTGCAGGCCTAGCGGATTTCTTCAGCCCAAACGGGAAATCCGGGCGCAGAAGATGGGCCGCCAGAATGAGACAATCCGGTAGCTCGCCCCGATAGCTCAGCTGGATAGAGCGACTCCCTCCTAAGGAATCCTCCCTAGGGCACGGGTTTGGCGATGTCTGCCTTCTCGATGCCGCTAAGAGAGCCGAATCGCCGCGAATTGATGGCGCAGAACCGGCCTCCCAATGGACTAGGTAGGAACAGAGGTAGGAACAAGTTGGCGCTCGCGATAAGAGAGATCGGCACAGACCACCACGGGACGGACCTTCCGGCCGGCATCGCAGCCTGCGAAAGGAAGGACTCCGGCACGATCGCCAGCTTCAAGGTGCGATGGCGCCAAACGGATGAATACGGCATCCGACGCCAGCGGAGCCGGTCCTTTTCCCAGAAGGAGTACGGCACGCTTGATCGAGCGCTTGAGGCGACGGTGGGTTTCCTTGCCGAGACGCAGCAGATCACGGCGACGGGGGGAATCATCGCGAAGGCCGACCCCGCCTCATCCATGACTTTCGAAGATGTGTTTCAGGAGTGGATCACGATGCACGGGCCGGACCTCTCGGCCAAGTACGCGAAGGGGATGGTTCGGCTTTGGGACCGCGAGATCGCAACACGCGCGATCTCACAGGTGCGGCTCGACTGGTTCTCCGGCGATCCCGCCGTCTTGGTCAGGTTTCAGGACGAGCTTGGGCGTGAAGTCAAGCCTTCCAAGGCTCGGGAAATCATGAAACTCCTTCGGGCGGTTCTCTTCTTTGGCCGCGCTCGCCATCCAAATGCGATGACCGTCGATATCTCCGGCTTGGTGAAACTGCCGAAGGTGAAAAGGAGTCGTCTTCCGTATGCACCGGATGCCGTTGGGGTTGAGCGGATCATCGAGGCGGTGCTGAATCGCCCGGCTCGAGACGATCTCCTTCCTCTCCGCGATGCGGCGCTCGTTGCTGCTCTCAGCTACACCGTCGCCTCCCGTCCCTCCGAATGGCTTTACTCGGCAGCTCTCGAAAATCTCTTCCCCCGCTCAGTCGAGCTTCAGCGCGGGGACTATCAAGAGGTCGAGGACGCGACCGGCCTGAAGACGGGTGCCCACGTAGCTCTCTTCTTCCCGAATGCGCGGGATCGTGTCCTTGCCTATCTAAAGGCGCGCGAAGAACGGTACGGGCCGCAGCCGCCAAACAGTCTCGTCTTCCAGGCTCTCGGCGATGAGGGCCCGATGTGGGCAACGCCTCCAGGGGAGGACGGGCCAGTTCCGTTGGCCTGGACTGAGAACGCCTACAACCGCTGGTACAAGCGGGTCTGGAAGCCAGCGGTCGAAATCGCTGCACAGGCGCCTGATGCACCGCCGGGCCTGTCACAGATGACCTTCTACGACTGCCGCCATTTCGCAATCTCGATGGCGCTTCACTCGACGCTCGTCGTCACGCCGCACGGGATGAATCTGCATCCGCTCGCTGGCTGGTCAGGGCACGACATTCAGACCCTCCAGCGTTATTACGCCCACTTCATCGCTCGCTACCACGGCCAGCCGCCGATCGACATGGAGGAGGAGGGTCAGCGAGCACGGCTCGTCGTGGAAGAAAACCCCTTCATGCCTCGTCAGGTTCCTGCGACGCCCCAGCGGGAGGAGCAACGGCACCGCGCCCGCGGCGCGAAACAAGGCCGGGGGGCCCGGAACGCTGGCGTGCGGCAACCAGCAGGTCAAGGTTCTCGCTAGAGCGAGAACCAGTCGTGGCCTTACCCCGCCGCGTCCCAAGGGTGGCGCGCGGTTTGCTCGAAGGAACATCCGGCTCGGCCGCGGACATTGCCCGCTGCCACGCCCTGAGATCACGGACTTCGATGCCAATCGACCGGCCGTTTCCATCCCGATGTGCGCGAAGGGCGCCCCGTTTGTAGGCCCTGCGAATTGTCCGCTCGCTGCGCTTGGAAAGCCTCGCCGCTTCTCGAACCGTGAGTAGATCATCGAGCTCGTGGTGAGCTAGAGACAACGGTGGTGAGCTGTTTGTGTGATTGGCCATCGAGCCGATTTACAGACCCGCCGGGTGCAGCACTTGGAAGCCGCTGAGATAGCCAGCGGAGAAGGTGCTTTCAGGAATCCATCCAGGCCCGTGGCCTTTTGCGACGAAGTCCGACGTGCCCCAATAGCGCTTGCCCGCCGGCGTAACGCCCGGCATGAACTCGAAGAAGGTGTGAGCTTCCAATCCGTAGGGCTTGTCGTAGATCGAGACCCATTTGCCGGGACCTGGCTCTGCCCAGCTGAGCAGAGCGATCGTGTCCATCGTCGGGTTGGCGAACCCCGCGACCTGGAGCAGGTGCGAGACGGCCGACGAGCAGTCGAAGGGACCGTTCGCCGGAGTCGGGGACTCTCCGTGCGATCCGCCATACACGTACCGCGTGCGCGGCCGCATCGCCGAGAGCCGATCGGCCTCGGCGATCATCTTGGCGACGGCTTCGTTCGGTGCCAGCGCGGCGGCTTCGCAGTCGTCTCCGGCCGAGACAGCGGAGCTGCCCGCAGTCGCGAATTTGATCCTCGAGGATCTTGACTTCCCGGTCATAACCGGAGGTCAGCATCGTCGCGTGGGCGCCGTAACCGCCTATCTCGTCGGGCCGAATGGCGGCAGCGTCTCCGCTCCTCACCGCGAGGTCTTCACTCACCTGGCGGTCTTCTCGCCGCCGGTCGGCCGCGCTCGTGGGCGAGACAGCCAAGAGACGCTTGATTTCCGCCGATGCCTGACCGAACGTCTTCGGCCAGGCGAACGACTCGCCGGTCCTTTCCGCGAGATCCTTCAGGTACTCAAGCTGTCCCGGGGTCGGTTCTCTGATGTAAGGCTGTGAGTTGGTCATGGCCCAGCCAGAGCGGGCCGGAGGAGGCCGGCGAAGCCGGCCGGGGGAGGCCGGCGACGCCGGCCGGGGGAGGTCTGCTAGGCGTCGGGGCCGGGACCAACACACAGCCCACATCCATGGAGACGAGACCGGGAAAAGGCCCCCGCTAAGGCGCCTTCTCCGGTGAAACGGCCTACTTCTTGCTGACGCGCCTGCGGCGCGGCCGTGCCGCCTTGATGTCTGGGGCGAGGAGCTTCTCGGCCTCTCGATTCCCCAAGAACCAGTGGATCCGCTTGGACTGGGGCAGCTGCTCTTGGTCAACCACAGCCGCAGCAACGATCGCCTCGGCCATCACCTCGTTTACCTGGGCTTCAGTGGAAGCCTCCTTGACCCGGCGGCGCAGCTCCTCCCTGCACTGCTCGGCATCGGACCAGATGACCTTCTTGCGCTCCTTGCCCGACTTCAGCTCTTTGACTTCGATGTCTCGGAGTGTCGGCAGGGTGAGCCGCAGGCCGGCCCCGGCCAGCTGGGGGTTGTCGTCAATGAAAAGCAGCGCGATCGCCTTGGCTCGAGCGAGGCCATGCTGTCTGCGGCGCGCGCCCGTGCGGGCGGTCAGCAGTTTGCCAGCCACTTCTTCATTGCCGATCTCGGCGATTTCTTTCCGTGCCTTCGCTTCCTCGCGCTTGGACGCGCGCTCGTCTTTCTCGGACTCACCGAGCTCTTTGCGATGCCCCTTCCAGGCTGCCTCTTCCTCGGCCTTCTTCTTGGCTGCCTTCTCGAGCTGCTCAAGACCCCGATCGAAGAGGTCGGCTGCGACCGTGACTTCGGTGATGAACGCCGTGGTCGAAGCCATGCCACGGCGTTCGGTGCGGTGCTCGACCAGGCAACCCAACGCCCGCGCGGCGTCGATCTCGGCGTCGCCGAAGCTCAAGCCCGGATCGTCGGACTTGTAGGAGCTGATCGCGTGGAGTCGATCGGCCAGTTCGCGGCGCTTTTTGCCCTTCGCGATGACGCTGACCGGAACCCGCCGGACAGAGATCATCGTCGGCTTGTTGTTGAAGTGAGCCTCGGCCGTAGCGGCGAAGATGTCACCGAAGTGGTCGATGAAGTAGCGGCCCTTGTAGCCCTGGCGCTTGGCCAGCTCGCAGATGCATTCTGCGACGCGCGGTGAGACGACGGCGATGTCGCGCAGCAGGCGCTCGCCTTCGATTGGCACGAATCCCTCGGCGATGTAGCGCTGCACGCCTTTGGGGAGGTCCAACAGGCGCAGCCGTTCGCTCACCCACGGAACCGACTTGCCGACCTTCGCCGCGATCGCCTTGTTGGTTTCGAGGTTGAGCTCACCCGCCAGTGCCCGCAGGCCAAGCGCGGCGTCGATCGGGTCGAGTTCCTCGCGGTGGATGTTCTCGACCAGGGAGCTGAGGTGAGCGTTGCCCTCGCTGACGGTGATCGGAACCTCTTTCAGGCCCGCTCTCTGGGCCGCCGCGAAGCGACGGTGCCCCGCAACCAGCGTGAAGCGGCCGCCTTTTCCGGGCCGGACTGAGAGGGGCTGAACGACGCCGGCAGTACCAAGGCTGGCGGCGAGCCCCTCAAGCTCTTTGTCGTCCATGTGCGTGCGGGCGTTAAAGCCCTCCTCGACGTCGATCTGGGAAATCGGAATGCAAGGTGTCTTTAGGTCGCTCATCTGAGCACTCCTTTGGCCTTCGCCCCCGCCC
>DASWQV010000034.1:0-239899 GCA_036403515.1 Solirubrobacterales bacterium
GGCGGGCTTCATCCCCAGGGGCGCCCAGGTCAGCCCTCGCTTCACCGGCGAAGGCGACGTCAGCGCCTACGTGCGGATCGGCGGCACGATCGACTGTCCCGCCCCGCAGGTGGAGGTGCAGACCTTCGACGGGGGAGTGCGCACGCGGGAGCCTTTTTACGTGGCGCTTTGGGGGTAGGGCGCCCACGGGCGGCATTGTGCCGACGGCGGTGAAAGACTCCAGCATTCAGTGGAACGACTGCCCCGTGGCCGCCATGGCCTTCCCCGCGAGTTCGTCGCGCAGAACCAGCGCGAACGGCTGCTTGCCTCGCTTGCTGAGTGCCTGGAGGAGAGCGGCTACGACGGGACCACGGTCTCGACGATCGGCAAACGGGCAGGCGTCTCCAAGAGCGACTTCTACAAGCAGTTCGAAAGCAAGGACGCCTGCTTCGTCGCCGCCTACGACGATGCGGTGGAGCGGGTTCGCGAGCGGGTGCTCGGGGCCTGCAAGGAGGCCGACGACTGGGCGACCGGAGTACTCGGCGGGCTCGCGGCCCTGCTGACTCTCCTCGCCGCCGAGCCAGCCCAGGCGGGGCTGGTCCTGGTCGAGGGGCTGCGCGCCGGCCGCGGCGTCTACGACCGTTACCAGGTGGCCCTGCAGAGCTTCGTCCCGTATCTTCGCGACGGAGCGCCGGCGCCGGCCGGCGCCGAACCGCCGCCCGAGGCGACAGACGAGGCGGTGGTCGGCGGCATCGCCTCGCTGCTCGCCCGCCGCGTCCTCGCCGGTGAGACCTCCAAGCTGGGCGAGTTCCTGCCGGAGATTGCGGAGTTTGCCCTCACCCCATATATGGGCGCAGCCGAGGCGCGGCGCATAATCTCGGAGCGATGAGCGAGGCGACGGCAGCGACGGCGAAAACGAGCGAGACGTCCCCAACGGCGACGCCAGCAGCAGGCGGGGGGTCCGGCGCCGCGCCCCAAGGCGTGTTGCCCTCGCAGGCGCTGAGCGAGGCGATCGCCGCCGACTGGGTCTCCTCCGGCGACTACCGGATCCGCCCGGAGGCGATCCAGCCGGCCAGCATCGACCTGCGGCTCGGCGATCACGCCTGGGCGCTGCGCTGCTCCTTCCTGCCCGACGTCGACTCGACCGTCGAGGAGAAGATCGAGGGGCTCGCCTTCCAGAAGGTCGACCTCCGCGACGGCGCAGTGCTGGAGCGCGACCGTCCCTACCTGGTCCCGCTGATCGAGGAGCTGGCCCTGCCCGAGGACGTGCGGGCGAAGGCCAACCCGAAGAGCTCCACCGGGCGCCTCGACGTCTTCACCCGGGTGCTGACCGACCGCCACCACCGCTTCGACGAGATCCGCGCCGGCTACCGGGGCAAGCTCTACCTGGAGGTCGTGCCGCGCTCCTTCGCGATCCAGGTCAAGACCGGCCTCTCGCTCAATCAGCTGCGCCTGGCCCGCGGCGACGTGCGGCTCAGCGACGCGGAGATCCGTGGCCTGCAGGACGAGTTCCCACTGCTCTACCTCGACTCCCACGCCCTGCGCGAGTCGGAGCTGGCGCTCGCCGACGGCCTCTTCCTCAGCGTCGACCTCTCGGGGCCGAGCGACCGCATCGTCGGCTACCGGGCGAAGAAGAACAGCCTGCCGATCGACCTCTCGCGGATCCGCGCCTATCGCTGGACCGATTTCTGGGACCCGGTCTTCCCCGAGGCCGGCTCCAAGATCGTGCTCGAGCCGGAGATCTTCTACCTGCTGCTCTCCGCCGAGGGCGTCTGCATCCCGCCGCAGATCGCTGCCGAGATGATGGCCTACGACCCGACCGCCGGCGAGCTGCGCACCCACTACGCGGGCTTCTTCGACCCCGGCTTCGGCTACGACCCGGCGGGCGACCGCCACGGCAGCCGCGCCGCCCTGGAGGTCCGCGCCCGCGACGTCTCCTTCATGGTCGAGCATCGCCAGCCGGTCTGCAAGCTTGCCTTGGAGCGCACCAGTGCTCCTGCTGAGCGGCTGTACGGGCAGGATCTTGGCTCTAACTACCAGGGGCAGGTCACCATGCTTTCCAAGCACTTCGAAGAGCAAGAGGCGGGGGGCGGGTCGTAACGCCCTTCAGAAACGCTCGGCAGGAGCCTCGCTTGAGTGTTTCTGAAGGGCGCCCGCCTTATCGTCCGATCCTCCTTGTGGGTCTGGGAGAGCGTCGGTGACTCCTCCCAAAACGCTCCAGCGAGGCTTCCTGCCGAGCGTTTTGGGAGGAGTCACCGACGCTCTTGCCGGCTTGAGCTATGGGTGAGCTCGCGTAGCCGTGCTTGGACTCGCTTGCGTTTGGCTAGGAGCTCAGATTCCAGAGCTGAGATCTCGTCGCGGCGTCGTCGGACGAGGTCCAGCTGGCGACCGATGTGGCCCAGTGACTCGTCGAGGATCTGGCGGCGGCGCACTGGATCGTCGACGCCCGTCTCCCACTCACGGCGCAGGGCGGCGCGGGCGTCCTCGGCTTCGACCAGCTCCTTCAGTCCCTCCAGCGAGAGGCCGAGCAGATCCTTCAGCCGCAGCAGATCGGTGAGGCGCTCGACGTCGGCCTCGGCGTAGGTGCGGTGGGCGCCTGGCTCACGGCCGCCCGCGGCGGGGAGCAGGCCGATCTCCTCGTAGTAGCGGATCGTCCGCGGCGTCGTCCCGGCCAGCTTGGCGACCTCGCCGATCCTCAGCTCTCCACCCATCACCGCCCCTCCCTCGGTGCAACGCTTTGCGGCTCCGCTGGCGCCGCAAAGCGTTGCACCTGGCCACTCGTGGTTTCCGTTCTCGTGGGTGCAACGCGTTGCGGCCCTGGAAGCGCCGTAAAACGTTGCACCTCGGCCGGGGCACGGTCGTGGCGCGGGCGCAGCGCCGAGACGCCGGCGCCGATGACAGAGGTTGCCGCCAGCACCCAGAGCGCCGTGTGCATGTTGTGGATGAAGGGGTCGAGCTGGGCGCTGCTCAGGCCAGAGGCGACGCCGGAGAAGATCGCGAAGAGAACCGGTTTCGGCACGGCGGCGGTGACGATCGCGAGCACGAAGGCGATCGAGATCACGGCGCCGGTGTTCTGCAGCATCGTGCGGGCGCCGGCGGCGATCCCGCGCCGCTCGGTCGGCACCGTGCCCATCATCGCGGCCGTGTTGGGCGAGTTGAACATCCCCGAGCCAATCCCGACCAAGGAGAGCCAGAGCATCCCCTGCCAGTAGGGCGAGTCGGCCTGCAGCGTCGTCATCAGGGCGAGGCCGGCGGCGCTGACCAGCATCCCCAGCGCCGCCAGGGTGCGCGAGCCGTGGCGGTCGGCCCAGATCCCGGCGAGGGGGGAGGAGACCAGCATCCCGATCGCCATCGGCGCCAGCTTGATCCCGGCCGTTATCGGGTCGTCTCCCTGCGCCCCCTGGTAGTAGAAGACGAAGATGAACATCAGGGCGAAGCGCGAAAGTCCGTTGATGAAGGCCGCTCCGGTGGCGGCGGCGAAGAGCCGGTTGCGGAAGATCTCGAGGTCGAGCATCGGCGCCTTGCCGCGGTGCTCGATCAGCACGAACAGCGGCAGCAGCACGGCCGCGACCGCGAGGCTGGCGATTACCAGCGTGTCGTTCCAGCCGGAGATGCCGCCGCGCGAGATCCCGTAGACGAGCCCGGTCAGGCCGACGACGAAGGTCAGGGTGCCGCCGAGGTCGAGGCCGCGGACGGTGTCGCGCCGCGAGAGCTCACGCAGGATCAGCGCCGCCCAGAGCGCCCCGGCAAGGGCCAGCGGCACGTTGAACCAGAAGACCCAGTGCCAGGAGACCGCGACGAGGGCACCGCCGAGCACCGGCCCGAGGACCAGGCCGATCGCGGCGACCATCGTGTTGGTCCCCATCGCCAGCCCCAGCTGCTCACGCGGAAAGGCGTCGGTTACCAGGGCGGGCCCGTTGGCGAAGATGAAGGCGCCGCCGATCCCCTGCACGATCCGCCAGAGGATCAGCTGCGTGCCGTCGGAGGCGAAGCCGGCGCCGAGCGAGGCGGCGGCGAAGACGACGAAGGCGCCGACGAAGGCGCTCTTGCGGCCGAAGAGGTCCGAGAGCCGGCCGGCGGTCAGAACCAGCACGGTCGAGGAGATCATGTAGGCGAGGATCACCCAGACCAGTTCCAGCAGGCTCGTCCCCAGTGCCCGCTCGAGGTCCGGCAGGGCGATGATCAGCGTCCCCGAGTTGGTCGCCACCAGGAGCATCCCGAGGCTGGTGCAGGAGAGCGCCCACCACTTGTAGTGCTCATGGTCGGCGTCAACGCCAGCGCCAGCGAATCGCTTCCTTACGTTCACGTCAAATAACGTACCAAAGCCGCATTCTCGGCTGACTTCGTCATTAGTAGTCCAATTGGACGCAGAAAGGCGAAGTCAGAGTGGGGGTGCGGGGTTCTTTAGGATTTGCGGTGTGGCTGAGCGGATTTGGAGGGTCTATTTGTCGGGGGAGATCCACTCCGATTGGCGGGCGCGGATCGAGGTGGGCACGGGGGAGGTGGGGCTGCCAGTTGAGTTCTCGGCTCCCGTTACCGACCACGCTGCCTCCGACGACGCTGGGACGGGCACGCTCGGTGAGGAGGGCGTGTTGTTCTGGCGCGATCACATGGGCGCCGGGGTCAACGCGATCCGCACTCAGACGCTGATCCGCGCCGCCGACATCGTCGTGGTTCGCTTCGGGGACAAGTACCACCAGTGGAACGCCGCCTTCGACGCGGGCTACGCCGCGGCGCTGGGCAAGCCGATCGTCACCCTGCACGACGGGGAGCTCGACCACGCGCTGAAGGAGGTCGACCGGGCCGCGCAGGCAACGGCGCGCACGGCGGAGCAGGTCGTCGACGTGCTGCGCTACGTGATCGCCGGCGAGCTGCCTGGCTGATCAAGCGTTTTGCCTTCGGCGCAACTTCGGGGGCCCGCCCGGGGAGTGTGCGAACATCTGTTCGTATGCGATGGGACGAGCAGCGAGTCGAGAAGGACCTGCGGCTGCCGGGCATCGGGGACGGCACGGTCGTCCGCAGCTTCGACGCCCCGGAGGCGATGGGGATCAACTTCCACGAGGTCCGTGCCCGCTCGGCGCTGAACCGCGTCCCGGGAAGCCGCTACGGGTTCAGCTGGACGATCAACCCCTACCGGGGATGCACGCATGCCTGCGTGTTCTGCTTCGCCCGCAGGACTCACACCTATCTCGACCTCAATGCCGGCCGTGACTTTGAGCGGGAGATCGTCGTCAAGGTCAACGTCCCAGAGCTGGTCCGGGCGGAGCTGGCGCGCAAAAGCTGGAAGCGGGAGCTGGTCGCGCTCGGCACCAACACCGACCCCTACCAGTGGGTGGAGAGCCGCTACCGGATGATGCCGGAGATCCTCGCCGCCCTGGAGCAGGCAGAGACGCCGGTCTCGGTCCTGACCAAGTCGCCGCTCGTGATGCGCGACATAGAGATCTTCGAACGGATGGCCAAGCGGCTTCCGATCTCGGTCAACCTCTCGGTCCCGACCCTCGACGAGGACGCCTGGCGAGCGACCGAGCCCCACACCCCGAGCCCCTCCGCCCGGCTCGACGCCGTAGCCGAGCTGCGCAGCCGAGGCATCGACTCGGGCGTCCTGATCGCCCCCTTGATGCCGGGCATCAACGACAGCCCCGAGCAGGTGAAGCCAATAGTCGACCGAGCTCGCGAAGCCAAAGCTTCCTTCCTAGGCGGCGTAGCTCTCCATCTTCGCGACGAGGTCAAAGACGTCTTCTTCGCCTGGCTAGAAGCCAAACGCCCCGACCTGCTCCCCCGCTACGAGAAGCTCTACAAAGGCCGCGCCTATCTACGTCCCGAGCAACGCAAGCAAACGACCCAAGCCGTTCGCGGTTGGGGAAGAAGCACTCGGCGCGCGAAGGAGGGCCGGGAGCCCCCTCCCCGGACACTCAAGAGCGGCTCCCGCCGCTCGTCCGGGGAGGGGGCTCCCGGCCCTCCCGACCAAGACCGCCTCTTCTAACCCTCGTCCAGCCCAGAGAACAGGCACTCGCGCGGGTCTTTGTCGTCCCGAAAGCGCCGGAACCTCGCCCCGTGCCGGATCCGTCCCCCCGCCGCGTGGTCATAGCCAACTTCGATCACCAGCTCCGGCCGCAGCGCCACCCACTCGAGGTCGCGCCCGCCGGTCCAGCGGCTCGGCTCCGCGGTGCCGCTCTCTCCCGTCTCGAAGGGCTCCAGCAGCGAACGCAGGCTCCGTTTCGTCGCGGCGCTGAAGCCGGAGATATGGCCGACCGAGCGCAGCTCGTCGCCGTCGTAGAGGCCGAGGATCAGCGAGCCGACGGTCCCCTCCTCCTTGCCGGGCCGCCAGCCCATCACAACGCAGTCGATCTCCCGCTCGCGCTTGACCTTGGCCATGCCCTTGCGTTTGCCGGGGACGTAGGGAGCGTCGAGTTGCTTGGCCATCACGCCCTCGGTCGTGCGCAGCCAGTGCTCGGCCCGCTCCGTATCGGGGCTGAGCACGCTCGTCTCGGCCGAGGTGCCCGCCAAGAGCCGCTCCAGCCCGTCGAGCCGCTCGCGCCGCTCCGCGAACGGCGCCGCCAGCAGCGACTCGTCCGCCTCGGCGAGCAGGTCGAAGACGACGTACTCGGCTGGGATCTCCTCGGCGAGCAGGGTGATCCGCGACTCGGCCGGGTGGATGCGGCTCTGCAGGGCGTCGAATTCGAGGTTGCCATCGCGGTCGCGGATGACCAGCTCACCGTCGAACACGTAGCGACCCCGCGGAAAGCTCAGCTCCGGGAAGTAGCGGGCGAGCTCTTTGCCGCCGCGCGACTGGACGTAGGCCTCGGCGCCGTCGACGAAGACGATCGCGCGGAAACCGTCGAGCTTCTGCTCGTAGGCCCACTCCTCGCCCACGGGGAGCTCTTTGCGGGTCAGCGCAAGCTGCGGCTTGATCGGTGGCGACAGTGGCAGGGTCAAC
This sequence comes from Solirubrobacterales bacterium, assembly GCA_036403515.1. GTDB lineage: Bacteria > Actinomycetota > Thermoleophilia > Solirubrobacterales > 70-9 > VRUE01. The sequence continues at coordinate 6,917 of DASWQV010000034.1, forward strand.
CTGACCGACAGTTTGCCGGTCGCGACTCAGCTGGGTCGCACCGCCCGCCGCCGCGAGCGCGCCTCGCGCGGGTCGGGGATCGGCACGGCCGCCAGCAGCCGCTTCGTATAGGCGTCCTGGGGCTGGTTGCAAACCCGGTCGGCCGGCCCTTCCTCGACGATCTTGCCGTCGTGCATGACCGCGATCCGGTCGGAGACGTGGCGGACGATGCCGATGTCGTGGGCGACGAAGATGTAGGTGAGGCCGAGCTCCTCCTGCAGGTCGGCGAGCAGATTGACGATCTGCGCCCGGATCGAGACGTCGAGGGCGGAGACCGGCTCGTCGGCGACGATCAGCTTGGGACGCAGGGCGACGGCCCGCGCGATTCCGATCCGCTGGCGCTGCCCCCCCGAGAACTCGTGGGGGAAACGGTCGTAGTGCTCGGGGGCGAGGCCGACCCTCGCGAGCAGCTCCTGCGCCTCGCGCCGCAGCACGGCACCCTTCGCAACTCCCTGCAGCCGCAGTGGCTCAGCGACGATCTGGCCGACCCGCTTGCGCGGGTTGAGCGAGGCGTAGGGGTCCTGGAAGACCATCTGCATCTCGCGCCGCAGCGGCCGCATCGCTCGCCGCGAGAGGCCGGCGATCTCGCGGCCCTCGAAACGGACCGAGCCCGAGCTCGGCTTTAGCAGCTGCAGAACCGTGCGGGCGAGCGTCGACTTGCCAGAGCCCGACTCTCCGACCAGGCCCAGCGTCTCGCCCCTGCCGACGCTGAAGCTGACCCCGTCGACCGCCCGCACCCGATCGACCTCACGATCGAACAGCAGCCCCCGCTGAACCGGAAAGTGCTTGACCAAATCAGTCACCTCCAGCAAACCCTCCGGCCGATCGGCCGGTTGCCGGTCCATAACAGTGGAAGTCGACCCGTCGGCGCTCATCCGGGGGCTCCGAGGCCGATCTCGCCTTCGACCTGGCGCAGCTCGCGCTTCTCGTCGGGCTCGAGCCAGCAGCGGTCGAGGTGGGCCGGCGCCTCCGCAAGCCGGGCGTCGAGGCCGGGAAGCTCCGGGCAGCGGTCGAACTCGTGCGGGCAGCGGGGCCGGAAGGGGCAGCCCCGCGGCAGGTTGAGCAGCGACGGGGGCGCGCCGCTGATCTGCGGCAGGCGCTTGGGGCGATCGCGGTCCATCCTGGTCAGCGAGCCGAGCAGGCCCCAGGTGTAGGGGTGCTGGGGGTCGTAGAAGATCTCGTCGAGCGTGCCCTGCTCAACGACCCGCCCTGCGTACATCACCAGCACCCGATCGGCAACCTCGGCGACGACGCCAAGGTCATGGCTGATCAGGATCGTCGCCAGGCCGCGCTCGCGGTTGAGTCGCCCGAGCAGGGCGAGGATCTGCGCCTGGACGGTGACGTCGAGCGCCGTGGTCGGCTCGTCGGCGATCAGCAGCTCGGGCTCGAGCGCCAGGGCCATCGCGATCATCGCCCGCTGGCGCATGCCGCCGGAGAACTCGTGCGGATAGTCGCCGACCCGCTGGGCCGCGTTGGGGATTCCCATCGAGTCGAGCAGCTCGATGGCGCGATCGTGCGCGGCGCTGGCGGAGACGTCGCGGTGGGCGCGGATCGCCTCGGCGATCTGGTCGCCGATTCGGTAGACCGGGTTGAAAGAGGTCATCGGGTCCTGGAAGACCATCCCCAGCCGCTCGCCGCGCACCTTGCGCAGCTGCTCGTCGTTGGCGCCGAGCAGCTCGGCGCCGCTCAGCTTCACCGAGCCCTCGATCCGTGAGTTGGCCGACCTGGTCAGCCCGATCAGCGTTTGCGCGGTGACGCTCTTGCCCGACCCTGACTCGCCGACGATCGCCAGCACCTCGCCTGGAGCAAGGTCGAAGGAGACCCCGTCGACGGCCTGCACCCGCCCGCCTTCGGTGACGAAGCCGACTCGCAGGTCATTGACGCTGAGCAGCACCTCGCTCACACGACCCCCTCCCGGCGCGCGCTACGCGCCCATGCGGCCCAAAAAAAGCAGCGGGGGCTCATCGTGCCTCCGCTCGGAGGCGGATTCGAGGGTCGAGCCAGGCGTAGGCGATGTCGACCAGGGTGTTGAAGAGGACGACGAAGAAGGCGCCGTAGAGGACGATCGCCATGATCGGCGGCAGGTCGAGGTTCTGCAGGGATTCGAAGGCGTACTGGCCAACGCCGTTGAGGCTGAAGATCGCTTCGATCAGGATCGCCCCGCCGAGCAGGGCGCCGAAGTCAAGCCCGAAGAGGGTGACGATCGGGATCAGCGAGTTGCGCATCACGTGGCGGCTCATCACCCGCCGCTCGCTCAAGCCCTTGGCCCGCGCCGTGCGCACGTAGTCCTCGTTCATCACGTCGAGCATGCTCGAGCGCAGCACGCGGCTGTAGAAGCCGACGTAGAGAATCGCCACGGTGACCCAGGGCAGGATCAGGTGGCTGGCCCATTCGAGCGGGTCGGTGGTGAGCTTCACGTATCCCCCAGAGGGGAGGATTTCGGTCTTGTAGGTGAGGTAGTTGAGGAAGATCGCGGCCAACCAGAAGACCGGCATCGAGATCCCGGTGACGGCGACGACGGTGAGCGTCCGGTCGAGCCGGCCGCCGGCCCTGAGCGCTGAGAGATATCCGAAGAGGATGCCGAAGAACAACCAGATCACGGCGGCGCCGACGCAGAGCGAGACGGTCGCGGGAACGCCTTCGAGGATCCGGTCGGTGACGTTTTCCCGGCCCTGATAGGAGATCAGGTCGCCGCTGAAGATCTTGCCCATCATCGTCAGGTACTGCTGTGGAAGCGGGTCGTCGAACCCCCATTCCTCGTTGATGCTGGCGACGAGCTCCGGCGTCGCCTGCCTGCCGGCCATGCGCTGGGCGGGGTCCGAGCTGGGGATCACGTTGAAGACCAGGAAGGTGAGGACCGAGACAGCGAAGAGGACGGCGACCATGCCGACGAGGCGCCGCAGCAGGAAGCGGGCCATCAGGGCGCCAGCCCCTCGATCGTCTCCGAGCCCTCGGGCGCGCTGAGCCCAGTGTGCGCCTCGAAGCGCACTTTCGACTTTGGGTCGAGCGCGTCGCGCAGACCGTCGCCGAAGACGTTCAGCGAGAGCACCGTGAGCAGGATCATCGTGCCGGGGATGATCGTCAGCAGGGGCGCGCTGCTGATCAGGTCGTTCCCGGTGGCGATCATCGTGCCCCAGGAGGCGTTCGGCGCCTGCACGCCGACGCCGAGGAAGGAGAGGGCCGACTCGAGCAGCATGTTGGCGGCGATGTTGAGGGTGAAGAAGACGATGATCGTCGACCAGAGATTGGGCAGCAGCTCGCCGAACATGATCCGCAGCGATCCCGCGCCCTGCGCCACCGCCGCCTCGACGAACTCCTTCTCGCGCAGCGCCAGCACTTCGCCGCGCAGCGGCCGCGCCGTGTAGGGGGTCGAGACGAAGCTGATGATCAGGACCGGGATCCAGATCGAGCTGCCGGAGAGGTGGAGGGGGCCGATCTGCAGGCCGCCGACGGCGAGCACGAGCCCGAGCGCGATCGCGAAGAGCAGTGCCGGGAAGGCCCAGATCACGTCCATCGCCCGCGAGATCACCGTGTCGGTCCAGCCGCGGAAGTAGCCGGAGAGCAGGGCGAGGAGAGTGGCGAGAACGGTGGTGAGCAGCCCCGAGGCGATGCCGATGAAGAGCGAGGTGCGGCCGCCGTACATCAGCCGCACCATCTCGTCGCGGCCGAGGCGACCGTCCGCGCCGAGGAAGAATTTGCCGCCGGCGCCGAGCCAGACCGGGCCGATCGGTTTTCCTTCGGGGTTGACGACGTCGCGCTTTTCGCCGTCGACTTCGATCCTCTGCAGCGTGTGGGTGTCGTTGGGCCCCGTGCCGGCGACCTGGTCGGCCCAGAGGGGGGCGGCGAGGACGAAGACGACGATCAGGACGAAGAGCCCGAGGAAGCCGAGCGCGACGCGGTTGCGCCGCAGCCGCCGCAGGGCCAGCCGCCATGGGCCTGCCCCCGCCGGATCCGCTGCGGCGATCGACTCCGGAGCCACGCGCCTATTGTGAAGCGAGCGCCGGGCGACTACTTGAGCTGGAAGCTGGTCAGGTCGTCGCCGAAGGTCGGGTTGTAGATGACCTTGTCGAGGTCGATCGCGCTGGAGACGAAGGTCGACGTGGTCAGGGTTCCGTAGGGAGCCCACGGCGCCTGTTCCATGTATTCGCGGTCGAGCGCGGCGTAGCCGGCTTCCTGCTGCGGCCCAAGCGGCTGTTCGTTCAGCTCGGCGATCTTCTTGTTCAGGGCAGGATCGTCCATGCGGGAAAGGTTGTAGTTGCTCGACGGCTGGATGCTTTCGCCGGCCAGCTGGAGCTGGAAGAAGTCATTGGGATGGGGATAGTCCTCGAACCAGTCGAACCAGCCCGTGTCGAGGTCGGGCGTGTTCACGTTGCCGATCAGCGGCGCGTAGCTTTCGGCGTTGATTTCCTTGAACTTGGCGTTGAAGCCGAGTTCCTCGAGCACGCCCTGGTAGTACTCGCCGGCTTCGTTGTTGGGGCTTTCGTTGTCGGTCCAGACGGTGATGTCGCGGTCCGAGGGGTTGGCTTCGGCGATCAGCTTCTTGGCCTTGGCCATGTCGTGTGGATAGAGGTCGAAGGGTTTGTGGCCCGGCATCCCCGGCGGCAGGATCTGGTGCAGGCCGGTCAGCGTGCCGGCGTAGATCCGTTCCAGCGCCGCGCTGTTGACCGCGTAGTTGACGGCCTGGCGGACCTTGAGGTCGTCGAAGGGCGGTTTCGTCGTGTTCATCCAGAAGTAATAGGTGCTGACCGTGGGCTCGACCCGGAACTGAGTGCCCTCGTACTTCTGCTTGATCTTCGAATAGAGATCCGCCGGCGGCGCGGTCTGCATCCAGTCGGTCTTGCCGCGTTCGACTTCGTTGACCTGGGTTGAGTCGTTGCTGACGACCTTGATCTCGATCTTGTTGACGTGGCCGCTGGGAATCTCCGGCATCAGCTTGCCATTGACCTTCGACCACTGCGGGTTGCGAGCGTAGGACCAGCCGCGGCCGGGTTGGGATTTGACGATCGCGTAAGGGCCGGTTGCCGGGGGAGGGTCGGCGGTGAGGTTCTTGACCGGCGTGCCTTTCGGCAGCAGGGCGACGAACGGCATCGCCAGCTCGTTGGTGAAGGTGCCCCGCGGCGCGGTCAGGTCGATGACGATCTTCCCCGTCCTGTCGTCGGCCTTGATCCCGCCGACGTGGCCCTGCTTGGTTTCGGCGAACTTTTCGGCGCCGACGATGCTGGTGTAGAAGGAGGAGCCGCCGGATTCGAGCGCCAGCATGCGCTCCACCGAGGCGGGGAAGTCCGAGGCCTTGACCGGTGTCCCGTCGGAGTACCTGAGGCCCTTGCGCAGGGTCAGGGTGTAGGTCTTGCCGCCGTTGGTGACCTTGGGCAGCCCCTTGGCCAGGCCGGGGACCACCTTGCTGCCCGCCGCTCCGCTGGCGTGGGCGTAGGTGAGCAGCGGCAGGTAGGTGTCGTAGATCGCCGTCCAGCCTTCGGTCGAGTAAGAGAGCGCCGGGTCGAGGTATTCGGGGAAGGAGGCATAGCTGCCGGTCAGCGTCCCTCCCTCTTTGCCGTTTGAGCTGCTGCCACAAGCAGCGAGGCCCAGGGTCGAGCCTCCGGCAAGCGTCAACACCAGCAGAGCAAGACCAAGCTTTCTCAAAATCACGACCTCCGATAGGCAGGGCGGACAGGAGACTCCCCCACTGGAATCAACTCCACCATAATCTCGTCCTCGGCGTCAAGGGCGGCTGGACGTGTCTTTTCCCCGCTATCCAGCCACTTTGAGCCCATCGAGAAGGCGGCCAGGAGGGCGATGCAGAGCACGCCGAGGCCGGCGACGAGAAACGTCACGCGCGGATCGAGGGCGACCGCGACCACCGCGCCGAGGACATAGCCAACCGCCGGCATCGCCGTCGCGGTCGAGGACAGCACGCTCATCATCCGCGCCTGCATGTTCTGCGCTGTCAGCTCCTGCACGGCGCTGATCACCGAGACCCACTGCACCCCGTTGCCCGCGCCGCCGATCACCGAGGCGCCGCAGGCAGCGGCCAGGGTGGGCGAGGCGGCTATGCCGAGGTAGCCGACGCCGACGGCGAGCGTGCTGAAGAAGAGCAGGATCGGCAGCCTGACCTTCTGCGCCGCGGCGAAGACGACGCTGCCGAGCATCATCCCTACGCCCCAACTGGCCAGCATGATCCCGTAGCCGGAGTCGCCGGTGCCCAGCGTCTGCTTGGCGTAGACGACCTCGATCGGGATCACCGCGGCGAAGAAGACGAAGGCGGCGCCCTGGGCGATCAACAGCCGGCGCAGATTGCGCTCTTTGCGCAGATAGGCGATTCCGGCGCGGAGACGTTCGCGCACCAGTCCCGCTTCGGGCTTGGCCTGGGGCAGGGGACCGGCGGTCAAGAGCAGCCAGGCGATCACATAGAACGAGGCGGCGTCTAGGAGCAGGGCCGTCTGCACGCCGAAGCCGGCCACGATCAGGCCGGCGACCCCGGGGCCGATGGCGGCGCTGACCGTGAGGGCGACGTTGAGCAGGGCGTTGCCGGCGCGCAGCTCGCCGCTGGGCTCGAGCAGGGCGGCGACCACCCCCCGGGTCAGCGAGCGCCCGGTCAGGGCCAGGGTGCCGTCGATCGCCGCCAGGACGATCACGCCAGGGAGGAAGAGGTCGCCGTCGGCGAGCAGGGCGAGGGCGCAGAAGGCGGCGGCCTCGCCGCAGTAGAGGATTGGCAGGGCGAAGCGCGGCGCTGGTTGCTCGACCCGGGCAACCACGACCGGGGTGATCAGGGCGGGCAGGAAGCGGGTGCCAAGGAACAGCCCGGCGGTCGCCAGGGCACTGCCGGTGCGGTCGAAGACGAGCACCGAGAGGGCGATTATCCCCATCCAGTCGCCAAGTTCGTTGATCACGTAGCTGGCCGCCAGCCGCCGGAATACGGCATGTCGCAGCGGTTTCGTCAGCTCGTGTCGGCGCATCGCGGTATTTACGTCCTACTGCATTTCTGCACAACTTTTGCTGCAGTTGCACAACTTTCGGCAAAGTTGTGCTACAAGTTGACCAAGTTCTTTGCAAGTTGATCAGGGGCAGCGCCTCAGCTGTCGGGCTTCGACCAAGAAGGAAGGGGATTCAAATGGGTTTCCACGCCGGCCACTAAGCAAATCAAGATCTTTGATGGCGGACGCTCAACGGGCGTCCGAGGAAGTACCCGAAGGGCGCCTGCCGGCGCCCTTCGTCGTTGCCGGAGGGGAAATTCGCCGAACTTGCCTCCCGGCCCTCTTTGCCGCAAATACCTGGAGTCCTGCGCTGGGCTGCAATATGTCCACCGCGTGCCTGAGTTGCGGTTCCCCATCAGTACTTTGCAGTAAACCAACGCATTGCAGCGCCGCAAAAGCGGCCCCGAAGGGGAAAGCGACCTGCTGGGGAACCTATACCTGGTGACGCCTGAACGCGGCGTCCGCCATCGACCATCGACATGGCTAAGAAACGTCCAACTCCGTTTGCCATCGGGCTCATGTTCGCTGGCCTGGCGTTCACCGCGGCCCTGGGTCTCTGGCGAGCCCCGGAGTGCAACTGGGACCTCTCGCTGTTCGCCGTCCTCTTGGCCTTCGCGACCTTCAGCTACCTGACCGCCGTCGGGACGGAGTCAAAGCTCAGGGTCTCTGGCGCCTTCCTTGCGATCGTCCTCGCGATGGTCTTCCTGGGCGGCACGCCGGCGGCGCTGATCGGCGTGGCGGCGACGGTGGTCGGCTGGATCTTCAGGTGGCGCGACGAGCCGCATCTGCTGCTCTGCAACGTCCTCACCTACGCCCTCTTTCCCTTGATCGGCGGGATCATCTTCCACGAAGCGATCTCGGGCAGCGGGATCGCCCCCTCGGACTGGGCTTTCTACCTTTGCGTCTTCGGCCTCTTCCAGCTGGCGCTGGCGATCAACTTCGTGATGATCGCGGGCTACGGCTGCTATGTGGAACGGGCGACTTTCACCAGCAAGCTGAAGGTCCTGCCGGCGGTGCTTCCCTCCGAGTTCGCCAGCGCGATGCTCGCCGTTGCCGTCGCCTTCATCTACCACGTGATCGGGATCGCCGCGATCGCCCTTTTCGGCGTCGTATTGATCACCTTCCAGTACCTGCTCGGCCAGCTGCTCCTCTCCCAGCAGCGTGGCGACGAGCTCGAGCGACGCAGCAAGCAGCTGGCCAGCTTCCAGGTCGGAATGTTGAGCGCGATGCTGCGCACGCTCGACCTGCGCGACCAGATGACCGCGCGGCACAGCGCCGCGGTGGCGCGCTACTCGCGGGCGATCGCCCAACGGGCCGGCTATCCACGCCAGGAAGAGGAGCTGGTCCACATCGCGGCGCTGCTGCACGACATCGGCAAGTTCATCCTTCCCGACCGCATCCTCAAGGCCAACGTGCCGCTCACCGACGAGGACTGGATGCTGATCAAGCGCCACCCCCAGCAGGGCGCCCGCGTCGTCTCCTCGCTCGACGGCTACGGCCCGGTGGCCGAGATCATCCTCGCCCACCACGAGCGGATCGACGGCAACGGCTACCCGCGCGGGCTGGCCGGCGACGACATTCCCGAGCTGGCCCGGATCATCTCCGTCGCCGACACCTACGACGTGATGACCGCGCGCGACTCTTACCGCACGCCGATGTCGAGCTACGACGCGATCGTCGAGTTGCGGCGGGTCGCCGGCAAACAGCTCGACTCCCACTTCGTCGAGGTCTTCATCGAGCTGCTCGAGGGCAAGGACGTCTCCTTCCAGCACGGCGAGGCGGCTGACTTCGAGAAGGAGCTGGCGCTGGAGTCGCGGATCGAAGAGACCGCCGACCCGGCCGGCAACGCCAACCGCTTCGGCGTTCCCGGCGTCACCGTCGGCTAGAGCCACGGCCGAGCGGCCCAACGGTGGACATATAGGGGCTTCCAGGCCGATCGGCCCCAGCTCGATACGGTTCGGCGATGCGTGCCGTCACCTTTCAGGCTCCCGGCGAGGTCCGGGTCGAGGAGAAGCCCGCGCCCGAGCTGGTGGCGGCGGACGACGCGCTCGTCCGGGTCGAGGCGAGCGGGATCTGTGGCTCGGACTTGCACATCTTTCATGGCCGGGTGCCGGTCGAGCCCGGCTTCACGATCGGCCACGAGTTCGTCGGCACGGTCCTCGCCGTGGGGCCCGATGTCGACCGGGTCGCCGTCGGCGACCGCGTGCTCGGCTGCTTCCACGCCGCCTGCGCGACCTGCGTCCCCTGCCTGCGCGGCGACTACCACCGCTGCGACAACGGCCAGACCTTCGGCCACGGCGCAAACCTAGGTGATCTGCAGGGAGCCCAGGCCGAGCAGTTGCTGGTGCCGCGCGCGAACCTGACGCTGCGGCGAGTGCCGGACGGGATGTCGGACGAGGTGGCGCTCTTCGCCGGCGACGTGATGGGGACCGGCTACCACGCCGTCGCCCACGCCGGGATGCGCTCCGGGGACACTGTCGCGGTCCTCGGGCTGGGGCCGGTGGGGCTCTGCGCCGTGCAGGCGGCGCTCGCCGGTGGCGCGACCAGGGTCTTCGCGATCGACTCGGTGGCGCAGCGGCTGGCGATGGCCGCCGAGTTCGGCGCCACGCCGGTCCATCTGACCGAGGAAGAGCCGAAGCGGGTCGTCCGCGCGGAGACCGAAAAGCGGGGCGTGGACGTGGTGGTAGACGCGGTCGGCGATCCCGGCCCGCTGGCGATGGCGGTCAGCCTCGCCCGCGACGCCGGGACCGTCTCCGGCATCGGCGCCTACGCGGGCAAGGGCGAGGTGCCGCTCGGGCTGGCCTGGCTCAAGGGCCTGACCCTGCGGCTCGGCCTCGCCAACGTGATCGCCCACGTCGACCGCGTGCTGGCCCTGATCGAGGCCGGCAAGCTCGATCCCTCGCCGCTGGTGACCCACCACATGAAGCTCGATCAGGCTGCCGAGGCTTACGAGCTTTACGACCAGCGCGAAGCGCTGAAGATCGTCCTCACTCCGTGAGGGCAGACCTCGGGTAGATTGAAACCAGTGCAGGGCAGGTGGTTGATCGGGGTCGTGCTCGTCGCCTTGACGATGCTGGTGCTTGCGAACGGCGCTTTTGCCTGTTCGTGCGCGCCGCAGGCTCCGGCAGAAGCTCTGGAGCAGTCCGATGCGGCGGTGGTCGCTCGCTTGGTCGAGGTGCGCCCGCGGGGACGATTCCACGCCGACTACCGCTACGAAGTTCGGCGGGTCTACCGCGGTCAGGCTGCGATCGATCGGGGGCAAATGCTGACCGTGCGCAGTGGTCGGCGGGCCGCCACCTGTGCGCTGCCCCGCCGCCTTGACCACGTATACGGGCTATTCCTGGCTCGGCGCCAGGATCGGTGGTACGGCGGAATCTGCGGTGTGATCGAGCCGCGGCGCCTCCATCACGCCGCCGAACAACGGCCACGCGTCCAGAGGCGCGGCACGGGCACGGGCCCCTGCGTCGCCTGAAGCCGCCTCCTAAGCCGCCGCGGCGACCTTGGCTGTGCTGCGGTGGCGACGGAACATCTCTTCGACCCATTGGTAGCCGGTGCGCTCCTCGAGCGGCGCGCGGAAGCTCTCCATGCCGGCAGGTAGCGGTTCCTCTTCCGGCAGCGGCCCCTCGTCGGGGAGCACCAACGGATAGAAGAGCGAGGCGGCGGTGAGGTCGGCGACGCTGAAGGAATCGCCGACGAGGTAGTCGCCCGAGCCGAGCTCGGCCTCGAGGCGGTCGAGGGCGGCGATCACCTTGGCGCGGGCGACCTCGGCGGCCTGCTCGCTTTTGACGCCGAAGCGCAGGCCGGTGTAGGTGCGCGCGTAGGTGACGGCGCCGCCGCCGATCTTGGTCAGGGGCCCCGGCGCCGTGCGCTCGATCACTGCTTCGAAGCGCTCCGGGTCCTTGCCCAGCTCGTGGAAGGCGAGCAGGCGCAGGTGCGGGCCGAGCTCCTCGTCGAAGAAGTCCTCCAACTCGAGGGCGCGGCGGCGCTGCGCGGGATCCGCCGGATAGAGCGGCGGCTCGGGGAAGTGGCCCTCGAGCACGGCGACGATCTCGGTCGAGTCGCCAATCCGCTGTCCGTCGATCTCCAGCACGGGGAAGGTCTGGCTGGCGCCGCGGGTCAGCCACATCGAGGCCGGGATGTGCAGGCCCGGGACCGCGACGGCACGGCGCTTGTGCGGAACTTCCTTGTAGTCGAGCGCCCAGCGCGCCTTCTCGCTGTAGTGCGAGACGGCGATGTGCCAGAGGGTGGGGCGGCGGTTGCTCGTTGCGTCCACGACGGCTCCGTGTCAGCATAGCCCGCGATGGCGCTTCTGGACGATTCCGAGATCGAGGCGAGGCTTTCGCAGCTGCCCGGCTGGGAGCGAAGCGGCAAGGCGATCGCCAAGGGCTTCGGCTGCGGCGACTTCGTCGGCTCGGTGCGCTTCGTCGAGAGCCTGGTCGAGCCAGCCGAGGCGATCGGCCACCACCCGGACCTGGCGATCTCCTGGGACACGGTGACCGTGACCATCTCCACCCACTCCGAGGGTGGTCTCACCGCCGCCGATTTCGAGTTGGCGGAGAAGGTCGATGCCCTATCGCCGGCGAGCTGAAGATCGACGAACGGCTCTCGATTCCGCTCAGTGATATCGAGCTTCGAGCGAGCCGCTCTTCCGGCCCCGGAGGTCAGCACGCAAACGTGACCGCCTCGCGGGTCGAAGCGGTGTTCGACGTCGAGGCATCGCGAGCCCTGGACGAGCGGCAGCGCGAACGATTGGTCTGGCGCGCCGGCCCAGTGATCACCGCGGTCGCTCAGGATGCCCGCGGCCAGGCCCGCAACCGTGAGCTGGCCCTGCGACGGCTGGCCGAGAAGATCGCCGCCGGTCTGGCGACCCCGGCGCGGCGGCGGCCGACGAGGCCGAGCCGCGCCTCGCGCGAGCGGCGGCTGGAAGAAAAGCGGCGCGCCGGCGACCGCAAGCGGGGACGGCAGCGGCCGGCTCCCGAAAATTGAGCGAGATGGCAAAGGGCAAGAAGAAGCGAGCGCCGAAGCCCAGGGCGGCAACGGTCGACTACGCCGACGGCGAGGGCAACGTGCTCAGCCTGCGCGAGTCGCTCAGCGCGGGAACGATCGCCAAGCTCAGCGAGGGCCCGGCGACGGCGGCGACCTCGAGGGAGGACGCCTGGCGCCGGCGTTCGGAGCTGCTCTTCGAGCGACTTGCGGTGAGCTGGGAGATCGCCGGCCTGCCGCTCAACGACCAGAAGATGCTGCTCGGCCGCTACCGCATGGCCGACCCGATCACCCAGCAATGGGTACGTGAGACGATCGCCGCCCACGTCGAGCGCCATATCCCCGAGCTTGCCCGGGCAGGACACGGTTAAAGCCCGCCGGGCGGCCCCAATGAGAGGAGCAGTCATGTTTGCGAATACGAAGGCAACCAACGGCTTCGCCGTCGATGACCTCGACCAGGCAAAGCGGTTCTACGGCGAGACGCTGGGACTGGAATACACCGTGCTGAGCGAGGAGTTCGGCTTGATCTCCCTGCAGCTGGCGGGCGGCCGCGACACGCTGGTCTACCGCAAGCCCGACTTCGTCCCCGCGACGTACACGATCCTCAACTTCGAGGTCGACGACATCGACGCGGCCGTCGACGGCCTCGCCGAGCGCGGCGTCAGCTTCGAGCGCTACGCGGAGATGGACCAGGACGAGAAGGGCGTTGCCCGCGGTCCCGGCCCCCACATCGCCTGGTTCAAGGACCCGGCCGGCAACATCCTCTCGGTCCTGCAGCAGCCGGCGGGCTGAGCCGATCTCGTCCCCTGGCCCGGTCGCGCTCCACCGGCCCTAGTTGGACTTTCCTGATTGTTGCGTTTAGGGTCGCGCATATGTGGCCGTGGGGACCACCTGTCTCATCGCATTGGGGCGCCGGGAAGGGTCGGGCATAGTGGCGTCACACATCTCGGTGCGGCTGTTTTGGCACGACAGCGGCTGGGATGGCGCGATCTGCCGCGACCCTGCCGCCAACGTCTGGTGTGAGGCTCACGACCACATCCGTGACCACAAGTCCGACCGCGAGGCCGACGAGGACGTGCGCGGGAAGCCCCCGGGCGAGAGTGGAGTCCATCCCGGTTGCGAGGTCAGCCTGCAGACCTTCTCCCGCCGGCGCAATGAGATCCGAGTCTGGCCACCGGAGTGGATGGCGGCGAGCGGCGTCCAGCCGATCGACCTCGAGATCGATAAGAGCAGCACGGGTATGTGGCCCTACGAGGAGATGTGGGGCGAGAACGGCGGCTACAAGCCCAACAGCGAGCGCCGGGCGATCGCGGAGGCCTTCTTCGAGGAGGTCGAGCCGGGCAAGAGCCTCGCCTTTTTCTACGTCGACGAGCGCAACCCGCTTTTCCTCGACGATGGCGACCGCTCCGCCCACCGCGTGCTGGCCGGGGTGTCCCGCATCACCGGCTATGAGAAGGACATCCGGGAGTGGAATGAGACGACCTGGAACGGCGAGACCAACATGGTTTGGTCGGTGCCCTTCTCACATGGCTATCCCCGCGACGGAGTGCGCCTGCCGATCCAGGCGATCGAGGCTGCCGTCGCCGATCCGGTGCAGCGCGAGCGCTATCTGGTGCCGCTCGACGGCGGCCTGCGCACCGACTTTCGCTATGGCAGCTCGCGCGTGACGATGGACCGGGCGGTGGCCGTGGTCGAGCGCTCAATCGCGGCCCTCGCCCGGATCGAGCAGGACGGGGTGCTGGAGACAAGCGTCGCGGGCGAGCTCGCTTGGCTGAACGGGGTGCTACTCGAGATCTGGGACGAACGGGGACCGTATCCGGGCCTGGCTCCGCTGCTGCTGGCTCTCGACTGCCCAAGAGCCGCGGAGGTTGCTCGGCACGCGCGCCACGGCACCGCTGAGGGAGGTGACCCCGCCGCGCTCGTCTTCGAGGCGCTCGAGGCTGGCGAGGCTGGGCCGTTCGGGGACTTTGCCGAGGCGGTCGAGGACGCCGCTGAGGAGTGGGGCTACCTCGGCGCCGACGACCGGGAGCTCGCCCGGCTGCTGGTCCGGATGGAGCTGACCAAGGATCAGCTCGATGTTGTCCTGCGCCCCGAGTCGCGGCTTCGGCACGGCCTGCCTGCCAGCGCCGGAGAGCTGCTCGCCAACCCCTACGTCCTCTGCGAGCGCTTCCTTCCAAAGCGGGAAGGCGAGCCGATCTCGTTCCTGACCGTCGATCACGGCTTGCTGCCGCACGAGGCGATGGCGGCACTGGGCGAGCAGCGGGTCCCAAGGCGCGATCCACGTCGCCTGCGAGCCTTGCTGGTCGAAGCGCTGCGCGCCCGGGCCGCCGACGGTGACAGCTTCGCCCACGCCGGCGAGGCGCTTGAGTTCGCCGCTCGCCATTCGCCTCCGGACAGGCCCTGCGACGTGCCGCCAGAGCGACTCGCTCACGAGAAAGTCGCGCCGGTGCTGGCCGAGGCGATCGAGGTGTTCGAGGTGGAGGGCGAGACCTACCTGGCGCTCCTCTCGCTGCGCGACGATGAGATCGCGATTGCGGAGACGCTCGATGGCCTGGCCCATCGCAAGCGCAAGGAGCGAGGCGGGACAGACTGGCAGCAGGTCGCCGACTGCCTCGCTGCCAGGTCCGAGGGCGATCTGGTCGAGCTCTCCGTGCAGCAGCGCGCCGCACTCGACCGCAGTCTCGCGAGTTCGCTGAGCGTGATCGCGGGCTCGGCCGGGACCGGAAAGAGCACCCTGCTGGGCCCCCTGATCGAGGCGATCCGACAACTGGACGGGGAGCAACCGGTGCGGGCGCTGACGCCGACCGGCAAGGCCGCCGATCGGCTCAAGGACGTGGGGGTCGAGGCGATGACGATCCACCGGGCGCTGGCGACGGCCGGCTGGTACGACCATGAGCTCGAAACCTGGACCGAGGGAGAGGGCCGGATCGAAGCCCACACCCTGATCATCGACGAGTCCTCGATGGTCGACGTCGAACTGCTCGGGATGGTCGTCAGGGCGACCGACTGGGACCAGGTCCGGCGCCTCGTCCTGGTCGGCGATCACCACCAGCTACCGCCAATCGGGCCCGGCCGTCCGTTCTTCGACCTGATCGCGCGAATGCAGGACGCCGACGAGTCCGGTGACGATGCCTATCGCGACCGGCTCTCGGAGCTGACCAACAACTACCGCGTCGAGTCGGGCAGCGCGGCCATCGCCTTCGCGAACAGTTTTTCCCAACGCGCCGAGGCTGGCGATTCGCTCGTCTGGGAGGCAGTCGCAAAGGGGAACGACCGTGACGACCTGCGCATCCGCTACTGGAGCGACCAGGAAGACCTATACGAGAAGCTGCTGGCCGAGATCGCCAGGCTGGTGGAAGCCGAGTGCGCGGCGCACGATCTCGACCCCGAGGATTCGCGGTCGTTCGACGCGACGATCGGGCACGGCGACTCTCCACCGGGTCCCTCGCACTGGCAGATCCTCGCGCCGATGCGGGGCGGCCCCCACGGTACGCGCAAGTTGAACGCGCTGGTCCAGGACAGGCACCACGGCTGGGCGAAGCGAGCGAAGCGTTGGGAGAGCGGCGCCTACGCCCGCTGGCCGGTGAAGATGGGCGCTGAGCAGATCACGCGGTTCGACAAGGTGATGCAGATCTCCAACGAGCGGTTTCCGTTCTGGCGCCCCGGCGAGAAGATGGACGACGAGGAAAAGAAAGAACGGTGCGCCATCTTCAACGGTCAGATCGGAACGGTGCGAAGCGAGTCCCCGCGTGCGGACCAGCGGTCTCGCAAAAAACACGAAAAAGGCAACGTCAAGTCGCTCGCCGTCGAGTTCGAGGGTTTGCCGGGGGTTCGCATCGACTACTACAAGGAGGGCCGGCGGGGGATCGACCGCAATCTCGAGCTCGCCTACGCGGTGTCTGTCCACAAGGGGCAGGGAAGCCAATTCCAGCACGTGATGTTCGTCGTGCCGCAGGACGCCGCCAACTACTTCGGGCGCGAGTTGACCTACACCGGGCTGACGAGGGCACGGCAGTCACTGACGCTTTTCGTCGAGCGCGACATTGGCCCGCTTCTGGCGCTACGAAAGCACGCCGCCGCTCAAACTCCACAGAGAAACTCGCGATTGTTCACGCCCCAGGTCGGGGCGATGTCCTATCGAGCGGGAAAGCTGGTCTACGGAACCACGCGCGGCGACCGCGTCGCCAGCAAGTCGGAGGTGATCATCGCCGACCTTCTCCATCGATACGAATCCGAGGGGGCACTCAGCTACCTGTACGAGCGCGAACTGTTCGCGCCCGGTGGAGACGGCAGCGACTTCCGGCTTCCGGACTTCACCATCCACGTCGGCGGCCGCACCTTCTTTTGGGAGCACTGCGGGATGATGGACGACCCGGCCTACCGGGAGCGATGGGAGCAGGTGCGGCTGCCCTGGTACAAGCGGCACGGCTTCGCCAAGCAGCTGATCGTCACTGAAGACGGAGAGAGCAACCCAATTGACAGTGGCCTGATCGAGCGCGACTGCATCAAGGCGATCCTGCTGGCCTGAGCCGCGAGCGGCGTGGCGGTGATCGTGTAGCCGAGGGCGGTGGGGGCCGCCGCCGCCGGCCTACTGGTGCTTCTTTGCCTCTTCTTGTTGTTGTTCTTCTTGTTCTTCGGTACGACCGTGAGCCTGGCGTTGTCGCTGACGGTTTCACCGTTGCCGTTGCTGACGACGGCGTTGAAGATGTCGCCGTTTTCAGCTCGCTTGATCGCTTGGATCCCCAGGGTCGGAGAGTCCGCGGCGGTATTGATGGCCGTGCCGTTGCGCTGCCATTCGTAGTCGAGGCCGTCGCCCTCCGCGCTGACGCTGAACAGGGCCTTGCCCCCGGGGCGGCTTTTTACCGAGGTGGGCTGCTTGGAGATGGCCGGAGCCTTGCCGGCTTGCGACTCGGGCAGCACGTGCCAAGCGAGGGCAATCGCACCGACCACGACCAGCCCGCCGATCGCGATCAGGCCCCTCGCGGTCGGCATTTTGCCTAGCGCTTCGAAGGCGCCTTTTATCTCGTCCGTGCCAATACCAATCTCTCTCGACTTCGTGCCCGTGGTCGCCACGAGCACGTTTTCGAGCGCATGGGAGCGCCCCCGCTGGTCGAGCAGGGCGATGTAGATACCGGCGCTTCCCAGGAGCAGTCCAACGAAGAGCAGCTCGACGACGATCGTGACCGCCACCTTGGTCGAGCTGTCTTGGCCGTCGAGCACGGCGAAGGTCAGGACCCCGAACACCAATCCGGCAAGGAGCAGAATCGCGACGATCCCGGCTGCGCACCGGCCGGCGAACTTGGCATCCCACTCGCGGATTTTCACGCTGTCGTCGCCGCCATCCTCGCTTTTGCCAGGCGCATCGGGGGATGGCGCGCCGAGCGCCCCTTGCGCCCCGTCGCCAGCTGGCGCAGCCGCTCCTCCCGGCTTCCCGGCGGGCTTTTCCTTCGAGCTTCCGACCGGGCCAAATGGAGTCGCGGCCAGCAGCGCCTGCGGTCCCTCGAAGACCGGCCGCTGGCATTTTTCCCGCCGCCTTGCCTCTTCTTCCACCTCCGCTCCCACCTTGGCGAGGATCGCTTTCATGGTCGCCGCTGCGCCGGTTCGGAGCTCCGCGGCGAGATAGTTGGTGAGCAGCCCGTGAGGCTCGTCGAAGTCTGCTTCAAGTGACACTTCGTCGTCGTGGCAGCCGGCGATGAGCAGGTAGTCGCCCTGTCGGATCAGGCCGCTGGCGCTCATCGGAGCACCGGCCTCCGACTCGGCCCCCGGGAAGGGCCGCGGCGGGACCGCGAGCGGTTTCCTCGACGGCAACGTTGCGCGCGGCACCGGCCGCGCGCTTTCCTTCAGCGCCTGCACCGTGCCCGGCCGGATCAGGTCCCTGTCTATCGATCCCGAATGGCACGAGTCGAAGATGAACGTCGCGTACGACGTGCGCTGGGCAAGCGCGGCCATGTAGCTGTGGAGCTCGTCATCGATGATGTCGAGCACCTCCCTGTTTTCACTGCGGCCACTGTCGGAGGGCACGATCGTCTCGTCCCATTTGTCCTCCTCGTCGCGGTCCGTGTCGGGAGCCTGCGAGCCATGGCCGCTGTAGTAGATGACCGCGACGTCGCCAGGCCCGGTTTCGTCGACCAGGCGTGTCAGGGCGTCGAGAATCTTCTTCCGGGTGGTATCCCCGGGATCGGTCAGCCTGGTCAACCCGGCTGGCTCGAACTGGTAGCACTCGCCAAGAACCGCAGCCATCGAGTTGACATCGTTGACGCAGCCACTCAGGTCGTTGATCGCCGGATCCTCGTACTGGTCGATGCCGATCAGGACTGCGCGCTTCACCATGAGAGCCTCCGGTCAGTACTGAGGTTGACTGGTGTGGGGACGATCCACGGGCTCACCCTATTATGTGCCCGGTTAGTTCGCTCTGTCGATTTTGAAAGGTCGAGAAATGGCTACGTACATTCTGGCGTTCGCAGGTACCCATCCATTTGACGAAGTACTCGAGGGAGTGAGGGCTGCCGTTGAGGACCTGCCCGACGTCGCCGTCGAGCGCGGCTGGGAGCAGGAGGGCGATCCCGGAGGGTACGTGGCGCTTCAGTCACCGCGCCCCGATGATCTTCACGATGCGCTGGCCGCCACCCAGTTCGATGTCGAGGGGATCGTCGAGTTGGTCTCCCTTCCCACCCGGCCAATGGAGATGTTGTCAGTGCATCGCGAGCACGTCGTCGTCGGCGCCTTCAACTTTGCAGACCATCCGCTGGGATGGTGTCGCCGCTGCTCAACTGCCCATGCGCGGGGCAGGCATGTCAAAAAATAAATCGGACGCAGGGCTCTGGAGCCATCTCCAATTCCCCTTTGGCTACCCCGCGGCGATCGACAATCTCGGGACGACCGCAGCGCCGCTGCTGGCGGGATTCGCCTTCGCCCTGATCGGGCTCACGCTCGACAAGAAGGGGGCGCTGGGCGAGCCTGACCTGGCGTTGCTCCTGTTGGTGGTGGCGAGCATCGCCCTGGTCTCCTCCGTGCAGTTCAATTTCAAAGCGCGCAGCTTCCACTTCTCCCCCGGCGAATACTTCGAGTTCCAGAGGCTCGCGGCCGAGGACAGTGTCCCTTTGTCCGCAGTGAAAGACATGGCGGCCGAATACCTCCTCAGGCAGAAGGCGTGGGCGGCTTACTGCCGTCTCGCCTATAACTTTGGCGTCGCGGTCCTCTTCTTCGGCGTCGCATCGACCCTGATCCCGACCGCCGGAATTGGGCACATGGCGCCCCTGCGCGCAGCGGCAGTGACCTTGATAACGCTTGCCGGCCTCGTCGAGAGCGGCCTGATCGCTTGGGAGGCAATCAGTTCGCTGAGGTATCTCGTCGAGGAGCGTTACTTCTAGCGTCCCAAGCGCAGGCCTCATCACTCGTCAGCTCTGCAGGCTCGGCGCCCCGGGGCATGCGCCCGCGCCGGTGTACCGCAGCGCCAGCACGGCCATGTCGTCGGCCTGGTCGCCGACCTGGAATCGCTCGAGGGCCTCCACCAGGCGCTCGAGCAGCAGGGGAGCGGTGTCGCCGGTCCCCGCGAGCAGCACCTCTTCGAGACGTCCTGGGCCGAACCGGGTGCCGCCCTCACCGACCGCATCCGTTACCCCGTCGGTTATCGCTACCAGAGTCTCCCCAGGTAGCATCTGAAACTCCTCCTGCGGCCACGATGGGTTCTCCAGGCCACCAAGCAGGCCGCCGTGGGCGCCCAGCCGCTGTACCCCGTCCTTCCTGAGTCGAATCAGCGAGGGATGCCCGCCGTTAGCGAGGGTGCCGCTCGCTCCCCGCAGGCGCATGGCGATGGCGGTGCAGATGGCGAGATCGCCGTGGCGCTTGAGCGCGGCATCCACGCGGGAGAGAACGTAAGAGGGATCGGTGCTGATCTCCGAGGCCTCCAGCGCGGTGTGGCGGACCCGCGCGGTGAGCGCCGCGGCCTCGACGCCCTTGCCGGTGACGTCGCCGACGAACGCCATCCACTCCTCGCCGACCTGCCAAAGGTCATAGAAATCGCCACCGACCTCGGTCTCAGCGCCGGAGGGTCGGTAGAGGGAGGTGACTTCCCACCCCTCGATCGCCGGCAGCGAGTTCGGAAGCAGGCTCGCCTGCAGGGTCTGCGCGATGTGGGTTCGCTCGGTGTAGAGGCGCGCGTTCTCTACAGCGAGCGCGGCCCGGTCGGCGATTTGGCAGGCGAAGTCGACGTGCTCGCGATCGAAGCGCCGCTCGGACTCCGCAGCGACCATCGAGATCGCTCCGATGGTCCGGCCGCGCACCTTCATGGGCACCACGAGGGCCGATCTCATGCCCACCGCCCGCAGCAGCGACAGATGGTGCTCGTCGGTCGCTCCTTCCACCAGGAGCTCGTCGGGTATATCCGAGATCAGCTCAGCTTCGCCCGTCCGCAGCACCTTCCCAAGGCCGCGATTCGGATCCGGCTGCGTCGGCTGATAGGCGCGCAGGCGCTCCGCCATCTCGATCTTGCTGGGATCGACGTGGGCGATCGCGACTTGCAGCCGGCCGCCTTCTGAGTCGAAGAGGTCGACGGCGCACCAGTCGGCGATGTCGGGCACCGCCAGCGTCGCCACGTTGCGGAGCGTCTGCTGGTAGTCGAGCGAGGAGGAGAGCACCCGCGCCGCTTCAGCGAGGAACTCAGTGCGCAGGGCCGCGCGCTTGGCGGCCGTCACGTCCTCGATGATCGTCACCGCCGCCCTGATCTCGCCGTTGGCGTCCCTGATCCCGGTCGCCTTCAGCACGACCCAACGCTCCTCACCGCTCATTCGGTGCACGGTCCGAAGCGTCAGCGGATCCGGTCGCTGACCGCGCAGCAGGCGCACGGACGGTAGGTCGTCCATGGCAACCGGCGGGCCGTCCTCGCCCGTCGTAATCCACTGCTCCATCAAGCCCCGCGGGTCCGCCGCCCTCAGCTCCTCGACGGACTCCAGGTCCATGCGGGCGAGCGCGGCGCGGTTGGCATAGATCAGCCGATCGTCGGGCGCTCGGATCGTCACCGCATCGGCAAGTGCGTCGAGGACGCCGATCAGTACCCGGCCGCCGCCAAGTTCCGTCTCCAGCCGATCCTCGAGCGGATCGCTCACCTCGCCCTTCCCACGGCGCAGATCATCCCACAAGACCGCGGACCGAATACGGGCACGGGGACCCTTCAGAGCCTCGATCGAATGCACGGTGCCGGGCTCGTCCGCCAGGCTGCGGATTCCGACCGATGGGCGCGGCTGGGTTCGAACCAGCGACCTCTCGCGTGTGAGGCGAGCGCTCTCCCGCTGAGCTACGCGCCCGGGAGAGGGTCAATCATAGGCGCGCGGCAGGGCTGGGATCAGGCCGGGACGGGAGCCTCGACCGGGTCGGTCGAGGGAGGCTCCTCTCCCTGCTCCGCCATCGCTCTCTTCTGCAGGGCCATGCCGATGAAGGGGTAGATCAGGGTCGAGAGGATGGCGGCGCCGACCAGGCCGGCGGAGGTCGAGGTGCGCATCTTGCCGGCGTCGACCGCGATCGTCGTGATTGCGACCACGAGAGGCAGCTCGGTGGCGGAGAAGAAGGCGAGGGCGCGGCGCTCGGTGGCGCTGAGGATCTTGCGGTAAAGGAGCAGGGCCGGCGTGCCGCGGACGACCAGGAAGAGGACGAAGAAGAGGGCCATCTTGGCCAGCGCATCCGCCGAGCCGAGGGCGTCGAGATTGAACTCGAGGCCGCTGGTGATGAAGAAGAAGGGGACGAAGAAGCCAAAGCCCACCGCGGTCAGCTTCGACTCGAAGATCTGCAGCTCGTGGCCCCTGAGCGCCGCCCGGGTGATCATCCCGGCGACGAAGCCGCCGAGAAGGACGTCGAGGCCGAGCTGGCTCGCCAGCAGGACGAGGCCGAAGACGAGGACGACGGTGATCCGCACGGCAAGCTGGCTGCTCGCCTCGAAGGTTTTCTCGAATGCCGGCCAGCCGCGCCAGGCGAGGCGAACAGAGGCGAGGGCGACGCCGAGGGCGAGGAAGACGAAGGCGAGCAGGATCGCCGCCTCGTGCACCGGGCTGGCGGTGGTCAGCACGAGGGTGACGAGCAGGATCGGGCCGAACTCACCGGCGCCGCCGGCGGCCAACAGGTAGGTGCCGAAGCGTGTTTTGAGGCCGCCGCTGTCCTTGAGGATCGGGATCAAGGTGCCGATCGCCGTCGTCGCCAGGGCCGAGCCGGTGTAGAGAAACGAAACGACGACGCCGGCCATCGCGAGCAGGCCGCCGATTCCATAGGCCAAGGCGACCGAGAGTGCCCATCCGAGCGCGCCGAGGCGCATCGGCGTGCCCTTGATCCGTTCGAAGTCGATCTCGTAGCCGGCGAAGTAGAAGAGCATTCCCAGGCCGAGGTTGGAGAAGAACCCGATGAAGTCGGAGGAATGGGCGAAGTCGAGGACCTGCGGGCCGATCACGATCCCCAACACGAGCTCCAGCACGACCACCGGCGGGGCCATTCCCTTCGGCACGATCGCGACCGTTATCGCGGCGATCGCGGCGACCAGGACGATCGCGAAGAAGGAGCCTGTGTCGACGTCGATCACGTGGCTTCGATCCTACGTTCGTCCAAGGCGGCCGGGGCGGCGGACTCTCTCGGGTACCCAGAAAAATCGGTAGTCGCCTGTCCGGGCGAGCAAAGACCCAGAGGAGGACCCCGATGTGCATTCCAATGCTTCGTCGTTTCGGCGCGATCGCCGCGGCGTGCCTCACCGCGCTGCTGGTGGCGATTCCGGCCGCAGCGGCCAGCAAGTATCCGTCCAGCAGCGCCGCGCGCGGCTTCGACGGGGGTGCCGCCGGCTGGGACTCCTCCGCGAGCAGCGAAGGCAGCTGCCTGTCGCCGCTGCTCTGCGCGAGCGTGGAAAACTCCTTCCAGGGCTCCGGCGGGGCGGACGGCGGCGGCTACATCCGCTCTGCCTACACGGGCGTCGTCGGAGCCACGGCGGTGGCGGGGACGACCACGGCGGTTTGGCAGAGCCCCCCGTTCATCTACTCGGGCGCTGGAGGAAACGGGCCGACGGCGGTCAGCTTCACGCTCGACCGTCGCGCCAGCGTCGACCAGCTTCTTGCCGTCGCCGGCAACTCCGCCGAGTACTCGGTGCGGCTCAACGACCTCTCGACGGGAGGCGAAGGCGTGAGCCTGATTCCGCCGACGACCCTCGCCGGCGCCCACTCCTGGACCAACGTGGCGGGGGCCTCAATTGACTCAAGCGACCTCACGATCGGTCACGAATACCGGATTCAGATCAGCAGCCGCTACACCAGCGGCACCAGCGTGCTGGTCAGCGGCAGCGCCGACTACGACAACGTGGTGCTCAGCGCGGTTCGCGGCAAAGAGGGCGGTGCTGGGAAGGGCGGAGCCGGCGGCGGCGGCGGGCTCAGCGCCCAGCGCCTGGAGGAGCTGTTGCGCCAGGCGACGCCGGGCACGGCGACGCTGCGGGGCAAGCGGCTCTTCGTCCGGGTCAAGTGCCCGCGCAAAATCGGTCGTCCCTGCCGGACCACGGTCCAGGGCTTCCTCAAGAAGCGACAGCCGGCGACCCGTCGGCGCACCGTCAAGCTGCGCAGCGGCAAGAGCAAGCTGATCGCGCTGAAGGTCAAGCCGAAGGCGCGTAAGCGGGTCGCGACTCGCAAGCGCATCCTGGTCCGCCAGAAAGTTCGCGTCGGCAAGGTGAGGGCGACCATCTTCAAGACCCGTCTCCTGATCCGGCGCTGAGCGAGGCCTTCGATCTGCATTGCCCTCACTCGAAGGGGGCAATGCAGATACGATGGTCGCGGACCGTGCTAGGCGGGGAATCAGCGGTGCCCTGTAACCCGCAATCCGCTCTAGCGGGGCCGAATCCCGTTCCGAGGGGCTGGCCGTCGGGGTCAGTGCGTTGTGAGCGGCGTTGACGGTCGGGTCCTGCGCGACGTGGGCACGCGAATCAGGTCAGGTCCGGAAGGAAGCAGCCTTAAGCGGATGCCGCGGGTGCCGCAGGAGAGCCCGGCCCGAGCCAATCACGACGGACACGCCCGGTGACTTCGTCTCGGAGGACGGGGCGCACGGTCCATTTTTTCGCTACATCGCTGACTTCGTCATTAGGTGTCCAATTGGACTACTAAAGGCGAAGTCACCGATTCACGCCGCGATTGCGTCGTCCTGGTCGGCGATTGGGCCCGTTCAGTCGATTAGGCGGTTGTGCATGCGGCTGACCGCTACGCGCCAGGTGAGCAGCGCGAAGGCGACCAGGAAGGCGAAGCGCGCTATGTCGACCGCTTCGAAGCCGAAGGCGCCGCCCCGGACCAGTTCGACCAGTTGGTGGAGTGGATTGAGCTGCGCTACGTCCTGGACTCCCTGCGGCAAGCCGTCGATCGGGAAGAAGGTTCCGGCGACGAGGAAGAGCGGCGTGATGCAGAGCGCGGTGACGTAGTTGAACTGGTCGATCTTGGCCACGGTCGCGGCCATCGCGACGCCGAAGCCGGCGAAGCCAAGCGCCGTGACGAAGCAGAAGAAGGGCACCAGCAGCATCCCCCAGGCCGGATCGAGCCCGAAGGCGATCGTGACCAGCAGCGGCACGCAGCCGTAGGTCCCGGAGCGCAGGCCGATCCAGAGCATCTCGGCGCTGACGAGCTCCTCGACGTCGACCGGCGCGGCCAGGATCGCGTCGTAGGTGTTCTGGAAGCGGTGCTTGACAAAGGTGCCGAACATCGCCGGCAGGGCGCTGGAGAAGATCACCGCGGTGGCGACCATGCCGGTGCCGACGAACTCGATGTAGGGGACGCCGTTGACTTCGTCGACCAGGGTGGCGCTGAGGCCAAGGCCGAAGGCGAGCAGATAGACGATCGGTTCGAGCACGCTGGAGAAGGTCGTCCCCTTCCAGTAGGTGCGGAAGTTGGCCAGCTCGCGGCTCATCACGCCGGCGATTGCCGCTGGTTCGAGCCGCCTCACTCGGCCTCCTCCCCGGTGAGCAGGACGAAGACGTCCTCGAGCGAGGCGGCGCGGACGACGGCGTCGTCGGGGATCGCCCCGTTGGCCGCCTTCTCGGAGCCGACGATCGCGATCGCGGGCCCGGCCGGGCGGACGGAAAGCCCGTGGGATTCAGCGGTCTTGCGCGCCTCGACCAGCCGTTCGGGCGGCCCGTAGACCTCGGCGGTCTTCACGCCGGCGTGCTCGCTGATCAGCTCGACCGGATGGCCGCGGCTGATGATCTTGCCCTTGGTCATCACCGCCACCTCGTCGGCGAGGCGCTCGGCCTCCTCTATGTAGTGCGTCGACATCAGGATCGTCGTGCCGCGCGAGCGCAGCTCGCCGATCAGCGTCCAGAGCTCGGTGCGGATCTGCGGATCGAGCCCGACCGTCGGCTCGTCGAGCAGAATCAGCCTCGGTTCGTGGACGAGGCCGCGGGCCAGCAGCAGGCGGCGGCGCATGCCGCCGGAGAGCTCATCGACGGCGTCGCGGCGGCGCTCGCGAAGGCGGGCAAGGTCGAGCGCCCGATCGACCGCGGCGCCAACGTCGGGAACCCGGTAGAGGCGGGCGAAGATCGCCAGGTTGTCCTCGACCGTGACGTCGACGTCGAGGTTGTCGAGCTGGGGGACGACGCCCATTTCGGCGCGGGCGGCCTTGGAGTCGGCTGGCAGCTCGTGGCCGAGCACCCGCAGCTCGCCGGAGTCCGGAAGCGCCTGCCCGGTGAGCAGTCGCATCGTCGTCGACTTGCCGGCGCCATTCGGTCCGAGCAAGCCGAGGCAGATGCCCTCGGGCACTTCCAGGTCCAGCCCGTCGACCGCCGTAATCGGGCCGAAGCGCTTGACCACGCCTCGAAGTTGGATTGCCGCCACGCCTCGATTCTCGACGATCGACGGCGTCGGCGACGAGCGGATCTCCCCTAACCCTGGGGCGTGTCTGACTTTCAGGGCCCACACGGCCCCTCAACGTCAGACACGCCTGGGAGACTGGCGCCTGTGCTGGACGAGCGCTGGATCAAATCGCTGCACGTCGAGACCTTGCGGGAGGAGGAACTGCACGCCGAGCGCGAGCCGCACGTGCTGTTTCAGGCCTCGACCATCGGCGCGCTGCTCGAGGGCGCCTATGACGGCGATCTCAGCTTCGACGAGCTGGCCGAGCACGGCGACCTCGGCCTGGGGACGCTGAACGGGCTCGACGGCGAGATGATCGCCCTCGACGGCAGCTTCTACCGCGCCGACGTCGACGGGGCAGTCGGGAGCGTCGATGGCGGGGAGCGCACGCCGTTCGCCGTGCTGGCGCGCTTCGAGCCCGCGATTGACGTTGAGATCGAGGGACCGTTCGAGCACGAGGGACTGCTGGCGCGGCTCGACGAGCTGATCCCGGCCGGCGCCGCCTCCTGCGCGATCCGAATCGACGGCAGCTTCGAGCTGGTCCGCGCCCGCTCGGTACCGCGCCAGCGGCCGCCCTACCCGCCGCTGACCGAGGTCGTCGCCGAGCAACACGTCTTCGAGGTGGCCGCGGTCGAGGGGACGATGCTGGGCTTCCGCTTCCCCGACTACGTCGAGGGGATCGAGGTCAGCGGCTACCACCTCCACTTCATCAGCGAGGACCGCAGTCGCGGCGGCCACGTGCTCGGCTCACGCTGCAGCGGGACGCTGCGGGCTCGCCTCGATCCCTCCAGTGACCTGCACGTCGAGCTGCCGCCGGGAGTCGAGCTTGCCGACCGTGAGGTCGCCGCCGAGACCCACGCCGCGGTGGAGCTGGTCGAGCGCGGTGGCTGAGCGCCGCCTCAGCAGCGGCGGTAGAGGATCCAGGAGTCGTTGCGGGCGACGCGCTGAAAGCCGGGGGGAACGGCCGTTTTGAGTCGGGTGGGGTCATTGGGGTCGAGGATGAAGTTGTGGAGGACGAAGGGGCTGGCGGGGTCGAGGAAGTAGCCGCGCCGGGGGATGCCTTCCTCGCTGGCGCTGATGATTGCGGTCGGCTTCACTTCGAGGCCGAAGGCGAGCCGGGGGATGGCGCGATGGTTGGGGACGGCGATCGGGCCGCAGAGGGGCTTGGCGAAGGCGCCCGCGCCGACGAGGTCGCTGAGGTCGCGCTCGATCGCCCCCTGGTCACTGAGGTCGCTCTTCACGGTGGAGTCGAGGTCCCACTGATTGGGCAGCCAGAGCACGAACATCGCCGCGGTTATGCCGGCGAAAATCTGCCAGCGGCGACGCCAGGGATGGTCGGGCTCGAGCAGGCGCCAACCAAGCAGGGCGACGGCGACGAAGATCGCCAGGATGGCTCCTCCCAGCATCGTGTAGCGGGCGATGATCGCCAGGCCGGCGCCGCCGAGCAGCGCGAAAGCGCCGAGGGCGAGTGCGGCCGCGATCAGGCCGAGGGTCGAGCGGCGGCGCAGGAAGGCATAGGCGAGCGCGACCCCACCCGCGGCGCCGACCATTCCAGGCCACTGGAGCACTTCGCCGAGGCGCCGCGGCCCGTAGAGGACGACATCGACTGGGCCGGTCTGTCGCTTCAGAGCTTCGACGGTTTCCTGGGTGCCGGTGAGCGAATAGAACGGGTTGCCGGTGGTGATCAAGTCGAAGAGGGCCCAGAGGACCGGCGCGGCGAGGGCGAGGCTTACTAGGGCGGCTCCGGTGGGCGAGAAGAGGGCACCCCTCGCCCGTCCAAGCGCCGGCCTAATTAGGCCGGCGCTTTGAGTATCCGCCCGGCCGAGGGGTGTGCTCTTCTCGCCCTCGGGAGCGCTCTGGAGGGACGCACTGCCGGGCTGATCCATTGGAACAGCGACAGCTTCTGAGGGACCGAGCAGCAGGTAGGCCAGATAGGCGATCGAGAAGAGCCAGGCCTCGGGGCGGAGCAAGCCGGCCAGAGCCAGCAGGGCAAGGACCGGCCATCCGGCGCGTGGTCGTTTGCTCTCTATGAGGAGTGCGCCTAGGGCGAAGGCTATGTAGGGGAGGTCGACGTAGGCGCGAAGGCCGTTGGATAGGTATGGGGCTCGGGTCAGGACGATCAGTGCGGCGATTGCGCCGATCGGCCGGTCGAACCAGAGGGCGCCGAGGCGGTAGACGAGGTAGCCGACCAGGCCGAGGGAGAGGTAGGCGATGACCATCGTGACGTCGATCGCTCCGCTGCCAAGTGGGGTCGTGACAAGGCCGAGCAGATCGGCGAGCGGGTGCGGTGTGGGGGGGAGTGCCGAGCCGTAGTCGGGGCTCGCTCCGTGCGCCAGTTCACGGCCCCAGGCCAGCGCGTAGATCGTGTCGTAGTTGGGGAAGCCGACCGGGAAGACGACGAGCAGTAGGGCGCTGACGCCAGCCACCCAGGCGACCGGTGAGAGCCAGTTGCGGGCCCGGGTTGGCACCGGCGGAAGGTATAGATACGCAGCTCGGCAAGGCTGGTCGACTTAGTCGCCCTATGCGCGACCAAGTCGACCATGACCGGCGATGGCTCGCGGATAGACTGGCTGAAGTGCCGTCTTCCAGCGACTCGATCTCCCTCTACCGCCGCCATCGCCCCGGTTCCTTCGATGAGGTGGTCGGCCAGCAGCACGTCGTCCGCACCCTGCGCAACGCGGTCGAGCAGGGCAAGGTCCACCACGCCTATCTGTTCGTCGGCTCGCGCGGCACCGGCAAGACCTCGATGGCGAAGATCCTCGCCCGCTCGCTCAACTGCGAGCGCGGCGGCCCGACCGTCATACCCTGCGGCGAGTGCGAATCGTGCCTGACGATCGCCGCCGGCAGCTCGATCGACGTAATCGAGATGGATGCTGCTTCCAACCGCTCCGTCGACGACGTCCGCGACCTGCGCGAGCGGGTGGCCTACGCGCCGACGGGAGGCCGCTGGAAGGTCTACATCCTCGACGAGGCGCACATGCTGACCAAGGAGGCCTGGAACGCCTTCCTGAAGACATTGGAGGAGCCGCCGCCGAACACCGTCTTCGTCCTCGCCACGACCGAGTCGCACAAGGTGATGGCGACGATCGCCGACCGCTGCCAGCGCTTCGACTTCCAGCGCCCCTCGCTGGAGCAGATCTCCGAGGTGCTGCAGCGGGTCGCCGCCGCCGAGGGCATCGAGGTCGAGGACGCGGCGGTGGCGATGATCGCCCGCTCCGCCTCGGGCAGCTTCCGTGACGCCCTCGGCACGCTCGATCAGCTGGTCGCCTTCGGCGGCAGCCAGGTCACCCTCGACGCCGTGCTGGAACTGCTCGGCGCCGCCGACGCCGAGCTGCTCTTCGAAGCGGTCGACGCGGTCATCGCGGAGGATCCGAAGGGGGTCCTGCTCGGGGTGGAGAAGATGGCCCGCTCGGGCCGCGACCCGACACAGTTCGCCCGCGACCTGCTTGCCCACCTGCGCCACCTGCTGGTGACCCAGGCGGTGGGCGAGGTGCCCAACACCTTTGTAGTGACCGCTACGGATTCAAACCGCCTGATGGCTCAAGCGGGCTCAATCGAAGCGGCGACACTCGTCCGGACCATCGACGAGCTTGCGAACGCTCTGACCGCGGTTCGCGAGGGAGACGACGCCCGCATGGCAGTCGAGATCGCCCTTCTCAAGGCAGCGCGACCAGACCTAGATCCCTCGACCGAGGGGCTTCGCAGGCGAATCGAGAAGCTCGAGAAAGACACGGGGGCTGCTGCGCCGCGGGTCCTGTCGCAGGGGGAGGGGGGCACTGCGGGCGGGCCACGGTCCGTCCTCGACCCCCCTCCCCCTGCGCCACCCCCGGCAGAGACCCCGTTGATTGACGAGCCCCCGCCCGAGGCGCCCGCAGATGGCTCCGAGCAAGTCCAGTCCAAGTCAGCTGAAAGTCCGGACCCGGCTGAGAGTCCCGACCCGGCTGAGAGCCCCGATCCCGCTGAAAGCCTCGACCCGGCTGAGAGCTTCAGAGACGCTGAGACTGGGTCGTCAGCCGAGGACGACCCTCCCGCGGGTGGCGCGGACTCGGGGGGGCCGAGAACGGAGGCGAAGCCCCCGCCCGCAGGCCCCCCCGAGGTCGCGACGGGACCCGCGGGCCGAGACCCCCTCGACCTGGAGTACGTCAAGGGCTTCTGGCCGGCGGTGATCGACAAGCTTCGGGAGACGAGCCCGGCGCTGGCAGCGACCTTCGAGGGAGCTCGGCCGGTCGAGGTCGATGGTGTAGAGGGGATCGTCACTATCGGCTTCCCGGCTGAGAACACCTTCAACAAACGCAAGGCCGAGGCCCCGGAGAAGCGGGAGCAGATGGAGGTGGCCCTGGAGTCCGTAGTGAGTGAGAAGCTTCGGCCCGTTTATGTGGTGCTCGACAGTGAGCCGCAGGCCGCTGAGGAGGCGCCGAGCTCCGAGAAGATCGATCACGATGCGCTGGTGGAGAAGCTGAAGAGCGAGTTCGATGCCGAGGAGGTGGGCTAGGTGGCAAAAGGTGGGATGCCGGGCGGCTTCGACATGAACGCCCTGATGAAGCAGGCGAAAAAGATGGAAAGCGAGATGCTGCAGGCGCAGGAGACGCTCAAAGATGAGGTCGTCGAGGCCAGCGCCGGTGGCGGCATGGTCAAGGTGAAGGTTGGCGGCGACCTGACCCTGCGCGAGATCGTCATCGACCCCGAGGCGATCGATCCCGAGGAGGCGGAGCTGCTCGCCGAGATGGTGCAGGCGGCAGTCAACGAGGGATTCCGCGCCGCCCAGGAGCTGGCCAGCTCGAAGATGGGCGGGATCACCGGAGGCCTCGGCGGTCTCCCCGGAATGTGAGCGCCGAGGGACCGGCGCCGCTGGCCCGCCTCGTCGCGGAGCTCTCGCGGCTGCCCGGGATCGGCCAGCGCACCGCGCAGCGGCTCGCCTTCCACATCCTCCGCGCCCCCGACGAAGAGGCTGCCGCGCTCTCGGCCGCGATCACCGAGGTGAAGGAGAAGGTAGGCCTCTGCGAGGAGTGCTTCAACCTCTCCGAGGGACCGCGCTGCCGGATCTGCGCCGACCCGAACCGCGACCGCGCGACGATCTGCGTGGTCGAGGAGCCCGCCGATGTGATCCCGATCGAGCGCACCCACGAGTACCGCGGCCTCTACCACGTGCTCGGCGGGGCCCTCTCGCCAATCGACGGCGTCGATGCGGAGGACCTCAAGATCGCCGAGCTGCTGCGCCGGGTGGCGGACGGCGACGTGAGCGAGGTCGTCCTCGCCACCAACCCGACCACGACCGGCGAGGCGACGGCGCTGCACATCGCCGAACGGTTGCGCGGCCAGGTCGCAGTCACCCGCTTGGCGAGCGGTCTTCCGGTCGGCGCCGACCTCGAGCACGCTGACGAGGTCACGCTGGGCAAGGCCTTCGCCGGCCGCCGCAGCCTCGATTGAGCCGGCCGTAACCCGCTATCCCCTGGCTAGAAGACAAAACGTTTCGCCCGGAAAGGCCGCGAGGCGGACAAACCGACTAGACGAGTATCGGGTCGCAATTAGCGAGATTTCGCCGTTCTGGCGTCCGTTGCTTTCGAGATGGTCCTCCAGGTGGTGACGAAAATCCCGACGAGCAACGGCGCAAGGGGTGGATCCTCGGCAGGGCAGGTTGCCCGCGAGGTTTCCTCTTTGCAGGCGGCGCTGCTGGCGACCCTGCGCGAGCAGATGCGCGGCGCCGACCCCGAGCCCTTCGCCGACGCAGCGCAGAAACTGGCCGAGGAGTTCGGCTCGGTGACGGCGACCGCGGTGGCCGCGGTCTGCGAGCAAGCGGCACCCGTGGCTTCCCCCGAGTCGCACGCGAGCCTCTTTCAGCCTGGCCACATGCGCCGCCGTCTCGAGCAGCTGATCGAGACCAACAAGCGCTACGGGCATCCATTTGGCCTGGTCGTCTTCGACGTCGACGGACCGGGGACCCGCGGGGGCGACGGGACCGAGAGCCGGGAGACGATGCTGGCGGTGGTCGGCGCGGCGCTGGGCGAGAGCGTCCGCATCGTCGATGAGACCTTTCGCCTCGAGGAGGACGCGCTCTGCGTGCTGGCGCCGAACCTGACCACGGTTGAGGGCGTCCAGATGGCCGAGCGCCTGCTGCGCCTGCTCGACGAGCTCGAGGCGGCCGGGGGCCTGCGAATCGGCATTTCCGCCGGCGTCGTCGCCTGTCCCGACCACGGCAGCGACGCCGAGGAGCTACTGAAAAAAGCTGACGAGGCGATGTGGCGAGCCCGTGCGGTCGGGCAGCCGGTGGGCGTCGGCGCTTTGCAAGATCGCTGACAGATTCCGGAAATCTGTCCATAACTTGCGTAAACCTGGATTTTCCCTGGGAAGATGCCGATGTCCGGCGAATAGTGCTGGGCAACGCCAAGGGGACCAACTGAGATGCCAGGAATACGAACCAATGCAGCCGCGGAAGTGCTGGGGGTCAGCCCCAACACGCTGCGCAGCTGGGAGCGCCGCTACGGCTACCCGACGCCGAAGCGCACCGAGGGCAACCATCGCAACTACGAGCTGATCGAGTTGCAGACTCTGCGCGACGCTCTTGCCCAGACAGGCAACATCTCCTCGGCGATCGAACTTGCTCGCCAGCGCCAATCGGCGCCGGCCAGCGGCGGCAGCTTGGTGGTCGCCTTGGAAAGCTTCGACGAGGAGGCCGCTAACCGCGCCGTCGAGGAGAGCCTGGCGCTGCGCCCGCTGGAGCGCACGGTTGAGGAGATGCTGCTCCCCGCGATCGACCAGCTCGCCGCCGATGCCGACCGCGAGGCAGAGCTGGAGTTCGCCTCGCGCTGGGCGACCGGCTGGCTGCACGGGGCCCGCCGCCTCGCCTCCGCCGCTTCCCGCCCCGCCGGCATCCTGCTGCTCGACTCCAGCCACGGCTCTGACGCCGAGGCGGTCCACGCCCAGGCGCTCGACCTGACCCTGCGACGGGCGGGCTTCCGTGTACTGATGCTTTCCAATGAGCTCGGCGACGAGCGGCTCGAGCGCGCCCTGCGTGCTCTCGACCCAACCGCGATCGTTCTCTGCGGCCCGGGGGCCGATATCGCCGGCGCGGTCAAGCTGGTCCGCAAGATTCGCGAGGTCGGCTTCGACGCCCCCCTCTTCGGCTTCCGCGCCAGTGGCCTGATCGGCGACGCGGTGCCCCCAGCGGGTGTCACCCCGAGCGAAGTGACGGGCATGCTCAACGCAGACCTGCGTCGCCGCGCCTCCCAGGCTTTCGCCTAGTCGTTCTCCGGCCGGTCGAGAAGCAACGCCATTGGCGCGACTGGACCAGCAGGGTTCCATCGAGGCTCCATAGCTCCGGTCTTCCTCGAAACGGCTCCCGCCGCGCTCTTCCAGTTCGGTGTCGGCGTCGAAGGGGTGCAGTGCCGTGCGCGATCCCCGCTCATGCTCCCTCCGGCTCGGCCTCGGCGACGACGCCGCCCTCGCTGATCCCGAACCGTTCGTGCAGGCGCCTCAGCGGCTTCGGCGCCCACCAGTTCCATTTGCCGAGCAGCTCCATCAGGGAGGGGACGAGCAGGGCGCGGACGATGCTTGCGTCGATCAGAACCGCCAGGGCGGTGCCTACCCCGTTCTCCTTGATGAAGATGATCTGGGAGGTGGCGAAGGCGAACATCGCGACGGCAAAGAGCAGGGCCGCGGCGGTGACGATGCGGCCGGTGCGCTCGAGTCCGATCGAGACGCACTCCGAGTCCGAGGCGCCGTTGTCGCGCGCCTCCTTGATCCGCGAGAGCAGGAAGACGGCGTAGTCGGTCGAGAGGCCGAAGGCGACGGCAAAGAGCAGGATCGGCATCGTCTGCTCGATTGCGCCAGGGCTGCTGTAGTCGAGGAAGCCCTCCAATCGCCCGTCCTGGAAGATCAGCACCAGGAGGCCGAAGACGGCGCTGAGGTTGAGGAAGTTCATCAGCAGCGACTTGATCGGCAGGATCACCGAGCCGGTCATCAGGAAGAGGATCGTCAGCGTCGCGATGACGATGATCGCGAGCACGATCGGCAGGTGGCTGACGAGGCTGCTCTGCAGGTCGACGAAGTCGGCCGTGGCGCCGCCGACGAGCATGGTCGCGCCCTGCGGTGGGTCGAGGTTGCGGATCTGCTTCACGGTCGTCTGACTGGCCTCGGAGACGAACGGGTGGCTGGAGATGACCTGCAGAGCGGTCACGTCGCCCTTCAGCGGCAGCGGCGGGCCGACTTCGGCGACTCCCTTGATCCGGCGCACCTGGGCCGCGACCCGAGCTGAGGCCTTCGGCCCGCCGCCTTCAACATCGACCCAGATCG
Source organism: Solirubrobacterales bacterium (assembly GCA_036403515.1). Classification (GTDB taxonomy): domain Bacteria; phylum Actinomycetota; class Thermoleophilia; order Solirubrobacterales; family 70-9; genus VRUE01. The sequence continues at coordinate 41,043 of DASWQV010000034.1, forward strand.
GGCTCTCGTGGTAGGGCGGGAAGTCGGCGCTGACGGTGTCATAGGCCTGCCGGGCGCTGGCTGACTTCGGCAGCACCGTCGGGTCGACCGTGTCGAACTTGATCCCCAGGAAGGGCAGCCCCATGACGATCAGCAGCAGGGCGCTGAATGTCGCAACGGGGATTGGCCGGCGCATCACGAAGCGCGAGAGCCGGTACCAGAAGCCGTGCTCGTCGGGCCGTGTGTCGGCCTCGGCGCGGCGCCGCAGGAAGCGCGGCGAGAGGGCGTTGACACGGTGGCCGAGCAGGGTCAGGACCGCCGGCAGCACGGTCAGCGAGATCAGGGCCGCGAAGAGGGCCACCAGGGCGCCGCCGAGGCCCATCGAGTAGAGGAACCGCTGCGGGAAGACGAGCAGCGAGGCAAGCGCCGCGGAGACGGTCAGCGAGGAGAAGAAGACCGTGCGCCCGGCCGTCGCCATCACGCGGCGCATCGCCGCCAGCCCCGGCCCGTCCTTGGCGATCTCCTCGCGGTAGCGGGAGACGACGAAGAGGCTGTAGTCGATCGCCAGGCCCAGCCCGAGCGCCGTGGTCAGGTTGAGGGCGAAGATCGAGATCGAGCCGACCTCGCTGGCGATGCGGAGGATCAGGAAGGTGCCGACGATCGCCAGGCCGCCGATCATCAGTGGCAGCACCGAGGCGACGAGGCTGCGGAAGAAGAGCAGCGAGAGCAGGAAGAGCAGCGGGAAGGCGAGCATCTCGGCCATCCGCAGATCCTTCTCGACCTGCTTGTTGACCTGCTCCTGTGAGACCGCGCCGCCGCCGACGACGACGCCGGGCTGGCTGGAGAGCTGGTCGGCGATGTCGGCGCCTGCTTCCTGCCAGGCCTTGTCCTCGGTCGGCCTGAGCGCGATCGCGAAATAGGTCGAGCGGCCGTCTTTGGAGACGAAGACGGGCGAGTGGGTCTCGTAGTAGCCGGTCACCGACTTGACGTCGGCGCGGCGGCGCACGCTGCGCTCGAGCGCCTCGACGCGGGCCCGGGTCGCCGGAGCGGTGACGGGCGCGTCCTCGACGATCGCCAGCACCGCTGGGATCCGCAGGCCGGCGTCGAAGAGGCGGTCCTTCGCCTTCACCGCCTCGGTCGCCGGATCGTCGGCGCCGTAGGGGTCGAGGCGGCTGGCGACCGAGCCGCCGAGGGCCCCGGCGAGGAGGAAGAAGACGATTGCGAGAAGGCCGATCCGGCGGGCATTGCCGTCGGCGAGGCGGGCGAGGGCGTCGAACATCAGCTGCTCCTTTCACGGGGCGCGGGCTCGAGGAGGCGGGCCTCCATGCGCTCACACCAGTCTGCGAACCACTCGTTGAACTCGATCCCGCCCTGCAGCACGAGCAACGGGAAGGGGTCGTCCTGCTTCAGCTTCTCCGCGGCGTCCGGTTCGATCGAACGCAGCCGCGCGACGATTCCCCGCCGGTACTCACGCATCGAGCGCAGCGTCTCGGCGGCCTGCTCGGGCGGCAGCACACCGGCAAAGAACAGTTTCAGCAGCCCTTCTTCGCGCATCTCAACCGTTTGAGGCGGTTGGCGCAGCCAGTCCTTCAGCTCGCCCTCGCCCTCTTCGGTGATCGCGTAGACGGTGCGCTTGCGCTCGCCACGGGGCACGTCGCTGCCCTCGACCAGCCCAGCCTCGGCGAGTCGCTTCAACTCGGGATAGATCTGCCCGTAGCTGGCCGCCCAGAAGAACCGGGTGGTGTTGTCGACGAGGGCCTTGATCTCATAGCCGGAGCGCGGCTCGCGGCTGACCATGCCGAGGATGACGTAGGCGGTCGGGCTGAGCTCCACGCCGCTTAATATATCTCCCCGATATATCTGCAAGTGTGATGACGCGCACATGTAGTCTCCAAGAGCGATGCCGATCGACCAGAGCAAGATGGGACAGGTGGTGACCGCGCAGATGGAGGCGCTGGAAGCCGACTACGGAGAGGACTGCCAGATCGGTGACGTCTGCACGATCGTCGAGGTCGTCGGACCGCACGGTTCGCACGTCCGCGTGCGAACCAGCGACATGCGCCCGCACATGGCCCTCGGCCTGATTCGCATGGCCGAGCACGCGATGCTCGGCAACCTCGGCGGCTCCGAGTAGCTCACGGGCCCTATCCCGGTAGGGATTCCACTCAACTTTTCGGTGTGGCGGATATCGCTGACGCCTCAAGGCCGATGGCGAAAAGTACAAGACGTTCCATCCCTACCGGGATAGCGCCTCATCCAGCTGTGCTGGCCTTTGGAGCCGACTATCCTCAGCCTTCTATGTCCGCAAGCGAGTCGAAGACCGTGGTGATGAAGTTCGGCGGCACGTCGGTTGCCGGCGCCGAGCAGATCAAGCGGGCGGCGCGGCGGATCGTCGCCGCCCGCGACGGCGGCAACCGCGCCGTCGCGGTGCTCTCGGCGCGCGGCAAGACGACCGACGAGCTGGTCGCCCAGGCGCTCGAGATCTCCGACCGCCCGGACTCGCGTGAGATGGACATGCTGCTCTCCACCGGCGAGCGGATCTCCTGCGCGCTCTGCGCGATGGCGATCCACGACATGGGCCACAAGGCGATCTCGCTGACCGGTTCCCAGGCAGGGATCGTCACCGACTCATCCCATACCAGGGCGCGGATCATCGACGTCCGCGCGGAGCGGATCCGCGAAGCGCTCGACGAGGACAGGATCGTGCTCGTCGCCGGCTTCCAGGGCGTTTCCACTGAGAGCCACGACGTGACCACGCTCGGCCGCGGCGGCTCCGACACCACGGCGGTCGCCCTGGCAGCCGCCCTGGGGGCCGACGTCTGCGAGATCTACACCGACGTCGCCGGCGTCTTCAGCGCCGATCCGCGGATCGTCCCGGACGCCCGCAAGCTCTCGGTCGCCTCGTATGAGGAGACGCTCGAGATGGCGGCCTCGGGCGCCCGCGTCCTGCAGCTGCGCTCCGTCGAGTACGCCCGCAACCATGGCGTCCGAATCCACTGCCGAAGCAGCTTCGAGGACGGCCCCGGTACCCTCGTCGTCAGCGAAGAAGAGGCGGAGCAGGAGAACGTGGAGCAACCTTTCGTAACAGCAGTGACCCATACCGACGACGAGGCGCGCGTGACGCTGACCGGCATCCGCGACGAGCCCGGCGTCGCCGGCGAGATCTTCACAGCGCTGGCCGAGGCCGGCATCAACGTCGACGTGATCATCCAGAACGAGCCGGTCGGCGACGACGAGCTGGCCGACCTCTCCTTCACGATCGACCGCTCCGAGCTGCGCACCGCCACCGATGCGATCGCCGCCCTCGGCGGCGTCAGCCAGGGAGTGCGAACCGACGACCGGATCGGCAAGGTCTCGATCATCGGCGCCGGCATGCGCTCACACCCGGGCGTCGCCGCCAAGGTCTTCGAGGTCCTCGGCGCCGAGGAGATCAACATCGAGATGATCTCCACCTCGCCGATCAAGATCTCCTGCGTCATCTCGGCCGATCGCGTGCCAGAGGCGGTGCGGGTTCTGCACGAGGCCTTCGGCCTCGGCGCCGATGCCGTTCGTCCAGAGGACCCGGCTGGCGCCCAGCACCGCCCGACGATCAGCGGCTAGCCGAGACCAGATCGCAATAGCTCACGGCGACGAGATCGTGCCGGTCGATCCCGAATTTCCCCTGCAGGGCCTCGACCTTCTGCCGCTCCGCCGAAAGGTCTGAGTCGGCCGGGGCAACCGCCTCGAGCTCGATGAAGTTGCCCAGGGCCTTGACATGGTCGAGGTGGACGCGCACTCCTTGCCAGAGAAGGAGTTGACGCTCCTTTTCGACCACCACCTTGACCCCGAGATTGTCGCTCAGGGCTGAGATCAGCTCTTCGGGCTGCCCTACCTCGACGATCCTGTAACGGCTCTCCCGTCGGCCGGATTCATCGGCTCGCAGATAGGAGACGAGATGCGGCTTCGCACCGCTCTCCTCGCGCAGCTTCAGGCGCCCCATGGGCACGTCGAAGTAGGTGTCGCGCTGAACGAGAAAGCCCTCCTTTTCAGCGCCGAGGCTCGCGCAGACGGCCAGCGATCGAGCTGGGTCGGGGTCTCTCGCCTTCAGCTCGATATTTCGGCGCGGCTCTCGGATGCGGCCAGCCTATCCAGCGAGCAGCTGGCGCCCGAATGGCTCCGTCATACTCGGATAAATGGCAGGCGATGGCTACAGGGTGGGGGTGCTGGGTGCCACCGGCGCGGTCGGCTCGACGATCCTCGAGATCCTCGCCGAACGGGATTTTCCCGCCGCCGAGGTGGTTCCATTCGCCTCCGAGCGCTCCGCCGGGCGCAAGCTCGAGTGGAACGGCTCGAGCCTGGAGTGCCGGCCGCTGAGCGCCGAGACGATTCAGGGGCTGGATGTCGTGCTCTCCTCCGCGGGCGGCTCGGTCAGCGCCGAGTGGGCGCCACGGCTGGTCGAGGCGGGGGCGGTCGTCGTCGACAACACCAGCTACTGGCGCATGTACGACGAGGTGCCGCTGGTCGTCGCCGGGGTCAACCCGGCCGCGGCGGCTGGCCACAAGGGGATCGTCGCGAACCCCAACTGCACGACGATGGTGATGATGATGGCCCTGGCGCCGATTCACGGCGCCGTCGGCCTCGAGCGCTTGGTCCTCTCGAGCTACCAGGCCGTCTCCGGCACCGGCCAGCGGGCGATCGAGGAGCTGCTCGCCCAGTCGAGGGCGGCGCTGGCCGGTGAGGCGTTGCCGCCGCCGCAGGTCTATCCGCACCAGATCGCCTTCAACGTGCTGCCCCAGGTCGAGGTCTTCAAGGACGGCGACGACTACACGACGGAGGAGCGCAAGGTGATGGCCGAGACCCGCAAGATCCTCGGCGTCGGCGAGGAGGTGGCGATCTCCGCGACCTGCGCCCGCGTGCCGGTGATCAGCGGCCACTCGGAGTCGGTAAACGTCCGCACCCGCGAGGATCTCTCGCCTGAGGACTGCCGCGCCCTGCTCGCCGAGGCGCCCGGCGTGATCGTCGTCGACGATCCCGCCAACGGCAAGTATCCAGTGGCGCTCGACGCCGCAGGCCGCGACGACGTCCTCGTCGGTCGCATCCGCCGCGACCCCGGCCAGGAGCGCACCCTCAACCTCTGGATCGCCGGCGACAATCTGCGCAAGGGCGCCGCCACCAACGCGGTCCAGGTTGCAGAGCTGCTGATCGAACAGGATCTGCTGGGATAATTCCCCACGTCGTGGGGTAAATTCCCCCACGGGATGGGCCTCGGAGAGCGGTTCGTCCGCGCTGGGCGGTGCCTTTGGTGAGCGACTCAGCGCATCGCGGGTCCGCCTGGTCTAGGTTCAGCGCTGATGGGAATCGGTTTCGGCGATGCGGTTCTGATCTTCGGCGGGCTGCTGACGGCCGTTGCGGCGCTTTCGGGGGTGATGAGGGGCACGGTGCTCTCGGCCTCGGTGCTTTCGGTGGCCTTGGGAGTGCTGCTCGCGGCCGTCGGCGTCGTCGACATCGAGCCGAGGTCGGAGTCGATCGTTCAGCTGGTCGAGCTGGCGCTGATCCTCACCCTCTTCTCCGACGGCATGTTCGTCGAGCGCGAGTTGCTGCGCCGCCACTGGAGCCCGGTGGCGCGGGCTCTGGTGATCGCGATGCCGATCACGATGGCGCTGCTGGGATTGGCGGCGAAGGCGCTCTTCCCGGAGCTGAGCTGGAGCGAGGCCCTGCTGCTCGGCGCCGTGCTCTCGCCGACCGATCCGGTCGTCACCTCGGCGGTGGTGACCTCGCGCATCGTGCCGGCCTCGGTGCGCCACACGCTCAACCTCGAGTCCGGCCTCAACGACGGCCTTGCCCTGCCCTTCGTCCTCTTCTTCCTCGTCCTCGCCACGCCTGGGGGCGATCCCGGTGGCGAAGCGGCGAAGCTCTTTGGCGAAGCGCTTTTCGGCGCCGCGGTCGGGACCGGGCTCGGCGCCCTCGGCGGCCGCCTCCACCACCACCTGCCCGGCGGCGGGCTGACGGCCCGCTACGAGGGGATCTACTCGATTGGCTTTGCCCTCTTCGCCTTCGGCCTCGCCGACGTGACGATCGGCAACGGCCTGATCGCGGCCTTCGTCTGCGGCATCGCGATGGCCGCGACGGAGCGCGATGTGCCCGAGGGCTTCGTCGAGTTCGCCGAGAACGCCAGCGCGATCCTGCAGGTGCTCACCTTCTTCGTCTTCGGCGCCCTGATAGTCGCCACCGGCTTCCACCACAGCATCCCGCCGCTGATCGTCTTCGTCGTCTTTGCCCTGCTCGTCGCCCGCCCGCTGGCGGTGATGCTCTCCTTCATCCGCACCGGCATCCCGCGCTCCCAAAAGCACTTCATGGCCTGGTTCGGCCCCAAGGGCGTCGCCTCGATGCTCTTCGCCCTTCTCGTCCTCAAGTCAGGCGTGGGCAACGGCAGCCTGATCTTCGACATCGCCTCGATAGCGATCATCTGCTCGATAGTCGCCCACGGCCTCACCGATACGGTCGGCGCCCAGTGGCTGGCCCGCCGCGTCGGCCTCGACCGCGCCGGCTGAGCCAAAACGCGCCCGCCTTCAGGGTGCAATCTTTTGTCTGCTAAGCTGAGCGCCGCATGGAGACCTGGGAGGAAGCCAGAATCAACCGCCTCGAGGATCGCATCGACCGGATCGAGCGCAAGGAATGGGAACGCCGTGACGTCGTGCTCCGGCTGATCATGCACGTCCTCACCGCCACCATGGTCGCGGTGAGCATCGCTTCAATAGTCCTAAGCATCCTCCGCGCAGCCCACTGATCCCGCTCCTGCCCTGTCTCCTCCAAGCTCCGCCAGCCCTCAGGGAGCTTGAGCTTCAAGAACGGGGATACGGATCTCTTGGACGCTTCGGCCTGATCCCTTTCCGAATCGGATGAGCGAGTGACCCTGGGTCGCCGGACACTCAAGCGCGAAGCGCTGTCCGCCGACCCAGGGTCACTCGCTCATCCCGCTTGGAGTTCGTGAATCAAGCTGGAACCGCGGCAAGCCGCTCTTCGACCCATTTGGTCGAGGCGATGTGCTTGCTCATCCCCAGCTGCTTGGGCTCCGCGCCGAGCGCCAGGCCGACGAGCTGGGGGAGATGCAGGACCGCGAGGCCGAGGTCGCGGTTGACGACCTTGGCCGCCTCGGGCTGCTGCATGTCCAGGTTGAGGTGGCAGAGCGGGCAGGGGGTGACGAGGCAGTCGGCGCCGGCGTCGATCGCGTCGCCTACGTGGGTGCCGGCCTGGCGCAGCGAGGTGTCGCGGTTCATCGTGATCACCGGGAAGCCGCAGCACTTGCGGGCGCCGTCGTACTCGACCACCTCGCCGCCGAGCGCCTCGATCACCTTCTCCAGGTAGAGGTCGCGCTCGGGAAACTCGTCGTAGCCGAGTCGCTCCTTTGGGCGGACGACGTAGCAGCCGTAGAAGGGGCCGACGCGGAGGCCGGAGAGCGGTCGCTTGACCAGTTCGGCGAGCCGGTCGAGGCCGTAGTCCTCGACCAGCAGCCAGAGGAAGTTCTTGTTGGTGAAGCCGTCCTTGCCCTTCTCGTAGGCAAGGCCCTGGCCACTCAGCACCTCGTTGATGTGGGCACGGTAGGAGGAGTCGGCGTCGAGCCGTTGCTGGCACTCTGATTGCGCGCCCTGGCAGGTCGAGCAGATGTTCATCATCGCCAGCCCGGTCTGCTGGGCGAGCGCGAAGGTGCGGGCGTTGAGCGTGTCGGCCAGCTCCTGGTTGTGCTCGGCTATCACGCCGGCGCCGCAGCAGTTGGCGCGGTCGAGTTCGACCAGCTCGATCCCGAGCCTCTCGGCGACGAAGGCCATCGAGCCGTGCAGCTCGGTGGTGAAGCCGCGCGAGACGCAGCCCGGCCAGTAGGCGACCTTGATCGGATCCGTCATTGGGGGCTCTCCTCCGTTGTCTCCTCGCCGGCGCCGAGCGTTTCCCCGGCACCGCCGCCATGCGGTTGGGCGGCTCCCGAGCCGACGCGGGACTCCTCAGGCTCCGTCTCGGCCTCGTCCTCGCCCTTGATGTAGATGTTGAATTCCTCGCGGTGCTCCTCGGTGTGCTTGAAGATCGCCTTGACCTCATCCTGTGCGCCGCCGGGAAGCTTGGGGTGGACCCCAGGAATGACCTTGGACGGCGAGCGGGCCTTGCCGGTCTTGATCGCCCGCAGCACGGTCGGCAGCGACTCGATCAGGCCCTTGATCGCGCCCATCGTCGGCTTCAGCTTGCCCTTGACGCCCGGCGCATAGGACTCCTGGACAAGCAGCGCCTCGTCGAGCGTGCCCTTCTTCTCGATGATCTTCGTGAAGGCCACCTCGTGGCTGTGGCCGTTGTTCGGGTCGTCATCGATCCCCAGCTCGCCGGCTTTGCGCCGCAGGCGCATGATCTGATCCATCGGCGCCACGCCCTTGGGACAGGCGTCGATGCAGCTGAAGCAGTGGGTGCAGTCGTAGATCCCGTGTGGGTCGTGAGCCAGGTCGTGGAGGCGCTCCTTGGTCTCGGCGTCGCGCGGGTCGCCGACGAAGCGGTAGGCCTTGGCCAGCGCCGCCGGGCCGATGAAGTCCGGGTCGGCCTCCATCGAGAGGCAGGAGGAGACGCAGGCGCCGCACTGGATGCAGGCCATCGACTGGGTGATGTCGATCATCGACTCGGGCTCGACCACGTACTCGCGCTCGGGCGCTTCGCCGTGGGGGAGGAGCCAGGGCGTGACGCGGCGGATCTTCGTCCAGTGCGTCGACTCCATGTCGGTGATCAGGTCCTTGATCACGGGCATGTTGCCCATCGGCTCGATGACAATGGGGTTCTCGGTCGTGCCGTTGGCGGAGCCGGGAGGCGGAAGCTCGTCGGCGCCCATCGGCGGTGGCACGTCGTCGGCCTTGCGACGGTTGGCCTGCTCGTGGGCCTCGCCGATCTGGGTCTTGCAGCCCAGGGTCGAGGAGCCGTTGACCTTCATCCCGCAGGAGCCGCAGATCGCCGCGCGACAGGAGCAGCGCACCGAAAGCGAGCCGTCGTCGCGGTCCTTGGCCTGCAACAGGCCGTCGAGGACCGACAGCGAAGGGTCGAGCTCGACCTTGAACTCCTCCCAGTAGGGGCCCGCGCCGCTCTCTGGCTGGTACCGGCGGACCTTCAGCGTGTACTCGGCCATCAGTAGCTCCTAACTTCCGGTTCCCATTGGGTGATCGTCACCTCTGAGTATGAGAGGTCCGGCCCGTCGGCTCCCAGTTGCAGATCGATGTGTTTGAGCCACTCGTCGTCGTTGCGCTCGGGGAAGTCGGTCCTGTACTGGGCGCCGCGGCTCTCCTTGCGCTCGAGCGCGGCGAGGCAGGTGCACTCGGCGTTGTCCAGCATGTAGCCGAGCTCGATCGCGCCGAGGATGTCCTGGTTGAAGATGCTGCTGCGGTCGTCGATGTAGGCCGTCTCGGCCTCCCCCTTGAGTCGCCGCACGGTCTCCAGCGCTTCCTGGATCCCGGCCTCGTCGCGGAAGACCGCGACCTTGGCGTCCATGACCGTGCCGAGGTCCAGCTTGATCTCGGAGATGCGGCGACCGGAGCCCTTCTTGCGGGCGGAGATGGCCGCGATCGTCGCCTGCTCCGCCTCGAGCACCGCTTTCGAGGGACGCGAGCCCTCCGTGCGCTTTGCCCGCGCAGCCGCGTCGACGCCGGAGCGGCGGCCGAAGATCAGCGTGTCGAGCAGCGAGTTCGCGCCGAGGCGGTTGCCGCCGTGGACGGAGACGCAGGCGACCTCGCCCGCCGCGTAGAGGCCGGGGATGTCGGTGCGACCGTCGACGTCGGTCTTGACGCCGCCCATCGTGTAGTGGTTGCCGGGCTTGATCCGGATCGGTTCCCTGGTGATGTCGACGCCGGCGAAGTCCTTGCCGACGAGGACGATCTCGCGGAGCGCCTCGTGGACGCGCTTCTTCGGCACCACGGTGACGTCGAGGGCGACCGTCCCGTCGGGGAAGCCGCGGCCCTCGTTGATCTCGGTCTGCTCGGCGCGGGAGACGACGTCGCGGGAGGCCAGCTCCATCTTGTTCGGCGCGTACTTCTCCATGAAGCGTTCGCCGTTGGCGTTGAGCAGGTGGGCGCCCTCGCCGCGGGCGCCCTCGGTGATCAGGAATCCCTTGCCCGCCAGCGTCGTCGGGTGGTACTGGATCATCTCCATGTCCATCAGCTTCGCTCCGGCCCGGTAGGCCATCGCGATCCCGTCGCCGGTGCAGATCAGGGCGTTGGTGGTCGGCTTCCAGACTTGGCCGTTGCCGCCGCAGGCGAGGATCACCGACTTGGCCTGGAAGAGCTGCATCGAGCCGTCGGCGATGTTGCGGGTGACGACGCCACAGCACTCGCCCTGCTCGTCCAGCGCCAGCGCCGTGCAGAACCACTCCTCGTAGCGGGCGACCGTGTCGGAGTGCTTCATCAGCTGCTCGTAGAGCACGTGCATGATCGCCTGGCCCGTGATGTCGGCGACGTAATACGTGCGGGCGGCGGAGGCGCCGCCGAAAGCGCGGGTGCCGAGCTTGCCCTCCTCGTTGCGGTGGAAGGTGACGCCGAGGTGCTCGAGGTGGAGGATCTCCTCCGGCGCCTCGCGGCACATGATCTCGACCGCGTCCTGGTCGCTCAGGTAGTCCGAGCCCTTGATCGTGTCGAAGGCGTGCGACTCCCATGAGTCGCCGGGGTTGAGCGCCGCGTTGATCCCGCCCTGCGCCGCGTTGGAATGCGAGCGAACGGGGTGGACCTTGCTGACGATCCCGACCGAGACACCCTGCTCCGCCGCCGCCAATGCCGCTCGCTGCCCGGCGAGGCCGGCGCCGATCACCAGTACGTCATGAGTAGGCACGAGCGCGGACTCTATAGAGCCGAAATCCGAGTCCGCGGTCGGATTTACGCCGCCGCTCTACCATGGAGGGATGCTCGGCGGTCGACCGATCACCCTCTTCCACATCCGCGGAATCCGCATCGCGGTCGACTGGTCGTGGTTCATCGTCCTTTTCCTGATGATCTTCTGGCTCTCCGACTTCTACGGTCGGGTGCTGGACGAAAGCAGCTCGTCCTCGGCGCCGTTTGCCCTCGCGGTCGCCAGCGCGCTTGCCTTCTTCGCTTCGGTGCTCCTGCACGAGCTGGGCCACGCCTTCGCCGCACGGCGCAACGGGATCGGCATATCGAGCATCCAGCTCTGGATCTTCGGCGGGATGGCGCGAATGGATCGCGAATCAGATACGCCTTCGACCGAGTTCAAGGTGGCGATCGCCGGGCCACTGGTGACGTTGGCGATCGTCATCGTGCTGACCGGATTCGGCCTGGCGGCGGTCGGCTGGGAGGAGTTCCGCCGTTCCGCCCTGGTCGAAAGCGGCACCGGTGTCTCCGGCTTCTGGGCGATGATCGCCTGGCTGACCTCGATCAACCTGCTGGTCTTGGTCTTCAACCTGCTGCCGGCTTTCCCCATGGACGGGGGCCGAGTGGTGCGGGCAATCGCCTGGTGGCGCACCGGCGATCGCACCGCTGCCACCCGGATCGCGGCTGGCATGGGACGTGTCTTCGGCTACGTCTTCATCGGCGGGGGCCTCGTATTGATCGCCAGCGGAGATGCTTTCGGGGGGATCTGGCTGGCCCTGATCGGAATGGTGATCAACGGCTCCGCCCGCGCCGCCTCGATGCAAACGGCGCTCACCGGCAAAATCAGCAATCTCTCGGTTGCCGACGTAATGGACCGTGAACCGGTGGCGATCCCAGGCGAGATCAGCGTCGAACAGGCGCTCGACGAGTACTTCCTGCGCTACCGCTGGCCCTGGTTTCCGGTGGTCGATGCGGCCTACAAGTTCCTCGGTCTGGTGGTTCGCGACAAAGCAGACGATGTTCCGGAGACCTCACGCGCCACCTCCCATGTATCCGACCTGCTCGAGCACGACGACGGCACCTTTCAGGTCCGCGACGACGCGCCCCTCGATTCGCTCCTCGCCAACAACGCGCTGCGCCGCTTTGGGGCGGTGATGGCCGTCGACGTCGATGGCCGCCTCTCGGGAGTGATCACCGTGGAGCAGGTCGGGCGCGCACTTCGCGATGCCACGAAGTAAGAGACGACCCGGGCAGGGGTTCCGCTTAACGCTTCGGCGGGCGGAGGCCTGGGCAGGGGTTCCGCTTAACTTTTTCGGTGTAGCGAGACCTGCTGACGCCGCGAGGTGGACGCCGAAAAAGTACAAGACGCTCCACCCCTGTCCAGACCTCCGGGAGGGCGGTCCTGCTTTAGGCGGTGGGCTGGTGGCGCTCGATGATTCGACTGAAGTCTGTACCGGCGGGGAGGGTGCCGAAGGCGTAGCCCCAGTCGCCGGATAGGCGCGATGCGCAGAAAGCGTCGGCTGCGGCCTGGTCTCCGTAGCGGACCAGGAGGGACGCTTGCAGGGCGAGGGCCATCTTCTCGACTATGCGGCGGGCTCGGTGCTGGATCGTCTCTATGTCGCCGGGTATCTCCTCGCGCAGCGAGGAGACGTAGGTGTCCAGCTTCGGTTCCGCGCCGGCCGCCTCCAGAACCTCGGCGAAGAAGGCGTCTACGGATGCGGGGTTCTTGACCATCGCCCGCAGCACGTCGAGGCACTGGACGTTGCCGGAGCCCTCCCATATGGAGGCAAGGGGGGCCTCGCGGTAGAGGCGGGGCAGCCCGGACTCCTCGACGTAGCCGTTGCCGCCGAGGCACTCGAGGCACTCGACAGCGTGGGAAGGGGCTCGCTTGCAAAGCCAGTACTTGAGGACGGGATTGGCGAGACGGCGGAACTCGGTGGCCTCGCCATCAGCCGCGGCAACCTCGTCGTAGGAGCGGGCCAGGCGCATCGCCGCAACGGTGGCAGCCTCCGACTCGACGCAGAGGTCGGCGAGGACGTTCTGCATCAGCGGCTGCTCGATCAGCTCGGCGCCGAAGGCGGAGCGGTGGGCGGTGTGATTGAGCGCCTGCACGACGCCGGCGCGATAGCCGGTGGCGGCGCCGATCACGCAGTCGAGCCGGGTGTGGTTGACCATCTCGATGATCGTTGGCACGCCGCGGCCCTCCTCGCCGACCATGCGCGCCCAGGCGCCGCGGAACTCGACCTCGCTGGAGGCGTTGGAGCGATTGCCGAGCTTGTCCTTGAGCCGCTGGATGTGGAATGCATTGCGCTCGCCGTCTGGTATCCAGCGCGGCATCAGGAAGCAGGAAATCCCCGACTCGGTCTGGGCAAGCACCAGGAAGGCGTCGCACATCGGCGCCGAGCAGAACCACTTGTGGCCGACGATCTCGTACTCGGCTCCGGGCCCACCGCCGTTCAGCGGGGTCGCGGTGGTCGTGTTGGCGCGCACGTCCGAGCCGCCCTGCTTCTCGGTCATCGCCATCCCGCAGAGGGCGCCGCTCTTGCGCTCGGCCGGCAGCGAGCGCTCGTCGTAGTCGAGGGAGAGGAAGCGCTCCTCCCACTCCGCGGCCAGCTCGGGCTGCTTGCGCAGCGCCGGGATCGCCGAATAGGTCATCGAGATCGGACAGCCGACGCCACTCTCGGCCTGCATCAACAGCATGAACATCGCGGCGCGGGCGACGTGGGCGCCTGGCCCCGGTTCGCGCCAGGGCATCGCGTGCAGGCCGTTGCCGACGCCGACCCGCATCAGCTCGTGCCATGACGTGTCGAACTCGACCTCGTCGATGCGATTGCCGTAGCGGTCGTGCGTCTTCAGCTCTGGCTTGCGTTCGTTGGCCTCGAAGCCCCAGCGGATCGTCTGGGCGGATCCACAGATCGCGCCAAGCTCGCGAGTGCGGTGCTCGGCCCACTCGGCGCCCTCTCGGCGCAGGGCCTCCTGCAGGGGCCTGTCGGCGTCGAACGGGTTGTAGTCCTCGAGCGGCGGAGGCTGGTTGAAGACCTCATGAGTCCGCTGGGGGGTTGGGCGCTCGACGGTTGTCACACGCCCATTCTCGCAGGAGGTGGGATTTCTGTCAGGCGGTTGCGCCCTCTGCCTGGGGATCGGGCCTGATCACTACAGTGTCGGCGACCTCGAGGATCTCGTCGGCCGGCATGTCGACTCGGTGGGCGTGCTGTCGCACCGAATCGATGTCCGTTGCCTGGTAGATGCAGACGGTGCCCAGGGTCCCGCCCGGCTCGCTGATCACATAGCTGCGGATCCAGGAAATGTCGTCCGGGAACTCGCTTTCGGCGACCTCCTTCGAGCGCGCGGCGGTGGCTTCCAGCTCTTGCGGGGACTGCCAGGCCTGCTCCCTGCGGATCACATAGGTGTTCATCGCTCCTCCTCTGTGGACAATTACAGACAATCAGTCGGTAAAATACTGTCACTCAATGGCTAGCGCAAGGGGACTTCGGGGGCGGCCCAGTCAGGGAGCTCGCAACGCCGTGGTCGACGCGGCCCGGGAGCTGTTCATGGAGCGCGATTACGAACAAGTCTCGACCGCTGAGATCCTGGCCCGCTCCGGAGTGAGCCGTGGCGCGCTCTACCACCACTTTCCCTCCAAGCGCGACCTCTTCCTGGCCGTCTACGAAGCGAGCGAGCAACGCGTGATCGGCTTGATCGCCGCCGAGGCGGCGGGCGCGGAGACGCCCTTCGCGGCCTTGCTCGCGTCTGTCCGCGCATACCTCGGCGTCTGCGAGAGGGATGAGGAACTCCGCCGGATTGGCTTGACGCAGAGCCGGGTCGTGCTCGGTTGGGAGGGCTGGCGCGCCGCCGCGAACGACCTCGGGATCGGCCTCACCCTCGCCGTGGTCAAGGCGGCGATCGACGCCGGGGAACTGCCTCCTGCCGACCCAGAGACCGTGACGCTGATGCTGCTCGGCGCGCTGATCGAGGCGGCCATGCTGATTGTGGTCGCCGAGGACCGCGCGGCGGCGCGCCGGCGTTCGGAGGAGGTGATCATCGAGATGCTCGAAGGCCTGCGCCGATAGCATCGCCCGCCGCGTGGCAAAGATCTCCGTCAAGAACCCGATCGTCGAGCTCGACGGCGATGAGATGACCAGGATCATCTGGGCCTTCATCAAAGAGCAACTGATCCTGCCCTACCTCGATATCGATTTGATCTATTTCGACCTGGGGATCGAGAGCCGCGACGCCACCCGGGACCAGATCACCGTCGACGCCGCGAACGCGATCAAACGGCACGGCGTCGGCGTGAAGTGCGCGACGATCACCCCAGATGAGGCGCGGGTCGAGGAGTTCGGGCTGGCGGAGATGTACCGCTCGCCGAACGGAACGATTCGCAACATCCTCGGCGGCGTGATCTTCCGGGAGCCGATTGTGATCTCGAATGTGCCGAGGCTCGTGCCCGGCTGGACGAAGCCGATCGTGATTGGCCGTCACGCCTTCGGTGACCAGTACCGCGCAACCGACATGGTGGTGCCAGGCAAGGGCACTCTGACCCTGACCTACACGCCCAAGGACGGTTCGGAGCCGATCGAGCTGGATGTCTATGACTTTCCCGGCCCGGGTATTGCGATGGCGATGTACAACCTCGACGACTCGATCCGCGACTTCGCGCGAGCGTCGATGCGTTACGGCTTGGATCGGGGCTATCCGGTCTACCTCTCGACCAAGAACACGATCCTGAAGCGCTACGACGGGCGCTTCAAGGACCTCTTCGCCGAGGTCTACGAGAACGAGTTCAAGGCTGACTTTGAAGCTGCCGGAGTCACCTACGAACACCGCTTGATCGACGACATGGTCGCGGCGGCGCTGAAGTGGGAGGGTGGATACGTCTGGGCCTGCAAGAACTACGACGGCGACGTGCAATCCGACACCGTCGCTCAGGGTTTCGGATCGCTGGGCCTGATGACCAGCGTCCTGATGAGCCCTGACGGTAAGACGGTCGAGGCCGAGGCGGCGCACGGCACCGTCACACGCCACTACCGCCAGCACCAACAGGGCAAGCCGACCTCGACGAACCCGATCGCCTCGATCTTCGCGTGGACGCGCGGCCTTGCCGCGCGCGGCCGTCTCGACGGCACAACTGAGGTAACCGGTTTTGCCGAGACGCTCGAGCGCGTCTGTGTGGAAACCGTCGAAAGCGGCCGAATGACCAAAGACCTCGCCCTGCTCGTCGGCGCCGGTCAGGAGTCACAGACAACGCAGCAGTTTCTCGGCTCGATCGACGAGGGCCTGCAGCGGGCGATGGCATAGCCCTTCAGCTCTTCGAAAACCACGAATCCAGGAGATAGAGATTCCGTGAGCACCCCCGTGAAAGTCACCGTTACCGGCGCCGCAGGGCAAATTGGCTACGCGTTGCTGTTTCGCATCGCCAGCGGCCAGATGCTGGGCCCTGACACGCCGGTCGAGCTGAGCCTGCTCGAGATCCCCGATGCCGTCGAGGCAGCCGAGGGCACCGCAATGGAGCTCGACGATTGTGCCTTCCCACTGTTGCGGCGCATTGACATCTTCGACGATCCCAAGCCGGCCTTTGACGGCTGCAACGTCGGATTGCTGGTTGGCGCCCGTCCCCGAGGTCCGGGCATGGAGCGCTCGGACCTGCTCGAGGCCAATGGCGGGATCTTCAAGCCACAGGGCGAAGCGATTGCCTCTGGGGCAGCCGATGACGTGAGGGTGCTGGTGGTCGGCAACCCGGCCAACACCAACTGCCTGATTGCGATGTCGAACGCTGACGGTGTCCCGCGCGAGCGCTTCACCGCGATGATGCGCCTCGACCACAACCGGGCGATTGCCCAGTTGGCAAACAAGCTGGGCAAGGGGATCTCCGAGGTCAGCAGGATGACTGTCTGGGGGAACCACTCGACCACCCAGTACCCCGACCTGGTCAATGCTCGGGTGAGCGGCGAGAGTGCCTGGGATGCAGTGGGCGATCAGGCGTGGATTGCCGACGAGTTCATTCCGCGGGTGGCAAAACGCGGCGCGGCGATCATCGACGCCCGCGGCGCCTCCAGCGCTGCCTCGGCGGCGAACGCGGCGATCAACCACGTTCACGACTGGGTTCTGGGCACGCCGGAGGGCGACTGGGTCTCGATGGGTGTTGCCGCCGACGGCTCCTACGGCGTCGAGGAGGGCATCGTCGCCGGTTTCCCCTGCCAGTGCAGCGGCGGGGAGTGGTCGATCGTCGAGGGAGCCGAGGTGCCGGAGTTCTCGCGCGCACGCATCGATGCCAGCGCCGCGGAGTTGCGCGAGGAGCGCGACGCGGTGGCCAAGCTCGGCCTTCTCTGAGCCGAGCCAAGCAACGAAAAAGCCGGCCCAGTTGGGCCGGCTTTTTCAAAGCGCTGCGGTTGACGCTAGGCGGGGTGGTACTCGCGCCCCTTCTTCGTCACTCGACCCTCTTTCTCCATTTCACCGAGGACTCGGTAGAGATAGTTGGGTTTGATTTTCATCTGCTTGGCGATCTCCGACGCGGAGATGCCGGGGTTCTGCTCGACCAACGCGACGGCCTGATCGGCACGCGTGCCGCCACGGCGACGACGTCGGCGACGCGGAGTGGCGGTTGATGTCGAGGACGACCCAGATGCGGATGCATCTGAGGATGCAGTTTTACGAGGGCGACCGGGGCCACGTTTACCTGAGCCCGGGGGTCGACCTGGGCGGCGGGTGACGGTGCCACCAAGCTCTGCGAGGGCGCGCTCGAGACGCTGGCGCTCCTCGTCAAGCTCGGCGAGCCGCTTCTTGACCAGGTTCAGAGCCTCGTCGAGTACGTTGCTGGTGCTAGGCATTTCCTTCCTTTCATCCCGTGAGGACTTTTGCCTCCCGGGTCGTCAGCTCCCCGGAGTGTGGCACAGTGACAGTGACAGTGACTATTCATATAGTCAAATTCACTACCGACGGTTGGCGATCTGAACGAGGGCGGCTAGGCAGGTGGGGCTCAGGCGTGCCGAAACAGTGGCATACCGAATTGGGCGCTCCAGGTCACCTGACGGACGAAGGAAATAGAGGTCAGTGGCCTACCGTTGCAGTCGGCACGGTCCCGGAGTGGATCCCGACGCCCGTTGCGAGTCGGATATAGCGCTGCGCTAGTCGTTTCGCCGACGGCGCGGCAGGGTGCGGAAGACGACGTCCCAGATGGGAGAGGAGACGCCGTAGCCAAAACGGTGGTCCTGGAAGTGGTGGCGCATGTGCTGCTCGCGCAGGCGCTTGCCGAACTCGGATTTGGGCACGAAGTGGTGCACGTAGTAGTGCGTGTAGTCGTAGAAGAGGTAGCCGACGATGAAGCCGCCGAAGAGCGGGTAGGCCGCTGGAGTGCCGAAGAGCAGCGTGAAGGCGAAGAGGAAGAGGGCGGCCAGGGGGATCGCCACCGCGGGCGGCATCACCAGGCGCAGCTTGTCGTTGGGGTGGTCGTGATGGATGCCGTGGATGATGAAGTGCATCCGCCGTCCGAAGGCGTTGTCCGGCTCCCAGTGGAAGACGAGCCGGTGCAGCCAGTACTCGGTCAGCGTCCAGATGCCGATCCCGCCGAGGCTGAGCAGGAGCAGCTGCCAGGCGGCGTAGCCGTCGCTGGCGCCGAGCCACTCGACCGCGATCACGACGGGCACGAAGACGATCGCCGGCACGGCGGGATGCACGCGCGAGAAGAAGTTGAGGAAGTCGCTCTCGAACAGCTGGGGCGAGGCGGCGAGCTTGTCGGTCCTGCTGGAAGAGTCCATCCGCGGCAATGGTAGCGACGGCAACTCCCGGCTTCCGCAAGACGCGGGGAAGAAGTGACGAGACTGTGTCAAAGACGTTGCGCTTTGCGGGAATGCCAGTCACAAAAGGCGCGCGGCGGTGGCAGTATGCGCGCCGTGCCACGCAAGCCAAAGCCACCGACCTGCGACGACTGTTACTTCCGCAAGAACCTGCTCTGTGCGCTGGAGCTGGAGGAGCCCTGCACGACGTTCCGCCCGAACCGGCCCGAGGGCCTGGTTCCTCCGCGGCAGCCGGTGCTGCTGATGCGCCCGCCCCGCTGGGCGTCGCAGCCTGCTTGACGAAAGCGTGTGGAGGGAAGCTCTAGTTATGGTGTTTGGCCATGCCTGAGCGTGACTTGTTCGCCAACTTTGCCCGCATGCGGCGAGAGATGGACCAGATGCTCGGAAGTGGCTGGAGCAGAACGACCTACGTGAGCAGGAGAAGCAGCGGCTTCTCGCCCAACGTGGACGTCTATTACTGCGGCGAACCGCAGCGGGCGGTTGTGAAGGTGGATCTTGCCGGGGTGGAGCTTTCGGACGTCGGTATCGAGGTCAGCGGGCGGCAGCTGGCGATCGTCGGGGAACGGCCGGTGCAGGAGACCGAGGGCCGCGTCTACCAGCAGGTTGAGATCCCCTCCGGGCCGTTCCGGCGCGTCGTCGAGCTGCAGGTGGACGCGGATGCCGAGCGGGCCACGGCGACCTATGAGGATGGGGTGCTGCGGATCGAGTTGCCGCTGCGCGATCCGGCCGAGACCGCTCGCCGGGTTCCGATCGGCAGGGAGTAGTCGGTGCCAGCTCCTGAGAGGCGGCACTGATGGAGGGCAGCCCCGTTCTCGAGGTGGTCGACTCACTCGACGCCGAGAACGCGATCCGCGCCAGTGAGCCCCTGCCCGACGCGATTCCCGTCCTGCCGCTGCGCGAGACGGTCACCTTCCCGGAGACCCTGACCCCGCTCGCGGTCGGCCAGGAGCGCTCGATCAAGCTGGTAGACGATGTGCTCGGCGCCAACCGGATGCTGGCGATGGTTGCGGCCCGCGACCCCGAGAACGAGGAGCCCGGGCCAAGCGATCTCTATGAGGTCGGCGTCGTCGGCGTTGTCGCCCGCATGCTGAAGGTGCCCGACGGCACGCTGCGCATCCTCGTCCAGGGCACTCAGCGAGTGCGCCTCGGCCCTTACGTCGCCGAGCAGCCCTACCTGGTGGCGCGAATCAGCGAGCTGCCCGACGTGGTCGCGGATGGCCCCGAGCTCGAGGCGCTGACGCGCAACGTGCAGCGCACCTTCTCGCAGATCATCGAGCAGATTCCCTACCTGCCGGAGGAGCTGCAGATGGCAGTGGCCAATCTCGACGACGCGGCGGCGCTGGCCCACCTGATCGCCGGCGCCCTGCGCATCTCCACCGAGGAGAAGCAGAAGCTGCTCGAGGAGGTGGAGGTGGTGGGCCGCCTCCGTCACCTCTCCCAGATCCTCGCCCGTGAGCTCGAGGTAGTCCAGCTCGGAAGCCAGATCCAGTCGCAGGTCGAGTCGGAGATCGACAAGGGCCAGCGTGAGTTCTTCCTGCGCCAGCAGATGAAAGCGATCCAAGACGAGCTGGGAGAGGGCGATGAGCAGCAGGCGGAAGTCAACGAACTGCGCGAGAAAATCGAGGCGGCGAAACTTCCCGAGCATGCCCAGAAGGCGGCCGATCGCGAGCTCTCGCGGCTGGAGAAGCTGCCGCCGGCGGCCGCGGAGCATGGCGTCATCCGCACCTACCTCGAGTGGCTGGTGGAGCTGCCCTGGTCAGCCGAGACCGAGGACAACCTCGACATCGCCCACGCCCGCGAGGTGCTCGACGCCGATCACTACGACCTCGAGAAAGTCAAGGACCGGATCCTCGAGTACCTGGCGGTCCGCCGGCTGAAACCGGACTCGCCGGGACCGATCCTCTGCTTCGCCGGGCCTCCGGGGGTCGGCAAGACCAGCCTTGGGCGCTCGATCGCCAAAGCCCTGGGCCGCGAGTTCGAGCGGATCTCGGTCGGCGGCGTCCGCGATGAGGCCGAGATCCGTGGCCACCGCCGCACCTACATCGGCGCCCTGCCCGGGACGATCGTCCGCGCACTGCGCGACGCCGGCTCGCGCAACCCGGTCTTCATGATCGACGAGATCGACAAGATGGGCGCCGACTTTCGCGGCGACCCCGCCTCGGCGATGCTCGAGGTTCTCGATCCGGCTCAGAACGATTCCTTCCGCGACCATTACCTCGACCTCGAGTTCGACCTCTCCGAGGTCCTCTTCATCGCCACGGCCAACGTCCTCGACACGATCCCCGGCCCGCTGCAGGACCGCATGGAGACGATCGAGCTGGCCGGCTACACACAGGAAGAGAAGCAGCAGATCGCCCGCCGCTACCTAGTTCCGCGCCAGATCAAAGCCAACGGCCTGAAGGCGTCTCAGATCGAGTTCGCCGAGCCGGCGCTGGCGGCGATCATCGACGAGTACACGCGTGAGGCCGGCGTCCGCAGCCTGGAGCGCCAGATTGGCACGATCTGCCGCAAAGTCGCCCGCAAAGTCGCCGAGGGCAACTCCAAGGGCAAGGAGAGGATCTCGGCCAAACGCGCTCGCGAGCTGCTCGGCCGCCGCCGCGTTTTCGCCGAGCAGCGTCGCCGCACCAAGGTCCCGGGCGTCGCCACCGGCCTCGCCTGGACCCCCACCGGCGGCGACGTGCTGTTCATCGAGGCGACCTCGATGCCGGGCTCCGGCTCGCTGACCATCACCGGCCAGCTCGGCGACGTGATGAAGGAGTCGGCCCAGGCGGCGCTCTCCTACGTCCGCGGTCACTGGCGGGAGATTGCGGCCGAGCTCGGCGAGGACTGGTTCGCCAAGCACGACATCCATATCCACGTGCCGGCCGGCGCGGTGCCCAAGGACGGCCCCTCCGCCGGGGTAGCGATGACCGTCGCGCTTGCTTCGCTGGTCAGCAACCGACCCGTTCGCAACGATGTGGCGATGACCGGCGAGGTGACGTTGACCGGCCAGGTGCTGCCGATCGGTGGCTTGAAGGAGAAGTCGCTGGCCGCACAGCGGGCTGGAATCAAGCGGGTGCTGGTGCCGGAGCGAAACGAAGGCGACGTGGTGGAGATCCCGGAGCACGAGCGCAGCGAGCTGGAGTTCGTCTACGTGGGCGAGGTTTCGAAGGCGATCGAAGCGGCCCTGGCCTGAGGCATGGAGGCTGCTGGGGCGCTGGGCAGGGGCATCCTGTCGACCTATCGCGAGACGGTCGGCGAGGCGGTCCGCTCTCGCTCGCGAACCTTTTGGATCGTCGCTGGCCTGACGGCGCTCGCTGCCGCCCTGCGTTTCGCGACGATCGGCGCGCAGAGCTACCACCACGACGAGATCGTCACCGCCAGCCGCATCCTCCGCGACGGCTTCTGGCACGCGATGGACGCGGTCGGCTTCAGCGAGTCCGCGCCGCCGCTCTATTACGCCCTGGCCTGGCTCTGGACCCAGGTGACCGGCACTGGCGAGGCCGGGCTGCGCTCGGTCTCAGCCCTGGCCGGCATCGCAACCGTCCCCGTCGCCTTCATGCTCGGCGCACAACTGAGCGGACGGCGCGCCGGGATCGTCGCCGCCGCGCTGGTCGCCGTCAATCCGATGCTGGTCTGGTACTCGCAGGAGGCCCGCGCCTACGCCCTCTTCGCGCTGCTCACCGCGCTCTCGCTGCTCTACTTCCTGCGGGCGCTGGAGCGGGGCCGCCGCCGCGACTTCATCGCCTGGGGAATCGCCTCGGCGCTGGCGCTCGCCACCCACTACTTCGCCGCCTTCCCGATCGCCGCGGAGGCACTTTGGCTGCTGCGCCGCCGGGGTCGCGAGACGACTCCCGGCATCGGGATTCTCGCCGCGGCCGGGCTGCTGCTGGCGCCGTTGGCGATCCACCAGATGTCGATCGGCCATGCGGAGTGGATCGGCAACCTCAGCCTCGGTCACCGGCTCTGGGAGACGGGCCTCACCTTCATGCTCGGGGAGACGGGCGACATCATCGCCCGCCCTGAGCATCCGCTCCTGGCTGCCCTGCCCTGCTTGCTCGCCGTTGCGGCGCTGCTGCTTGTCCTTGCGCGTGGCGAGAGACGAGAGCGACGCGCGGCCGGCATTCCACTCGCCCTCGCGGCGGTGACGATCGTGGTTCCGGTCGCGATCGGCCTCCTGGCGCCGGACAAGAACTACGTCCTCGCCCGCAATCTGCTGCCGGCGCTGGTGCCGCTGCTGGTCGCCGTCGCGGCAGGCTGCACCCTGCGCCGTGCCCGTCGCGGCGGCACGATCCTCGCCGCGGCGCTGGTCGCCTACTCGCTTGGCTTCTCGGTCTGGGCAAACACCTCGCCGGCGCTGCAGCGCCCTGACTGGAGTGCCGTCGCCGCCGCGATTGGCGAGCCGACCGTGCCGCGGGCGATGGTCACCTGGACCCTCGGCGAGGCTTCGCTGCGTTACTACCTCTCGACCGGCTCGATCCAGGTCCAGCCCTCCGACGGCTTTCGCTGGTGGGCCGGGGAAGTCGACTTCATCTCCGACGGACCGGCGCAACCGCCCCCCGCCAGGCTGCTCGGCCCGGGGTTCCAGCAGGTCGGCTACGAGCAGGTCGGTCGCCTCTATGTGCGTCGCTACGCGCGCCTGGGCCGCGGCCTGGCGCCGCTGCGGCTGGGGACGATCCGCCAAGCCAAGCTTGGCTTCCGCACCAACGGGGTACTCCTAGACGGAATCAGCCCGCCGTGACGCGGGATCGTTTCGAGTTATCCTGACCGTCCCCGGAGATACCAGCGAGGAGAAGGCATGAGCAAAACACGGGCGACCCAGGCCGCCGACCTTTATTCCACCGCACGCGAGAACCCCTACGTGCAGCGCCTCGTCGAAGACGATGACCTGCGCGAGAGTCTCAAGAACGCCTTCGAGGCGGCACGCGGCGCCTACGGCAGGGTCACCAGCAACGGCAGCGCCGTCAAGGCGGTGACCAGCGACAAGAAGGTGCAGCGCGACCTGCGCACCGCCGCCGAGAACCTGCGCGACGCCTCCGAGCAGCTGCGGGCGCCGAAGAGGCGCAAGAAGAGCCGCCTCGGCCGCATGGTCATGCTCGCCATCGTCGGTGCGGTGGTCGCCCTGATCGTCAGCGAGGACGCCCGCAAGACCGTGCTCGACGCTCTCTTCGGCGCCGAGGAGGAGTTCGAGTACACGAGCAGCACGTCTATCAACGGCAGCTAGATGACGGACGTCGATTGGCATATGCCAATCGACGCCGCTCATCTATCCGCCCTGGCCTCGTAGACTGACTTCATGGAGGCGGCGACCAAGCAGCGGGAGCTGAGCGGCGAGAAGGCGCAGCGGATCGTCGATGCGATGCGGCTCAGCGTCGCCAAGCGAGGCGCGGCGGGGTCGACCTTCGAGCACGTTGCCCGCGAGGCGGGCGTCAGTCGCGGCCTTCTTCACTACTACTTCGGGACCAAGGAGCGGCTGCTGGTCGAGGTGGTGCGACGCGATGCCGAGATTCGCGTGGCGCGCCTCGACGAACCTCTGGCCAAGGCGCAAACGGTCGACGACGTGATCGACGTCCTGCTCGCCAGCCTCACCGACCTGATCGAAAACGAGCCGGCCTTCTTCCTGCTCCTCTATGAGCTCTTCAGCGCCGGCCGTCGCAACCCCGAAATTCAGCACGAGGTCGGCCAGCTCTTCGAGCGCACCCGCTCGCACGTGGCCGAGGTGCTGCGGGCGAAGGAGCGGGAGGGAGTGCTCAGCCTGCGCCACGACGCGGAGGAGATCGTCTCCTACCTCTTCGCCGTCGCCGACGGCTTTGCCCTGCAGGCGCTTTCCGATACCGAGCGGGACATCAGCGGTGGGCTGGCGGTCGCTGCCGCATCCGGGCGTTACCTCCTGATCGACGAGTAGCGGCCGCTCCGGCGGTCCAAAGTGACGCCCTTCACAGACGCCTGGCCGTTTGTCCGAAAGGCTGGCCAACCAGCCAATGCGTGAGCTCATGGTTCAACTTGCAGGGTTTCTCGGCCGCCGCCGCCGTTGGGTCGTGGCGGCTTGGCTGGTCGTTCTCGCCGTCGCCCTGCCGATTGCCTCGCACCAGACCGATCACCTCACCGGCGGTGGATTCGACGTCCCGGGCAGCCAGTCGAAGGCGGTCAGCGACTCCCTGAAGAACGATTTCGGCAGCAAGGCTGGGGGCATCACGGTGCTGCTGCAAGCGCAGGCTGGCGCCAGCCAGGCTGCTCGCAGCGCCGCGGTCGATCGCGTGCGCAGGGCCGTCGCGAAGCTCGACGAAGTGACCCTGCCGCCGGCTACGGCGCACCGCGCGGAGCTTGCCCTTCGGCGCCAGGGCACGGCGCTGCTGCCACTGCACAGCGAACAGTCCTCCGATCGTCAGATCGACTCCGCCGCGACGCTGCGCGAAGATCTCGATCCCGGCGCCGCGACCGCCGGCGTCACCACCTTCCTCGCCGGCCAGCCGACGATCTGGGCGGGGATGCAGGAGCTCTCCAAGAGCGACCTCGCCAAAGCCGAGGGCGGCGGCTTCCCGATCGTTGCGATCATCCTGCTCGTCGTCTTCGGCTCGTTGGCCGCCGCCGCGCTGCCCCTGGCGCTCGGCTTCATCAGCGTGATCGTCACCGGGGCTCTGATCTTCTTCATCTCACAGCAGATCGAGACCTCGGTCTTCGTCACCAACATGGCCTCGATGATCGGAATCGGCGTCGCGATCGACTACTCCCTGTTCATCCTCGCCCGCTATCGCGAGGAGCGTGCGGGCGGCCGCGACCCTCAGGCGGCGCGCGCCCAGGCACTCTCCACCTCCGGGCTGGCGGTCGCCTTCTCCGGCCTCGCCGTGATCGTTTCCCTCGCCGGCCTCTGGATGGTCGACAACCAGGCGCTGCGCTCGATGGCGCTGGGCGCGATGACCGTCGTCGCCGTCTCGATCCTGACTGCGGTCACCCTCTTGCCCGCGCTGATCGCGATGCTCGGCGACCGCGTCCTCCCGGGCGGCATCGTCGCCAAGGTGCTCGGCGTCTTCCGGCGCCGCGGCGAGCGCCCTGACCGCGAGGCCTTCTGGGTCCGCTGGACAACGCGCGTGATGGCTCATCCGTGGCGGGCCGTGATCGGGGTCTCCGCTGTGCTGCTCACCTTGGCGATCCCGCTGCTCTCGATCCAGACCGGCACCCAGGCGCTCAACCAATTTCCCAAGAGCAGCGACGTGCGGGTCGGCAATGAACTTGCCTCCGCGCAGCTGGGCGGGGGGACGGATCCAGTGCAGATCGTCGCCTCCTTCGAAAGCTCGCGGCTGGCTCGTGCCGATCGGGCCGCGGTCGCGAGCTTTGTCCACACGGTCGGCGCCACGCCTGGGGTCAGCTCGGTCGCGCCACCCGCCTTCTCCGGCGGCGACGTCCTGATCCAGGCGACGCCGAGCACCCCCAGCGAGTCCGACGCGACGATCGCTCTGGTCTCCCGGATAAGCGAGGAAGTCGTGCCGAGAACCGAGTTGAGCCGGATCGCGACGGTTGACGTCGGCGGCGAAACAGCCCGCAGCCAGGATGCGAGGGATCAGATCAGCGGCTCGATGTGGAAGATCGTCCTCTTCGTGCTAGCGCTCAGCTACCTGGTGCTGATGGTGATGCTGCGCTCGCTGCTGTTGCCGCTGAAGGCGGTGCTGATGAACCTGCTCTCGATCGGAGCGGCGTTCGGCGTTCTCGTCGCGGTTTTCCAGTGGGGGTGGTTCTCCAACCTGCTCGGCTTCGAAAGCCAGGGCGCGCTCGACACGATCAACGTGCCGCTGATCTTCGCCATCGTCTTCGGCCTCTCGATGGACTACGAGGTCTTCCTGATGTCGCGCATCCGCGAGCGCTACCTGGAGCACGGCGACAACGAGCGCGCCGTCGCCGAGGGACTCTCGACGAGCGCGCGGACGATCTCCTCGGCGGCGCTGATCATGACCGCGGTCTTCTCGGTCTTCGTGCTGACCGGGGTGCCCTCGATCAAGGAGCTGGGACTGGGCTGCGCGGTGGCGATCGCCCTCGACGCGACCCTGGTCCGCCTGATCCTCGTGCCGGCGGCGATGAAGCTGTTGGGCCGCTGGAACTGGTGGATGCCCTCCTGGCTCGATCGGGCCCTGCCCGACCTCAGCTTCGAGAGCGGCGCGCCCAATCCCGAACCGGCAGAGGTCTGAGACCTGTCCCGGGGTTCCACTTAACTTTTCGGTGGAACGGGATCTGCTGACGCCTCAAGCTGGCGCCGAAAAAGTACAAGACGTTCCACCCCTACCGGGACAGGTCTGAATACGCTGTGATGTCATGAGCGACGACCTTGCTTTTACTGGAGCTGCCCGACAGGCTGAGATGGTGCGGGGCGGAGAGGTGTCCCCCAAAGAGCTCGTTCAACTCTGTCTTGACCGGATCGGGCGGATCGATCCGCAGCTGAATGCCTTTCGCAAGGTGTTGGGCGAGAAAGCTCTGCTTGAAGCCGAGCAGGCCGAAGCGCGGCTTAAGGGTGGCGATGAGCGCCCGCTGCTGGGTGTGCCGATCGCGATCAAGGATGAAACAGACGTTGTCGGTGAGATCAACATGCATGGCACCGATGCCTTCACCGAGCCTGCCAGCGCCGACAGCGAGATGGTGCGGCGACTGCGCGAGGCCGGCGCGATCGTCGTCGGGCTCACCCTGCTGCCCGAGCTGGCGATCTGCGGCTTCACCGAGTCGGCCACCTACGGCGTCACCCGCAACCCGTGGAATTTGCAGCGCAGCCCGGCCGGGTCGAGTGGCGGCTCGGCTGCCGCGGTGGCGGCAGGGCTGGTGCCGATCGCCTCCGCCGGCGACGGAGGCGGCTCGATCCGCCTGCCGGCCGCCTCCTGTGGTCTCTTCGGCCTAAAGCCCTCTCGGGGCCGGATCTCGCTGGCCCCGGCGCTCGAATACTGGAACGGGCTCGCCGTCGATGGCTGCGTCAGTCGCAGCGTGCTCGATACGGCGCTTTGGCTCGACATCACGGCGGGTGGCTCGCAGGAGCCAGGCGCGCCGCCGCCGCCGGAGCGCCCCTTCGTCGAGTCGGCGAAGACGCCGCCCGGCAAGCTGCGGGTCGCTTGGTCGACGCTTGCGCCTCGCGCCGCCGCTCCGCCAAAGGTTTCGGACGTGGTTAAGCAGGCGGTCGCCGACGCCGCCGAGCTGACCCGCTCACTCGGTCACGAGGTCTCCCAGCGGGACCCCGACTGGGGCGGGATCGGCAACAACATCACGCCGCGCTTCCTGCGCGGCGTTGCCGACACCGTCGAGGAAGTTCCACACCCGGAGCGACTGGAAACGCGCACACGCGGCTTCGGCCGGCTCGGCAAGGCGATCCCCGACGCGATCTTCGAGCGTGCCCTGCACGGCCGCGAATCGGACGCCGCCCGGGTCAACGCGCTCTTTGACTCCTTCGACGTGCTGATCACTCCGGTGATGGGCGGCACCGCCATTCCGATCCGCCGCTGGGAGGGCAAGGGCGCGTTGCGCACCGTGCTCGGCATGAGCCGCTTCTATCCCTACTGCGTCCCCTGGAACCACCTGGGCAACCCGGCGATGTCGGTCCCCACCGGCTTCGCCGACGACGGCATGCCCCTGGCCGTCCAGATCATCGGCCGCCCGGGCGACGAGGCAACCCTCCTCTCCCTCGCCGCCCAGCTGGAGGCGGAGCGTCCCTGGGCCGACGCCCGCCCCCCGATCAGCTAAAGCTCACGCGGCCCAAAGGGCCAACTAGCTAGCTGCGCAGGAAGGTCGAGTGCCCCTCTCCATGAGGCTCAGCTGAAACACCTCGAGCCCAAGCCCACGACCTGCTGCGCAACGGCCTCAGGGAGAGGGGCACTCGACCTTCCCCGTGCTCCCTAGTTGAAAACCTTGCGCATCCGCGCGATCTCGCGAATCGATCCACGCGGCCGGATGCGGCGCGTAAGTACCAGCTTCAGCGGGTTGGCATCAGGCTTGCTCGTCGAGACGAAGTCGGCCCAGCTCGCCTCGAGCGTCACCGTCGGGTTGGGAGCTTCTCCGGGCTCGGCCCGGGTCGAGCCGTTGTCGAGCACGAGGTGCCAGGGATCGGCGTCGGTGAAGCGCCACTGGTAGACGAGCTTCGATCCGTTGGCGGCCCTGGGGTCGGCGGCGCGCTTGACCACGTCGAAGTAGAGGCGCTGCATCTCGGGCGTGGCTTCAGGGGTCGCCTCCGGCGGGCCGAGGATCCCCGCCTCCATCAGCTTGACCTGGTTCTGGGCGACCTCCTCTGCCGAGGCCTCGGGGTCGAAGGGGAAGACGCCGGGCGGCATCTCCTCGGTCGGGTAGCCGATCGTGCGCCAGCGCTGGCGGATCAGTTTCAGCCCGAAGGCGAAGATGTCCTCGAGCGAGAAGCCGTAGCACTCGGTGTACTCGCGGTCGAAGTTGGGCGGGTAGAAGACCGCCGGGCCGTAGGGCAGCACTTCGCGCAGCAGCTCGACCACCGCCGCTTTGCATTCCTCGTGGGCGGGGTGCTCGTCGGCGAGCAGCTCGGAGAGCACCTTGACGCCGAAGCCGATGTGGCGCTGCTCGTCGCGGGAGACGTTGGCCATGCCGGCGCTGAAGCCGGGCATCGTGTCTTCGGAGGAGAAGAAGTCCTCGATGAAGTGCTGGCCCGGCTGGGCGAGCGAGCCCTCGACGATCAGGTGGTAGAGGGTGATCGCCTGGGCGTACTTGGGCAGCGAGCGGTCCTTGCGCAGTTCCTCGGCCATCACGTCGAGACGGTCGAAGATGCCGCGGTAGCCCCAGTTGAGCTGCGGCAGCGTGGCGGAGAGGGTCTGCTGGATCGAGTCGCCGCCGACCCCGATCACGTCCTTGAAGAAGCGGTGGAAGAAGACCGAGTGGCGAACCTCGTCGACCTGCTGGGTGGCGAGGAAGTAGGACTGCTCCTCGGTCGGGGCGGCGGTGATGTAGGGCGCGAGAGTGTCGGCGACGCGATCCTCGCCGTAGAAGA
The DNA here is from genome assembly GCA_036403515.1 of Solirubrobacterales bacterium. Classification (GTDB taxonomy): domain Bacteria; phylum Actinomycetota; class Thermoleophilia; order Solirubrobacterales; family 70-9; genus VRUE01. Next base: position 70,583 of record DASWQV010000034.1, read on the forward strand.
ACATCGAGTAGATCCACATCGCCGAGCGCCGCTGGATGTCGCTGAGGCCGTCCCAGCCCGCTTTGTCCGCGGAGAGATCGATGTCGTAGGCGCTCCAGTTGCCACCCTCCCAGCGCTTGTAGAGGTCCTCGTAGGTGACGTTGTCCATCAGGCTCTGCGATGCGACGCTCATCTCGCTCCTTTGCTGTTGCGCTGCCGAGAGGAGGAGCCTAGCGCGATCCTGGCTGGGCAGCCAGGATCGCGCCGCGGATGCCTATTTGACGAATTCGCGAACCTGTTTGTAGACCGTTTCGTCGGTCGTCAAAGCGGTGTGCGAGATGCAGGCGGTTTCAGTGTTCGTCGCGCCCGTGAGCGCGACGCTCGAGTCGGGATTGATGATTTCGTCGCAGGGCGACCCACCACGTGCCGTAGTTGACAGCGCCAGGCGTCTCGTCCCCCGCGTTCAGTTCTTTGAGGAAGGTCGAGCCGACCCGCATCTCCACGCAGGAGGTGCTGAAGCAGGCATTGGCGGTTTCGGTGCCGTGGTTCGGCCCGCCCAGCGAGACCCAGTCGTCGACCTTCGATTCGCCGCCGAGGAACTTGATGTACCAGCGGCTGTTGAGGCTTCCCATCGAGTGGGCGATGATGTCCACCTTCGTCGCACCGGTCGCTTTGAGCAGGCTTTCGACGTGCGATTTGACTTCTTTTTCAGCGTCGACTTTGTTCGACTGCGAAGTGTTGTAGCTGTAGGCGCTCAGCGACGAGGCCGCGTAGCCGTCTTTTTCGAAGCGCGAGATCATCGTTTTCCACAGCGACGAGCTCTCCAGGTATCCGTGGACGAAAAGGATCGGGTCCTGTGCCAGCGAGCTCGCCGGGGTGGCGGCCATGAACGCGGCGCAGGCGCAAAGCGCGCAGGCAAGTGCGGTGAGTCTCTTCATCGGTCCTCCTTGCATCGGGCAGGACCCCTCCCTCGGGCCCCACCGGTATCAGAGAACAACTGATTTTAATCAGTCGATTCTGATCAACGGGAAGGTGACTTCTGGGGCAGCGGAGCTGCTATCTCGCGCTTGAGGATCTTGCCGGTCGGGCCCTTGGGCAGGTCGTCGAGGAACCAGACGAGGCGGGGGTACTTGTAGGCGGCGATTCGCTCCTTGACGTAGGCGCTGACTTCCTCGGGAGCGAGCTCCTCACCGTCGTGGAGAACCACCGCGGCGCCGATCTCCTCGCCCCACTCGTCGTGGGGGACGCCGAGCACGGCAGCTTCGCGAATCTTCGGGTGCTCGAAGAGCACCTCCTCGACCTCGCGCGGATAGACGTTGTAGCCGCCACGGATGATCATGTCCTTCTTGCGGTCGACGATGTAGAAGTAGCCATCCTCGTCAGTGCGGGCCATGTCGCCACTGTGAAACCAGCCGCCGCGCATCGCCTCGGCCGTCGCGTCGGGCCGCTGCCAGTAGCCCTTCATGATGTTGTGACCGCGAATCACGACCTCGCCGACCTCGCCCTGGGCGACGGGGTTGTCGTCCTCGTCGACGAGCTGCATCTCGACCCCCTCGATCGGGGTGCCGATCGAGCCGGCCTTGCGCTCCTCGTCGGGGTGATTGGAGCAGGCGACCGGCGATGTCTCGGAGAGGCCGTAGCCCTCGAGCACCTTGGCGTTGAACGCCTGCTCGAAGCCGTGCAGCACCTCGACCGGCATCGAGGCGCCGCCGGTGATGCAGTTGCGCAGCGAGGAGGTGTCGAAGCTTTCGCGCTCGGGGTGGTGCAAGAGCGCGCCGAACATCGTCGGCACGCCGTAGAAGTGGGTGACGCCGTCGCGCTGCATCGTCTCCAGCGCCTCGGCGGGATCGAAGCGCGGCACCAGGGTGAGGCAGGCGCCGACCTTCAGCGAGGCGTTCATGCCGACGGTCTGCCCGAAGGAGTGGAAGAGCGGCAGGGCGCCGAGGACGATGTCGCCCGCGCCGACCTCGCAGGTGGTGCGGCTGGAGACGTCGGCGTTGCGGAAGAGGTTGAGGTGGGTCAGCTCGGCGCCCTTCGGTTTGCCGGTCGTGCCCGAGGTGTAGAGGATCACCGCGGTCTCGTCCTCGGCGGTGTCGACGAGGTTGGGAGCCGGCTCCTGCTCGGCCAGCATCGAGGCGAAGGCCGCCGGCTCGACCTCGATCAGCTCCGCACCGGCGTCGGCAGCCCCCTCCCGTGCCTCCGCGCAGAAGCCGTGCCAGGCGAGCAGCAGATCCGCTCCGGAGTCCTCGAGGTAGAAGGCGATCTCGCGCCGCTTCAGCAGCACGTTCATCGGCACCACGATGCCGCCCGCTCGCAGCACCCCGTAGTAGGCGATCGGGAACTCCGGGACGTTGGGCAGCATCACGCCGACCCGGTCGCCCGGCGCAATCCCCTTCTCGACCAGCAATGAGGCAAGCCGGGCGCTGCGCTCGTCTAGCTCGGCGTAGCTGAGCTCGGTCTCGCCAAGGCGGATGGCAGGGCTCTCGGGCACCCGCTTGGCGCTCTCAGTCAGCAGCGATGCCAGATTCAGTCCCATCTCCCTGATCAGAAGTCTAAGGGTGGGGATGAAAACGCGGTTCTGTAGGGTCGTGGCAATGGAGGACCTTGGCGAGCCGACTTCCTACCTCGCGGTAGACAAAGGGGTGCCGGTCTACTCGAGCGACGGCGAGAAGCTGGGCCGGGTCGTGCGGGTTCTCTCCGCGCCCAATCTCGACATGTTCGACGGGGTCATCTTCGACACCACCGCCGGACCGGGTGGCCACCGTTTCGTCGATGCGCCGGAGGTCGGCGATATCCACGAGCGGGGGATCGTCTTGAAGATCGACGCAGAGCAGGCCGCGAGCCTGCCTGCCCCGGGCGCCAACCCCGGCTCGGTCTCAGTCAACCCTGCCGACCTCGTCGGTGGGCGCCCCGGTTTCTTCCGCCGCGCCTGGGACGCGATCTCCGGCAAGCGCTGAGGCGCTCGTCCTCTGTCGCCGGGCTTGCGTAGGATCCACTCGATGAAGTTGCCTGCATTGATACTGGCTCTCTGCGCTGCCCTTGCGATTGCCGTCGCCGGTTGTGGCGGAGGCAGCGATTCCTCGAGCGAATCGACGGAATCGGGCAGCGCGGCCGAAGCGAGCAACACCGACACGAGCAAGAAGCCCGTAGTCACCGTGCCTCAAGGTGTCTCGCCGAAAAAGTTTGCCTACAAGGACATCGTCGAAGGCAGTGGCGCCGCCGCTAAATCCGGCGACAAAGTCACGGTTCAGTACGTCGGCGTTGGCTTCGACACGGAAAAAGAATTTGACTCCTCGTGGAGCCGCAACGAACCGTTCCCCTTCACACTTGGCGGCGGCGAAGTGATCAAAGGCTGGGACCAGGGCGTTGAAGGGATGAAGGAAGGCGGCCGCCGCGAGCTGGTAATTCCTGCCAGCCTCGCCTACGGTCCGGCCGGCTCACCACCGAAAATCGGCCCAAACGAAACGCTGATCTTCGTAATCGACCTGCTCAAAGTCGAATAGCGCCGAGCGCTTCGATCTACGCCGAACGGTTTGCGGCCCAGGGCCTGGCCGGCGCGCCGTCGCGCGACCCCGCCGCCGTCGCCGAGCGCCTGCTTGCCGTGCAGGGCCAGGACCCGCGGGGCGCGCGCCTGGCGGTGCGGGCCCGCAGCGAGGGTCTGACTGCCGCCGACGTCGACCGGGCGCTCACCGAGGAGCGCTCGCTGCTGATCACCTGGCTCAACCGGGGCACGCTGCACCTCGTGCGCAGCGAGGACTACCCCTGGCTGCAGGCCCTGACCACGCCGCCTCTGCACACCTCATGTGCCCGTCGCCTGCGCCAGGAGGGAGTTCCGGCCGCCCAGGGTGAGCGAGCCGTGGAGACGATCGAGCGCGCTTTGAGCGAGGAGGGACCGCTGACCCGTCAGCAGCTCCGTGACCGGCTCGATGCGGCCGGTGTGCCCACCGCCGGCCAGGCGCTGATCCACCTGCTCTTCCTCGCGGCGGTGCAGGGGACGATCGTGCGCGGGCCAATGGTCGGCAAGGAGCACGCCTACGTCCTGGTCCGCGACTGGCTCGGAAGGCAGTCCAAAGTCGACCGTGACGCGGCGCTCGCGGAGCTGGCTCGGCGCTACTTGGTCGGGCATGCCCCGGCGGACGATCGGGACCTCGCCAGGTGGGCTGGGCTGCCGCTGCGTGACGCCCGCGCCGGGCTCGCCGCCATCGCCGGCGAGCTGGTCGAGCGCGACGATGGCCTCGTCCACCTCGCCGCCCGCCCGCCCGCCGCCGAGGTGCCCGGCCCACGGCTGCTCGGCGCTTTCGATCCGCTCCTGCTCGGCTGGACCTCGCGCGAGCGCGTCCTGGGTCCGCACACCCATCTGGTGACGATGAACGGGATCTTCCGTCCCTTCGCCCTGGTCGAGGGTCGCGCCGCCGCGACCTGGCGGCTCGCCCGCGGCAAGGTCACGATCGAGCCCCTTTCCCGCATCAGCAAGCAGGCGGATGCGGCACTCGCCGCTGATGCCGCCGATGTGGAACGGTTCATGGCGAAGGCCTGAACGGGCGCACGACTCAACCAGAGGAGGCGAGATGGGACAGCCAGTGGTCCACTTCGAGGTGATCGGCAAGGACGGCGAGAAGCTGCAGCGCTACTACGCCGAGCTCTTCGATTGGAACGTCGACGCGAGCAACGAGATGAAATACGGCCTGGTCGACCGCGAGGCCAACAGCAACGCCGAAGGCATCGGCCTCGGCGGCGGGATCGGCCAGGGCCCGGAGGGCTACGACGGCCACGTCACCTTCTACGTCGAAGTCCCCAGCGTGGAGGAGGCTCTGAGCAGGGCCGAGTCCCTCGGCGGCAGCCGCGTGATGGGTCCCGAGACGATCATGGGCCGCATGGTCCTGGGCCAGTTCACCGACCCGGAGGGCAACGTGATCGGCCTGATCGAGGGCGGCGAGTAGCGCTTCTCCGGCGCTAGCGCGATCGGCGATCCAGCAGGGTCTTGATCATGAGAATTCTCGCCGCTGAGGCGAACGAGAAAGGGGACCTCTTCGCCAGGCTGGTCCGCGACGTCTTTCTCGCTCTCGGCTACCAGGACGTTCGGCTCAACATTCACAAAACGGGCCGGGAGATAGACATCAAGGCCCGTCATCGGCTGGAGCCCAAGAAGGCGATCGGCGAGTGCAAGGCGAGTGGCGAACCGATAGGCGGCAATGACCTCAACAAGTTCGCGGGCGTTCTCCAACTCGAGGCGCAGGCATCGGAAGAGACCGTTCAGGGCTATTTCGTCTCGCTCAGTGGCTTCAGGGAGTCGGCGGTCGAGCAGGAGTCGGAGCCGGGCGGCGAGCGCTTCGTATTGCTGGATGGCGACGGTGTGGAGCGGGAGCTTGTCGCGGGGGGGATGGTGGTATCGCCAGAGATCGCCTGTGAGGCCGCGGGCAGGCTGGCGCACCAGTGTGGCGTGCTGACGCTTCAGCGCCCGCCCAAGCTGCTTGCTCACGAGCTGGGATGGCTGTGGCTGTGCGAATACGGCACGAATCGTCAGGCGACGCACTTCGGGCTGATTCACGCCGATGGGGAAGCCCTGGCGGCAGAGCTCGCGGCGAGGGTGGTCGAGGCCGACCGCGAGGTCGGAGGCTCCCTCGAGCAGCTCGAGTACCTGCCGCCATCCGGCGTCGTCGGCGCGGAGGAAGTGAGCGAGGCAAAGGCCGCCTACCTCCACTACCTGCTGACCGAGCTCGGGGACATCACCCTCGAGGGCCTGCCGGCGGATGAGGAGGCGGGGGCGAGGCGAATTGCGCTCGAGGACCTCTACGTCCCGGTCAAAGTTGTTCCCGCGTCAGAGGGTCGGCAAAGGGCCGCCGGCGCCCATCGGACTTCACTGGAGGCCGATGGGCAGGACGTTTTCGACGATCCGCTGACGACGCCGGGTGAATTCGTCAAAGGGGAGGCGCTGCCGGAGTCGGTGGGAACTGTGCTGAGCCGGGAGTCGCGCCTGGCGATCCTGGCCGCGCCTGGCGCCGGCAAGTCAACTCTGGTCAAGCGGCTCGCTGTCGCCTACGCAAGCGAAGAGCATCGTAAGAAGGTCGCGGACGATCTGCCTGACACCCAGTGGCTGCCGATCTTCATCCGCTGCAGATCGCTGGGCAAGGGAAGTCGCGACCCAATCCTCGACATTCTCGCTCGCATACCGGAGCGGGGCGAGTTCCCGGAGCACGGCTCGGGGTTCAACGAGCTGCTTCGATCCTCCCTCGTGCACGGCTCGGTGCTGCTCTTGGTCGACGGCCTCGACGAGATATCCGATCCCGGCGACCGGCTTGCCTTCGTGCTTCAGCTGCGGACCTTCCTCTCGACCTATCCAAATGCGTCCTTGATCCTCACCTCGCGCGAGGCCGGCTTTCGCCTGGTCGGGGGCGCTGTCTCGTCGATGTGCGAGTGGTACGAGCTGGGGGAGTTCGACGACGAGGACATCACGGCGCTGACCAAGGCTTGGCACGCGACTGTGGTCGGTCAAACGAAGGCGGTCGCCGAGGAAGCCGGTCAGCTGGCCGAAACGATCATCGCCACGGATCGAGTCAAGCGTCTCGCCCGGAATCCTCTGCTGCTGACGACGCTGCTGCTGGTAAAGCGCTGGGTTGGCGACCTCCCTCGCAAGCGGACGCTCCTCTACGAGAAGGCCATCGAAGTGCTCCTGATGACGTGGAACGTCGAGGCGCACGATCCGATCGATCGTGAAGAGGCGATTCCACAGCTCGCGTTCGTGGCGCACTCGCTCACGGCGCGTGGGCGGCAAAGCCTGACGGCGACGACCCTCGCTGATCTGCTCACCGAAGCGAGAGAGCAGATGCCCGAGATACTGAGCTTTGCGCGGATCTCAGTTGGGCAGTTCGTCGAGGAGATCGAGTCCCGCAGCAGCTTGTTGATCATGACGGGCCACGACGAGGAAAACGGCGTGCTCGTGCCCGTCTATGAGTTCCGCCACCTGACGTTTCAGGAGTATCTGGCCGCCGTCGCCCTCGTCGAGGGGTTCTACAGGGACCGCACCGATGACGATCGGCTGATCGATCAGCTCCAGCCGCACCTCTCCGATGCACGTTGGTTCGAAGTCATCGCGCTTGCGAATGTTCGCGCTGGCCGTGCCGCCGGGGAGGTCGTCTCGAGGATGCTGGAACTGATCGAATCGCCGGACAGCTCCGGGACCCACGTTGACGCGGGTCAGATCATGCAGCTGCTTGGCAGGGCCCTTGCGGACGAGGTTCAGCTCTCTCCCGCGCTTGTCGCCAGGGCCGCCCGCGCCAGTGCCACCAACCGCGAGCGACTCGAGGCGGACAACCTGCTCGGCGAGATCGTCGAGGGCAAGTACGGCAACGTCTTCGAGGAAGCCGTCAGGGAGTGTTATTTCGACGACGAAGACCCCAACTTCATTGATTTCGCGAGCACATACATGCTGGTCGCGTTTCGGCGCTGGAGCAGCATGGACGAGGCTGAGGCGATCGAGTGGCTCACAGCCAAGCTGGACGGAGAGAGCGAGGTCGAGGCAGCGGAAGCCGCGCTCTGCGTGATGCAGCTCGTCTTCAAGAAATCGCTCTACAGGTCGAGTTCGATGGAGGACCAGGACGCATGGCGGGTCATGTCGGAATGGTCCACCAAGCTGATCGCGCTGTGCGAGACGGGCAGGCCGGCCGTCGCCTACGCGGCAACCTGGGCGCTTGCCTGGCTGGGGGATATCGATGCGGTCCGGGTCGAGGATCGCGGCCGGGGCCTGCGCGCCCTCCTCGGCCAGTGGCTGGGCGCTGGGAGCGACGATGAGCAACGCCAAGCAGCGTGGGCATTTTCGACCATGCCCGAGGTCGAGCGAGCCGAGATGCCACTTGGCGAGGGCAGTCCGGAGCTTTGCGAGTTCATCGAAGAACAGGTGAAGGACGAGGCGCCGGATGACGGCCGCGACGATCGACGGCCGGCGGCGATCATTCTCGCCTTCTATCTGCGGAAACCCTGGACGGATGCGCAGATCGCTGAGCTCGCTGAGAGCGTGCGAGATTGGTCGATGGCGCGGATGGAGCCGCTGCGAAAAGTGGGCGGCAAGGAGGCCGAGGGGGCGAATTGAGCAAGCGCCCGACTATCGGGCTCGAAAGGGCCGAGGCTCGGCGCGAATGCTCAGCCCAGCTTGGGGCTGCGCCATGACTGGCTCAGGCGGGCGGCCAGGTCATCGGCCAAGCCCGCGATCGGGACCCGCGTCTGCTCCAGCGAGTCGCGGTCGCGGAGGGTGACCGTGTCGTCCTCCATCGTCTGGTGGTCGACGGTGATGCCCCAGGGGGTGCCGATCTCGTCCTGGCGGCGGTAGCGCTTGCCGATCGAGCCGCCCTCGTCGAACTCGGCGGGCATACGGGCGCGCAGCTCCTTGAAGATCTCGCGGGCCTTCTCGGGCATGCCCTCCTTGGAGACGAGGGGGAGGACCGCGACCTTGTTGGGGGCGAGGCGGGGGTGGAGGCGAAGCACGGTGCGCTGGCGGCCCTCGATCTCCTCGACCTCGTAGGCGTCGACCAGGAAGGCGAGGGTGGCGCGGTCGGCGCCGGCTGCCGGCTCGATCACGTGGGGGACGTAGCGCTCTTTGCTCTGCTGGTCGAAGTACTCGAGCTTCTCGCCGCTGAACTTGGCGTGCTGGGTGAGGTCGAAGTCGCCTCGGTTGGCAATCCCCTCCAGCTCCGACCAGCCGATCGGGAAGAGGTACTCGACGTCGCTGGTGCCCGATGAGTAGTGGGAGAGCTCGTCGGCGTCGTGGGGGCGGACGCGGAGGAATTCGGGGCGGATGCCGAGCTCGGTGTACCAGCGCTCGCGCAGCTCGATCCACTCGCGGTACCAGCGGTCGGCGTCAGAGGGCGGGACGAAGAACTCCATCTCCATCTGCTCGAACTCGCGGGTGCGGAAGATGAAGTTGCCCGGCGTGATCTCGTTGCGGAAGGACTTGCCGATCTGAGCGATGCCGAAGGGCGGCTTCTTGCGGGCGAAGGCCATCACATTCTTGAAGTTGATGAAGATCCCCTGCGCCGTCTCCGGCCGCAGATAGACCTCCGAGCCCTCGCCGGCGACCGGGCCGACGTGGGTCTCGAACATCAGGTTGAACTGGCGCGGCTCGGAGAGCTCGCCGCCGCACTCCGGGCAGCGCAGCTCGGCGCCCGGGTCGCCCCCTTCGGCTTCGACAGCCTCGCGCAGATGGTCCTCGCGCCAGCGCTTCTTGCATTTGCCGAGGCACTGGACGAGCGGGTCGGTGAAGCCCTCCAGGTGACCGGAGGCCTCCCAGACACGCGGGTGCTGGAGGATCGCCGAGTCGAGGGCGACGATGTCGTCGCGCTCCTGCAGCATCGCCCGCCACCACTCGGCCTTGACGTTGTTCTTGAGCAGCACTCCATAGTGGCCGTAGTCGTAGGTCGAGCCGAGGCCGCCGTAGATCTCCGATGAGGGAAAGACGAAGCCACGGCGCTTGCAGAGGGCGACGATCTCCTCCATCGAGACCTCGGTCGGGCGATTCTCCTCGGTGGTTGCCACGGGGGAACCGTATAGAGGCGCCGTCTCCAGGGCGTGCGTGGCGGCGACTCCGCCGCGCCCGGCTGCGATAATCGCCCGCCGGATGCCGATCTATGAGTACAAATGCGAGAACGGGCACGTCTTCGACGTGATCCAGAAGATGAGTGACGACGCCCTGACCGAGTGCCAGGAGTGCGGCGCTCCCGCGGTGCGCGTCCTGCATCCAGTAGCGGTCCACTTCAAGGGCTCCGGCTTCTACAACACCGACTACGGCAAGAAGAAGAAGGGCGCCAACGGTGGCGCCTCGGAGGGGTCAGGCGACTCGAAGGGCTCCAGCGAGGGCTCCGGCGACTCGAAGAGCTCCGAGTCGAAATCGAGCGACTCGAACTCCTCCGGCGACTCCAAGCCGAAGGCCTCGACGGCAAGCGAGTAGCCGACATTGACCCACCTCTGGTGTGGTCAAAGTCGGAAGCGTGAGCTGGTCAGCCGTTGAGCAGGCGGTTGACGGCGCGGCGGCGGGTCGCCTCGGGCACTTCGACGCTGCCTTCCGGGCCTTCGCCGCAGCCCGAGTTGGCGCCGGCGCAGAGCACGTCGGTGGGCGCGCTGCCGCCGATCGCGGCGGAGAGGACCAGCTGCGGCATCGTCAGGAAGCCCATGTCGCTGACGAAGGCTTTTGGCGCCTCCCAGCCGATGATCGGGCCGTGGATGAAGTTGTAAGGGAGGCGCAGCGGATCGGTGAGCCGGTCCTTGATCCCGTTGATCACCCGCTGCTGGGCCTGGGCGCGCTGGAAGTCGCTGTAGGGAAAGGAGTAGGCGCTCTTGCCGGGGCCGGGGCATTCGCTGGGCTCGCGCACGCGCGAGTAGGCGAGCGCCTTTTCGCCGTCGAGCGTGTTCTCGCCCTTGTGCAGGCGCAGCGAGACGCCGCCCTGGCCGCCGCCGGCGCCGCCGGAGATGTCGGCGCAGAGCTTGTGCGGGGCGTTGACCGTGACCCCGCCGACGGCGTCGATCAGGTCTTCGAAGCCGGTGAAGTCGACGATCGCGACGTGATCGATCTGGACGTCGAGGAAGTTTTCAACCGCTTCGATCTGCGCCTTGGCGCCGCCGAAGGAGTAGGCGGCGTTGATCTTCGTCGGGCTCTGACCGGGAATTTCGGCGTAGCTGTCGCGCGGGATCGAGAGTTTGCGGAAGGCGCCGCCGCCGGCACGGATCAGCATCAGCGTGTCGGCCCGGTATTCGCCGGCTTCGCAGCGGTCGTGCGGTGCGTCGCCGTGCGACTGCTGTTCGAAGCACTTCTGCGAGTGAGGGGCGCCGGGCTCCTTGGTGTCGGGTGGCCGGGCATCGGTGCCGAGGACGAGGATCGTCTGGGCGCTGGGCAGCAGGAAGGGGTTGCCGTGCAGGGCGTCCTTGGCTTCGCCGGAGAGCTTGAACGATTGCAACTGGGCGGAGACGGCGAAGGCCAGGAAGCTGAGCAGGATCCATCCCAGCGCCGCGATCCCTACCCACTTGAGCACCCGCTTGCCGCTCCAGCGCCGCGGTGGCCCGCTGCGCTCGGGCTTCTCCCCCTTATCGCGTCGCCACCACTTCGGCGCGCGCGGCGCCCGCTCTCTGAGGCCTGAGAGATCGGGGGACCGCAACCCTGACAAGCGGCCCTTCCGGGACCGGTAGACCTTGTACTCGGGCGGCCCAGAGGGCTGCTGCTCGCCATTGTCGGCCATGAAAAAGTGAGAGTCTCTCTGAAAATCCTCGCCCGCGTCTGGCGGCGGCGGACCGGCGCGGTGCTGCGTCCTCAGTCGGCCAAATAGCGCTGCTATTCGGCCTCCCTGCGTCCTTGCTCCGCTTGGTCCGGCGCTCGCCAGCCGCAGACGCCGATTTTCAGAGAGACTCTCAAAGATGTCGGTCGATGCCAGGGAAATCATCGGAGTTGACCTCGGCGGCACCAAGATGCTGCTGGGCGTCCTCGATCCAGGATCAAATGTGCTTTGGGAGAGTCGCGAGGCCTCAACTGGGCAGACGGAGGACGAGCTGGTTGCGCTTCTTGTCCGCGAGATCAAAGAGGCGCAGGGGAAACGTCCCGGCGCCTCCGCGGTCGGCCTTGGCATCCCGGCGACGATTGACCACGACAAAGGGATCGCGGTTTCGGCGGTCAACCTGCCGTTGGAGGACGTGCCGATTCGCGATCTGGTTCGCGAGCGCACAGGCCTGCCCGCCTTCGTCGACAACGACGCCACCGTCGCCGCCCTGGCAGAGCATCTCTACGGCGCGGCGCGCGGCGCCGAAAACGCGGTGATGCTGACGATCGGCACCGGTATCGGCGGCGGCCTGATCCTTGGCGGCGAGGTCTACCGGGGCTCGACCGGGGCCGGCTCCGAGCTTGGTCATACGGTCATCGAGGCCGACGGCCCGCCCTGCCAGGGCAACTGCCCGGGGCGCGGCTGTGTCGAGGCGCTCGCCTCCGGCACCGCGCTTGGCCGTGAGGGGCGAGCGGCCGCGGAACGCGAGCCGGGATCGGCGCTGGGGACGATGCTCGCAGGCGGGGAGAAGATCGACGGCAAGGCGGTCACCGAGGCGGCGCTGGCGGGCGACGCCACGGCGCGTGAAGTTTTCGACCTGATCGGCTCGCGGCTCGGCGTCGCCCTGACCAGCTTCGCCAACATCTTCGAGCCCGAGGTCTTCGTGATCGGCGGCGGCGTGATCGCGGCCGGCGATCTCCTGCTCGACCCGGCCCGGCGGGTGCTCGCGGAGCGGGCCCTGCCGCCGATGAAGCGCGTTCCCGTCGTGGCCGCAGAGCTCGGCGCCGATGCCGGCATGATCGGCGCGGCGGCGATGGCGCGAATCGAGCTTCAACAGGAGAAGGGCTGATGCCGGGACACCTGATCGTCTGCCCGACCCCAATCGGCAACCTCGATGACGTCACCCCGCGCGTCCGCGATGCCCTGGTCAGCGCCGACTGGATCGCCTGCGAGGACACCCGCCGCACCGGCGGCCTGCTCGACAAGCTCGGCATCCGCCCGGCGCCGCCGCTGGTCTCCAACCACGAGGGCAACGAAGCGGCGCGGGCGACCGAGCTGGCGCAGCGGATCGAGCGCGGTGACACCGTCGCGCTGGTCTCCGACGCCGGCATGCCGGCGATCTCCGATCCGGGCTACAAGCTGATCCACCGCTGCATCGAGCGCGCCCTCGACGTCACCGTGCTGCCGGGCCCCTCGGTGGTGCCGGTGGCCCTCGTCGCGTCCGGGCTGCCGACCGACCGCTGGCGCTACGAGGGCTTCCTGCCAAAGCGCTCCGGCGAGATGGAGCGCGTGCTGCGCTCGGCCGAGACCGTGGTCGCCTTCGAGTCGCCGCGACGGGTGGGGGAGTCGCTGGCGGCGTTGGCGGCGATCGCCCCGGAACGCCCGGCCGCGGTCTGTCGCGAGCTGACCAAGATGCACGAGGAGGTCGCCCGCGGCTCGCTCTCCGAACTGGCCCGGCGCTTTCGCGGCGACGTCAAGGGCGAGATCGTCCTGGTCATCGGCCCGGCCGCCTCCGGCGATCATGACCACGACATCGGCTTTGCTGTCGACGCCCTGCGTCACCTGGTCCAGTCGGGCGCCCGCCCCCGCGCGGCCGCCAGCGTCGTCGCCGCGTTGACCGGCACCCGCGCGAACGACCTCTACCGAGCGCTGACCGGCCGCGAGCCGCGCCGGTGAGCCCGTGGCGCTGCGCATCTCAGCGTCGTCGATCGCTTGCGTGCAGAGCATGCGGCGCTCACTGCGTCCTTGATCTGCTTCGCCACGGGCACACCGGCTGGGGATAGCCTGGCGGGAAACATGCCCTACTACGTCACAACCCCGATCTACTACGTCAATGCGGAGCCTCACCTCGGTCACGCGTATTCGACTCTGGCCGCCGACGTGCTCGCCCGCCACATGCGCCAGCGCGGCGAGGACGTCTTCTTCCTCACCGGCACCGACGAGCATGGGGAGCCGATCGAGACGGCGGCCGAGCGGGAGGGGATCTCGCCGCAGGAGCTGGCCGATCGCAACGCCGCGAAGTTTGAGGCGCTGGGGCCGATCATCGACGCGACCAACGATTTCTTCATCCGCACCTCCGATCCGCGCCACGAGGCGAAGGTCGCCGAGATCATGCAGCGGGTCTACGACAACGGCTGGGTCAGCAAGGGCACCTACGAAGGCTGGTACTGCCCGCGCTGTGCCGACTTCAAGACCGAGCGGGAGCTCGGTCCCGGCAACACCTGCGCTATCCACGAGATCCCGCTCGAGAAGGTCCGCGAGGAAAACTGGTTCTTCCGCCTCTCCGCCTTCCAGGCCCAGCTCGAAGGCCTCTACGAGGAGCGCCCCGACTTCGTCGTGCCCGAGTTCCGCCGCAACGAGGCGGTCTCGTTCATCAAAGGGGGGCTGGAGGACGTCTCGCTCTCTAGGCCGACGCTGAAATGGGGCTTGCCGCTGCCCTGGGATCCCGAGCAGCGGATGTACGTCTGGTTCGACGCGCTGCTCAACTACGTCACCGCGCTCGGCTTCGCCCGCGACGGCGAGGACCTGACCGAGCGCTACTGGCCGGCCTCCCTGCATGTGCTGGCCAAGGACATCCTCAAGTTCCACGCCGTGATCTGGCCCGCCCTCTGCCTGGCAGCCGACCTCGAGCCGCCGCGGCGGATGACGATCCATGGCTACCTGCTGATGGGCGAGAAGAAGATGTCGAAGTCGCTCGGCAACGTGCTCGACCCTTTCGAGGTGATCGACCGCTTCGGCGCCGACGCGCTGCGCTTCTACCTCTTCCGCGAGGTCAGCTTCGGCCAGGACGGCTCGATCTCCACCGCCGGCTTCGAGGCGCGCTACGAGACCGAGCTGGCCAACGACTTCGGCAACCTCGCCAGCCGCGTCCTGGCGATGGTCGAGCGCTACCGCGACGGGGTCGTCCCCGAGGCTGCGGTCGACGCGGTGCTCGCCGAGGACTTCGAAGGGGTCGTGCCGCGCTTCCGCGAGCTGCTCGACCGGGCCGAGCTGAGCCAGGCGCTGGAGGTGGCCTGGGCGCTGGTGCGGCGGCTCAACCGCTTCGTCGAGGAGACGCAGCCGTGGGTGCTGGCCAAGGACGAGGCCGATCCGGAGCGCCTCGACGAGGTCCTCTACAACCTGGTCGAGGGCCTGCGGGTGACCACGCTGCTGCTCGCCCCCTACCTGCCGCGCAGCTGTGATGTCTTGCTCGCGGCGCTCGGCGAAGAGGGCCGCGGCCTGGCCGAGCTCGGATCGCGGCCGGGCGGCCAGAGCGTCGAGCGGATCCCGGCGCTCTTCCCGAAGATCGAGCCGCCGACCTGATGGACGCGCCGGTGCTCGCGATCTCCGGTCTGCGCAAGAGCTACCGGGGGCAGGAGGCGCTGGCGGGGATCGACCTCGAGGTAGGGGCGGGCGAGCTGCTCGGCCTGCTCGGCCCCAATGGCGCCGGCAAGTCGACGCTGACCAAGATCGCCTGCGGCTTGGTCCGGCCCAGCCAGGGCCGCGCCGAGGTGCTTGGCAAGCCGGCGGGCACACCGCCGGCGCGAGCCGCGCTCGGCTACCTGGCGGAGCTCTTCCGCTTTCCGGGCTGGTGCTCAGCCGAGGAGCTGCTGGGGCTGCACCAGCGGCTCGTCGGTTCCTCGGGCGGCGCCGCCGAGCGTGCCGGGCTGCTCGAGCTGGTCGGCCTCGGCGGCGCCGCCGGCAAGCGGGTCGAGGCGATGTCGAAGGGAATGCAGCAGCGGCTGGGGATCGCCCAGGCACTGGTTGGTTCCCCGCGGTTGCTGCTGCTCGACGAGCCGACCAGCGCGCTCGACCCGGTCGGGCGGCGCATCGTCCGTGGCCTGCTCGACGAGGTGCGCGGCCGCGGCGTCGCCGTGCTGCTCAACTCACACCTTCTCAGCGAGGTCGAGCTGGTCTGCGATCGGGTCGCGATCATCGCTCGCGGCAGGCTGATCAAGGAGGGAAGGCCGGAGGAGCTCGCCGGCCCCGGCGGGGTCGAGGTCGAGACCGAGTCCGGCGTCCGGGTCTTTGAGGGCGCGGGCCGTGAGGACGCGCCGCGCATCGTCAGTGAGCTCGTCGCCGCGGGCGAGCGGGTCTACCGGGTCGAGGTCCGCCACAGCTCGCTCGAGGAGGTCTACCTCGAGGCGGTCGGGGGGCAGACCGGATGAGGCCCTCGCCGCTGCGCTCCGCCGTGACCGTGATCGCGCTCTCGATCCAGGAGGGGATCCGCAGGCGCGTCTTTCTTGCCGTCCTGGTGCTGACCCTTGGCTTCCTCGCGCTCTACGCCCTCGGCGCCCACTTCGCCTTTCGCGACGTCAACGAATTCGCCGCCGGGGAAGCGAGGATCCTCGACCCGACGGCGTTCACCGGGGCGACGATCTTCGGCCTGGCGATGTTCGCGACACTCTTCCTCGGCGCCGTGCTGGCCGTTTTCATCACCCTGGGCGTGGTTCGCGGCGACGCGGAGACGGGGCTCTTGCAGCCGCTCGTTGTCCGTCCGATCGGCCGCACGACGATGCTGCTGGCGCGCTTCGCCGGCGCCGCGATGCTCTCCTCCGCCTATGTGGTCGTCGTCTACTTTGCCGCGTGGGGGATAACCCGGGCGACGGGCCACTGGTCTCCCGACCACCTGCTCGGTCCGGCGCTGGCGCTCGCTCTCGGCGTCGCGATCATCGCCGCGCTCTCGCTGCTGGCCTCGACCCTGCTCACGGTCACGGCGCAGGGGATCGTCGTCTTCATGGTCTTCGGCGCCGGCCTCACCGCCGGGCTGCTGGCCCAGATCGGCCACGCGATCAACTCCGACTCGCTGCACACGATCGGCCGCGCCGCCAGCTGGGCGCTGCCCTTCGAGGGCCTCTACGCCGCCGGCTTGCACGGGCTGATCTCGAACACCTCGGGATTGACTGGCGTGGTCCTTCAGCTGGGACCGTTCGGCGGCTCCGAGGCCGCCGGATTCGAGCTGATCGCCTGGGCCTTCCTCTACATGCTGGGCGTGCTCGCCCTCTCCGCGGCGATTTTCTCCCGGCGCGACCTCTGAGCGCCTTGCCGCCCGGTGCAACGTTTTACGGTCCTATGGCGACCACAAAACGTTGCACTTCTTGGCTATCGTGCCTCTGAGAGCGCGTTTGGACCAAGCTGGTCAGGGCTGGTGTAGCCGCAGAGCGCCATCGTCAGGTCGAACTCGGCAAGGATCGTCTTCAGCACCGTTTCGACCCCGGCCTGTCCCTCCAGCGCCAGGCCCCAGACGTAGGGGCGGCCGAGGCAGACGGCGTCGGCCCCTAGGGCGAGCGCCTTGATCACGTCGCTGCCGCTGCGCACGCCGCTGTCGAAGAGGATCGCCAGGTCGTCCCCCGCCGCCTCGGCGATCGCCGGCAGGGCGTCGAGCGAGCCGATCGCCCCGTCGACCTGGCGACCGCCGTGATTGGAGACGACGATGCCGTCGACCCCTCGCTGCGCCGCCTCGCGCGCGTCGTCGGGATGCTGGATCCCCTTGATCACGATCGGCAGCAGGGTCTGCTCGCGCAGCCATTCCAGGTCATCCCAGTTGAGCGAGGGATTCCCGCGGATGCCGAGGAAGTGGCCGGTCGCGGCGCCGACGTCCTCCTCCGGCGGCTGCTCCAGCCCGGCGCGGAAGACCGGATCGGCGAAGAAGTTGGCCACCCCCATTCCGTGCAGGTAGGGAACCCAGGCTTGCTGCAGGTCGCGCGGCTTCCAACCGGGCACGAAGGTGTCGACGGTGAGGACGATCGCCCCGTAGCCGGCCGCCTCGGCGCGGCTGAGGAAGCTGGCTGCGAGATCCCTGTCGTGGGGAAGGTAGAGCTGGAACCAGCGGGGCGCATCGCCGCCGGCCTCAGCGATTTCCTCGAGGCTGAAGTGCGAGACGGTGCTGGCGATCATCGGCACCCCGAGGGCGGCCGCGGCCCGAGCCGTGGCCAGCTCGCCGTCGGGGTGGATGACCTTCTGCACGCCGATCGGCGCCAGCATCAGGGGCGCCGGCATCGAGGTGCCGAGCAGCGTCAACGAGAGGTCGCGGCCCGTGATGTCACGAAGTGTCCGTGGCACGATCCGGCGCCGGCGAAAAGCCTCGCGGTTGGCGTCCATCGTGCCCTCGCTGCCCGCCCCGGCGAAGACGTATGCAGCGGCGCGCTCGTCCATCGCCTCCGCCGCGGACCGCTCCAGGTCTGCGACCGAGACCGGGATCGAGGGCAGCTCGCCGCCGAGCCCGCGAACGTAGATCTCGTTGCCGTAATCGGCGAAGTCCCCCATCGGCTGGGAAGGCTATCCGGCGGCCGGCTCAATCGCCCGTGGCGCGGCGCTTCGGCCTGCGCTGCCTTTCGCCGGCGCGGCAGACCGGAGATAGGCTGGGCTCGGTGATCGATTCCCACACCCACATCTTTCTCTGCGAGCGGCCCGAGGCCGAGGTCGTCGCGGCGGCGGTGGAGGCGGGGGTGGAGCGGATGCTCAACGTCGGCCTCGACGCCGACTCGAACAGGCTGGCGCTGGCGGCCGCCGAGCGCTACGAGAGCGTTTTTGCGACGGTTGGCTGCCACCCGACCGAGGCCGCCGGCTTCGATGACGCGCGGGCCGAAGAGATCGCCCGGCTCGCGGCGGACAACGAGAAGGTGCGGGCGATCGGCGAGACCGGGATCGATTACTACCGCGAGAGCGCCAGCCGGGACGACCAGCGCCGCGCTTTCGAGGCCCAGATCGAGATTGCCCGCGAGCGCGCGCTGCCGGTCGTGATCCACGCCCGCGATCCCGAGGAGGAGACCGGCGCCGTCGACGACGTCTTCGAGATCCTCGACGCCCGCGGCGACGGGGTGAAGGTGATCCTCCACTGCTTCCTCGCTCCCTGGCGGTTGGCGGACGCGATCGAGCGGGGCTGGTTCTGCTCGTTCTCGGGGATCGTCACCTTCCCCAGCGCCGACGAGCTGCGCGAGGCCGCGGCCAAGCTGCCCGACGAGCTCCTCCTGGTCGAGACCGACGCTCCCTACCTGGCGCCGCAGCCGCTGCGAGGCAAGCCCAACGAGCCCGCCTACGTCGTCTCCACAGCCGAGGTGCTCGCCGATGTCCGGGGCGCCTCCTACGCCGAGCTGGAGCGCACGGTCGAGGCCAACGCGCGGGCGCTCTTCGGCTGGTAGCGGGTGGTGGGGTCTTCAAATGGGCCCTAGGCTCGGGCAGAACTTCCTGTCGGACCCGAACCTGCTCGACGCGATCGTCCGCGACGCCGAGCTGGGCGAGGACGAGGTGGTGCTCGAGATCGGGGCCGGGGAAGGGGTGCTCAGCGAGCGCCTCGCCGATGCCGCCGCTCACCTGCACTCGGTGGAGCTGGACCGGCGGCTCGAGCCGTCCCTGACCCTGCTCGCGGCGCGAGACAACGTGAGCCTGCACTGGGGCGACGCGATGAAGCTCGACTTCGCTGCCTTCGAGCCCGCCCCGACCGCGGTCGTCTCCAACCTTCCCTACTCGGTGGCGACGCCGGTGATCCTGCGCACGATCGAGCAGCTGCCGACCGTCGGGCGCTGGACGGTGATGGTGCAGCGTGAGATTGCCGATCGCCTCCGCGCAGCGCCCGGCGGCCGCATCTATGGCTCGCCGAGCGTGATCGCGCAGCTGGCCTGTGAGGTCAGGTTGATTCGCAAAGTCGACCCGGCCGTGTTCCGGCCGCGGCCGCGGGTCGACTCGGCGATCCTTGGCCTGCGCCGGACTGGCCCGGGCGCGGACCTGGCGACCCGCGAGCTAGTCCGGGCGGCCTTTGCGCATCGCCGCAAGTCGCTGGCCCGCTCGCTGGAGCACGTCCGGCCTGGGTCGCTGGGCCCAGCGCGCGCCGCTCTGCGGGAGCTCGGCCTGGCTGAGAACAGCCGCGCCGAGGCGCTCTCTCCCGAGCAGTTCCGAGCATTGGCGAGGGGCCTATCCCGGTAGGGGTGGAACGTCTTGTACTTTTTCGCCAACCCCGCCGGCGGTAGGCCGCTTCCATTCCACCGAAAAAGTTAAGTGGAACCCCTGCCGGGATAGGCCCCCTTGCGGATCTCTGCTCCAGCCAAGCTCAACCTCTGTCTCCACCTCGGTCCGAGGCGCGACGACGGCCTGCACGAGCTCTGCTCGCTGTTCGAGCCGTTGGCGCTGGCCGACCGGATCACGCTTCCGACATTGACCACACCAGGGGGGGGTCAAAGTCGGATGGGCGCCGAGCTCGACGAAGTTGTCTGCCCCGAAGTCGAGGGAGAGAACCTGGTCGCGCGGGCGCTCGCCGCCCTGCGCGAGCGCGGCTGGGACGCGCCACCGCTACGGATCGAGATCGAGAAGAGGATCCCCGTCGCTGCCGGCCTGGGCGGCGGCAGCGCAGACGCGGCGGCGGTACTGCGGCTGGCGCGGGGCGAGGTCGCGGAGCTGGAGGAGATCGCGCTTGCGCTGGGGGCTGACGTGCCCTCGCAGCTGACGCCGGCACTCGCCCTGGTCCGAGGCGTGGGGGAGAGGGTTGAGCGTTTGCCGGAGCCCGCACCCCACGCCGTCGTGCTGCTCCCCGATGGCGGCGGCCTCTCCACTGCGGCCGTGTTCGCCGAGGCCGACCGGCTGGAGCTCGGTCGTGACGCGGCCGAGCTCGATGAGCTGGCGGAGCGCCTGCGCGGCGCGGCCGGCGCCGGCGCCTCGCCGCTCGCCTATCCCGAGCTGCTGGTCAACGACCTCGAGCCCGCGGCCCGCTCCCTGCGACCGCGGATCGGCGAGGCCCTCGACGCGCTGCGCGCGGCCGGGGCCCCGGCCGCGCTGCTGACCGGTTCCGGGCCGACCGCGTTCGGCCTCTTCGAGAGCATCGCCGCGGCCCGCGCCGCGGCAGAAAGGCTCAACCGCGACGACGCGATCGTCTGCGAGGCGGGGATCGCGACGTGAAGCTGTCTGGAGAGGGAAGCGGCAACCGCAAACGGGTCGTGATCGCGATCATCCTCGCGGCGGTCGCCGTCGGGTATTACCTGCTCAGCCGCGAGCTCGGCAGCCTCGACCTGCAGAACCTGCTCGAAGACGTCTCCAACACGCTGGGCGCCTGGACCTACCTGCTCGTCGGTGTCTTCGCCTTCGCCGAGACCGGCGCCTTCGTCGGGCTGGTCGTCCCCGGCGAGACCGTGATGCTGCTCGGCGGCGCCGTCGCCGGCCAGGGCGCGATCGACATCTACCTGCTGATCGCGATCGCCTGGTTCTCGGCCTGGGCGGGGGACACGACCAGCTTCTTCATCGGCCGCCGGCTCGGGCGCGAGTTCGTGCTCAAAAACGGGCCGCGTTTCGGGATCGGCCACGAGCGCTTCGAAAAGGTCGAGGACTACTTCTCCCGCCACGGCGGCAAGACGATCTTCATCGGCCGCTTCATCAGCCTCGTCCGGGCCTTCGCCCCGTTCATCGCCGGCAGCTCGGGCATGCGCTACCGCGCCTTCGTCCCCTACAGCGTCCTCGGTACCGGCCTCTGGGCCAGCGCCCACATCCTCGTCGGCTACTTCTTCTCGCGCAGCATCGAGAGCGCCGCCAAGTACGCCGGCCGCGGCGCCT
This sequence comes from Solirubrobacterales bacterium, assembly GCA_036403515.1. Lineage (GTDB taxonomy): Bacteria > Actinomycetota > Thermoleophilia > Solirubrobacterales > 70-9 > VRUE01. The sequence continues at coordinate 91,591 of DASWQV010000034.1, forward strand.
TCGTGCTGGCGAGCACGATCGTCGTCATCGTCGCCGTCGTCTTCGTCGTTCGTCGCCTCCGGGTCGAGCAGAACCGGCGCGTCGCGGTGGAATGGATGGAGCGCCACGCGGCGACCCGCTGGATCGTCGTCCTCACCCGCCGCTTCCGCCCACAGCTCGAGTTCCTCTGGGAGCGGGTGACACCGGGGGGCACCTTCGGGCTCGAGTTCACCTCGCTGATGGCGATCCTCGCCGTCTCCGGTTTCGTTCTCGTCGCCTACGCCGTGATCGTCAACGGCGACCCGGGGCCGACGCCGGGGGACAACACGGCGATCGAACTCGTCGAACGGCTGCGCGCGGGTTGGCTCGTCGACCTCGCCAAGGTCGTCACCAATCTCGGCTCCTACCTGGTCATCGGGCCGCTGATCGTGCTCGCCGCGTCGCTGCTCGCCGCTGGCCGCCGCTGGGCCGAGTTCTGGGTCCTCGTCGCCGGCGCGGTGATCATCTTCGTCGGTGTGCACGAGCTGAAGGTCGCGATCGACAGGCCGCGACCGCTGGGCGGCCTCGTCAGCACGTCGAGCGCCTCGTTTCCGAGCGGCCACGCCGCCTACTCGACCTTCTACGTCTGGCTGGCGGTGACGATCGTGATGCGCCTGCGGGTGGGGATGGCGCGCGGTGCGGCGGTCGTCGTGGCCGGGATCGTGCTGGCCGCGCTGGTCGGCCTCTCGCGCGTCTACCTCAACGTTCACTACCTCAGCGACGTCAGCGGTGGCTGGGCGCTGGGTGCCGCCGCCTTCTCGCTTTGCGCGGCCGTCGCGCTGGTCATCACCACGATTCGCCAGAATGAGCCCGGTGTTGCCGCTGGCGCTGCAGAAGATCGAGAATGAGTACCTCTTGTTCGGCGCGGCCGGGCTGCTCAGCCTGGTCGCATTCGTCGGCCTGATCCTCGTTCCCGCCGTCAGCTCCTACGGGCGCATCTGGGAGAAGGCCGCCGCCGGCGTCGTCTCGCTCTTCGTCCTCGCGGCCCTGGTCCTGACCGGCGTCGTGATCGGCCTGGCTTTCGTCTACTACTACAACGACATCCTCAATCTCCTTCACGGCAACTAGGGGCGGCTGGAGATAATGGGGGGCATGCCAGCCGCCTCCAAAGGTGAGAAAAGTCCTGCAAAAGGCCCGGGGCGGGGGACGCTCGACGCGCTCTCCGACGCGGTCGAGTCGGGGGCCGGGCTGCCCGCTGTCGCCCGCGCCGCGGCCAAGGTGCTCGATGCCAGCGTCGTCCTGATCGACCGCTCCAGCGCCGTTCTGGCGGTGGCCGGGGCTTCCCCAGATCAGGAGAAAAAGCTGCTCGCCGGAGGCCAGGAGGTGACCAGGGTCGAGCTGCGGGTCGCCGACAGCGCCGTCGGCGAGCTGCGCTATCGCAGTGCCGCCCCGCCCGAGCCGATGATCGCCCGCATGGTGGCGACCCTGCTGGCGCTGGAGCTGGAGCGCTCGCGCTCGCCGGAGTGGGAGAGCGAGGAAGTGGCCGGGGCCTTCGTCGCGGCCGTGCTCGCCCGTGAAGTCACCGACCGGGGGGACATCGTTGCCCGCGGCGCCGAGCTCGGCGCCGCGCTCGAGCAGGGAGCGGGCGTGCTGATTCTCCATGCGGCGCCCCGCGCGGCGCAGAGCGGTGAGTGGCGGGCACGGGTGCTGATCCTGACCCAGCGGGCCCTGCGCTCGCTGGGGCCGGGCTCGCTGGCGAGCGCGGGTGGGGAGGAGTCGGCGGAGATCGCCGTGATCGTCCCTGCCGAGGACGATGCCCGGCTCGAGCGCGCTGCCACCGGCCTCGCCCGCGAGCTCGAAGACAGCCTCTCCGGCTTCCACCTGACGATCGGCCGCAGCCGCCGTGCCGCCGACCCGGTTGACCTCCACCGCGCCGGCAACGAGGCGCGGCTGGCGGTGAACGTCGGCGAGGCCGAGGGCCGCTCGCCGCTCGCCTTCGAGGACACCGGCTCCTACCGCCTGCTGCTGCCGGCGATGAGCGAGGACCCACGCGAGCTCGAACGCTTCTACGCCGAGACGATCGCGCCGCTCTCCGCCTACGACGAGCAGTACGAGACCGAGCTGGTGACGACGGTCGAGGCCTACCTCGACAACGACGGCAACGTCGCCGCAACCGCCAAACAGCTCTTTACCCACCGCCACACCATTCGCTACCGGCTGGAGCGCGTCAAAGAGCTCTGCGGCCACGACGTCTCCGCCACCGAGGGTCGCGAGAAGCTCGGCCTCGGCCTCAAAACGATGCGGGTGCTTGGCATCGCCTCGCCGCGCGGGCCTGCGATGGAGCCCGGATCCGAAGCCGGCCAGGTGCCGCGCGGAGGCGAGGAGTAGCTCCTCGATTCCGGGAGGAGGGCTCGAACCCCCGCTTCCAGGACCAAAACCTGGCGTGCTACCGATTACACCATCCCGGACCGAGCTCCGAGACTAGCGCCACCCAATCGAGTGACGACCTGATGACTGTGGGATCCACCACCAGCCCGCTTCGCCCCTGATGTTTCCGTCCCGACATCCGAACCGTTTAGGCGAGCCTCATTCGTGTCCGCGGGGCCGCTTAGGGTCTGGCCATGGAGATGAATGCGGTGCAAATGGATCCGCAGGTTCGCGAGGGTCTGCAGCGGAGCTGGAAGGCGTTGATGACTGTGGGGATCCTGGCGATCTTGATCGGCTGCGTGGCGATCGTCGTGCCCGCCGTCGCCTCGGTCGGCACCGCGATCTTCATCGGCTGGATCCTCGTCATCGCCGGCGCCTTTCTGATCGCTGGGGCGTTCATGGCGCACTCGATCGGGACCGTGATCCTGCGCCTGGTCTGGGCGCTGCTGACGGTCATCGTCGGGCTCTGGCTGATCGTCGAACCGCACAACGGCACGCTGACGCTGACCCTCATTCTCGGCATCTACTTCCTCTTCATGGGCCTGACCCGGATCGCCGTCGCCTTCGCCGGGCGCGGCCAGCAGGGCGCCGGCCTGGTCGGCCTCAGCGGCGTTGCGGGCCTGCTGATCGGCATCCTCGTGCTCGCCAACCTGCCCAGCTCCGCCGACTGGGCGATTGGCCTGCTCGTGGGCATAGACCTGATCTTCGCCGGCTGGACGCTGACCTCAGTAGCTCTGGTCGGCCGAGACCTCTCCCGCGCCTGAGGCGGCGCATACCGGCGTCCTAGGTCGCTCGCGTGCCGAGCACGCCACCCTTCCTGCGTCCTTGGTCTGCTTGCCTCAGGCGCGGGAGAGCCTTACAAGCTGATTGAGTCAAGCGGATCGCATGCTCAATCCCCGCTCCTGTCCGCCCAGGAGGTGCTCTTCTCGACCGTAGCTCGCGCGGGTGGCGCAGGGAGGGGGCCGAGAACGGACGCACCCGCCCGCCCGCAGGCCCCCTCCCTGTGACAGGACCCGCGCGCCCCGACTACGATCCGGGCGTGAAGTCTCCCTTGGTGCTCGTGATGGCGGCCGGTGAGGGAACGCGCATGCGTTCCAGCCTGCCGAAGATGCTGCACCCCGTTTGTGGGCGGCCGATGGTTGCCTGGCCGATTGAAGCTGCACGCGAGGCGACCGGGGCGGAGTGGATCGTGGCGATCGACTCGCCTAAGCAGAACAGCGTTCCCGGGTTGCCCGACAAGGTTCGGATCGTCACTCAGCCTGAGCCGGATGGCACGGGCGGTGCGGTGCGGGCGGCTTTGCCGCTGATCGAGGAAGCAGAGACCGTGCTCGTGCTCTCCGGCGACGTGCCGTTGATCTCGACTGAGACGATCGCCGGATTGCTCACGGCGCACGAGTCCTCCGGGGCTGCGGCGACGATGCTGACGATCGAGCTCGATGAGCCGGGGTCCTACGGGCGGGTCGTGCGTGATGCGCAGGGTGGGGTCGAGCGTGTGGTCGAGGCCAAGGCCGCCGGCGATGCCACCGCGGAGCAGTTGGCGATCCGCGAGATCAACGCCGGCACCTACGCCTTCCGGGCCGGCCCTCTCGCCGAAGCTCTCGCCGGCCTCTCCAACGACAACGCCCAGGGCGAGTACTACCTGCCCGATGTGCTGCCGGCCCTTCGCGAGGCCGGTCACGCGGTTGGCGCCCACCTCGCCGACGATTTCGCCGTGACGATGGGGGTCAACAACCGCGCCGATCTGGCAGCGGTCGAGGCCGAGGCGCGCCGCCGCATCCTCGAGGCCCACATGCTCGCTGGCGTCACCGTCGTCGACCCCGGCTCCACCTGGGTCGACGCCGGGGTTCAGATCGCCGCCGACGCCCGGCTCGAGCCCGGCACCAGCCTGCGTGGCCTGACCGAGGTCGGCGCCGGCTCGACGATCGGCCCGATGAGCACGCTGACCGACAGCAGGATCGGCGAGAACGTCACCGTGCCGCACTCCTACCTGGTCGAATGCGACGTGCGGGACGGCGCCCTGGTCGGTCCGTTCGCCTACCTTCGTCCGGGGGCGGTGCTCGAGCCGGGGGCCAAGGCGGGCACCTTCGTCGAGATCAAGAACTCGCGGATCGGCGAGGGCGCGAAGGTCCCGCACCTCGCCTACGTTGGCGACGCCGAGGTCGGCGCCGGCAGCAATCTCGGCGCCGGCACGGTCACCGCCAACTACGACGGTTTCCGCAAGAACCGCACAACGATTGGCGAGAAGGTGCGGATCGGCGTTGACACGATGCTGATCGCACCGGTAGAAGTCGGCGATGGCGCCTACACTGGCGCCGGTGCAGTGATCAAGAGCGACGTGCCCGAGGGGGCGCTCGCGGTGAGTCAGAACGAGCAACGGAACATCGAGGGCTACGCCGAGCACAAGGCGGCGAAGATGCAAGAGGAGACCCCGTGAGCACGATCGAGGAGCGCCCAGAGACGGTGGCAGCCACCGCCATCACCCACGACTACTCGAAGCGGATGATGGTCTTCGGCGGCCGCAGCTCGATGGAGCTGGCCGCCAAGGTCGCCGGCAAGCTCGACGTCGACCTCGGCCAGGTGACGCTCAAGACCTTTGCCAACGGCGAGGTCTACTGCCGCTACGAGGAGTCGATCCGTGGCGCCGACGTCTTCATCGTCCAGTCGACCTGCGCCAACGAACACTCGGCGATGACCCCGAACGACTCGCTGATCGAGCTGCTGACGATGATCGACGCCGCCCAGGGCGCCTCTGCCCACCGGATCATCGCCGTGATGCCCTGGTACGGCTACGCCCGCCAGGACAAGAAGTCCGCTCCCCGCGAGCCGATCTCCGCCCGCATCGTCGCCAAGTGCCTCGAGGGCGTCGGCGTCGACCGGGTCCTCACCATGGACCTCCACGCCGGCCAGGTGCAGGGCTTCTTCCACGTTCCCGTCGACCACATGACCGCGATGCCGATGCTGACCCAGTGGTTCGCCGATCAGCACCGTGCGCAGGACCTCGTGATCGTCTCTCCCGATGCCGGCCGGGTGAAGACCGCGCGCAACTTCGCCCGCCGCATCGGCACCCACTGGGCGGTGATGGAGAAGGAGCGGCCCGCCCAGCAGGTGGCCGAGATCGGCTACGTCGTCGGTGACGTGAAAGGCAAGACCGCGGTCCTGGTCGACGACATGATCGACACCGCCGGAACCCTCTGCGCCGCCGCCCAAACGGTGCTCGACGAGGGCGCGGCGCGGGTAATCGCCTGTGCGACCCACGGCGTCTTCTCGGGCCCCGCCTACGAGCGGCTCGCTTACGAGAAGTCCGGCATCGAGCAGATCGTCGTCAGCGACACGATCCCGCTGCGCCCCGGCGCGCCCGACAACATCACCGTGCTCTCGACCGCCGGCACCTTCGCCGATTCGATCCGCCGCATCTTCACCGACGACTCGGTCTCCGAGATCTTCGCCGGCGAGAACCAGCTCTTTTGACGCGGGCGGCCCCGGCCGACCGCTCAGGATGAGGATCCCAGTGATTCGGGTCGGGCACAAGGGGGCGGATCTGATTGCTCCCGGCAATACCGTCGAGAGCTTCAAAGCTGCCGTGGAGGTTGGGGTCGACGTCGTTGAGCTCGACGTGCTCTGGCTGCGCGACTCCCACCTGCCGTTGGAGCAGCGGGCCGAGCTGGTGGTCGCGCATGATTGGCACGACGCCGAACGGCGCACGCCGCTGACGCTTGGACAGGCGCTCGACGCCTTCCTCGAGCCGCCCCTCGACCAGGTCGAGATCGACATCGACATCAAGCTGCCGGGCCGCGAGGAGGAGATCGTCACCGCGCTGCACGAGCGCGACCTCGTCGGCCGGGCGATGGTCTCGACCATGGAGCTCTACTCGTTGGGCCGCATCCTCGCGCTGGAACCGGAGCTGCGCCGCGGCTGGACCTACCCCAAGGTAACCAAGGACTGGACTTCGAAGCGCTGGGCCAAGGGCCCGATGCTGGCGGCCCTGGTGGCGATGCGCCACCGCCTCCCCGGCCTCGCCGCCGAGAAGCTGCCCAAGTTCGGCGTCGAGTCGATGTGGGTCTACCACCCCCTGGTCAGCCCGCGCCTAGCCCGCATCACCGAGCTGGCCGGGGTCGAGCTGATCGCCTGGACCGTCGACGACCTGGCCCGCATGCGGCGCCTAGTAGACGCCGGCGTCAACGGCCTGGTCTCGAACGACCCCCGCCTCTTCGCTCAGCTTTGACGTCTACGGAAGGCTCAGTGACTTGGAATTGCCGCTGCGCCGACCTGCGAGAAGTCCTCGAGCCGGCTTTCTGGGCTGACCAGGATTCCCGGTTGCCGTTCGCGGTTGACCAAGATCGCGTACTCGGTTAGAAGCTGGGGAAGATCGCTCTGGTTGCTGCGAAATCTTGGGAATGAGATTTGCTCACAGGCGACGTGTCCGAAGCCAGATAGAAAGTCGAGCAGGTCATCCCGAGGTATCAGTCCGTCCTCGCTATAGCTGATCAGCACCTTCGGGGCATCGACTCTTTCGATCACCTGAGTGAATGCGTCCCATAGCCTGACCTTCGAGCAGAAGTCGGAGTACTGATCGCGCCACGGGCGCAGTCCACTGACCCCTATGGCCTCGGGTTGATCGCCCCGTGCGACAGTCTCGATCAGGTGGTAGTTAGCGGCGTACTGGCGCTTGGTGTAAGGCGGATCCAGGTAGCAGATGTCGGCGGACACGGATGCCGCGACATCCTCGGCGCGACCCTGGGTGACGACATGATCGGTGCGGGATAGCGAGTCGAAGCTCGCCGGTCGCAGCTCGAGCGGTGTCAACGCGGCTCGGGTCCACTTCGACCAATAGTGCCCGTAGGTTCCAGCGATGTTGGCGACGCGATTGGTCGCCAGCACAGCGTCATGACGAAGCAGGGCAATCTCGTTCTCGCTCAGCAGACCTTTGTCTTCGAGCTCGGCCAGCTGGGCAAGGATCGCGTCAAGGCGTTCGGCGTTCTCGGCGGAGAGATACTGACGCGGCCTACAGCCCGCTGCCGGCGCCCCTTCAGGGGCATACTCACGATGGAAGAATCCTTTTGCTGGAGCAAGGCCGTTGAGCCTCTTGAGGACTTCTGCATAACTCCCCCAGCCGAGCCTACGGAACTGCGGTGCGCGCGAGAGCCTGAGGCGGACGCGAGCGTGGTGGACAGAGAAGGTCATCAAGTCAGCTGCGACAACGCGATAGCCGCGTGTTCGCAACGCGGCCGCAACGCTGCCAGTTCCGCACATCAGATCTGCCGCCGTGCCCCCTGCCGGTATCTCGGCCGCAATCAGGTCGGTCAGCCAAGGCAGCAGACGAGTCTTGTTGCCGATGTAGCGGTAGGCCATCTCAATCCACTTGAAGGGGAGTTAGACGGAGGTCTGGCGACAGTCGCAGCGAGGCGACCGTTTCTAGTCCCTGGGCGTCGTCCAGCACGCGCTTGACCCACTCAAAGTCGGCCTCTTTGAAATCGTAGAGACCGGCGACCAAGCGCTCGATCTCGAGATCTCGGCCAGTGGCCGGGGCATGGTCAGCCCGGCGAGAAACTAGATCGGCGATGGCCTGGGCCTGCCGCCATTGTTGTGAGCCTGGGCGGGGATGGGGTATGGGGAGTTCGGCGAGCAGAGTTTGAGTTACGTATGGGTGTGATCGCCACTCGTTCTCTCCGGTGCGTTTTAGGTGCACTGCCAGCATGACCCGAGAGGAGAGGACACCCAGTGCATAGTGGAGGAGGAAATCAGGCGAGTCGCTTGTCGGCTGGAAGTGGAAAACCGTTTGGGTGGTCAGGGCATTGCCGGAGAAAACGGCGGCCTTGAGCCCGATGCCGGTCTTGCGCACCATGAGGCGGGGACTGTCGAGATCCATTGCCGACTTGTAGTTGATCCCCTCGATTCCCATCTGTATTTCCCTGCTGGGGATGCAGTGGTAGCGGCGCACGTCTTCGCCGACGATCAACCGCTTCCAGGTCTTGGATCTGGTCTCCCTGGTCTGTCTCACGATCCTCTGAGTAAGTGCCCGCGAAGGGTCAATGGACTTCCCGCACTTGCATTGGAGCGGGGCTGACTTGCGGGGGCGGGGCCAGCCATGACCGCACTCGGCACAGACGACGATCTCGCCATGCTTGGAGAGCTCGACGCCACGTCCACTTATCAGCGTTTTCGTCCAGTTAGCTGGCTGACGGTAGACCGTCTTGACGTGCCTGAGGTCGGCCTGACGCAGATCGATCGCGAAGCTGGAATTGCTTGACCGCGAGAATCGCGACTGAGGCACAGAATGGACGCTGTCGGTCGCGATCTGATCCAGGGTGGTCTCTTGGGCCAGCACCAGCTTGCGCTGGACGGGGGTCAGTCGAAGGCATTCGATCAAGTGCTTCTTCGTCGGGGTCCCCCGACGCACGACGACAACCGCAGTTCCGCGAAATACTCCTGGAAAGAATCCCTCGCCAAGCCGGGCAACCAGGTCCAGCGTGCAGGTCTCAAGCAAGAATCTGCGTACAGGTGCGTGATCGGGAAAGAAAAGCGAGTCCGGAAGTATGAAGGCAGCCGCCCCTCCCTCGGCAAGGAGCCTGACCGCCAGCTCGAGGAACAGATCGGCGCTGTCGCACTGGCCCCGGGCGAGTGTAAAGCCCGCGCTGCGAAGACTGGATGGGGCGATGCTCAGCTCAATCCCCCACGGGGGGTTGAGGATGACTCCATCGATTTTTTGCCCTGGGGCAACGCTACGGTGCAACCGATCGATTCCAGCCAAGGAGGCGGCCAGAATGTCCAACTGCTTGAGGTTGGCGCCGGGCAAGGCTGTCGATGCCTTACGGATGGCGATCGAATCCACGTCGCTGCCGAATAGCTCCAGGGAGTGGCGAGACTCTTTAGCAATCGCATCGAGGAGCGCGCCTTCGCCGCAGGCCAAATCGGCAACTGTCGAGGCGTTTTCCGGCAGCGAGCGACAAAGCCGGCTTGCAACCCATGCAGCTAGGAAGGGCGGCGTGTAGACAGCCCCAAGGGCAGCGTCCTGAGGGGGTTCCACGAGCCCACCCCCGACGGTCAATGCAGAAGGCATTTGTCCGCAGGCTATGGCCAGGATCGGATGTGTTTCTACCTCGAGCCGAACCGGGAGCTATCGTGGCGGTCCGTGGCTGTGGTTCGGCAGATCCTTTGGCGACAGGTAACCGATTCAGACTTCGTCTGCGTAGAGCGGTCTCCTGAAAACACCCCCGAAGGTGGTGGAGGGCAGACCTACTTCAGCCTCAGCTTCGGTTCTTACCTGGACAAGACCGACTTCGGTCGCTTCCTGGGCTTGGAGCCGCCGACTAGGATCGCCGACGAGCGCCCCTCTGTCCCGATCAAAGCAGAGGTGCTTGGTGATCCGCTCCAGCGTGAGGCGATCGAATTCCGTCCGCGATATGCAGACCCCGGCGATTCGCGCGATCGCTATTACATCGCCCGTCAAAATCGGCAGCGCGCCAACCAGATTCGCCACCCAGCGTGGATGGAGGAGCGAGGGTTTCCCGTTGCCCCGGATGACATCGCGGATAAAGCCGATCCACGCATGCCGGATCTCTCTCAGCTCAAGCTGATCGTCGCCCGCTGCGACGACGGCGTCTATCTCGCCGACTATGTCAATGCCGACCGAATGCCAGACGGAGCCCCGAGCGAGATGGCCGTGTTGTTCGAGCCGAATCGGGCGGTCGGCCCCAATGGTCTGATCGCCTTCGGCGACCATGAGTTGCCTCCGGAGTGGCTTGCTGAGATTGTCTATCGAGCGCACAGGCGGCCACGGGGGGATCGTCCGACTTCACCCGAGATCGAGGACGCCAGGGATGCGACCGCCCGCTCGGCCGGCGCTCGAAGTCGCCGAGGACAGGGATTCAGACAGTCCGCCGATGAGCGAGCGGCAATCGATCGATACGCAATGGGCAGGGCAACGACTTCGCTCGAAGCGGATGGCTGGAGCGTCAAGGATCACTCGATCAACCATCCATATGACCTCTTATGCAAACGCGGCAAAGATATACTGCACGTCGAGGTGAAGGGAACAACCACCGACGGTGCGGCCGTCCTGCTCACCCCGAATGAGGTCGAGTTCGCGAGGAGTGCGTTTCCTTCCATGGCCCTTCTGATCGTGCATGGGATAGAGCTTTTGACAGGCGGAGATCAGCCATTGGCAAAGGGGGGCAGCATTGAGTTTGTATCCCCATGGGAAATCGAGTCGGATGGCAAGTTGAAGCCGACTGGCTTTTTCTACGACCGAGAGCAGTAGCCGAGCCGACATATCGCTCCTCGGGAGCTATGTCAGCGCAGATCAGACAGTGCCGGGCGTCGCCGTCGGTGGGGCGTTGCGGCCGCCTTTTGTGCGGACCGCGGAGTTGAGCTCGTCGGCGGTGAAGCCGCCGAGTGCCTCGCCGTCGAGGGCGTAGCGGTAGAGGGCGACGCCGAAGATGTTTGTAAGCGCGCTGGAGACGAGCACCGAGATCGCCAGGCCGATCACGCCGAGGACGAGCAGCAGGGCGCCGGCGAAGCTGGCCGAGGCCCAGATCAGGAAGCCGGCGAAGATCAGCAGCGCCGAGGGCAGCACGCCGAAGAGGAACACGGCGCCGCCGATTGCGATGTTGCCGGTCACCTGGGCTCCCCAGCGCGACCTGAAGAGGCTCGACGAGCGCTTCAGCGTTTCGAACGGGCCGGTTCCCTCGACCGCGATCACCGGCACGGCGAGGAAGGTGATCAGCGACCATCCGACCGCCAGCAGCCGGCCGACGATCTGGCCGATGGCGCCCTGGTTCTCCAGCGCGCTGAGGGCGAGGCCGATCGTCGTGGAGACGGCGGCCCAGCCGGCGATCTGGGAGAAGCGGTCGCGCGAAACCGCGAGCCCGTCGGCGACGGTTGCATCTTGCCCGCGGAAGATCATGTTGGCGGCGGCGGCCAGGCCAACGCTGAAGTAGGCGCCGATCACTGCCAGCAGGTAGAAGCCGATCACCGCCAGGGCACCGCCGAATACCGCTTGGTCGTCCTCGATCAGGTAGACGCCGGGTCCGACGACCACGATCGCGCAGACGATCGTCGCGGCTCCGCCGAAGAGTGGGAAGCGCAGCAGGGCGGGGTTCGCGCGCAGCACGCCCCAGCTTTTCTTCGTCAACTGCCAACCGCGGCGCATCCTGCTCATCGCTGCTCTCCTTCTAGTGACTTCTCGACAATCGGGGTCTGCGTCATGCCCCTTCCCTCGAAGTACTCCCACTCCTCCTCGCCCAACCCCGTAGAGGGCGGATCGGCGTAGATCCACTCGCGCATGATCCGGTGCCAGTTGCGCTTGGCGCGCAGCTGGCCGAGGACTGCTACGACGCCGATTTCCATCCGGCGCCCCATCAGCTCGTCGGCCGGGATCGACTCGCGTCGCATCAGGTCGTAGTACTCCGAGCGGGGATCGTTGGTCGACTCGATGATCTTCATCACCCGGCGCGGCGTGATCTCGATCTCACGGTCTTCCATGTACCAGCCGCCGACGGCCATCGTGTGCTCCAGCACCCTCTGGGCGTCGAGCTTCGAGGGGTTCTTGATGAAGCCGAGCTCGTGCAGGGCGCCGCGAAACGCCTCCGGGTCGTCACGAAAGGCGGCGTCGACGGCGCGCTGCTCGAGCACGATCTGCTCGTGCGTGAGTTTCTTCGTCATGCCGAAGTCGAGGAAGGCGACGCGGGCGTCGGCCATCAGCAGGTAGTTGCCGGGATGGGGATCGGCGTTGAAGTGGCGCAGGTGGTAGATCGAGCCGAAGCTGCCGCGAAAGACGATCTCGCCGAAGCGGCTGCGCTCCTCGTGCGGCAGCTGCTTGATCTGCTCGAAGCCGATTCCCTCGACCAGCTCGGTGACCAGGACCCGCCGCCGCGAGAGCCGCGTGATCACGTCCGGCACGTAGATGAAGGGATGGTCCCGGTAGGCGCGCGAGAAGCTGCGCTGGTTCTGCGCCTCGTACTCGTAGTCGAGCTCCTCCATCACCCGCTCGCGCAGCTCCGCCGCAATCGCCTTGGCGTCGAGGCCGGGGGCAAGCGCCCGCGCCAGGCGGACGATCGTGCCGGCATTGCGCAGGTCGGCATCGAGCGCCTCGGCGATCCCCGGGTACTGGATCTTGACCGCAACCTTGCGGCCGTCGAGCAGCTTGGCACGGTGCACCTGGCCGATTGAGGCCGCGGCAAACGCCTCCTGCTCGAAATCGGCGAAGAGCTCGCCGAGCGGTTCGCCCTCGTACTCCTCCTCGAGCACGTGCTCGACTTTCTCCCATGGCATCGCGGGCGCGTCGGTGCGCAGCTTGGCAAGCTGCTCCTGGTAGACCTCGCGGTACTCCTCGGGAATGAACTCGGTGTCGATGAAGGAGGCGAACTGGCCAAGCTTCATGGCCGCGCCCTTCATCTGGCCCAGCGCGCCGACCATCTTCATCGCCGTCTCCAGGTGGCGCTGCTCGAGCCGCTCCTTGCCCTCCTCCTCGGAACGGGCGACGTTGGTCGCCTTGGTGCCCGCATAACGGGCGCCCTGCACGCCGACGATCGAGCCGAGCTTGGCCGAGCGTCTCATGCGGCCCTTGGGGATCTTCGAGCCGTCGGCCACGTCCGAAGGGTGCCACACGCGCGCTTTCTCTATCCTCTCCCGTCCGAATGGCTCGTGGACGCGAAACCCTGAAGGCAGCACCCCGCAGCGAGTTCGGCTCGCGAACCTCCCGTCGCCTGCGGCGCGAGGGCCTCGTGCCGGGCGTCGTCTACAGCGGCGGCGCTGAGGCGCATGCATTTCAGGTCGCCGAACGCGACGTCCGCAACGTGCTCGGCGAAGGCGCCGCCCTCTTCGACCTCGAGATCGACGGCAGCAAAACGGTGCCGGTCGTGGTCAAGGAGCAGCAACTGCATCCAGTGCGCGGCAGCCTCCAGCACATCGACCTGCAGGAGGTGCGGCTCGACGAGGCGATTCAGGCGGAGGTAGCGGTCGAGCTCGAGGGCATCGAGGCCGCCCCCGGCGTCAAAGGCGGCGGCGTGCTCGAGCACGTCACCCGCGAGGTCACGGTTGAAGCGCTTCCCACCGAAATTCCCGATCGGCTCATCGCCGACGTCTCGGCAATGGAGATCAACGACACCCTGCAGCTCTCGGCGCTTCCCGTGCCCGAGGGCGTGACCCTCGTCGCGGAGGATCTCGATGAGGTCACGATCGCCACTCTCTCGCCGCCGCGGGTCGAGGAAGTTGTCGAGCCCGAGGTCGAGGAGGAGACCGAGCTGGTCGGCGACGAGGGCGAAGCAGCCGCCGACGAGGGCGGCGACGGCGATACGGGCGACTCCGGCGGGGAGTAGCCGCTGTCCCTCTTTCGCCGCCGAGCCGACCGCGGCGATGGCGAGCAGTCAGTGGACCGCATCCTCATCGTCGGTCTCGGCAATCCCGGCGAGAGCTATGCCGCGACCCGCCACAACGTCGGCTTCGAGGTGGCGGCGGAGCTTTCGCGGCGCTGGGACCTGCCGCGGGCGAAGCAGAAGTTCGGCGGCCTGCTCACGGAAGGCCGCGCCGGCCCTGGCGGGCCCCGGGTGGCGGTCCTCCTGCCGCAGACCCAGATGAACGTCTCCGGCGATTCCGCCGGCCCGGCCCGCGGCTCGCTGAAGGTGCCGCTCGACCGGGTCGTCGTCCTGCATGACGAGATCGACCTCCCGTTCGGTGAGATCAAGGTCCGTCTCGGCGGCGGCCTCGCCGGCCACAACGGCCTCAAGAGCCTCAAGCGCGGCTTCGGCGAGACCGACTTCTGGCGGGTCCGAGTCGGCGTCGGCCGCCCCGATTCGACCGATCCCGAAGTCGTCGCCTCCTACGTGCTTGGGCGCTTCCGCGAGCCGCGCGAGGAGGTCGCGGCGCTGGTCAGCCGGGCCGCCGACGAGACGGAAGCCCTAATCGCGACGCTGGATGAATAGATTGCGGCCAGTGAGTGACGAGACTGCGGTGACGAGCTACGCGGTGGACGAGCGAGGCGTCGCGGTGCTGCGCCTGCAGCGCCCAAAGTCGCGCAACGCGATCAACACCCAGATGCTCGTCGAGATGCTCGAGCACCTCGCGGTCGCACGCGCCGACGAGGCGGTGCGGGTGCTGGCGATCTCTTCCTCGGACCACATGGGCCTCTCGGCGGGCGCCGACGTCAAGGAGGAGCTCGACGGCGAGGGCCACGTCCGCCGCATGCAGCTCTTCGCCGACGTCTACGACCAGCTCGTCGCCTTTCCCAAGCCGACGATTGCCGCCTGCCATGGCGACGTGGTCGGCGGCGGCGCCGAGATCGCGGTTGCTTGCGACATGCGCGTCGGCGGCTCGAACCTGCGCATGCGCTTCCCCGGTGCAGCGCTCGGCGTTCCGGTCGGCCCTGCCCGCCTCATCACGCTTTGCGGCCTCGCCGCCGCCAAGTACCTGCTGTTCTCGTCCCGCACGGTCGGCGCCGACGAGGCTTTGCGCCTCGGCCTGGTCAACCGCGTCGCGCCGGCGGCCGCCACCGAGGACTCGGCGCTGGAGCTGGCTGGCCAGGTCGCCGCCCACCCCCCCGAGGCGGTCGCCCAGCTGAAGCGAATGCTGCATGGCTGGGACGACGTCGAGGGCCGCTCGGCCGCCGAGGGCAGGGGACAGGTGGAATGGCAGCGCAGCGGTCCGGGCCTGTCCTACCGCGCCTGACCGAAGGCCCCTGCGCTCGCCAAGCGGTGTCCTCGCTCGCTCGCGTGCGGGGCGTGCCGCGCTCCCTGCATCCTTGCCTGACGACTCAGGGTCGCGCCATTGCAGACGCGGCCTCGCCGACGCCGGCCGCGATCGCCATGATCGAAACCTGCGGGTTGACCCCGGGGCAGCTGGGCAGGAGCGAGCCGTCGGCAACCCAGACGCCCTCGACGCCCCGCAGACGTCCGTGCGGGTCGACCGGATGGCGAGCTGGATCAGAGCCCGCGGCGGCGGTTCCGCTGGGGTGAAAGCCAGCGAGGCGGAGGCGACGCACGTCGAGCCGTTGCATCGCCGCCTCGAGCTCGGCTTCCGAGCGCACGACCGGGGCGCCCCCGCCGAGTTCGACGTCCGTGGCTCCTGCCGCCAACATCACCCGGGCCATCGCCCGGATCGCCGTTGCAAGGCGACCTTCGTCGGCCTTGGCGAGGCGGTAGGAGACGATCGGGCTGCGCGAACCGAAGACCCGGCCCGAGGGCTCGTCGGCGATCATTGCGCCGATCATCGCCCTCCCCGCCGCGCGGTCGAGTCGGCTCAGCAGATGCGAGCCGTAGCCGGGAGTCGAGATCGCGCCCATGCCCGGTGGGCTGCCGGTGGCCTCGATCAAGACGCCCTCGGACTCGTGCAGCTCCTCGATTCCGACGCTCTGCATCACGCCGCTCCAGGGCACCACCTCTTCCTCGAAGCCGGCGGTGATTCCCGTGGCCGGGTGGATCGAGAGGTTGCGACCGAGGCGCGGGTGGCGGCCGAGGCCGCTGCGGCGCAGCAGCGATGGCGTCGGGATCGCCCCGGTCGCGACGACCACGAGGGGCGCGGAGATCCGCACCTCGGAGCCGTCGGCGCGGCAGCCGGCCACACCTACGGCGCGGCCGTCCTCGCTCAGCACGCGCTTGACCCGCAGTCCCGTGACGATCCGCGCTCCAGCCTCGCAGGCCTGCGGCAGGGCGTTCAGGTGGACGCCGCCCTTAGCGTTGTTGGGGCAGCCGATCGCGCACTGACAGGCTCCGCGGCAGCCGGTTGCGTTGCGGCGCAGGGGCGCGCTGCGCCAGTCCAGCGCCGCCGCGCCCTCGAGGGCGAGTTCGCCATTTCGTCCCAACACCTCCATCGGCGCCGGGCCGACGCCGATCGTCTCTTCGACGTCGGTGAGCCGCAGGCCCAGTTGCTCGGGTTCGGCCAGCGCCAGACCGTGCTGCTCGTGCCAGGAGGCCGCGACGGGCGCCGGCGGACGAAAGCAGGTGCCCGAGTTGATCACGGTCGTGCCGCCCACCGCGCGTCCCAGCGGCAGCGCGATCGGAGGGTTGCCCAGCGCCATCGTCGTGCCGCCGTCGCGGTAGATCCCGGCGAAGCGATCGAGCGGGTGGGCCGCGCGGATGCGATCCACGGTCCAGCGCTCGCCCTCCTCGACGATCACGGTGTCGAGCCCGGCGCGAGCCAGCGCCCGCGCAGCGAAGGCGCCTCCGGCGCCCGAGCCGATCACGATCGCGTCGCAACTGGAGGCCTGTCGCCACTCCGCCGCCGCCACGACGGTCATCTGCGGGTCGGGCCGCGAGGGCTCGTGGCGTGAGCCGACCGCCGCGATCTCCGCGGCGAACGTATTGGCGCCGTGGGCGAGCAGGACGATCGACTTGAGCGCGTCCAGCGCGGGCGAGCCACCGAGCCGGGAGACCTGGGCGAGCAGCTCTTCGCGTTGCCGGGGTGATGCGGCGCCGAGCCGGCGTCCGTTGCGGGCAAATGAGAACGCCTCCAGCCCGGCCAGGGTTACGCCAAGCCCGACCTGAGAGACCGCCGGCATGCGCGAGACCATCCGCCTGGCGACGCTCGCGACCCGCTCGGGCTCCGGCCCTCCTGCCTCGGGCGGAAGGAACGCCGCCGCCACGTCTCCCAGCGCGGACATGGTGGAGATACTAGGTCCAGCTGGTCGAATCGAGGACCGCGCCGTTCCCAAAGCGCGCGGGGTCGGTGGCCATGTGCTCGGCGACTGCGGCACAGGGCGCGACCCAAACCCCGTCTCGCGCTGCTGCCGCGGCGACCCGGTCGAGCAGCGCCCCGAGGCGCTCGCCGCCCAGCCAGCCGAGCATGAAGGGGTGCAGGACGATCGTCATATAGCCGCCGGCCCGCGCCAGCCTGCCGATCTCCGCCTCGAGCCAGGCGACGAAGTCGGCGGGCTCGACCGGCTCGCCCGTGCCGTTGATCTGTTCGCGCACCGCGACGAGCGGCGGCAGCACGCAGCTGGCGTCGACGTGGCGCCACTCGAAGGGGAGCAGCGCGATGCCGTCCTCGATGCCGGCGCCGGCGCCCGCGGGGGAGCAGTAGCTCAGGCCAGCCTCGCGCAGGACGCGGGTTTCGCCCTCGCCGAGCTGGCCACCGGGCGGGCGCAGGCCGGCGATCTCCAGGCCGAGCCGTTTGAACGCGACGATGCCCCGGTCCAGGTTCTCGGCCTGCTCAGCCGCGCTCAGGCCCGCCCACTGCTCGTGTCGCCAGGCGTGGTAAGCGACCTCGTGACCACGAGCGTCGATCTCGCGCAACAAGTCCGGGTAGAGCTCGGCGTTCAGTCCCTCGACGAAGAAGGTCGCGGCAAGCCGGCGCTCCTCCAGCTTCTCGAGCACTCCCGGCAGAACCTCCAGGGCGGTCGCATGTCGACCCAGCGGTGCGTCCGCGGGCAGCGCTCCCAGCTCCAGCTCCGCCGCCTCGCCGAGATTGTCGAAGGTAAGCGAGAGAACCCCGCCGACGGGACTCAGGGCCATTTATGTCTCGACTTTCAGGCCCATCGTCGGCTATTCGCGGAGGGCCGGGCTCCAACGCTCCGGTTCGAGCTCCGCCTGCTCGCGGGCCCAGCGGAAGTGGTGTCGTGCCGAGGCGAGCAGGACCGGGAAGTTGAGCAGGCCGGCGATCGCGAAGCGCCGCGCGCCCGACCGGTTCGCCGCCGGCAGGCTGAGCGCGCTGCAGACGAGCCAAAACCACAGCACGGCGTTATAGGCGGGCAGCTGCTCCTCGCTCAGCCCCTCCGCCTCGTCGAGCATCGGCAGGCCGCGGTGCCGGGACCAGGGCCAGGCCTTGAAGTGGACGGCGACACCGGCGACGCCGATCCCGGCGCTGAAGGCCGAGAGGCGCCGCGCGTTCTCGGTTTCGCCGGCGGCGGCGGCAAGCATCAGCGGGAAGTAGGCGCTCCAGAGTGCGTAGGCGCCGCGGCGACCGATGAACGGCTCGAAGACGAGCCCCACTCCGGCGCGTGTCTCGAAGGCATTGTGGGCGAGCAGGCCGAGGGCGGATCCGGTGGCAAGGAGGCGTCTCGTTCGCATTGCGGGGAGCGTAGCCCGATCTGGCGGGCCGGCGAGGCCCGGCGAGGACGGACGAAGGTGGAGACGCGATCAAGGAGGCCGGCGATGCCCTGCAGTCGGGAGCTGTGCGACCGACCGACCGGGGACGGCGCATGGCATGCTCAGAGGTCGCCCGATGTCCCTTCGTCCTCTGACCGAGATTGCCGCCGACAACGAGCGCGTCCACGCGCTCACCGGCCGCGTGCGCGATGCCGTCGGCGGTGGCGAGAAAGTCGAGGTTCCCGCCTCGGCGATGCTGCGCCCGCTGCTGCTGGCGGCGATGCTGGAGGACGATCGCGGCCTCGCCGGCCGGCCGGCGCTGCTGGTCAGCGCCGATGACCGCTCCGCCCGCGATCTCGCCAACGACCTGCGCGCCTACCTGGCGCCGCGCCGCGTCCGCCTCTATCCCTCGCGCGGCACCGGCTTCGCATCCCATGTGACGCCGCCGCCGCACCTGATCGGGCTGCGGATCGACGCCCTCGACGCGCTGCGCAGAGAGGCAGACGCCGTCGTCGTCGCCTCCGCGACGGCGCTTGCTGAGGCCGTCCCCGATGCCGCCCTGCGCCCGGCCGGCTTCGCGATCGCGACGGGGGAGGAAATCGATCTCGCCGAAGTTCTCCGTCGCCTGGACGCGGCCGGCTACCACCGGGTCGAGCAGGTCGAGGAGCGCGGCCAGTTCGCCGTGCGCGGCGGCATCCTCGACGTCTTCGGCGCGACCGAGGAGCGCGCCGTGCGGATCGAGCTCTTTGGCGATGAGGTCGAGTCGATGCGCTGGTTTTCGACCTTTACGCAGCGCTCGCTCGGCGATGCCGAGCGGGTCGAGCTGGCTCCGGCCGCCGAACTGGACGCCGAGCACCGTGAGCTGGCCGAGCTGGCGGCGATGGAGGCCGCCGAGCAGGGCGAGGAGCCGCCGAGCCTCGCCCAGGTCCTGCCGCTCGACCGCTTCGGGGCGCCGCTGGACCTCGTCCCGGCCTCCGCCGCCGTGGTCCTCGCGGCTGTCGAGGAGATCGAGCCCGCCCTGCGCGACCACTGGGAGGACGCGACGACGGCGATGCACGACGAGGACGCTCGGCGGCTCTACGTCGACGTCGCTGAGCCTCTGGGCGCCCGCGCCGCGCTCTCGTTCAGGGCAGCGGGAGATGACGACGAGGAAGCCTTCCGCGCGGCCCGCGCCGAGTCTCCGGCCCGCAGCGTCAAGGAGGCCGAGGCCGAGCTGGAGAAGCAGATCCGCTCCGGCTACCGCACCGTCGTCGCCTTCGACGACCGCGGCGAGGCCGAGCGGGCGCGCTACGGGCTCGACCGTCTCGACGCGGCTCTGCTTGAAGGCGGCCGCCTCTCGCCCAAGCCCAGCCTCACCTTCGCCGAGGCGCGCCTGCGCGAGGGCTTCGTCAGCCCCGAGCTGCGCCTCGCCGTCTACCCCTTCCGTCGCCTGGTTCACCGACGCCGTCGCGCCGAAGCCCGCGCCCCCGGCGCGGCCCGCGGCCGCCTCGCCTTCAGCGAACTGAAAGTCGGCGACTACGTCGTCCACGAGGACCACGGCGTCGCCCGCTTCGCCGGCTTCGAGACGCGCGAGGTCGGCGGCGTCACCCGCGACTACCTCTACCTCGAATACAAGGGCGAGGACCGCGTCTTCGTCCCCGTCGACCAGCTCGCCAAGCTGAGCCGCTACGTCGGCGCCGGCGGCGAACCGACCCTCTCCGCGCTCGGCGGCAAGCGCTGGCAGAACATGAAGGCGCGGGCGCGCAAGGCGGCGGGCGCGATCGCCGGCGAGCTGCTCAACCTCTACGCTGAGCGGCGGACTCGCAAGGGCCACGCCTTTGGCGCCGACGGCGAGTGGCAGATGACGATGGAGGCGGCCTTCCCCTACCGCGAGACCGCCGACCAGATCGAAGCGATCGAGTCGGTCAAGGGCGACATGGAGGCCGAGCAGCCGATGGACCGCCTGGTCTGCGGCGACGTCGGCTTCGGCAAGACCGAGGTGGCGCTGCGCGCCGCGGTCAAGGCCGCCGCCGACGGCAAGCAGGTGCTGATGCTGGTGCCGACGACGATCCTCGCCCAGCAGCACCTCGGCACCTTCCGCGAGCGCCTCGCCGACCTGCCCTTCGTGGTCGAGGGCGTTTCGCGGCTGCGAAAGCCGGCCGAGGTGAAAGCCGTGTTGGCCGATTACGAGGGCGGCAAGGTCGACATCCTGATCGGCACCCATCGGCTGCTCTCGCGCGACGTCCGCACCAAGGACCTCGGCCTCGTCATCGTCGACGAGGAGCAGCGCTTCGGCGTCAAGCAGAAGGAGCTGTTGCGCCAGCTCAAGCTCAAGGTCGACGTGCTAGCGCTCTCGGCGACGCCGATCCCGCGCACCTTGCAGATGAGCCTGGCCGGGCTGCGCGATATCTCGACGATCGAGACGCCGCCGGAGGGCCGCCGCCCGGTCCGCACCTACGTCGGCCCCTACGACGAGGACCTGGTCCGCCACTCGATCGAGCGCGAGCTGGAGCGCGGCGGCCAGGCCTTCTTCCTGCACAACCGGATCGACTCGCTGCCTGAGACCGTCGAGCGGCTGCGCGGCCTGGTCCCGAAAGCGCGCTTCGCCGAAGCGCACGGCCAGATGGACGAGACGCAGCTCGAGGAGACGATGCTGGGCTTCCTGCGCGGCGATGCCGATTGCCTGGTGACGACGACGATCATCGAGTCCGGCCTCGACATCCCCAGCGCCAACACCCTGATCGTCGAGCGCGCCGACCAGCTCGGCCTCGCCCAGGCCTACCAAATCCGCGGCCGGGTCGGGCGCTCTCGGGAGCGCGCCTTCGCTTACCTGCTCTACCCCTCGGCGGAGGCGCTGACCGAGGACGCGGCGGCGCGGCTATCGACCCTCGCCGATCACACGGAGCTCGGCTCCGGCTTCAAGATCGCGATGCGCGACCTCGACATCCGCGGTGCCGGCGACCTGCTCGGCGAGGAGCAGTCGGGCCACGTCGCCGCGGTCGGCTTCGAGCTCTACTGCCAGATGATCGACGAGGCGGTTGGCGAGGCCCGTGAGGCCGGCGAGGGCGGCGAGGAGGCGCCCGAACCGGTCCGCCTCGACGTCCCGGTCGACGCCTACCTGCCGGCCGCCTTCATTCCCTTCGAGGCGGCCAAGATCGACGTCCACCGCCGCATCGCCGCCGCCCGCGAGCCCGGCGAGCTGCGCGCGATCCGCGACGAGATCAGTGATCGCTTCGGCCCGCCGCCGCCCGAGGCGGAGAACCTCCTGGCCCTGCAGCGGGCGCGAATCGAGCTCGCCCTCGCCGGCGCGCGCAGCGTCGAGTTCCGCGGCGGCCGGCTCAGCGTCACAGGGGTCGAGCTCGACTCAGAGGGCGCCGGGGCGCTGGCCGAGAAGCTCGAGGGAGCGCTCTATGAGTGGCGCGAGAAGACCGTCGGCATGCGCGTCCCAGGGGAGCCGGAGGCGAGGCTCAGTGCCGTGCTGGCGATGGCCGCCGCGATCAGGGACGCCAAGCAGATCGCGGCGACAGCGCCCGCTTCGAGCATTTGATTTATGCTGCCCGATCGGTGGCATCGACTAAGGGGCAAGGGAAGAGGTCAGCCGGGCTGCAGCGACTTGCGCTGCTCGCCTTCGGCGCCCTCTTCGTCCTTCTCTTCATCATCTTCGCGGTTGCCGAGGGACTCGGCGATCCCAGCGTGCCTTCGGGCGACGTAGCGAAGATCGAAGACGCTCCGAACGACCTTGGCACCGTCACCAAAACCGATTTCCACCAAGCTTTCCTTCAGGCCGCCGCCCAGGGGCAGATCAAACCGGTCCCCAAACCGGGCGACAAAAAATACGAAGAACTGAAGGAAAAAGCCCTCGGCGAAGTCTTCGATGCGATCTGGATACAGGGCCAGGCAGCCGAAATGGGCATCGTCGTGACGAAAAAAGAAATCGCCGGCGAACTGGCGAAACTGAAGAAACAGGCCTTCAAAACCGAGAAGCAGTACAAAGAATTCCTCAAAGAAGCGCACTTCTCGATCGCCGACGTCAACGAGCGGGTGACGATTCAGATCCTCAGCGCCAAAATCCAGGAACAGATCACCGAAGAAGCGCCGCAGCCGAGCAAGGCCGAAATCGAAAGCTATTACCAGACGGCCAAGTCGAGCCAGTACACGACCGGTGAAACGCGCGAAATCCGCGTGATCAAGAACAAAGACAAGGCGAAGGTCGAAGCAGCGAAGAAGTTGCTCGAAAAAGACGATTCGGTGAAGAGTTGGGCCAAAGTCGCCAAGAAATACTCGACCGATACGACCAAGAGCAGCGGCGGTGTGCAGGCGGGCGTGACCGAAGGGCAACTACCCGAACCGCTCGACGCTGCTGTCTTTGCCGCGCCCCAAGGTGAGCTCGAAGGCCCGCTGCAGGAACCCAAGACCAAGACTTACACCGTCTACGAGGTGATGAACATCACCCCCGAAAAAGTCCAGTCGCTTGACGAAGTTAAATCGCAGATCAGCGCCCAGCTGGCCGAACAGGCGAAACAGGAAACGTTCGCCCGGTTCGTCAGCGACTACAGCAATCGGTGGAAATCGCGCACCTTCTGCTCCTCGGACTTCCTGGTTGAACGATGCTCCAACTTCAAAGGCGATGGCCGAGCACCAGAAGCGGAACCGGCCTGCTTCGAAGCCGACCCGAAAACTCCGGCGGAATCCTGTCCGGCGCCGATCACCCAGGTCAAACCGGCTCAGCCGGGATCGGTCAGCCCACTCAATCGCGAAGGACAAAAACTCCCCCAGCGCCCACGTCCGGCAGAAACAGGCGCGGCGGCTCCCGAAGGGGCCACCGAACTACCGGCCGGAGTCGTTCCCGAAGGCGAATAACTCCGTCGGGGTGAATAGGATGGCGCGTCCGTGAGCGCGATCTCATTCATCCACGCCCGCCAGATCCTCGACTCTCGCGGCAACCCGACGGTCGAGGTCGAAGTCGCGCTTCAATCGGGGGCAAGGGGTCTCGCCGCGGTTCCCTCCGGCGCTTCGACAGGGGAGTTCGAGGCGGTTGAGCTGCGCGATGGCGGCGACGCCTGGGCGGGCAAGGGGGTCACTCGCGCCGTCGACAACGTAAACGGCGAGATCGCCACCGCGTTGCAGGGCGCCGATGCCGAGGACCAAGCCGGCCTTGACGCAAAGATGATCGAGCTCGACGGCACGGCCAACAAGGGCAGGCTCGGCGCTAACGCGATCCTCGGCGTCTCGCTGGCCGCGGCAAAGGCAGCCGCGATGGTCGGCGGCGAACCGCTCTTCCGCTACCTGGCGAAGCTCTACGGTGGCGGCGAGCCGAGCCTGCTGCCGGTGCCGATGATGAACGTGCTCAACGGCGGGGCCCACGCTGACAACTCGGTCGACTTCCAGGAGTTCATGGTCGTGCCCGCCGGGGCTGCCAGCTTTACCGAGTGCCTGCGGGTCGGGACGGAGGTCTTCCACGCCCTGAAGAAGAGCCTCGCCGCTGCCGGGCACTCGACCGCCGTCGGCGACGAGGGCGGCTTTGCGCCAAACCTGGAGTCAAACGAGGCGGCCCTGCAAGCGGTGCTCGCGGGGGTCGAGGCGGCGGGTTATGAGCCGGGTGGCGACGTCTTCATCGCCCTCGACCCGGCGACCAGCGAGGTCTTCGAGAACGGCGCCTACGTGCTCGAGCACGAGGGTCGCTCGCTCTCGCCCGAGCAGATGGCCGCCTACTGGGAGGACGCCTGCTCGCGCTACCCGATCCTCTCGATAGAGGACGGCATGGACGAGGAGGACTGGGACGGCTGGAAGCTGCTCACCGAGAAGCTGGGCGAGCGGATCCAGCTGGTCGGTGATGACCTCTTCGTCACCAACCCCGAGCGCCTGCGCCGCGGCATTGAGCTTGGCGTCGGCAACTCGATCCTGGTCAAGGTCAACCAGATCGGCACCCTCTCAGAGACCCTGGAGGCGATTCGGATCGCCTCAGAGGCGGGCTACAGCGCCGTGATCTCCCATCGCTCGGGCGAGACCGAGGACACGACGATCGCCGACTTGGCGGTGGCCACCGGCGCCGGCCAGATCAAGACCGGCGCGCCGTCGCGCTCGGACCGCGTCGCCAAGTACAACCGGCTGCTCAGAATCGAGGAGGAACTCGGTGGAGCTGCTGAATTTCCCGGTTTGCGAGCGTTCACGCGCACGGCTGGATGACGCGCCTGGCGCGGCGCATATCGGTGTCCTCGGTCGGCCGTGGCGGTCAGGCACTCAATGTGCGCTCCTTTTTTCATCGGCCGCCCTGCGTCGTTGATCTTCTTGTCGAGGCACGCCCCCAGCCGCACGCTCACGTGCAGTGAAGGAATGCGGAGCCAGAGCGCAAACAATGAGGCGTGGCACGACGCCCAGCACCCCGCCGCCGGCCCGCCGTGCGCAGCGGCGCCAGCCGGATCCACTGGGATCGTGTCGGCCGGGTCGCCCTGACCCTCGTCCTCTTCTTCGTCGCCTACTCGTACCTCAATCCGGTGATCGACTTCGTCAAGACCTACACGGCGACGACCGCCGCAAGGATCCGATTGCACGAAGCCCAGCGCGAAAACACCCGCCTGCACTGGCGCGTCCAGCATGCCGACGACCCGATCGTCCTCGACACCAAGGCAAGGGCGCAGGGCATGGTCGCTCCCGGCGAGACGCCAATCGTCATCCGCGGCCTCTAGTTCCCCTCGTTGCCGTCGTAGTTCTTTCCGCTATCCGGCAACAAATACGACCGCAACGTCCCTGGGCGGCCTGTGGTTAGCGCTGGCTCCTACATCCTCAGCACCCTGTCCCTGGCGGCCGTAGGTCTCTCTCTGGCCTTCAGCGCATACCGGCTGCGCCAGCGGCTCCTACCGGCGTGGAAGGGCGCCCCAGCACGTCTGGTGGAGGCTGTGACGGCCATAGCCATGCTGGTCTGGCTCGGCGAGGCCCTCGGGACCCTGCAGCTCTTCTATGCATGGATCCTCATCGCTTCGTGCTTGCTAACGGCGGTGATTGTCGCCTGGGGGACCCGTCGCTCGCAGCTAGGGCAAACGCCTCTGCCGGGGGGTGGCGCGGATTTGGGGAACCACCCCGAGGAGGCGGATGCACGGACCTCCCGCCCGCGGGTCCTGTCGCAGGGGAAGGGGCGCGCTGCGGGCAGTCCACGGGCTGTCCTCAACCCCCCTCCCCCTGCGCCACCCGCGGAAGGAGCGTCTTGGCTGTCGTGGCTTGTGACCCTCGGCGTGATCACACTGGTGTTCGCGCACTGGGGCCTGACGACCAAGGACGCGCTGGATCGAGGGATCTTCAACTTCGACTCGCTCTGGTACCACATGCCGTTCGCAGCCGACATGGTTCAGAGCCACTCGGTCACGGGGCTCCATTACACGGAGACCGTCTTCACGAACTGGTTCTACCCCCAGAACTCGGAGCTGCTCCATGCAACGGGGATCCTGCTGACGCATCGAGACACGCTCTCGCTCTTCCTGAACTTCGGCTTCCTCGCCCTCAGCTTCCTAGCCGCGTGGTGCATCGGCCGGCCCTACGGGCGTGGGCATCTCACTGTCGTGGCCGCTGCAATCGTCCTCGAGTGCCACACGCTCGTCGTGCGCGAGCCGGGAGCGGCTAAGAATGACCTCGTAGCCGCCGCGCTTCTTCTTGCTGCGGCCGCGATCCTCGTCAATGCCTGGCGCATCTCGCGCGGGTGGCATGGGGGAGGGGGGTCGAGGACAGCCCGTGGACTGCCCGCAGGCCCCCCTCTCCCAGTACAGGACCCGCGCGCCGGTGCCCCCGCCGGACAGGATCCGTGCGTCGACCCACCGCCAGGACACGACCCGCGCGCCGACGCACCGCCAGGAGTCGACTGGGCTGTGGCGGCGGCAGGTCTGGCCACGGGCCTTGCGGCCGGCACCAAGTCGACCGCGGTCGCAATGGCTGCGGGGCTGACGCTGGCAGTCCTCATGCTCGCCCCATCTGGAAGGCGCCGGGCAACGGCCGGCTGGTGGTTCATCCCGGCCCTGCTCGGCGGCGGCTACTGGTACCTGCGCAACCTGATCATCGCCGGTAACCCGCTGCCGCAGGCCACGAGTCTGGGGCCGATCTCCCTTCCCCACCCGGAGCGGCTGCAGGAAGGCCGGCCCGACTTCAGCATCGTCCATTACCTGACCGACACCGGCATCTGGCGCGATTACTTCGAGCCCGGCCTGCACCAGGCCTTCGGAGCGCTCTGGCCACTGGTACTGGCCGGGGCGATCCTGGGCGGCCTCCTGGCCCTCTTCCGCGCCAAGGACAGCGTCCTGCGCTGGATGGGCGCGGTGGCCCTGCTCGGCCTCGTCGCTTACCTCTTCACTCCGCTGAGCGCCGCCGGCGCCGAGGGCGCCCCGGTCGGCTTCGGCATAAACATCCGCTACGCCATCCCACCCTTGCTCCTAGGCCTAACCCTCCTCCCAATCGCAATCTTCGGGGTCGACCGGCCGGAAAGCGGGCACATAGGCCGCTTTCCGGCACGTCGGCGGTGGGAATGGGGGCTGCTCGCGGTTCTGCTTGCCGTCTTGGTTATCACCGATCGCTCTGACGCCGCCCTGCGCGACCCTGCTCGTACCTTTGGCTTGGCGCTGGCCTTCATCGTGGTCGTCGTCCCGGCTGTGCTTGTCTGGCTTTTCCGCCGATCTGCGTCGGAGCCGAGGTTTCTGCCGGGGGGTGGGTCCCCTGCGGCGACAGGACCCGCCGGCCCTGGCGCTTGGTCCCTCGGATTTGCCGCCCTCGCCCTGCTAGTCCTCGCGATCGGCTACCCGCTTCAGCGCCACTACCTGGACGATCGCTTCGCCTCCGCTTCCGGAGTCCCCGGCCTGGACCTCGATTCCGCCTACGCATGGGCTCGCGGCAAGAGCGACGCCCGGATCGGCCTCGCCGGCACCACCGCCGGCTTCCTCCAGTACGGCTTCTACGGCACCGACCTCTCCAACCAGGTCATCTACCTGGGCAAAAAGGGCCCCCACGGCGCCTACAACGCAATTCCAACCTGCGCCGCCTTCCGCTCCGCCGTCAACGCAGCCGACCTCGACTACCTGGTCACAACGCCCTTCCTCAACTTCGTCCACACCAGCGACCGGGTCTTCTCACCCGAGGCAACATGGCTACGCGGCGACAAAGCCGCCACCCCAATCAAGCGCGAAGGCCCGGTCACCATCTGGCGAATCCGCGGCAAGCTAGATCCCTCAGCATGCGGCCCGGCAAACGCTCCCTTGCGCCGAATCCCAGATACGCCGAAGAACCAATCTCAGTAGGTCGGAACGTCTTGTACTTTTTCGGCGGCGGCTAGTGGCGCCAGCAGGCGACTCTCCACCGAAAAAGTTAAGTGGAGACCTACTGAGATTGGTTCGGTCGCCGGAACCGTTAAGTGAAGACCTACTTGACTGGCCTCAGTCGCCAGAATCGTCTGAATCGGCGCCCTCAGGCTCAGGTGCGCCGGGCCGCCGAATCACGATCTGGTCGGCGTCGATCCGAACCGTGACCTCGCGCTTGCCGGCCCAGTGCTCGGCATAGACCGGATTGTCCTTCACCGCCGGGTCGAGCCAAAGCCCGTAGCCGTCAGTCTCGCCGTGGTCAAAGGTCGCCTCGAGGTCTTTGCGACGGCCACGTCCACCACGGCGGCCGCGGCGACGCCGACGTTTCGGCCGGTCCCCGCCCGCCTCGCCGGAGCGCTCCCGCTTTTCGCCATCGTCGCCCTCCTCGTCGGACTCGGACTCCTCGTCCTCCTCCTCTTCGGGCTCCTCGGCAGTGGCAGCCTCGATCTCCGCCTCTATCTCGTCACGCAGATCGAGCTCGCCTCCCGCCGAATCCTCCTCGTCGGGGGTGAAGCCGTGCTGTTTGCGGAACTCGCGCAGCTCCGAGGTGCTGACTTCGAGTTGGTGGGCAATCCAGGCATCGGTGCGGCCCTGGCGGACCCAGGCGCGGATCTGGTTGAGCTGGGGCTTGAGCGAACGTCGTGCCATCGGCGCGCGAGTCTATTCAACCGAGGCGGTAGCACGCATGGCCGCTACGCCATCAGGAAGGCGAGTGCCTCGAACATGGATACGACGACGACCACTACGGTCACCGTCAGGCAGACGGCGAGGACGCTGAAGCGCACCTTGCTCTCCTGCTCGACACGGGTGATCCGGCGCGCCCGCGAGCGGTTTGCGGCGCGGCGGCGCAGCTGCTCGCGGCGGCGGCGCTCCAAACTGGTCTCCTGCTCGAAGGCCGTCTCGAACTGGGAGATGCTTTGTCGCATTCGCATAGATCAGGGCCCGGGGGCCGCGGGGGACCGTAGCAAAGGCAAACGAAGCCTTGTAGGGGAACGGAATGTGCGATCCGTCACGGCGGCGGGGCAGGCGACTAGGGCGGGCAGGCGCCCCAAAGGCCGCGGCCAACTCTCGCGGCGTGCAGCTCCAGCCCCCGAAACAGCGCTGCGAAGCGGTCGTTGGGCGGAATCGTCAGTGAGCGAGCAAGCCCGCGGCGGACCAGCATCGCGTTGACGAAGCGGTGGCCCAGATAGACGTAGGCGAGCAGCCTGCCGTATACGTCGTGGCGCTCGACACCGAAGACGAGGCGTACGCGCCGCCGCTCGACTAGGGCATGGTTGAAGGCGGAGGCGCGCGGCCCGAAGCACTGCACCGGGGTATCGGGCTTGACCGTCTCCGGCGTGTCGACGCCGATGTAGCGCACGTCCACGAGGCGCTCGCCGATCCGCGCTTCGATCGTGTCGCCATCGACGACGCGGGAGACGAAGGCCTCGGCGCCCGCCGGTCCCTCGTCCCGCCTGCCGTTGCCCTCCCATGGCCGCACGATCAGAAGCGCGGCAACAAGCAGCAGCATAAAACTGCCCAGCCGCTCCCGTCGCCAAAGACCGAGTCCCACCTCCACCTAAGTCGGCAGAAGCAAGTTCTCTCCCCCCACGTCTAGGGGATGCGGCGCACGCTGGAGAGCAGCGTCTCTTTGATCTGGCCGATGATCTCCAGCGCGTCGTTCCACTCGCGCTGCCAGACGTTGCGGCCGAAGATCACGCCCGAGCCACCGGCCTGCATGACCTCGCGGGTGTGGCCGAGCACGGTCTCGTCGTCGACCTTGGAGCCGCCGGAGAGCACGACCAGCGCGCGGCCGGCGGACTCGACGCACTGGCGGATCGCCTCGGCCTGGTCGACCTGCATCTCGTTGTAGGGCGCCGGGGCGTCCTTGTCCTTTTCCGCGTCGACCTTCGGCATGTTGAGCTTGACCACGTCGGCGCCCATCTCCATCGCCATCCGGGCCGCGTAGTCGATCGCGTAGAAGGAGTTGGGCCCGCCCTTGGCTTCGATCGCTTCGCCGCGCGGATAGGACCAGACGATCAGCGGCATGCCGAAGCGGTCGCAGTCCTCGCGCACCTGGCGCAGCTGGGCGAGGTCCTCGTCCTGGCGCGGCGAGCCGACGTAGAGCGTGTAGCCGACCGCGTCGGCGCCGAGACGCACCGCGTCCTCGACGCTGGCGTTGCAGCTCGAGAAGGCCTTGGCGGAGGAGGGGACGTCGGTCTTTCCGTTGACCTTGAGGATTAGCGGCACCTGGCCGGCGTAGTCGGGGTAGTACTTGGTCGCCATGCCGATCTGACAGGCGAGGGCGGAGTAGCCGGCCTCAGCGGCGAGGCGGAACTGGTAGTCGGGGTCCTTCGAGGCAGGATTGGGGAAGAAATCGCGCGGCCCGTGCTCGATGCCCTGGTCGATCGGCAGCAGCATCAGGGTGCCGTTGCCGGGACCGAACTCGAAGAGCAGGCGGCGCAGGCGGGCTCGTTTGCCGGGGGCAAGGGTCGCCAGCAGCGATTTCTGCTCGGTCAGGCTCTTCAACTCCACGCTGTTTCCTCCTCGAAGTAGATGTCTTTTCAGTATGGCATCGCAGGCGGGATCCGAGTGCCTGGCAGCGGCCGGTTATCCTCGGTTGACCATGAGCGAGACTGAGCTCAGCGTCATCTGCAAGAACTGCGGCTCGGAGGTCAGTCCATACGTAACCGAGTGCCCGTACTGCGGCGCCCGGCTGCGCAAGCGGGCTCCGAAGCTCGAACGGCGCGGCGACGGCCTGGAGGCGAAGCCGCGCCGCCGCACCCGGCCGAAATTCCTCCGTTCTCGTCGCACGGAATCGATGCGCCCCTTCCGCCCTTACGCGACGCTGGCGATAGTTTTCGGCTCAGCGGCGCTGCTGCTGGTGCAGAAGGCGACCGGAGACTCGCTCAGTACCTTTGGGGGTCTCATCGTCCCCCTCGAAGACCAGTGGTGGCGCTTCCTCACCGCCCCCTTCGCCTACGTGGACGTCGGCTATCTCTTCGTCGTCGCGGTCGGGCTGGCGATCTTCGGAGTCGGCCTGGAGCGGCGCCTCGGCAGCATTCCATCCGCCGTGCTGCTGCTTGCCTGCGGCTCCCTTGGCATGCTCGTCGCGAGCGGCATCGCCAACGCCCAGGGCGGCATCGTCGTCATCGCCGGCGGCAACGGGATGGCGCTCGGCGCGGTCGCCGCCTGGTTTGCGATCCGGCGGGCTGAGGCCCACGGCACGATCGACGACGACTACGACGTGATCGGCGTTGTGGTCGCAACTGCCGTACTGCTCGCCCTGCCGATCTTCGAATCGGCCGCAGATCCCTTCGCCGGCCTGATCGGCGGCGCCGTGGGCGGTCTGGCTGGGCTCGCCGCCTCCGCCCTGCGCGACCATTAGCTTGGCTGGCTGGGCACTCTTCGCGCTTTGCGGCGCGTAGCTGCGAAGCCGCGCTGGCGGAACGGTGGCTAGGCTCTCGTTCGTGCCCTCCGACGAGCAGCTGAACGCCGCGATCGAGCGGCTCATCGACGCTGAGCGTTTCGCCGAGGCCGAGCAGATCGTCGCCAGAGCCGCGCCTCAGCTTCAGAAGGTGCTCGCCGCGGCACTGGCCGAGGGCGGTTGGTTCGGCGAGTCCCACGAGGCCGAGGCGCTGAAGGCGGCGACCGCGCCCGACCCCGATGAGCGGGTGGCCGCGGTGCGCTCGCTGCTCGCCGAGGAGGCGAGAATGGGGATGATGGTTGGAGTTGCCGTCGGCTGGGCACTCCATGGGGAGATGACGGACACAGAGACGAACACAGAAGGAGAGAGTTGACAGATGGAGATCAAGTTCCACGGCCACTCGTGCTTCGAACTCGGCGATGGCGATGTTCGAGTCCTGATCGATCCCTTCCTCAAGCCGAACAACCCCGTCGCGGTGACCACGGGGGAGGAAGTGAACCCAACCCACATCGCCCTTTCGCACGGGCATGCCGATCATGTCGCCGACGCGGCCCCGGTGGCGAAGCGGACGGGAGCAAAATGCGTGGCCATCGTCGAGCTCGCCAAGTGGTTGGAAGGGCAGGGAGTCGAGGAAGTCAGCGACCCCAACTTCGGCGGCACGGTCGAGTTCGAGTGGGGCTACATCTCGCTGGTCCCAGCCTGGCACACCAACACGGTGCCCGGCTCCGAAGAGTCACCCTTCAGCGCCGAGCACGGCATCGCGATCGGCCCAGCCGCGGGCCTCGTGATCAAGCTCGGTGAGACAACCGTCTACCACGCCGGCGATACCTGCCTCTTCAGCGACATGAAGCTGATCGCGCGGCGCAGCGATATCGACGTCGCCCTGCTGCCGATTGGCGGTCACTACACGATGGACCGTCGCGACGCCGTCATTGCTGCTGAATTCGTCGGCGCGGACACCGTCATCCCGATGCACTTCAACACCTTCCCGGCGATCGAGACCGACGCTGAGGCCTTCAAGTCGGAGGTCGACGGGAAGACCTCCTCGACGGTGGTCGTGCTCGCGCCGGGGGAGTCCCATTCGACTGGCTGATCAGCCAGGCCGCTGCTAGTCTCGCTCGGACCGCGCAGCCGAGCCGAGGAGAGCAGCGATGGGAACCCCTGAGGCATCCGGGACCGAGACACGGACCGAGCGGGCCGACTTCCAGGCGACCGCCGATCCGGCGCTCAACGAGGCGGCTGATCGCACCGCTGACATCAAGCTGCTGACCTACGAGGAGCTGTATCTGCTCTGGGAGCGCCAGCAGTGGCAGACGCAGGAGCTCGACTTCAGCCGTGACCGCGAAGACTGGAACGAGCGCTTCAGCGACGAAGAGCGATTCCAGCGGATGTACGGGCTCTCCTCCTTCTTTATCGGCGAGCAGAAGGTGGCCGAGGAGCTGGGGCCGATCATGCGCGCCGCGCCGACCGAGGACCAGCGCATCTTCCTCTGCACGCAGATCGCCGACGAGGCGCGCCATGTCCGCTTCTTCGAGCGCTTCTACCGTGAGGTCGGCGTGTTGGAGTCCGATCAGCTCTCCGAGATGCTCGTGCAGACCTCAGAGCACCTGAACGAGAACTTCGGGCTTCTTTTCGACGAGATGTTGAAGCAGCGGACCGATCGGCTCTCGATCGAGCCGGAGGACAGCGAGGCGCTGGTCGAGGCGGTGACGCTCTACCACATGGTGATCGAGGGGATGCTGGCCCTCACCGGACAGCACTTCATCATGGACTACAACGAACGCGAAGGCACGCTGCCCGCCTTCGTCGAGGGCTTTCAGAATGTCGCTCGCGACGAGCACCGCCACGTCGCCTTCGGCTCGGTCTTCCTGCGTGAGAAGGGCCGTGAGGACGATCTCTACAAGCGGGCGATTCAGCGCACGCTCGAGGAAGCGCTGCCGATTGCCGACGGGGTGCTCTCGCCACCATGGGCACCGGAAGGCGACGATTGGAATCTGTTCGGCTACTCGCTGGCCGATACGCGCAAATTTGCCGGCACCTGTCTGATGCGTCGCCTCAAGGTGATCGGGCTCCAGTAGCACCCCTGCCTCCAGCCTCAGTAGGGCCCCGAGGGATTGGTGCGGTCGAGGCTGCTTAGCCTTCGCCAGCGGGCGCCACGGCGCCTTCCGGCGCTGCCGGAGGCGGCGCCGGAACTTCGACCGGCGGAGCGCTTTCGACCGGGGCTGCTGGAGCGGGGGGCGGGACGCTTTCGACGGGGGGAGCTGCAGGTGGGGCCGCGGCAGAGCCGTCGCCGCCGACTGTGACTACCACCGTGCCGCCTGCTGACGGAGCGCCGGGGGCCGCGGCAGACGGCGCCGCGGCTTCGATGCCGGCCGTGGATTGAGGCGTCGCTTCGGCGTCTTCGCTGTCGCGGCTTCCTTGGTCGGTGGTCACTTCGTCGTCCAGGGGCGCGCTCGGCGGCGTCGCTTCAGCGCCGGTCTCGGGGGGCTCGGCTGTGGTGGCTTCGATCGGTTCGGCTGGCGTGTGCTGGAGAACCGGGGCGACCTTGACGTTTTGGGCGGGCGCTACGGCCGCTGTGGGGCCGCTGAGTTGGCGCGAGATCGTTGCGCCTGCGTGGTCTACGGGCGCCGGTTCGACCTGCTGCTTCACCTCGACCGCGCCGGCTGTGAGCACCGCGGCGGTAACCACCCCGGCCACGGCCTTGGTGCCGATCGCACCGCCGACCGCGCCAAGTCCGCCGGCTGCGCCGCTGGAGCTGAGCGCGGCTCCGACGCTGCTTACGGCGCCGGCTCCGGTGGCGCCGGCGCCCGTTGCGGTCGCCGCACCACCGGTACCTGCACCTCCCAGGCCAAGCTTGGAGACGATGAAGCCCTTCAGCGCCAGCAACGCCCCGCCGGGAACCAGCGCGGCTAGCACCTTGTCGTTGGAGCGCAATTGGGAGCGGAAGTCGGCGCACTCCTCGCAGTCGCGGACGTGTCGGCGCACCGGGCCGGAGAGCTTGCGCAGCCCCTCCGCTGCCTCGGCGAGGTCGATTCGCACCTCTCCGCAAGTCAGCTGGCGTGCCTGGCTGGCCTCGGCCAGCGAGATCCGCGCCCGGACGAGGAGCGACTTGACCGAGGGCACGCTGGTCTCCATCGCCTGGGCGATCTCCTCGTATGACATCGCGTCCATCTCGCGCAGCAAGAGCGCCGAGCGCTGGGTCTCCGGCAACTTGCCGACGTCGGTGAGGAGCTGGCGGAACTCCTCGCGGTTGTGAACCTTCTCCGCCGTTGAGGCAGCCTCGACCGTCGGCACCATGTCCATCGATTCCTGGGCATCGGCGGTCGGTTTGCGCAGGTGGTTGAGGCAGCGGTTGCGGGCGATCCGGTAAAGCCACGGACGCAGGTTGATCTCGCGCTCGTCGGCGAGCATCGCCCGGTAAGCGTTGACAAAGACCTCCTGCAGGACGTCCTCAGCGTCCTCGGTGGAGCCGAGCATCTGGCGGCAGAAGCCGTGCAGACGGCCCTGGTAGCGGTCGACGATCGTCTCGAAGGCGCCGGGGTTGCCAGAGCGGGCCATCGCGATCAAGTGCTCATCGCCTTGAAGCTTGAGCAGCGGAGAACGCCGGGCGAGAAGTCCGCGGCGACTGGCGTAGGTGAGAGCTGAAGCCTCCAAGCGAAACCTCCAAGACCAGGGAAGGCGTTTGTCTTCTAGCTCAAGAGACACCGTAGCACCGGGGGAGTTGCGGTACCTCAGCAGTTTTTAGGGCGATTTTATGAATGCAAAGCCAATGCCCGGGGCGGGATTCGAACCCGCAAGCCCCCCAGTGGGGCAACGCCTTTTAAGGGCGCCGCTTTTACCAATTTCGCCACCCGGGCACCGCGATGGTAGCCAGGAACTCGTTATAGGCTCGAACTATGGAAGCTCATGGAGGGCGAATTGTCGCTGCCGCACTAAAGTCACGAGGGGTCAGCCACCTCTTCACGCTGTCGGGGGGACACCTGTTCTCCATATACGACGGCTGCAAGGCAGAGGGGATCGAGATCGTCGACGTTCGCCACGAGCAGTCGGCGGTGTTCGCCGCCGAGGGATTCGCAAAGGCGACGCGGGGGATCGGGGTTGCGGCGCTCACGGCCGGGCCGGGGGTGACCAACGGGATCAGCGCAATCGCGGGAGCGCAGGCCAACTGCTCGCCTGTCTGCGTGCTCGGCGGGAGGGCCCCGGAGCTGCGCTGGGGTTCCGGCTCGTTGCAGGAGATCGACCATCTGCCCTTCGTCTCGCCGCTGGTCAAGTCGGCTGAGACCGTCAAGGATCCGGGACAGATAGCGGCCCGCACGGCGGCGGCGCTCGACACTGCGTTCGCCTCGCCCTACGGGCCGAGCTTCGTTGACTACCCACTCGACGTCGTCTTCACCGAGGCGGAGTTGGAGATTCCGGCGGTGCAGGCGAGCGCGGCTTTTGCGGCGGAGGGGATCGAAGAGGCGGCGGCGCTGCTTGCCGGCGCCGAGCGCCCCGCGATCATGGCCGGCACAGGGCTCTACTGGGGGCGGGGCGAGGACCAGCTGCGGGCCTTGGCGGAGGCGCTCGGAATCCCGGTCTTTCTCAATGGACTGGGACGCGGTTGCCTGCCTGCCGACCACGAGCTTGCCTTCAGCCGCGCCAGGGGCGCCGGCCTGGGTGGCGCCGACGTGGCGCTGGTGATCGGCGTGCCCCTCGACTTCCGCCTCGGCTTCGGCGCCAGCATCGCCGAGGGCGCAAAGCTGATCCGCCTCGACGCGGCGCCAAACAAGCTCCGCGCGAACCGCGCTCCCGACTTGGACCTGGTCGGCGATGTCGCCGCCAGCCTGACCGCGATAGGCGAAGCGGTGGGGGAGCGGAGCTCGCGGACCGAGCCGTGGCTGGACGAGCTGCGCAAAATCGAGGCCGAGAAGCGCGCTGCCGAGCAGGACGAGCTCAACGACTCACGCTCGCCTCTGCACCCCGTGCGCATTTACAAAGAGCTGGGCGAGGTGCTGCAGCGCGACGCGATCGTTGTCGGCGACGGCGGCGACTTCGTCTCCTACGCGGGGCGCTTCGTCGAGACCTTCCAGCCGGGCTGCTGGATGGACCCGGGGCCGTTCGGCTGTCTCGGCGCCGGCCCCGGGCAGGCGATCGGCGCCAAGCTCGCCCATCCCGAGCGCCAGGTCTGCCTGTTGCTCGGCGACGGAGCTTTCGGTTTCGCCGGGATGGAGTTCGACACGATGGCGCGCCACGGGCTGCCGGTGGTGGGCTTGATGGGCAATAACGGCATCTGGGCGCTCGAGCACCATCCAATGAAGTTTCTCTACGGATATTCAGTCGCGGCGGAGCTGCGGCCGGAAACGCCATATGAGCAGATGGTCGAAGCGCTTGGCTGCGACGGGGTCCTCGTCCGAGAGCCCGGCGAGCTGCGACCGGCGCTGGAACGGGCCTTCGAGTCCGGCCGGCCGACCCTGGTCAACGTCCTCACCGACCCCGAGGTCGTCTACCCGCGCAAGTCGAACCTGGCCTGAGCAAGTCCAGGCGCCTGGGTCGATCCCGGACAAGAATCGGCCACCATCTCTGGTGGCCGATTCAGTTGGTCCCTCAGGACGGGCAGGGGTACGTCTTCAGGGACCAGTTCTTATTTGGTGGACTCAGACGGCGGGAGGCGCCATGATGCGGCAATCGTCCGAGCCCTGTACCGGGTCTGTGGTGGTTGCCCCACCTCTTTCCCGATGTGCGGATTATCTGCCTAGCTATCCGTTACGTCTAGTTGCTGCTCGGGCAGCTACCAGTTATTCGTCATAAAAGCCTACTCAGTTTTATGGGTTCGAAGACGATCTTGACCCATATGTAGCGCCTTGTGAAACTCGACTGTCCACCCGGGCCACGTATTTGCTGCTGATTGAGAATACGGGGTTATCCGCAATCTAGAGCCGATGCAGCGGCGATCGCGGTGCCGTAGAGGATGTCGTGCTCGGACACCTGGATCTGATCTAGGCCAAAAGCGCGCATCGTCTCGACAAGAATGACAACGCCAGCGACGATGTTAGGCGCGCGGTCGTGGTGCAGGCCCACGATCTCCACCCGTTTGGCCAGAGGGGCAGACGCTAGTTGGGACAGCAACCGCTGGACCGAGGTCAGCGTCAGCGTATGCCCGTGTACTTGCTTGGGGTCATAGGGCTCGAGGCCGATTTCGATCGAGGCCAGCGACGTCGGTGTTCCGGCGACCGCGATCCCCGTCCGTGCTGCGGTGCCGGGCTGATTTGAGATCGCGCTCTCTATGAGGGCGCGGATGTCAGCCGCCAGCGCCTCGAGCTCGAGCGTGGTCGGCGGGTCGGAGGCAATGTGACGCTCGCTGTGGCGGACGACCCCGGCCTGCAGCGAGGCATGGAAGGCGATCTCTTCGCCGGTGCCGACGATCAGCTCGGTCGATCCCCCGCCGATGTCGACGACCAGCGTCGGCTCGCTGGGCGCCTGCTCGCAGGTGGCGCCAAGGTAGGTTAGGCGGGCCTCCTCCTCACCGTCGAGGACCCGGGACGAGAGAGCGAACCGCTCGCGCAGCTCGGCGACGAAGGCACTGCCATTGGAGGCATCGCGGACCGCGCTCGTGGCGATAGCTTCGATCTTCTCCACCTCATCGGCTTTGCAGATCTCCACGTAGTCGGCGATCGCCTCGCAGGCGGCCTCGATCGCCTCGGCCGAGAGCTGTCCAGAGAGGTCGACTCCGCGACCGAGCCTGGTCACCCGGCTCTGCCGCTCGACCTCGGACACGCGTCCCTCCTCGACCTCCGCGACCAGCAGCCGCGTCGAGTTCGAGCCGATGTCAACCACCGCCACTCTGTGGGAATCCCTTGCCATGCCGGCGGCACTCTAGACAGCACCGCCAGCCAACCGCGCCTGCACGCCAAAAGACCTCTCCGCAACCAGCCCGACGTTGCTAGCATGGCCAGACCGCCGCGGGGTGGAGCAGCCAGGTAGCTCGTCGGGCTCATAACCCGAAGGTCGCAGGTTCGAATCCTGCCCCCGCTATGGACGAATTCCGCGACCGCCCATCGGGCGGTCGCTTCGCGTCGGGGCTGGAAACGAAGTCGCTGCTGAGCAGTGCGCTTAGCTCCAAAGTCCGGTTCGGTTTGTCGTATGTCACCTGCACGTCGAAGGCGTCGAGCAGGTCGATCAGCTCTTCGCCTTTAGCCTTCGTCAGGACGCCGCGCAGGTCGGGAACTTCGGTGAGGATCGCTTCGATGTCCTCACGGCGCGGCTCTTCGGGCTGGCTTGCTTTCAGTTCGGCGATCTGCGCCGTGATCGCCGTCGCCTTCCCGCTTAGCTCTTCGATCCGCTGGGTGGCCAGCTTGACCACCGGATGGTCAGGATCGTCGTGCTCCTCCAGGCGCAGCGACTGGCGATAGAGCGCTTGCTTCACCTGCTCCTCCTCGGCGTGCAGGCGGGCGAGTTCGGAGTCACGCTCCTGCCAAGCGCCCTCGGTTGCAGCGTCAAGAAGCTCCTCGCGCAGGAATGTCAGGCGCTCCGGTCCGAACAGCCGCTCAGCCATGAAGCCGCGCACGGCGTCGATGAGAACCGATTCCTTGATGCCAAGTACGCGCGGGTGGCCGGAGAGATCGGCTGCGGCCACCCCGCGACGGCTCACGTACTGACAGCGCATCCAGTGCTCGTCGCGTTGGCAGCTGCCCTCCATACGCCGCCCGCAGAGCCCGCAGTAGACCCGCCCGCGCAGCACGTAGAGGCGACCGGCGCGCTTGCCCTGCCGCTGTGGGTATGCCTTCGGCCGCTTCGCTTTCGACGGGGCATTGCGCTGCTGGGCGCGCTCCTCGATGGCATCGAACAGCTCGCGGCTGACAAGCGCCTCGTGCGTGGGCTCCGCGCTCCATACCCATTGGTCGCGAGGGCGCTTGACCGGGCGCCCGCGACGTTTGTCATGGCGCCCCCAGACGTTGTAGCCGGTGTACTTGGGATTGCGCAGCAACGAGTGAAGCTGCGACTTGCTCCAAGTCTGCGGCAGGTCGTTCTCATCCTTGCGGTTGCGCTTCGGCGGCGGGTAGCGATCAAGATCAGAGTTCAGTCGCTCGCAGATCGTGCCGAGGCCCAAGTCCTCTTCGACGTACCAAGTGAAGATCAATAGGACGATTGGCCCTCGCACCGTGTCAACGACCAGCCGGTGCTTCTTGCGCCCCTCGCGCGCCTTCTGCGGGTTGGGGTGGGGGTGAGGCTCCAGCAGGTAGCCGTAAGGGGCCGGGCCGCCTGTGTGCCAGCCCTGGCGCACCGACTCTTCCATGCCGGCGCGGCTGCGCTCGATCAGGTCGCGCACATACCACTCAGCAACGCCCTGCTTGACCCGTCGCGTGAGGATCGCGGTGGCGCTTGAGTTGAGCGGCTCGTCGGCGGCGAAGAGCGCCACGTCGCGTTCCTCTAGCTCGCGCTCGATCCGAGTGCCGTCGGCGGTCATTCGCGAGAGGCGGTCAATCGACTCCACGATCACCGCGTCGACCTCGCCCTCCTGGGTGCTTCTCAGCAGCTCGGGCAGGCCACCGGCTCGCGGCACGCCGACCTCGTTACTCCAGTCGCGCTTGCCGTTGCCGCGCTCCTCCAGCGCCTTGCGCCCACTCTCCACATCCCAGAACGTGACCCCGACTTTCTCGCCGATTGGCGAGAGCGCCTCTTCGCATTTGCTGAGCTGGCGCGGGATCGAGAGCGAGGGGTCCTGCGCGTCGTCGGTGGAGACGCGACCGTAGAAAGCGACCCTCATCGCGACCGGCCTCCCTGCGCCTCGTCCTCGTCAAGCCTTGCGGCAAGCTCGCTCGGCCTGGTGCCGAGACCCGCTTTCAGAAGCGCCCGGTCGAGCGTCGCCAGAGTCGCTTCGCGACTCTCAGCCACCGCCGCATAGGCAGCGTCGTAGAGGGTCAGCTTGTGCTGGGCGGCCAGCGCGGTCGCGCGGCGAAGCTCCTCGGGGCGGGGGCGGAGTGCGGGGCAGACTTCGGCAAGGGCTTCGAGCACGGTGGCGACCTGATCGGCATCGGCGCTGGCACGGCCGCGCATCAGCGCGTTGCCGACCTCATAGGCGGTCAGGTCGAGCACGCTGAGCGCCACCGTCTGCTCTTTGTGGGCGTCGAGTAGCGCGCGGGCCTCGGCCACCTCCTCCTCGCCCTCGGAGTGAAACCACTTGAGCGCGACGTTGGCGTCGCTAACGACGTCGATCGCGGGCATCGCGTTCCTCCCGCTCGGCGCGGATCAGCTCGGCCGCCTCGAAGCTCCCGACCCCGGCGAGGGCGGCTCGGCCACGCTCAAGCGCCGCGTCGACTCGCGCAGGATCGGGCCAGCCAAGCTCGCGCTGGGCCGCCTCCTGAAGGAAGGCGCTGCGGCTCGTGCCGCGCTCGTCGGCCTCGCGGTCGATCCGCTCCAGCAGTTCGTCGGGAATCGAGACCATCACCTTCAGAGCCTTTGCCATAGCTTGATTATAGCTCATGGACATACCGCTATTTTCTCTGCGCCCGACGCCGCGAGGCCCTGGCGGTGTCGAGGAAGCGCCTTGCTTGGCGATCAGCGCCGCCCCTCGCAAGAGACGCCCGACGGCGGCGATCTGCCGGTCCCGCAGGGAGCGAGATTCGGCAGCGGATATCTCGCGCACAAGAACCTTGACCGAGAGCGGCGAAGGCGGATCGTCGCTTGCCGGCTTCATCGCCCGCCCGCCCTGCTCTCGGCCCGCGCCGGATCGTGGCCGGGGGAGGTGCTCGCACGCTCACGCCGATGCTCGCCGGTCATCCATTTACCTGTCTGTCGTGGAGGTGCACGCTTGCCCCATACACGGCCAAGCGGCCACGAGCGCCATCCTGAAAGGGCCATGTCCGCTAGGCCGAAAAAGGCGTCCGATAGGCCCGAAAAGGCGTCCGCTAGGTGTCCGGCAGGGCCCTTTTCGTGACCGCATTGCAACGCTACTTCGCACCCCTAGCGGCCATCGCCGCAAATGGTTTTCGGCTCTAGAGAGCCAAATCGAAGATGGCCGCAAATCGAGGTTCTGCGAAGGGGAAGAGAGATATTGGCTTTGGTCTAGAAGCATCTGCCTAGCCCTTATGTCAAAGGTGAGCGCGTCATCCGTCGGCTTTTCTGTGTCCCGGCAAGTCATCAGCTCCCCACCAGACTGTTCTTGCCCTGGTCGCCTCATCCCTAGTAGGTCAATTCGGGGCAGGGATTTGATCCACCGATTTCGCTCACGTCCCCTCTGTCCCCCGCTGGCTGGCGTTGCATCGCTGCCTTGGCTCATGCCTCGTACTCCAGCCAGGGCGGGCCAGTGCGCCGCCAATCGCTCCCGCCGTCCGGCCAGCGGCTTCATCGCCAGGACCGCCTGCGGAGCCTTTGGCATTCGCCTCATGGCCTGTAGGTGCCGGCGCGGGCCGCGCTTGATCCACTTCTTTGAAGCCGGGCGGCGAAGGCTCGCGCCCCGCAGCGATTCAGGGCGAAGCGAGAGAACTGAGAAAAGCGAATCGGTGGCGCTGACGCGCCACCGAGAGAACCATCGACAGCAGAAAGACCACTGCAACGACCACCAGACAGCCCACAGACCCCATACAGCCATCCACCTATTCAGCTAGCCACAGCCACCACCAGGCCCACCCATCCAGCAGACATCAGAGCTACCCCAGCCAGCTAGAGACACCCACCATCTACAACCTCACAGCCACAGCCCTCACGCCCTATCACCCCCGGTGATCCCCGGCACGGCGTAACCGCCAGGCAAGCCCTCTCAGCCACGCCTCAAGCCCGCCGGGGCGCAGTGCTTCAGCGCCCGGCTTGAAAAGAAGTGGATCAAAAAGACCCCTTTCCGTGACCTATAGGTCATGAGGAAGCAAATCAGTGGCGCAGAGGCCCGCCCTGCATGGACAACGGGGGTGGTGCCACCTCTTAACAAAATGGGCGACGAATTCCCGCCGCCACTTGGACAAGGCTTCTGATGCTCAGCATTGGAAAGCTCGGAAAAGGCCAGGAGAACTATTACCTGGAGAAGGTCGCCGAAGGCGCGGAGGACTACTACTCCGGCGAGGGCGAGGAGCCGGGCCAGTGGATGGGCGACGCCGCCGCCGAGCTGGGCCTGTCGGGCGAGGTCGACCCCGACCAGCTCGTGGCGATGCTGACCGGGATGAACCCCGCTACCGGGGAGCCGCTTGGACTGGTCGCCGTCTCCGGGCGTGGCGCGGTCCCCGGCTTCGATCTCACCTTCTCCGCTCCCAAGTCGGTCTCGCTCCTGCGGGCGCTCGGCGGCAAGGAGGTCGGCGCCGAGGTCAAGGCCGCCCATCAGCGCTCAGTTGAAGCAGCCCTGAAATACATGGAGGCCCACGCCTGTCTGACCCGCCGGGGCAACGGCGGTGCCACCTTCGTCAAGGGCAACGGCTTCATCGCTGCCGCCTACCTGCACCGCTCCTCGCGAAACGGCGACCCACAGCTGCATACGCATGTGCTGATTGCCAATGCGACCCAGGGACCAGACGGCAAATGGACCCGCCTCTACCACCCGGCGATCTACGAACATGCCAAGACCGCCAGCTACATCTACGAGGCCCACCTGCGCCACGAACTGACCCGGATGCTCGGAGTCGAATGGCAGCCGGTGAGGAAGGGCATCGCCGAGATCAAGGGCTTCGCCGATGAGTGGCTGAAGGCGTTCTCGACCCGGCGCGCGGAAATACTCGAGGCGGCCGGGGAGGGTGCCTCAGCCCGCGCCCGCCAAGTCGCCACGCTCGCCACCCGCAAAGGCAAGGAGAAGGGGCTTGAGCTTGGCAACCTGCGCGAGCGCTGGCAATCCAAAGCCGAGGAGATCGGCTTGGACCGCGACGCCATCGCGGCGACGATGGGCAAGGAGGTCGAGCTTGCCGCCAAGCTGACGGTGGCCCAGCTCGACCGTGAGGTGACGGCGCACGCCTCCCACTTCGACCGCCGCGACGCGATCCAGGCGGTTGCCAACCTGCTTCCCAACGGAACGCCTGCGC
Organism: Solirubrobacterales bacterium; assembly: GCA_036403515.1. GTDB lineage: Bacteria > Actinomycetota > Thermoleophilia > Solirubrobacterales > 70-9 > VRUE01. The sequence goes on from DASWQV010000034.1 coordinate 134,681, forward strand.
ATGAGGTCGAGAGCGCCGCAGACGCCTTCCTCGCTTCCGATTCGGTGGTCACCGTGGCGGAGATCGCCAAAGGCACCCGCTACACCACCACGCGCATCTGGGAGCTTGAGCGCCAGGCGCTTGAGACCGCCGAGCGGATGGCGAAGGAGGCCCGCGGCGAGGCGGGGGAGCTGGTCGCCGCCAGGGTGATCGCGGCCCGGCCGACCCTGAAGCCCGACCAGCGCGAGATGGTCAAGCGCCTGCTCGCCGGGCGCGAGGGCATTGCCGTGGTGATCGGGGAGGCGGGCACCGGCAAGAGCTTCGCCACCGTCGCCGCAGCCGAAGGCTGGGCACAAGCAGGCTTCGAGCTACGAGCAGCGGCACCGACATGGCGGGCCGCCAACGTCCTTCGCGGCGATGGGCTTGAGGCGACGACCGTTGCCGGTCTTCTTCGCGATCTTGACCGTGGAAGCCTCAGCCTGTCCTCGCGCTCAGTCCTTTTGGTCGATGAGGCGGGGATGGTCGGCTCGGAGCATCTGGCCCGAGTGATCGGCCACGCCGATGAGGCCGGAGCGAAGCTGGTCCTGGTCGGAGACCCAGAGCAGCTTGGCCCGATCGAGGCGGGCGGGTTGTTCTCCGTGATCGGGGATAGGACCGATCCCGTCCACCTGCACGAAGTGATCCGCCACAACCACGAGCTCGACCGCGACGCGGCGAAGCTGATCCGCGACGGAGCGGGCCGGGAGGCCCTGAGCCTCTACCGATCCGCCGAACGGGTCACGGTCGCCGAGAGCGCCGAGCAGCGCCGCGTGGCGATGGTCGAGGACTGGTGGCGCTCCTACGCCCAAGGCGAGGACGCGCTGATGGTGGCGAAGCGAAACGTCGAGGTCGAGCGCTTGAACGCGACCGCGCGCGAGCTGGTCCGATCCGAAGGCAGGTTGGGCAGCGAGGAGATCGAAGTCGGCGGCGCTGCCTTCGCTGCCGGCGACCAGATCATCACCCGCGTTAACGACCGCGCCGCGGGCATCTACAACCGCGAGCGCTGGGAGGTCGCCCAGGTAGACGCCGAGCGCGGGCGCATCGTTCTCGACGGCATCGATCAGGCGAGGCGCGTCGAGGTCGGCCCCGACTACCTGAGCCGCACCACCTTGGGCGGCGAGGCTCCGGCCCTGCAACACGCCTACGCCGTCACCACCTACTGCGCCCAGGGCACGACCGTCGACCGGGCTTACGTCATGGCCGACCCGAGCATGGACAAGCAGGAGTTCTACGTCGCCACCTCGCGCACACGCGAGAAGACCTACCTCTACGCCACGCCGGAGATCCAGTCCGAGCGCTCGGAGTACGCGCCTGCCGGTCCCGAGCGCGATCCAATCGCCCACGTTGGCGAAGCGGCAGAGCGCGACCGCGCCCAGACCGCCGCCCACGACGAGGCGTTGCGCGCAGAACTGGCGAAGCTGCCAACGGAGGAGATCGCGGCGAGGCGAAGCGAGCTTGGCACCCCGGCCCGCCAGGAGGCTCACGATCAGGAGAGCTATGAGCGCCAGCGCCAGGCGGTTGTCAACCTTCGCGATCAGACCGAGCAGGCCGCCGCCGACCTAGAAGCAGTCGAAGCACTCGGCAGGCGCGAGCGGCGCGAGAAGCTGTCCTATGCCCAAACGCGCGAGGCGATGTTCAGGGAGAAGCTGACCAAGGAGGCCGCGAGGCTTGAGCAGATGGGGCCGCCGAGCAGCGAGGCCCGGCGCGAGCGCGTGATTGCCGATCAGCTTCTCGCCACCCGCTCGGCGCAAGCGCTCGCCGCCGCCCGGATTGAGCCACCCGCTTACATCGTCAAAGAGCTAGGGCAGAGGCCAGCCGATCCGGCCAAGGCCAAGTCTTGGGATCGCGGCGTCCAGGGCGTTGAGGGTTACCGACTGGAACATGGCGTGAAGGACACCCGCAACGCCTTCGGCCGCGAGCCGCAGGACGCTGTAGCGCGTGCGGTTCGCGAGGCGGCACAGCGAAGGCTTGTCGAGACCCAGCGACGGCTTGGGCTTGAGCATCAGCTTCAGACCAGGGAGAGAACGAAAAGTATCGAGCGAGGCCTCGGCATTGGGCGATGAGCGCCCCGACCCGTTCGATTGAAGCACCGCGCTCGCGGCCGTCAACCCCTTCGGGGCCGGGCGCTTCGCGCTCTTGACTGCCGCTCTCGCGGCGCTGGTTTGCGGGTAGGTCGGGGAAAGGCCCGCCCCTTGTCTGCCTAGACCAACTCGCTCCCTACCAAAACGCTCTAGACCGGAAGGCTCTCAGCGTGAAGCATCCCCGTAATGCCTCGGCTAGATGAAGATCCGCTTCGAGCGAGCAACGCATTCGGCGAACGGCTTAAGGAGCTTCGGGGAGAACTCGACCTCTCGCAGGACGATGTCGCACGCGAAGCGGATATTCATCCGACCGCGATCGGCCGGCTTGAGCGAGGCTCGCGCGAGCCTCGTTTGACCACGATCCTGCGCGTTGCTCGGGGTCTAGGTGTTAACCCCAGTGAGCTTCTGGACGATCTCGAAAGCCCTAGATCAGGCTGAAGATGCGGGCGGACTCCCTCAATCTTTTCGCTGACTAGATCGGCTCGTCGGAGCACCCCGAGGTGATATCTGAGGAGCGCCAGCCCGCGAGTCTTTGGCAGCTCACTGGCTATTTCTGAAACAGCGAGGGTGCGGCCGCTGGCGAGGATCGCCAGGCGCAGAGGGTGGCGGCGAGCTTGGTCTTGTTGATCCGCCGAAGGCGACCGTAAATCACCCGGCTCTCCTCGCTCCTCGCCTCCATCGTCATACACGGGCAAATGTCCTCCCTGGTCGATGGGCTGGACCAAATAGTCAGATGCGAGGTATCGGCGACCCGCTCCTTTGCTGTCGACCGAAGCCGCGAGCGCAAGTCAAAGGCCGCTGCGTTTCAATCCGGTGCGGGCCGCCAACCCTCATTCGTGAAGCGGTTGTCACGCTAGCGAGGAGGACATTTCGATTCAACTTTCCCGAGCGCTCAGCAAACCGGTAGACAAACGCCGAGCGCCCGGCCCGGGAGTCTCGCGTCGAGATCGGCGAAACCCGAACGGGCCGGGCGCTGGCTGGTCCTAGTTGGACTTCAGAACAGAAACCTCCGGATAAACCCGGTCGCAACGACTGATCTTCATGGCTCTCACCCCCTTCCCCTGTCTCCGGGCAGAGGGCGAGTGAGCAGCGTCGCCTCTGCTCATTTGGCCTCTCGTGGGAAAGAGCCGGAAAGCCGGGGACTGGCCCAGCGAGGGGGCGACCACCCGTTATGCCGCCGCGGGTGAGCATAAGTCAACCGGTCGGTCTTTCCCAACCGGTTTGCGGAAAGTTTCCGCAAAGTGCTGCTCGTTTCCTGAGCGTTAGCTAGGCTTCCGCGGCAAATCGGGCAGCACTGAGCAATGGGGGTTATCGATGGCGGCGCAGTCCGCGAAGGCAGGGAGAGGGGCCAAGAGGCGCACCGCCGTCACCAAGACCAATCGGTCTAGTAAGGCTCAGCCCAAGGCCATGACCGGGAAGACGACTATGGCGAAAGCCCTAGCCCACCCGACTCGCCTTCAGATCCTCGCCGCGGCCCACCAGGGAGAGATCAGTCCTTCAGAGTTCGCGAAGGCCCATGACATGCCGACGGGAACGGCGGCCCATCACTTCAAAAAGCTGGTCGAGTGCGAGGCGATCGAGCTCGTGCGCGAAGAACGGGTACACGGCTCTGTTCGCCATGTCTACGTCGGTACTAAGCGGGCGATCTACACCGAGTCAGAATTGTCCAGCTTCCCGGAGTCGATCCAAACCGGCCTTGCAGGGGCGGCTTTGCAGGACTTCACAGGGGTCGCCATCGACGCGATCGAGGCGGGCACCTTTACGGGCCGCGAGGACTACGTCTTAACCTGGGATGAAATCGAACTGGACGAGGTTGCCTGGAAGAAGCTCGGCCAGATGCTGCGACTGGTGTTGAAGAAAGTACCCAGCCTTGAAGAAGAGTCGGCTGCTCGGAAGCAGGCGGGCGGCGACAAAGGTTTCACTGCGGCAGTAGGTCTAGCGGCCTTCGAGCTCCCCTGGCCGAAGTCAAAAAGACCGCGTCAAGGGCGAAAGCCACGCGCTAAGAGTAAGTCCACCGGTCAGCAAAAACGGACCGACTGAATGCAAGAAGGCAATCAATGTGATTACTATCGCCAGTACCAGTTACACCTCATGATCGCCCACATGTCTCCGTCGCCCAGGGCACACGACTATCCACATGTTAAGTCACCGAACTTCTACCCAGCAGCATTGCGCCGCCGCCAATGCCCTCAGTCGGCGGCGGCGCATATCTGCGCCACTCGGTTTGCTCGATGTACCAGGGGCGAAGGCGACAGGGGGGAGCGGGCGCATCTTAGACCGGGCTGCGTCCGCTCCCATCGTCGTCAATCAGACCAAGCGGGCAATCATCGCCGTGATGCAGCAACTCGACAGCCCTGTGACATCCAGCGAACTTCAGAAGTTTTGGGCAGACCACAAGGCCCTAGGGATTTTCGAGTACCACCTTTCCACGCTTGCGATGGCGAGGGTCGTGGAGGTGGCCTACGGCCCTGAACTTCACTTTCGCCTTGCGAGAGGGGCATAACCATCTGTTAGGGAGCGGTGCCGGTAGCGCTTGCGCTGGATACCAGGCGCAAGGAGCCCGTAGGGCTTTGGCAGGGACTACGACAACACAAACGGGAGGAACGTTTCGTGAAGGGGATCAGACTTGTTGGGGCGGCCTTGGCCATGTTGCTGGTACTCGGCTCGGGTATCGCGTTCGCTCAGGGAGACGAACCGGAGGGAGCCGAAGACAGCTCCGCGCTGAGCGTTGCCCCCCAGGCCGAACCGGGTCCAGAAGTCGTCCGCGACCGCACGGCCACCTCCCAGACGTTTCTTCTACCTAGCGGTGCGCTGCAAACCCGCATCTACCAAAGCCCAATCAACTACGAAGACTCGAATGGGCAGTGGAAGCCGATCGAGGACGATCTCGAAGAATTGCCGGAAGGCGGGCTCACCAACGGCGCCAATAGCTTCGATGTCAGCCTTCCCGAACAGCTCGGAGCGGAACCCGTGCGGCTTTCAACCGACGACGACCAATGGGTCTCCTACAAACTCCTTGGCCCGACGGCATCGCTGGACAGCGTCGAAGGAAGCAACGCCTCCTATGAATCGCAGGCAGGCGTCAACTTCGATCTCAAGAGCCTCAGCACCGGCGTCAAGGAGACGATTAGCCTCGCCGACGCTTCCCAGCCCAGCAGCTTCGACTTCGAACTCGACACCTCCGATGGCTTGACGCCCAAGGTGGCCGACGATGGCTCCCTCGGGGTCCGCGAGCAGGACGGCAAGCTCGTCGCGGTGTTGCCGGCGCCCGTGGTTTCAGACAGTGCGCCCGGCAGTCGTCCCAACTCCGCGGCGGTCTCCTATTCGCTTTCTGAAGCAAGCGAGGGCAAGTGGCACCTCACCGTTGCCGTCGACAAAGGGTGGCTCGAAGCCCCAGACAGGGCCTGGCCCGTGACGATCGACCCTTCCGTCTTGATCCCGTCCGACTACATGGACTGCGCAATCGGCAATCTCCCTGCGCCCAACGGGTACGAGACCTGCGGCTGGAAATCCGGTGTGACGACACAGCCCGTCGAATACAACCCTAAAGAAGGCTCCACTGCGCACACGCTGCTCACTTTCGATCTCTCCTCCGTTCCCGCAGGCGTTTCGATCAACAAAGCGATCGTCGGCCTCTACGCTCCATCTGCTGCTGAAAACACGCCTGCACTAGAAATGGCGGGCGTGACCACCTTGTGGGGCGGTGGCCTCGGGACCGATTGGACGCACGCGCTCAATTTCTTCGGCGAAGTGTTCTGGACTAAACCTGGTGGGGACTACAGCGCAGTAAACAAGGCGGAAGTCAAAACCAGCGAACGCGGCTCCCAGGCAGGCTGGTGGAACTTCTCTTCCCCGTCCCTCACGGATCTGGTCTCGGGATGGTTGACCAAAACGATGACCAACAGCGGCGTGCTGGTCAAGCAATCCGATGAGACCAAAACTGAATGCGAAGCGGGCAAATGCAACCGGCGCTTCGTTGCCTTTACCTCTGGTGGCTCTACGGGGAAAGTCGTAAATGCACCACGTCTTGAAGTGATCTACTACCCGAAAGCGCCGGCCACCAGCAAGATCGTCTCCCCTGGCGAAGGCACTGTCTCCGCCAACCGTCTCAAGCTGAAGTCCAAGTGGGTCGAACCCGGCGTCCAGGGCATCACCTTCCAGTACAAGTCCAAAGCCTCGCAGCATTTCGAAGACATTCCTTCGAAATTGGTTGATAACGCCGCAGGGGAAGAAGTGGCCTGGCCGATGGCGGTGTCGGGCTTTGAAAACGAACCGCTCTACTTTGAAGCCGGTCACGCCAACAGCGAACTGACCGAAAAAGGCGGCGACGTAGAGATCAGGGCGATTTACACGGGTCCGAAAGGCATCGAAGGCTTCAGCGAAGCCGCAAAAGCCAAAATCGACCCTGAAAAGGGGGGCACCAGCGACTCAACCGCCCAGGTTGGCCCCGGCACGGTCGACCTGCTCACCGGCAATTTCAGCGTCAGCCGGACTGACGTGTCGATTCCGGGCGTAACCGCTGGCCTGGAATTCGCCCGCAGCCACAGCTCGCGCGCTCCGGGCGTTCTCGAAGACAAAACCGTGCTTGGGCGTGGCTGGAAGCCCACGGTCCCGGTCGAAGTTGCGGGCGGAGCCGAATGGCGAAACGTCCGTGAAGTGTTTGTCTCTGCCGAAGAACGAGAAGAAGGGCTCGAAAACTACGCGCTGCTCACTGATCTCGAAGGCTATGAAATGCCGTTCGAAATAGTTGGGGGCAAATATGTTCCGCCGCCTGAAGCGAGCGGTTGGGTGCTTACGCACACCTCCGGCAGTGCAACCTTCACGCTGAGCGACCCCGCCGGCAACGTGACGACGTTCGAAAGCACTGGTGGAGGCGCCGAATACCTGCCCGTCACGGTCTCAACGGCGGGCAGCTCATCGAGCTCGGTAAAAATGGAATATGACATCGTCAACGGCAACCGGCGTCTAAGTCGGATCTTTGCGCCGCCTCCGGGCTACACTTGTACGCCGGAAAACATCAACACAATGATCGGCTGCCGCAGTCTCCTCTTCACCTATCAGCCTGCCTCGACCTGGGGCGCGCCGGCTTCCTACCAGGATCGTCTTGCGAAGATCACTTACTACGGCCCAACCAGCGCGGAAACCATGTCGAGCTGGGAAGTTGCCAAGTACGAATACGACAACGCGGGTCGGCTAATTGCCGAGTGGGACCCGCGGATCTCCCCGTGTCTCAAAGAAACACCGTGCCTCAAAGAATCCTTTACCTACGTCGGTTCAGGCGAAACGCCGCAGGGCGGCCAGATCAAAACCATCACCCTGCCCGGACAAGAACCGTGGACGCTTGAATACAGCGCCCTGAAAGGCGAGCTGCCAAATGCCGGCCGCCTAAAGAGCGTCAAACGGGTGAGCCTCGTGAGCAGTCCCACCGTCGCCCAGACGACGATCGCCTATGGGGTGCCCGTGAGCGGCGGGACCGCTCCGTATGCGATGGGGGCAAAAGAAGTGGCCGCGTGGGGCCAGCAGGACATTCCCACCGATGCCACAGCGATCTTCCCACCCGACGAAGTCCCGGGTAGCCCGCCAAGCTCCTATGCCCATGCGACCGTTTACTACCTGGACGCAGAAGGTCAGCAGGTCAACCTGGCGACACCCTCGGGCGCAGGGACCTCAGCACCCTCGATCACGACCTCAGAAACCGACGAATTCGGCAACATCATCCGCGAACTGAGCGCGCAAAACCGCATACGGGCCCTGGAAGCGGGCTCTGAATCGGTCGTCCGCTCGCATGAACTCGAAACCAAGCGCGAATACAACGCTGACGGCACCCAGATGCAGCAGGAATGGGGGCCAATGCATCTGGTCCGTATCGAAGAATCGGGAGCCACCAAACAGGCCCAGCTGCACAAGACTGTCCAGTACGAAGATGCAGCCGAAGGTTGGCCCGGAACCGGCCCCAACCCTCATCTGCCCACCCGCGTCACAACCGGAGCCAAAATCCCCAAACAGGGTGTTGACGCAGACCAACGCGTCGTCGAAACGAAATACGACTGGAACCTCCGCAAGCCAACTGAAACGATTGTCGACCCAGGCGGCCTGGAACTCCGTACGCGAACGGCCTACAACTCCTCTGGACTGGTCACTGAACGCAGCCTGCCAGCGAAACCCGGTGGAGGCGACGCGCACACGATCAAGACTCAGTACTACATCTCCACCGAAGCCGGCGAATGCGGGCCTAAAAACATCTTTGCCCCAGCGGGGCTAACGGGCCTGCCCTGCAAGACATATGCGGCGACACAGCCCGCGGGCAGCCTACCCGAACTGCTGGTAACCAAATACCGCGCCTACAACCAACTCGGGCAGCCGACCGAAGTAGTCGAAAGCCCGGGGGGCGGCAGCTCCAACGTGCGCAAAAAGACCACGACCTACGATGCGGCTGGCCGCCAAATCACCAGCAAGGTCGAAGGGGGCAACACAGCGGGCGTCGCGGCCCTGCCTGCCACCCAGACCGTCTACAGCAGTGAAAATGGACTTCCCGTAGAACAGAAATTGGTCTGCGAAAGTGAATGCACTGCTCCACTGTTCGCAGCTTCTTTTGGTTCTTTGGGAGCCGGCGAAGGTCAGCTCAATGGACCGCGCGGAGTGGCCGCCGACAAAAAAGGCCACGTCTGGGTAGTCGACCGGGCCAACAACCGCGTCGAGGAGTTCAACGAAGCTGGCGAATACCTCGGCAAATTCGGCTCGACCGGCTCTGGCAACGGCCAGTTCAGCAATCCCTGGGGAATAGCGGTCACCTCAAGCGGCAATCTCTGGGTCACCGATACGGGGAACTTTCGCGTTGAGGAGTTCAACGAAAAAGGCGAATTCATCCAGGCGTTCGGCGCCAAAGCCACCTCCGGCTCAAAAGGCACGGAATTCGTCGAACCGGAAGGCATAGCCGTGGCTCCCGGGGGCATGATCTGGGTAGCGGACGGTGCCGGCGCTCGCATCGGGGAGTTCCGCGAAACGGTCTCCAAAGAATCAGAACGATTCGTCCGCAACGCCAGCACGACGGGCACCGGGAATCCCGGTCTCCTCGATCCGATCGGTCTGGCCACGGACTCCAGCGGCAATCTCTGGGCCGCCGACGAAACCGGAAACCGGCTCCTGGAGTACAACTCCGAAGGCGGATTTCTCCAGACGATCGGCTCGACCGGCAGCGGCAACGGTCAGTTCAAAAACCCGGTCGGCGTTGCCCTCTCGCCCTCGGGCAACGTCCTCGTCGTCGACAAGGGCAACAGCAGGGTCGAGGAGTTCCAGACCAACGGCACCTTCCTCTACAAACTCGGCACGGCGGGCAGCGGCAAAGAAAACCTCTCCGAACCTCGTGGCTTGGCGCTCGGTGCAGGCAACGCCGTCTTCATTGCCGACAAAAGCAACAACCGAATTCAGAAGGCGACCGTCGACCCGCCCTTCGACACCCAGGCAGTCGTGACCGCCTACGACAAACTTGGCCGCCCCGAAAAATACACGGACGCTGACGGCAATACCTCGGAAACGACCTACGATCTCCTCGGGAGAACGGTCAAAGTAACCGACGGTAAGGGCACCCAGACCTTCGGCTACGACGCCAACTCAGGTCTTCTGACGAAACTCGAAGACTCCGCAGCGGGCACCTTCACGGCCGCCTATAACGCCGACGGCAGCCTGATCGAAAGGGGCTTGCCTGACGGCCTAGTCGCCAAAACGACCTATGACGAAACGGGTGCTGCGGCCAAACTCAGCTACACGAAGACTAGCTGCGCCGAAAAATGCACTTGGCTGGAAGAAAGCAATGAACGCTCTATCTACGGCCAGATTCTTTCGCAGAAAAGCCTGGCCTCAAGTCAGCAGTACTCCTACGACAAAGCCGGCAGGTTGACGCTTACCAAGGACACGCCTACTGGTGGAGGCTGCACGACGCGCGCCTATGGCTATGAAGGCGAAGCTGGCAAGGACTCCAACCGGACCAGCATGACCACGCGCGTTTCCGCGGGCGCCTGTGTGGAATCGGGAGGCACCCCGCAGACCTACAGCTATGACGCAGCTGACCGACTGACGGACGCAGGGATCGTCTACGACAGCTTTGGACGGATCACCAGCCTGCCAGCCAAAGACGCCGGAGGAAGCGCGCTCACTACTACCTTTTACGGCAACGAAATGATCGCCACTCAGTCCCAGGGCGGACTGACGAATAGCTACCAACTGGACGCCACCGGCAGGGTGCGCCAAGTCGTTCAGAGTGGGAGCAAAGAAGGAACCGAAGTCCTCCACTACGCGATGAGTTCCGACTCCACTGCCTGGACAGAACGCGGCTCAGCCTGGACTCGCAACGTCGTAGGAATCGGTGGAGAACTGGCTGCGATTCAGCCGAGCACGGGAGAAACGAGTCTTCAACTCACAAGCCTGCACGGGGACGTCGTCGCCACGGCAAGCCTCAGCCCGACAGCAAAAGAACCGACCGCCAAATTTGAATTTGACGAGTTCGGCAATCCCAAACAGGGAAGTGCCGGCCGATTCGGTTGGCTTGGCGGCAAGCGGCGACAGACCGAACTACCGTCCGGAGTGATCCAAATGGGCGTCCGTAGCTACGTGCCTGCTCTAGGCAGATTTATCTCGACTGACCCGGTTCAAGGTGGATCAGCCAATACCTACGACTACACAAATCAAGATCCCATCAACCAATTCGATCTCACGGGAATGGCGAGTGGATGTGGCTTGAAAGTCAAGGTGACATCCCATCATCATTTCCTCTACACCCACGCCGTCTATCACTGCCCGACAAGCGCTTGGCCCTTTGGACATTCGTTGCAAAAGGTGACGATCCAGTTCGAACGTCATTCGAAGGGCTGGTGGGATGAACATGTCGAAGGGACCTTTGAAGTCAAGAGCAGCGCATCCTGGAAGCCTGAAAACCCATCCGATCCCAAATGGCGCAACTGGGGCACGAAAGAACGCTACTATTGCGGTGATCTTGGACGGGAATACCAAATGACCTATATACTCAATGTTCGTTATGAAAGTCCAATCAATGGCGTCATCAAGTCGGAAGCAGTCTCGCTCCGGGTGAGTGACCAAGCCGTATGCCGTCGCTGATCCAAATCAGAAATACGCCATCGTTGCTGCTATGCGGCGCTTGCGTCCTCCTAAGCTGCCTGTTTCTCATGGCGTGCGGCGGCGGGCACGAAGCCAGTGCAACTGGCGCGACACCTAACTTTCCGCCCAAGTCTGTGGGCGCTTGTTTGGCCCGTGGGGGAGCAGTGTTGGCTGAATCAGCCGATGAGCTCGCGTTTCTCTCTGAAGCAGAAGCCAATGACAGTGTTTCGATGCCCGGCCTTACTTACGATCGAGCAGCGCATGTGCCAGTGAAGGTATGGACCAGCTCGGTTGACCGAGCGGGTGGTCCAGAATGGCTGATGTGGATCGCTCAGCAGCTGGGTCAAAAACAAACGCCGGTTGAAATTGTCAAGTCGCCACCACGCACGACGTCGTACGTGATGTTCGTTAATCATCCATCGCCAAATGTGCGGCGTAAAGTCGAATCGTGTATCGACTTTTCAGGAAATTCGCACAAAGTGAACTACCACTCAATTAAGGGGCAGTGAGAGGCAGACGCTGGGTCGTGTGAGCGCTAAACGCGTTTATTTAGACCCATCACTTGGACCACCCCGGCCGATGGGCGGCACCTATGGAGTCAGGCCGTTGGGTTTCGGAGCCACAGTCCGGGCCGACCCCCGACCTACCCGCAAAATCAGCACCGCGAGCGCGGTGTTTCAATTGCCGGGAGTCGGGGGTTTCATCGTCCGATGCCGAAGCCTCGCTCGGCACTCCTGACTCTCTCTGCGGGCTAGCTGTCTACTTGTCTGGGCCGACCAGAATTGGCCCGAACAATGAACATAAAGGCAATCAGGCCGCTACCCTCGGCGCCGAGATGCCAGAGGACTCCCTGCCGAGCATCGAGGAGATGGTGACCGCCGAGATCAACGGCGTGTTCGAGTCCTTTGCGCCAATTCTGTTCGCCGGCAAGCGAAGGGAAGCCTCTAACGAGGACAGCCGAGCGATGCTCCAGTGCTGGGCCTCGGTCGTGCAGCGGCAGGGGCTGATCCTCGCCCGGATGTCGATTCTTCCCTGGAGAAAAGCCGAGCTCAAGTCGAACATGTCGGACATCGTCAACCGGGCTCCGGCATGGATGAACGCGCACTTCCGCGGAGAGCGGGCAATGACATTGGAGCTATATGCGCAGGGCATGGCCCAGACGCTGGCTACACAGCGAGCCGCCTTCAAACAAGTGCTGGCCGAGCAAGTAAGCGAGCCCGCCCCGCTTGAAGAGCTGCTCGCGGAGGCCCCCATTCCCGCCGCTCCCGAGGAGATAGAACGAAGCAAGCTGCTCTCCGCTCTCTCGAAGGCACTGGTGGCTCACACCGAAGCGCTGGCCGGAATCGCTGCCGACATCGACGTGAAGCTGCGCGAGCACCTTGAAAGGCAATCCTTAGAGCCCTAGCCAGGCCGTCACTCGGTTCCAAACTAGGCTGGGGGAGACTCAGCCACGGAGAATTTGGCTTGCGATCAGGCGATACGCGGTCGCGGATATCCGTTCAAATCCCGCCCCCGCTATAGGACAAAAGCCCCGCAATGCGGGGTTTTTGTTTGTCTTGTCTGACAGACAACAGGGTGCAATTTTGGCCGTGGGGCAAGCGCTGGGGCAAGGTGAGGTCTGGGAAGTCATTGCCTGGCCCCCTCGGGAAGCCCTCGGTCCACCTAAGATCGGCGCTAGATGGCACTCAATCTCTGCCGGGGTGGAGCCCAACGAAGCATTGGCTAGAAGACGCCGTGTTTAGCTTAGGAATGCGGAAAGCTACGACCAGTCCGAGTGCGACCGTATTTTCACGCCAGTGAATGCCTTGAATGCTTCGGTGAGCGCTCCAACTGCAGTTGATCTCTTTTCAGGTGCGGGGGGACTCTCCGAGGGTTTGCGCCAAGCCGGCTTTCAGATCCTTGCTGCGTCGGACCACGATCCAGACGCCTGCGAGACCTATCGCCTCAACTTTCCGGAGGTCACCATGGTTGAGGGGGATCTAACCGATCGAGCGAATCATTCTCGCTTGGCGGAACTGGTCATGCCAATGGACAGGGGTCTCGACCTCTTGGCCGGTGGACCGCCCTGCCAGGCGTTCTCTCAGGTCCGCAATCACGATCGGCTGCTTGAAGACCCACGTAACAGGCTCTATCGGGAGTTTGTCAACGTGCTCGACGAGCTAAGACCTCGTGCTCTCCTGCTGGAGAATGTCCCAGGGTTGCTGCAGTTCAATGGAGGCGAGGTTCGCGAGCAGATTGAGATCGATCTTTCGCTAGGAGGTGTCTACGACGTCAGTTCCCTGGTTCTTGATGCTGGCGATTTCGGCACGCCACAATCGCGATCGCGGTTGGTCTTCGTTGGCGTAAGGCGCGGAGAGGTGCTTCCAAGTTGGCCGGCAGGGTCTGGGCTGACCAGCAAAGTGCGGCTCCAGCGGAAATTGGTACGCGGACGAGGGCACTATGAACTCGAGGGTCCTGAAGAGCTCATGGAGCGGCTGCTCGATCCTGCGGATCTCACAGCTGTTACGGCAGAGCAGGCTCTCAGTGATCTCTACCGGCCAGGTGGCCGATATTCGAGTGATCCTCGCTCAGCGTTTCAGGAAGCGATGCGCGTTGGATCTGATGCACCCCAGGATCATTCGCCGAGCAGGATCCGCGAGGACACCATCTTGCGATTGGAAGGTATTCCGCCAGGCGGCAATGTTCATGATCTTCCGCCAGGGCTCGCCCAGAGGTATCTCACCGGGAAGAAATGGGGACCTGCTGGGAACGGAAAGCGCTTGGCACGCCGCCACTTCTACGCCTATCGCCGTCTGCATCCCCGGTGGTTGGCTTGGACTGCCAACACGAAGGCCGACTTCGCCTACCACTATCGCCAGCCACGGGGATTGTCGGTTCGTGAGGTAGCCCGGATCCAGGGCTTTCCGGATTCGTTCCACGTGACGACTGCTCCACAGGGAACGCCAGGGCAGCTATATGGAGGGGCGCGACATAGCCGCTATCGGCAGATCGGCAACGCGGTGCCTCCTCCCCTTGCCGCTGCCATCGGAGCAGAACTTCGGAATACGCTGGCGGTCTCCGACGCTGGGGCCGCTGAGGAACCGTTGCTTCGCGTCGCCTGAGTATCTGGAATAGGCTTGCGCCATGAAACGGCGACCAAACACCCAGTCGCTTCAGTGGTTCGTCGATCGCAACGCCGCCGGCGAGTTGAATCTCGATCCGCCGTTCCAGCGAAGGTCCGTGTGGAGCCTCGACTACCAGCGCTACTTCATCGACACGATTCTGCGAGGTTACCCGGCCCCTCCAATCTTTTTGGAGATCGAGATCAAACCGGGGAAGCCGACCAAGTACAACGTCCTAGACGGGAAGCAGCGCATCTCGGCCGTCCTTGAGTTCATGGATGGCAAATTTCACCTCGCCGGATATCAAGAGGCAGAGGGGCATGGGGATGCGTTCTGGGAGGACTTGCCGGAGGGTTTGCAGGATGAGTTCGTCCTCTACGACTTCGCAGTTGAGGAAATCCGGCAGGCAAGCGACGCAGAGTTGCGCGATGCCTTCGACCGCCTCAATCGCAATGTGGCCCGGCTCAAACCTCAGGAGCTGCGCCATGCGCAGTACCCAGGGGCCTTTCTAGACCGGATGGAAGACCTCGCCTTGAACCGGTTCTGGTCGGAAAAGCGGATCTTCAGCCAGTCCGATCTACGCAGGATGCGCGACGTTGAGTTTGTCTCCGAGCTATTCCTCCTGACGATGCACGGGGTTCTCGACGGTAAAGCCGAGATTATCGATCGCTACTACGCGGACTACGTAGCCGAAATTCCTGACGAGGAAGACAACCTCGCGGCTTTCGACACGATCCTCGAATTCCTGAGGTCACTAAAAATGGACTGGCGTAAAACCCGCTGGCACAATCTCACCGACCTTTATTCGCTTTGGGGCGCATTGGATTCTCTCCATGACTTGGGCAGTCTTCCGACGGCGAAAAAAGCGAAAGCGCGCCTGACTGGCTTTAGCAACATGCAGAAACAAGTTCTCGAGGCGAGCCGGAACGAAGAACCGCTCCCTGGGAAAGAGCGCGACCGCCGGTACTTTGAAGCAGTCAGGCAAGGCGGAACGAAGGAGGCCAACCGGCGCGATCGGGTTGAGATCCTCACGAAACTCCTAGCTGCCTAGCCCCGTGAAGCTTCCCGCCAGCTTTGAATATCTCTATCTCCGGGAAAAGGAAACGGCGAACAAGCTGGTCGAGTACGCAGGGTCCCGGCTTGCTGGGCTCTGCGGGGATCAGAACTGGCTATTCGACGGGCGTGTCAAGAGCGAAGAAAGTGTCTTTGTAAAGCTGCAGATGGGTGAGCTTGCTTCGATTCTGGATATGGATGACGTCTACGCTACGACGGTCGTCGTACCCACCCGGAGTGAGCTTCAGGAAGCTGCGCAGGCCGTTCAAACGGAGTACCCGGATTCGAAGATCAAGATCCGACGGCGTGCAGACCCCCGAAGCTTCCAGTACGACGACATGCATATCTATGCATCGCTCGGCCGCACTGCGCCTGGGGTTGACCCCGCAATTCGGCATCGCCCATTTGAGATCCAGATCCGGACTGGACTCCAGTATTCGTGGTGGAGGGCGACGCATGGCGTCCTCTACAAGGGGAATGTCAAGGACTGGCGGCTAGAGCGGGTCGCCAGCCAAGCCCGTGGAACGCTCGACCTAGTTGATGGAGTGCTCGCGGATCTGCCCGCCGCAGCCGAGCTCCTGGAGCGTCAGGCAGATGATGCCGACGCCGAATTTGGGCAGATCGTTGGTTGGCTTGAGAAGTGGCCAGAGGAGGATCGGCCGGTGGATCGTAAGCGCTTTGTTGACAGCGTCACGGTGTGGCTGGAGCAGACTGGAGTTGCGCTGGACGAGATTGAGGTCGCGCTCAATTCCCAGCGAGGACAGGCACTGATCGCAGAGGAGGGTGTAACTGCTGTCCAGGTTGTGCAGGTACTTGCCGCCGACGATGTCGGACCAGAGGCACTGGTCGCCGACGAGAGGCGAGTCCTTGTGACGAACGAGCTGGTTGCCGTCGCCCCGGATTTCGGATCGCTACCCGAGGAGGCGAAGGTTCAACTGTGACCGACGAAGTTCTTCCGGGCCTTGATGGAATTGTTCCGCAGCCGTCCGGTGAGGCTCTACGGGCTCCCTTTGGATCCGTAAGCCGGGGCGAGTTGCTGGACCACTACTTCGCTGAGCGCCTAGTCGACGCGTCACGCGCATGGCAGGACATCTATCGATTGTTGCTCTGGGTGGATCCGACGACGGGCCTCGCCCATTGCTACGAGAGCGACAAGAGCCAGCCGGGCCGCCACTGGTATCCAAGATCGCTTGCCTTCCATGCCTGGGTTGCTGACGAGATGGGATTTGTGTATCGCGAGCTCGGCGAAAATATCGATTGGCTCTTCCGCCGCGTTCTGGAGCGCCTCTCCCTCTCGGAGCACCGGCACATGGACCGGAAAATGCAGATGGCTAGTGAGCAGCGCGCCGCATACGGAGAAATGCCCGATCCGTACGAGGATCCCGAGCTGCGGCTATTGCTTGAGCAATCGTTGGGGGAGGCTGGGGAAGAACTGCCCTTTGATCTGATGTCCCTCGTGCGGGAGATTCGCCGCAACGTAGCAGCGGAAAACAAGCGCAAGAATCTTCTCGGCGAGGGGTTTGAGGATGTCTTGGCGGCCATCCTCAAGCGCCTCAAAGACGGGCCGCCGCCGGTCGTGGAGACCCAGCGCCTAATTCAGCAAATTGAGGGCTTTCGCGAGCCACGGAAAGGCGAGAAGAAGGCCAAAGTTGATCTGTGGCTGAAGACCCCGTCTGGCCGCCGGGTTCTTGTGACTGCAAAGTGGTCAGTGAGGGCGGATCGAGAGAAGCAGCTCGCCGATGACTACCGCATCTATGCAGATTGCAACGATTCGCCGGACACGTTCGACTACGTGTTCGTCACTAACGAGTTCGACGCAGCTCGCCTCGTAGCTGCCTGCGATCGCATGGAGATGAATCGACCTATCTTCGATGCCATTGTTCACGTCTCGCCAGGAGCATTGCTTGCAGCACATGGATTTGATTCACCAGCCCCAGCCCCTGGGGAGGGCGAACGGGAAGCCGAGGTTGGGGAGAGAGAGCGCCGATCGGCTGCCCGGCTCCCTGCCCTTGTTGCTGAGGGGCGGCTGATTTCGCTCGAGGATTGGCTCGCTCGTGTTACGGCCGCGGCTTAAGGTTGGGGCGAGCGGTATGCCGCGATGATCTGGCCGGCCGCGATTATTGGGTCGACGTGTTCCCAGATCCGGAGGACATTCCAATCAGCAGCCTCAAGTGCTTTCTGCTGCTTCTCATCCCGTCGCTGATTCCCTTCGATCTTAGGCCCCCAATAGGCGGGGTTGGTTTTCGGGATGTGGCCGTGCTGGGGACAGCCGTGCCAGAAGCATCCGTCAATGAAGACGGCAAGGCGCCGGGCCGTGAAAACGATGTCCGGTCGTGCCCTGCGACCGCCCGTGCTAATTGGGAGATCGACGCGAAATCGAAGCCCCGCTCGATGCAAGAGAGACCGGATCTGACGCTCGGGACCCGTGTCTCGGCGGCGGTTCGCACGCATGTTGTTGCTCCGGGCTTGGGAGCTCGCGCGCGGTGCCGGAGGGATTTTCGTATCGCTTCTGTGCGCCGATGTCATGGCAATCCGTGGGCCAGTTTGGCCACGCGATTCGAAGCTATCGCAGACGGTTCGGCGCAGCTAGTATGGCTATGTGGGGGGCAAAGCGATGGCCCCTCCTGGGGCAAGAAATGGGGCAAGGTGCCCCACAGATTCCAGCCGATCTCCACGTAGTTCGATCTTGCGAATTTGGCTTGAAACCTAGCTCCACGTAGTCCGGCCGATCCAGCGGATCAATCTCATAACCCGAAGGTCGCAGGTTCGAATCCTGCCCCCGCTATAGGACGGAAACTGGCATCGGTGGCTTGGAGCCGGAGCGCGATTCGGTCGGTCCTCCCGAGTTCATCGAGGGCGATGGAATCGTCCAGGAGACGTGCGAAGACATCCTCATGAGGCCTGACCGCGTCGGAGGAGGGCGTGCAGGAGCCGGGGCCGTACACCGAGGTTGCGGACACTTGTCCTCGCGGCAGTCGAGCACCCGCCGCTCCAGGTCCAGGAAGACGTGGGCGAGGTCAGGGTGGTGACCTGGGCCATCCGCGCGGCCCTTTGTCAGCCGCCGGCCGCGGCCCGGTGGGCCTTACAACGAGATACAGCGCGTGGTGATCGCCCGCTCGATGGCCGGTGAGGTCTTCGACAAGATCGGAATAGCTGTCCAGTTTGGTCGGAACTCGGCTTGGAAACTGGGAAGGTGGGTCGAAATTTTAAGTAAACGGTCGGCAGGGCCGACATCCCTTCTGGATCCCCAGATAGGAGCGTTTGACCGTTCTTTCGACCCAATCATCGATTTTGCGGCCGCGCATACGCGGCCGCTCCATCCTGCTTGCAGACGAGAAGCTTCACGTGCGGGGGGTCACCTACGGCACCTTCCGCTGCGAGGAGGGGTCGTCTTTCCCTGCCCCAGCGCGCGTGCGCGAGGACTTCGCGGCGATGGCGGCGGCGGGGATCAACTCCCTACGCACCTACGTGCCGCCACCCGCGTGGCTGCTTGACGCCGCCCTCGAGCACGGCCTCCGGGTGATGGTCGGCTTCGCCTGGGAGCAGCACGTCGCCTTCCTCGACGACCCCGAGCGCCGGCGCCGGATCGCCGCCCGGCTTGGAGACGAAGTGCGCGCCTGCGAGCGCCACCCGGCGATCCTTTGCTACTCGATCGGCAATGAGATCCCGGCACCGATCGTCCGCTGGCACGGCAAGCGGCCGGTCGAGCGCTTCCTCGAGCGGCTCTGCTGGGAGGCGAAGCTGGCCGACCCGGAGGGCCTCGTCACCTACGTCAACTACCCCTCGACCGAGTACCTCGAGCTTCCCTTCCTCGACGTCGCCGCCTTCAACGTCTTCCTCGAGCGGGAGCGCACCTTCGAGTCGTACCTGGCGCGGCTGCAGAACCTCTCCGGCGACCGGCCGCTGCTGATCACGGAGCTTGGGATCGACAGCCGCCGCAACGGCCTCGAGAAGCAGGCGCAGGCGATCGAGTGGCAGGTCCGCCAAGCTTTCGCCGCCGGCGCCGCCGGCACCTTCGTCTTCGCCTGGACCGACGAGTGGCACCGCGGCGGCCACGAGGTCGAGGACTGGGATTTCGGGCTCGTCGACCGCGAGCGGCAGCCAAAGCCGGCGCTGGCGGCCGCCGGCCGCGCCTACGCCGGCGTGCCCTTCAGGCCGAGTGGCCCCTGGCCCGCGGTCTCGGTGGTCGTCTGCACTCATAACGGCGAGGCCACCCTCGGCGAGTGCCTGGCGCGCCTCGCCACCCTCACCTACCCCGACTACGAGACGATCGTCGTCAACGACGGCTCCAGCGCGGCCTGCGCGGCGATCGCCCGCGCCCATGGCGCGATCCTGGTCGAGACCGAGCACCGTGGCCTCGGCCACGCCCGCAACCGCGGGATCGAGGTGGCGCGGGGGGAGATCGTCGCCTTCCTCGACGACGACGCCTACCCCGATGCCGACTGGCTCCACTACGTCGCTGCCCTGCTGCGCGCCGACGGCCACGCCGGTGTCGGCGGCCCCAACATCCCGCCCGAGGACGACGGCTTCCTCGCCGAATGCGTCGCCGCCGCGCCGGGCGGTCCGATCCACGTCCTCGTCTCCGACCGCGAGGCAGAGCACGTGCCCGGTTGCAACATGGCCTTCCGCAAGGACGTACTGGAAGCGGTCGGCAACTTCGACGAGCGCTTCCTCGCCGCCGGCGACGACGTCGACGTCTGCTGGCGGCTGCAGAAGGCGGGCCGGACACTCGGCTTCAGCGCCGGCGCCGTCGTCATGCACCGCCGCCGCGACTCGATCCGCCGCTACCTGCGCCAGCAGTTCGGCTACGGCAAGGCCGAGGCGCTGCTGGAGCGCAAGTGGCCGACCCACTACAACCGGGTCGGCGCCTCGCGCTGGTCGGGGCGGATCTACGAGGGGCCCTCGACGCAGACGCCGCGGCGGCGGGCGATGGTCCGCTACGGGACCTGGGGCAGCGGCCTCTTCCAATCGATCTACGAGCCGCCGCGGGTCCTGGCCGGGGCCCTGCAGGCACCGGAGGGGCTGCTGCTCGTCGGTCTGCTCGGGGAGCTGTCCCTCCTCGGCCTGCTCTGGCGACCGCTGCTGGCGGCGGCGCCGCTCTTCCTGGCGGCGCTCGCCTGGATCCTCGCGGTGGCGATCTCGAACGGCTGGCGAGCCCACCACGCGGTGCCGGGAAGGACGCCGGCGCAGACGCTGAAGCGACGGGCAGTCACCTCGCTGCTATTCCTACTACAGCCCTTCGTGCGCCTGGCGGGGCGGCTTCGCCACGGGCTCTCGCCCTGGCGTCGTCGGGTGCGCACCCGACCGACCCTGCCCTGGCCGCGCACGGTCGAGATCTGGAGCGAAAGCTGGCGCGACCCATCGGCCTGGGTCGAGCAGCTGCAGGACGGGCTCGCCGCCGCCGGCGGCTTCGTCCGCAGCGGCGGCCCCTTCGATCGCTGGGATCTCGACCTGCGGGTCGGCGCCCTCGGCGGGGTGAAGATCCGCACCGCGGTCGAGGAGCACGGCAACGGCAGGCAGTTGCTGCGAGCGCGGATCTGGCCGCGCACGACCGCTCCGGGACGGGTGGCGATTCTGATCCTCGTCTTCTTCTCGCTCCTCGCCTTCCAGCAGGCGCAGCCGGCGGTCGCGGGCGCGATCGCGCTGGCGGCGGCGCTGGCGGTCGTCCTCGGCCTGGAGGGGATCGCGACGGCGACGCGGCTGGCCCTGGCCGAGCTGGACCAGCTCAGCAGCCGCGGCGAGGCAGCGGCCACGGCGCCGCGAAGCGACGAGCAGGCCGCCTTCCCGCGCTGGCTGCTCGATGCCGAGGTGCGCCGATGAGGTGGCTCCCGACCAGGCTGCGGCGCGCGAAGCCCAAGCCGGAGGAGGAGAAGCCGAGCGCTTGGGCGCTGTGGAAGGCGCTGCCCCGGACCAAGCCCTATCTGCGGCCCTACCGCAAGACCCTGCTGGCGGTGCTGGGGCTGACGATCCTCACCGCCGTCTTCGGCCTCGCCGAGCCGTGGCCGCTGGCGATCATCCTCACCAACGTGCTCCAGGCCCAGGAAGCCAGCGGCATCATCCGCTTCGTCTTCGGCCCCGACCCGACGGTCTGGGTGATCCTGGTGACGATGGTGCTGGCCCGGTTCTTGATCACCGCGGTCGGCAACGGCTTCACCGTGCTGAACCACTATCTCGGCTCGAAGATGGAGCAGAACATGGTCCTGGACCTGCGCAGCGACCTCTTCGCCCACGTCCAACGGCTCTCCCTGACCTTCCACGACGAGCGCAAGACCGGGGCGCTGATGAGCCAGATCAACAACCAGGCAGCAGCCGTCGGGAACATCGTCATGGTGGTGCCGCCGATCGCCGAATCGGCCCTGACCCTGGTCGGGATGCTGATCATCGCGACGCTGATCGACTGGCAGCTGGCGCTGCTCTCGCTGATCATCATCCCCTTGCTCTATTGGTCCTTCGGGCTCTATGGCCGACGGATCGTGCCCCGCCTGCAGCGGGTGCAGTCGCTCGAGTGGCAGTCGCTCTCGATCGTCCACGAGGCGATGTCGATGCTGCGGGTGATCGTCACCTTCGGGCGCGAGGACTACGAGCACCAGCGCTTCCGCGAGCAGGGCCAGACCGCGGTCGACGAACGGGTGAAGCTGACCGTCAGCCAGAGCCTCTACACGCTCGGCGTGCAGACGACGACGGTGGCTGGGACCAGCATCGTCCTCGGCGTCGGCGCTTGGCACGTGTTGGAGGGAAAGATCTCGCTCGGCGAGCTGATCGTGATGATGACCTACATCGGCTCGGTCTACCAGCCGCTGGAACAGCTAAGCCTCACCGTCGGCACGGTCCACGAGCAGCTGGTTCAGTTCAACTCCTCGCTCGACCTGCTCGACACCGACCCCGAGGTGACCGAGAAGGAGGACGCGGTCGCGCTGGGGCGGGCGCAGGGGCGGGTCACCGCGCAGGGGCTCGGCTTCGCCTACCGGGGGCGCAGGGAAACGCTTTCCGGCATCTCCTTTCATGCCCGGCCGGGGGAACGCGTCGCGATAGTCGGCCACACCGGCGCCGGCAAGAGCACCCTGATGAGCCTCCTGATCCGGTTCTACGACCCGCAGGCGGGACGGATCGAACTCGACGGTGTGGACCTGCGCGACCTCGAGCTGCAGTCGCTGCGCGACCAGATCAGCGTCGTCCTCCAGGAGCCGCTGCTGTTCTCGGGGACGATCGAAGAGAACATCCGTTACGGCAAGCTCGAGGCGAGCCGGGAGGACGTGCGCGAGGCCGCCAGGGCCGCCAACGCCCATGAGTTCATAAGCGGCCTGCCCGACGGCTACGCGACGATGCTGGGCGAGCGCGGCGCCCAGGTCTCCGGCGGCGAGCGCCAGCGCATCTGCGTCGCCCGCGCCTTTCTCAAGGATGCGCCGATCCTGATCCTCGACGAGCCCACCTCCTCGATCGACTCGAAGACGGAGCGGGTGATCCTCGATGCGCTCGACGACCTGATGGTGGGCCGGACCTCGTTCATGATCGCCCACCGGCTCTCGACCGTCCGCCACGCCGACCAGATCCTCGTCCTCAGCGAGGGCAGGATCGCCGAACGCGGCACCCACGAGGACCTGGTCGCCGCCGGCGGGATCTACGAGCAGCTGCACGAGGCGCAGACGCGCGAGCGCAGGAAACGGCAACCGGTCGAGCAGACGGCATGAACGCGCCGGCGCAGGAGCAGCGGCCCAGGGTCGTGGTGCTCGGGATGATGAGCAAGATGCCGGTGGCCGGCGTCGTCTGGCAGAACCTCCATTACCTGCTCGGCTTCGAGCGGCTCGGCTACGAGGCCTACTACGTCGAGGCGCACGGGCGAACCCCGTCGATGCTGATGGGCAAGGGCGAGACCGACGCCTCCGGCCGCGCCGCCGCCTTCATCGCGACGATCATGCGCCGCTACGGCCTCAGCGATCGCTGGGCCTTCCGCGCCCTGCACGGCGACGGCCGCTGCTTCGGCATGACCGAGGGTCGTCTGCGGCGGCTGCTCGGCTCAGCGGAGCTGATCGTCAACCTCCACGGCGGCACCAAGCCGCTGCCGGAGCTGAGCGCGACCGATCGCCTCGTCTACCTGGAGACCGACCCGGTGCAGCTGCAGCTGGAGTTGGCGGAGGGACACCAGGAGTCCTGCGCGTTCCTCGAGGCTCACGCCGCCTTCTTCACCTTCGCCGAGAACTATGGGCAGGAGGACTGCCTGCTGCCGGTCTCCGACCGCTTCCGCTTCGAGACGACGCGGCAGCCCGTCTTCCCGGATCTCTGGCAGACGGCGGCGGCGCCGGCCCACGACCGCCTGACGACGATCGGCAACTGGAGCCAGCCCTGGCGCGATGTCTCGATGGACGGCTCGGTGTACACCTGGAGCAAGGACGAGGAGTTCAAGAAGCTGCTCGACCTGCCACAGCGGGTCGGTCCGCGCTTCGAGCTCGCCCTCAGCTCATATGAGGACTCCGACCGCGAGCTGCTCGAGGGGCACGGCTGGCGGGTAAGTCCGGCGATGTCCTTCTCTACCGACCTCATCGCCTACCGTGACTTCATCGCCGCCTCGGCCGGCGAGTTCACCGTCGCCAAGGACCAGAACGTCCGCTTCAGGACCGGCTGGTTCAGCGACCGCAGCGCTACCTACCTCGCCTCCGGGCGGCCGGTGATCACCCAGGACACGGGCTTCGGCCACGCCCTGCCCACCGGCGAGGGCCTGTTCGCCTTCTCGAGCGCGGAGGAGGTCGCCGAGGCGGTCGCGCGGATCGACCGCGAGCCGGAGCGGCACCGGCGAGCGGCGCGCGAGCTCGCGCGCGAGCACTTCGCTCCCGAGGTGGTGCTGGGAGAGTTGCTGGGCCACCTGGGGATGCGGGTCCCCGGGCGCCGCGGCGAGGTCCCCCGCGGCCCCTTCCCCTACGGGATGTCGCTGGCTCCGCTCTCGCGCCGGCCGACCCGCCTCTCGGAGGAGACGCTGGCGACGATCGCGGCAACGCCCACGCCGCCCGCCGTGGCCGAGGCACCCGAGCCCGCTGCCAGCATCGTCGTCGTTTCCTTCAACAGCCTTCCCCTCACCCGACTCTGCCTGGAGACGGTGCTGGCGAACAGCGACGGGCCGTTCGAGCTGATCGTCGTCGACAACGCGTCCGCCGACGGCAGCCGCGGGTACCTCGAGGGGCTGGCCGGGCGCGACGCCCGGGTCAGCCTGCTCGTCAACGAGGAGAACGCCGGCTTCCCGGCTGCCTGCAACCAGGGCCTGGCGGTGGCGCGGGGTGAGCCCCTCGTCCTTCTCAACAGCGACACGATCGTGGCGCCGGGGTGGCTCTCCCAGCTCGGTTCCCACCTCGACGGCGAGGCTGACCTCGTCGGCCCGGTAACCAACCGGATCGGCAACGAGGCCGAGGTGCCGGTCACCTATGAGACCTACGGCGACTTCCTCCGCGAAGCGGGCGCCCGCGCCCGCAGCCGCCGGGGAGAGGCGATCGAGATCTCGACGCTGACGATGTTCTGCCTGGCGATGCGGCGCGGCGCCTGGGAGCAGATCGGCCCGCTCGATGAGTCCTTCGGAGTGGGGACCCTGGAGGACGACGACTACTCGCTGCGGGCGCGCCGCGCCGGCCTGCGGCTGCTCTGCGCCGAGGACGTGCTCGTCCACCACTTCGGCGAGGGCTCCTTCGGCAAGCTCTTCAAGGATGGCGAGTACAGCCGCCTGCTCGCCCGCAACCGCCGCCGGTTCGAGCAGAAATGGGGCGAGGCCTGGCATCCCTACGGACGCCGGCAGAGCCCAGAGTACGCGGAGCTGGTCGCCGGCATTCGCGGAACCCTGCGGAGGGCGCTGCCGGCCGGCTCGACCGTGCTGGTGGTCAGCAAGGGCGACGAGCGCCTGCTCGAGACCGACGAGCTGCAGGCGTGGCATTTCCCCCGCCTCCCCGACGGCAGCTGGCCCGGCCACCACCCGGCCGACGGCGCCGAGGTCCTCGCCGGCCTGGAAGAGCTGTACGCGCAGGGAGCCGAGTACATCGTCTTCCCGGCGCCGATGCTGTGGTGGCTCGAGTTCTACGAGGAGCTGGGCCGGCGGCTCGACGGAAGCGCCGTCCTGCGCGATGACGGCTGCGCGATCTACTCCCTGGCCCCGGTGGCGCGGTGAGCATGAGCTGGGAGCGCCGATACCGCGATCAGGTCGTCCGGGTGCGGGCGCAGGTCCGGGCGACCGTGCCCGAGGGCAGCCGGGTGCTGGTGATGACCCGCGGCGACGAGTCGCTGCTGCGGCTCGGGCGGCGCGATGGCGAGCACTTCCCGCAGAGCCCGACCGGGCTCTACGCCGGCCACTATCCCGCCGACGGGGAGGAGGCCGCCGGCCACCTGGCGGAGCTGCGGGCGGACGGTGCCGAGTACCTGGTGATCCCAGCCGAAGCGAGGTGGTGGCTCGAGCACTACCCCGAGCTGGCGGCGGCGCTGGAAAAGCACGGCGAGCTGCTTGCCAGCGATGCGGCGGCGGCCGAGATCTACGCGCTCTCGCCTAGGGGGCGGGGCTCGGATCAGTCCACCGCTGCCCTGGAAGCGGCGCGGATCGGGCCGGCGGTCAGCTCGCTACTGCGGGCGCTGCTGCCGGAGCGGGCGGGCGTCGTCCTGATCGGCCTCGGCGCCGAGGCGGTCGAGCTCGATGACCGGCCCTGCTGGCGGCTGCCATCGG
This sequence comes from Solirubrobacterales bacterium, assembly GCA_036403515.1. Classification (GTDB taxonomy): domain Bacteria; phylum Actinomycetota; class Thermoleophilia; order Solirubrobacterales; family 70-9; genus VRUE01. The sequence continues at coordinate 160,732 of DASWQV010000034.1, forward strand.
AGCCGGTCGAGCCGGCGATCGCACAGGCCCGGGCCGCTTGCGGAGAGGGGGCGCGCTTCGTCGTCCTCCTCCATCCCGAGAGCCGAACCGAGGCGCTCGACGGGAGGTACCGACCGGCCTTCGCGGAGTCGATGAAGCTGATCTGCCGGCGGCGCCTGGCCGACGTCTTCGAGGTGGCGCATGGCTAGGCGCATCCTCCAGATATGCCACAACCACCCGCGGGTACGGCCCGGCGGGGCCGAGGTCTACGCCCATGAGCTGCACCGTCACCTGCGCCGCCGCGCCGAGTGGGAGCCGACCTTCCTCGCCCGCAGCGGGCCGCCGCATGCGCCCGCAGGAGCGCCCCTGGAGGGCACGCGGATCAGCCCGGTTGACGGCGTTGCCGACGAGTACCTGCTCTATCCCGGCGACCACGACTTCGACTGGCTGTTCGGGACGATGCGGCGTCGCAAGGACCTCTACACCGAGGACCTCCGCCGCTTCTTGCTGGCGCTGCGCCCCGACGTCGTCCACTTCCAGCACACCCTGTTCATCGGCTACGACGCGATCCGCGAGGTACGGCGGACGCTGCCGGAGGCGCCGATCGTCTACACCCTGCACGAGTTCCTCCCGATCTGCCACAACAAGGGCCAGATGGTGCGGACGATGGACCGCTCGCTATGCAGCGAGGCGTCGCCCGGCCGCTGCGCCGAGTGCTTTCCCGACATCGCCCCCGACGAGTTCCTCCTTCGCCGGCGTTTCATCCGGGCCCAGCTCGACCTCGTCGACCTCTTCATCGCCCCCAGCGCCACCCTGCGCGAGCGCTTCGTCGCGTGGGGGATCCCGCGCGAGCGGATCCTGCTCGAGGACTACGGCCGGGTCGAGGCGCCGCCGCCGGCCGAAGCCGGGCGCCCGGCACCCCACGACACCTTCGGGATCTTCGGCCAGGTCAACCCCTACAAGGGAATCGACGTCCTGCTGCGAGCGATGCGGGCGCTCGGCGCCGAGGCGCCGCAGCTGCGGGTGCACGGCGCCAACCTCGACCTCCAGGAGCACGGCTTCCGGGAGGAGATCGCCGAGCTGCTGGGGGAGGGCGACAGTGTCACCAGCCTCGGCGCCTACTCGCCCGAGCGGGCCGGCGAGGTGATGGCCGCGGTCGACTGGGTGGTGGTCCCGTCGGTCTGGTGGGAGAACTCGCCGCTGGTGATCCAGGAGGCGTTCGCGGCAGGGCGCCCGGTCATCTGCAGCGACGTCGGCGGCATGGCCGAGAAAGTCGTTGACGGCGTCAACGGGCTCCACTTCCGGGTCGGCGACCACGAGAGCCTGGCGGCGACGATCCGCCGCGCGGTGAGGACGCCGGGCCTCTGGGAGCGGCTCCGGGAAGGCATCCCGCCGGTCCACTCGATCGCCGAGCACGCCGACGTCCTGACCGAGGCCTACGAGGCGCTGCTCGCGGCGCGGCGGGCGGCGGTGGCCGCATGATCGCCCGCGCGGCCTGGCTCTGCGACGGAGTCCTGCTGGTCCGCGAGTCGGAGAGCGGAGGGCGGGTCCTCGCCCAGCCGGCAAGCGACCCGCTGGGCGCCGAGGTCGAGGAGAAGCTGACCGACCTGACCACTTTCCTGCGCGAGGGGCCGGCGGGTTGGAACGCGGAGGCGCGGACGCAGCTGCTCGACTACCTCGCCTCGCTCGGGGGCGAGCTTGGGCTTTCGCCGTCGCTCAGCGAAGGCCTGCATCGGGCGCGGGAGGCCCTGCGCCGGCGCCGGCCGCTCTCGCTCCCGGACCAGCGCCGGGGGGTCGGGCTCGCGGTAGAGCGCCTCCACCGGATCGACGCGCGCGGCTTCTACGTCCGCGGCTGCGCCTGGGCCGGGGGGGAGCGGGTCGCGGCGCTGACCGCGATCACGCCGGAGGGGGAGCGGGTCGAGCTGCAGGAGCTGGTCTCCCACCATCCCGGCGCCGCGGGGGGCTTCGCCGGCCTCTTCGAGACCTCGTTCCCGACCCACGGCGCCGAGGGCTGGGTGTTCGAAGCCGCCACCGGTTCGGGGCGCGCCGTCGAGGCGCCCGCTTCGATCGCGCCCGATCCGCTGCGGACGATCTTCGCTGACGCCGGCCTCGCTTTCCCCGGAGTGGAGGAGCTGCGCGAGCGCCACATCCACCCTGCCGTCCACCGCCTCAACGAGCTGCAGCGCGACCGCACCGCGATCGTCGAGCTGGCCGGGCAGGGCGAGGCGCCGGAGTCCGCGGCGATCTCGCTCGTCATCACGCTGCAGCGCCGAGTCGACCTGATCGAGCACCAGATCGCCCAGTTCGCGGCCGATCCCGAGGTCGGCCGGTGCGAGCTCCTCTACGTGCTCGCCGAGCCCGATCAGAGCGATGCCCTGCAAAGACTTGCCGCCGAGCTGTTCGCGCTCTACGGGCTGCCCCTTCGCCTCGCCGCCCTGACCGAGCCCGCCGGCCTGCCGATCGCCTGCGACCTCGGCGCGTCCCTCGCAGGCGGGCAGCGACTCGTCTTCCTCGGCTCGGACGTGATCCCCGACCGCCCCGGCTGGCTGGGCGCGATGGCCGCCGCCCTCGACGCCGAGGCGGCCGTCGCCGCGGCGACCGCGAAGCTGCTCCACGCCGGCGAGGCGGTCGACCAGGCGGGGCTGGAATACACCCAGGGTCCGGCGAGCGGAGACGGCCGCGTCGTCCACCGCCTGCGGGGGATGCACCGCGACGCCGCTGCCGCGGCCGAGGGCGGTCCGGTGGCCGCCGCCGGGCTGGTCTGCCTGATGATCGATGCCGCCGCGCTGGCGGCGGCGGGCGGCCTGCGTGGCGAATATGGCCTCGCCGACTACGAGGGCGCAGACCTCTCGCGCCGGCTCGCCGGACTCGGCATGGAGCTGCGCTATGTCCCCGAGGCCGAGCTCTACCGCCTCGAGGGGCTGGGGGCCGAGCCGGAGGCGCTTGGCGAGGCCTACGCCCGCTGGCTGCATTCGCGCTCCTGGGCCGAGGCGACGGTGGGGGCGAGCGCGTGAAGCCGGGCAGCGTCGTCATCGCCGCCGCCCTGGCGCAGCGGCCCGGGGCCGGCGGCCACACCTGGTTCGCGCTGCAGTACCTGCTGGGGTTCCGCGCGCTCGGATGGGAGGTGACGCTGGTCGATCGGCTCGACGCGGAGATGCCCCGCGACGGACTCGGCTGCCTGGCGGAGGCGATGGAGCGCTTCGGCCTGGCCGGCGACTACTCCGTGCTGCTGCCCGAGGGCGAGAGCGCCGGGCTATCGCGGTCGGAGGTGGAGCGCCGCCTTTCCTCCTCGGACCTCCTCCTCAACGCGATGGGCTACCTCGACGACGAGGACCTGCTGGCGCTGCCGCCGCTGCGGGTCTTCCTCGACATCGATCCCGGCTTCGGGCAGATGTGGCGGCAGCTCGGCCTCGCCGATCCCTTCGCCGGACACGACCGCTTCGTCTCCGTCGGCCTCAACCTCGGCAGCCCCGGCTGCGGCGTCCCCGACTGTGGGCTCGAGTGGATCGCGACCTTGCCGCCGGTGGCGCTCGATCACTGGCCCGTCGCCGGCCCCGGGACCGCCTTCACCAGCGTCGCCACCTGGCGCGGCCCCTACGGCCCGGTCGAATACGAGGGGTGCACCTACGGCCTGCGCGTGCATGAGTTCCGCCGCTTCCTGCCGCTGCCCGAGCTCGTCTCGGCCGACTTCGAGCTCGCCCTGGCAATCGACCCGGGCGACGACGCCGACCGCGAGCGGCTGACTCTTGCCGGGTGGAAGCTGCTCGATCCCGTCGCGGTCGCCGCCGATCCCGACGCCTACCGCCGCTTCATCCAGGGCTCGGCGGCGGAGCTGACCGTCGCCAAAGGCATGTACGTCGAGACCGAGAGCGGCTGGTTCAGCGATCGCAGCGCCTGCTACCTGGCCAGCGGCAAGCCGGTGGTCGCCCAGGAGACCGGCTTCGGCGCCCACCTGCCGACGGGGGACGGGCTGCTGTCTTTCTCGACCCTGGAGGAGGCGGTCGAGGCGGTCGAGCGGGTGCGGAGCGACCGCGGGCGGCACGCCCGCGCCGCCCGCGAGATCGCCGAGGAGCACCTCGGCGCCGAGCGCGTGCTCTCCCGCCTGGTCGAGGAGATCGGGGCGGTGCGCGCCCATGGCTGAGCAGGCGCCGCGGCGACTCAATTGGGGGTCCGGGACCGAGCCTCCGGAGGGCTGGATCAACTGCGACGTCAAGGAGGCGCCAGGGATCGAGATCAGCTGCGACATCCGCGACGGCCTGCCGTTGGAGGACGAGAGCATCGACTACGCCGCCAGCATCCACGCCTTTCCCGAGCTGCCCTTCCCCGATATCGAGCCGGCGATGGCGGAGCTGCGTCGGATATTGAAGCCGGGCGGAGTGCTGCGGCTCGCCCTGCCGGACATGGAGAAGGCGATACGCGCCTACCGCGAGGGCAAGGCCGATTACTTCCTGATCCCCGACGACGACGCGCGCAGCATCGGCGGAAAGCTGATCACGCAGTTGACCTGGTACGGCTACTCGAAGTCGATGTACACCTTCGACTTCACCGAGGAGCTGCTCTATCGAGCGGGCTTCCGCCGAGTGGTCCGCTGCAAGTTCCGGGAGACGGTCAGCCAATTCCCGGAGATCACGGCGCTCGACAATCGCGAGCGCGAGAGCTTCTTCGTCGACGCCTTCAACTAGGGGGCTGCCGATGGCACGGATCCTGGTCAGCGGCGCGATCGCCAACAAGCCCGCAAGCGGGGGAGAGGCGTGGGTGCGAATGAGCTGGGTGCTCGGGTTGCTGCGGCTCGGTCACGAGGTCTGCTTCGTCGAGCAGATCGAGGCTGCGCACTGCTTCGACCCGCGGGGGCAGCCGGCGGCGTTCGAGGATTCGGTCAACCGCCGCAGCTTCGAGGCGGTGCTGGGGTCGCTGGCGCCCGGCTGCCCCGCCGCCCTCCTCTGTGACGGCGGCCGCAACGGGGTCGGGCTGGGCTTCGAGGACGTGATCGCGTGGGCGAGAGATGCCGACCTCCTCGTCAACGTCAGCGGCCACCTCGACCTCGAGGCGGTCAAGGCGGGCCCGCGGCGGCGCGCCTACGTCGACGTCGACCCCGGCTTCACCCAGATCTGGGCAGCCGGGGGCGCCGGCGCCCGGCTGGAGGGCCACGACACCTACTTCACCGTCGGCGAGAACATCGGCACCACGCCGTGCTCGATCCCTACCGCCGGCCTCGAGTGGCTGCCGCTTCCGCCGCCGGTGACGCTCGCCGACTGGCCGGTCGCCCCCGCCCCGGCGCGAGGACGCTTCACCACCATCGCCACCTGGCGTAGTCCGCTCGGCACCCTTTCTTACGGCGAAACCGAGTTCGAGGGCAAGCATCACCAGTGGCGGCGTCTGATCGACCTGCCCCGGCGCTCCTCGCAGGAATTCGAGATCGCGGCGCAGATCCACCCCGGCGACGAAGCCGACCGCGCCGCGCTGGAGGCGGGCGGCTGGCGCCTGGTCGACCCGGTCGACGCCGCCGGCGACCCGCACGCCTTCCGCTCCTACGTCCAGGGCTCAGCGGCCGAGTTCTCCGTCGCCCACCCGGTCTACGTCGACACCGGCAGCGGCTGGATCAGCGACCGCAGTGTCCGCTACCTCGCCTCCGGCCGGCCCGTACTCGTCCAGGACACGGGGGTCGTCGGCTACCCGGTGGGGGAGGGGCTGCTGAGCTTCCGCTCGATCGACGAGGCGCTCGCCGGCGCCGAGGCGATCGCGCGCGACTACGACCGCCACGCGAAGGCGGCACGGGCCCTGGCCGAGGCGCACTTCGACTCCGACCTCGTCCTCCGGCGCTTCCTCGAGGCGGCGCTGTGAGCCGGCTGCGGATCCTCTTCAGCGGCATGGTGGCCGGCGATCCCGAACAGGGGGGCGCGAGCTGGTCGATCCTCCAGTACGTCCTCGGGCTGCGCGCGCTGGGACACGAGGTGCGCCTGGTCGAGCCGGTCGACCGCCTTGACCCGGTCTCCAGCCGCTACTTCGACCGGCTGGTGCGGGACTTCGGGCTGCTGGGAGAGGCCGCCCTGCTCGTCCGCGGCAGCGAGGAGACCGCCGGGGTCTCATACCGGGAGCTGGTGGCCTGGGCGGGGGAGGCCGACGTCCTCTTCAACGTCTCGGGAATGCTGCGCGACGAGAACCTGGTCGGGCCGCCGCCGCTGCGCGTCTTCCTCGACCTCGACCCGGCCTTCAACCAGCTCTGGGCCGCACAGGGGATCGAGATGGGCCTCGATCTGCACAACCGCTTCGCCACCGTCGGCCTCGAGTTGGGGGAGCCGGGCTGCGAGGTCCCGACCTGCGGCCGCGCCTGGGTCAAGACGCTGCCCCCCGTCTTTCTGCCGCGGTGGCAGCGAGCGACGGCGATCGACACCGACGCCTTCACCACCGTCGGCAACTGGCGCGGCTATGGATCGGTCGAGTGGGACGGCCGCCGCCTCGGCCAGAAGGCGCACTCGCTGCGCAAGCTGCTGGCGGTGCCGGAACGGACGGACGAGCGGCTCGCCCCAGCCCTCAACATCCACCCCGGCGAGGCAGGCGACCTCAGCGCCCTGCGCCGCCACGGCTGGGACCTGCTCGACCCCCATCAGGTCGCCGGCTCACCGCGTCGCTACGCCGAGTTCGTCCGCCGCTCGAAGGGCGAGATCGGGATCGCCAAGGAGGGCTACGTCGAGTCCCGCTGCGGCTGGTTCAGCGATCGCAGCGCCTGCTACCTCGCCTCCGGCCGCCCGGTGGCGGCCCAGGACACCGGCTTCCCCCGCCACCTCCCGACCGGCGTGGGCCTCCTCGCGTTCACGACCGCGGAAGAGGCGGCAGCCGCGATCGACGAGATCGCCGCCGGCTACGACCGCCACGCCAAGGCCGCCCGCGCCCTGGCGGCGGACCTGCTCGACTCGCGCCTCGTGCTCCCGCGACTGCTGGACCGGCTGGCTAGTACAAGCGACGATTTGCCTCCGCTTCCCGGCTCCGCTGCCGATACGGTCTTTTGATGGAGCTCTCCGACGTCACCGTCCTGCTCGCGCGCCAGCGCAGCGGGACCAATGCCCTGCGGGACGTCCTCGACTCGCATCCTGACCTCTTCTGCCTGCCCGAGGTATTCCAGGCCCAGCCCTCGCCGAAGGCGCGGCACGAGGTCGAGGCCAACTACTTCAACTTCCTCGACGAGCGGCGGGACCAGGTCAAGGGCGTCCTCACCTCCGAGGAAGCCCAGGAAGAGCTCTTTCTCGACTACATCCGCTTCCTCGGGAGCTTCAGCGAGAAGCCCCAGGTGGTCGTCGACATCAAGTACAACTCGGCCCACCACGTCGACGCTCCCTGGCGCGACCTCGCCGCCGAGCCGACGCTCTTCGCCTACATCAGGCGCAACGGGATGCGCGTCCTCAACCTGCGGCGCCGCAACTACCTCCGCTACTACCTCTCCTGGCTGAAGACCGAGCAGACGCGCAGGTACCACCTGCACGCCTCGGGCCCGGACGGGGAGGTGAAGGTCGAGGACGAGGGGATCATGGTCGACGTCGAGGAGATGTTCTTCCGGCTCGAGCTCTGCCAGGCCGAAGACCGGCTGATCCACCGCATGCTGGGCGGCTACCCGAGCTACATGGCGATCGAGTACGAGGAGCTGTTCCCGCGGATCGACGCGCCGCCTGCCGACGAGGTGCTCGAGCAGGTCGCCGGGTGGATGGGGATCGAGCCGGACTTCACCAAGAGCCAGCCGCGCTACCGCAAGCAGTCGGTGCTCCCTCTCGAACAGGCGATCACCAACTACGGTGCCGTGGCCGACGCGCTGGGGGGAACCGAGTTCGAGTACGTGCTCGAGGACGAGCCAAGCTACCGCGCAGCGGCCGAGGCCGCCGCGCCGAAATCACTGCAGGCCGGGAATCTGTAGCGAGGCCGGCCGGAAGAGGTTGGGCGACGGGAGGACGTCACCCGCGTGGCTGCGATCGCCGCCCCAGTTGAGCGAGGGCGGGCGCCGATAGGCGCCTGAGTTGATCTCCTTCGCCACCGCTCGGAAAAGCTCGTCGAACTGGCCGCCGATCCGCTCGACCGTAAAGCTCTCGCTGATCGTCCTGCGCGCGTTCCGCGACAGCTCGGCCTGGGCATCGGGGTCTTTCCAAAGCCGCCCGAGCAGCGCCGCCCACTCATCGTAGTCGCGCCCCTCGACGATGTAGCCATTCTCGCCGGAGGCAACGATCTCGGGAATCCCGCTCGGGCTGGCGGCGGTGACCGGGACGCAGCCACGGGCCATCGCCTCGACCAGGGCCAGCGGCAGGCCCTCGAAGTCGGAGAGCAAGACGAAAAGGTCCTGGGAGGTCAGCGTTTTGATGATCTCGTCGCGGCGCATGCGACCGGGGAGCTTGATCCGGCCGTCCTCGAGGTGGGCGGCGGCCCGCCGTTCGAACTCGCTCTCGGTGTCGTCGTGGGCCGAGAAGGTGCCGACCAGGGTGATCTCGTAGGGAACCCGCGCCCGGTCCAGCGCTTCGGCGAGGTCGACGAAGTCGAGGATCCGCTTCTGGTATTGGACCAGCCGGCCGGTATAGATGAGCCGCAGCTTCTCGGCCCTGCGGCCGCGCCGCCGGGCGACATCCTCCCGGCGGACGCTGGAGTTGTGGATCACGTGCGCGCGTTCGCCGATCACAGGGTTGATCTCGCGAACCCGGTCGCGCAGCACCTCGGAGACGCAGATCGTCGCGTTGCAGTAACGCCCGAGCCGGTAGGCCTGCTCGTAGTAGTCGTTGTCGTCGGCCTGAACCCAGCTGACGATGCCGATGTTCTCGCTCAGGGCCGGGGCGACGCTGTTGGCGAGGAAGTCGTAAGCCATGAAGAGGATGCAGGGAGCCTGCGACTCGAGGTCGCCGATCAGCGCGTGCCAAGCGCCCGCCGGCCCCTTGCGGTCGCGCTCGAGGAAGCGGTGTGGGAGCAGGGGGAGGGGATGGTCGAGGGAGCTTTCGAGCACCGTCTCCTCATCGCGGGTGAAGACGACCTCGAGGTCCCAGCCGAGCTCCAGCAGCTGCAGCCCGACCGACTCCATCGAGGCGTTGACCCCGCTCACCGACCAGTCCGAGCTGGGGATGATGACCTTTGGCCGCTTCTTCTTGCGCCGCTTGCCGGGGCGGTTGCTCGTTACCCCGAGCTCCTTGGCGGCGAGCTTCAGGAGCGTATCGGCGGCGCTCTGCGCGGCACGCGCCTTCTTCGGGGGGGAGAGGAGCGGGACCCCGTTCGCGCTCAGCGTCTCGGCCGCCTCCGGCACGTCGCAGACGGCGAAGAGGGGCCGGGTGGCGGTCAGCGCGAAGGCCAGCAGGCGCAGCGCCGCGGGCCGGAAGATTTCGCAGGCGAGCGTGTAGTCCTCGAGCACGAAGGTCGTGCCCGGCGCGGCGAGGCCTGGATCCGGCTCGGGAACGACGAAGGAGACGAGGAGGCTGCCGATGTGGTGCTCCTCGGCGAGGTGGGAGGCCATCGCCGTGGCCGAGGGCCCGCGGTCCTCGCCGGTGCCCAGGGTGAACCAGAGGACGGTGTCCTTGGTCCACCTTCCCCGCTGCAGCGAGCTCGACTCACTGCGGATCTGGGTCAGGAGCTTCTCGTGGACGTGCGAGGTCGCCCGCCCTTCGTCCTTGCCGAAGCGGAGGAAGTGCTCCAGCGGAGTCGGCGCGGAAGTCCGGGCGCTGCGGCTGTTGTTGCTGTAGTAGCCGTCGCGGAAGAGGGCGTTGGGGTGGGCGGAGCGGCTTTCCGGATCGACGTAGTGGACCAGCGCGTTCTTCCCGGCCTTGTGCAGGCGGGGGACCTGCGCGTAGTAGTACTCGGTGTCGAAGTAGGGACTCGGGTCCAGCCCCTCGGCCGCCGAGTGCTCGATGAAGTGGTGCAGCGGGTCGGAGCCGGGCTCCCCTGCCTGCGGATAGCGCGCGAGGTACCAGCTGCTGTCGAAGAGCGGGTGGGGGTCGGCGCCCTGGTGCTGCCCCACCCCGCTGTAATGGGAGACGGCCTCCGCGAGCGAGGCAAAGCTGCGGCCGACCTGCTCGCCGTAGTGCTCGGGTGAGAAGAGCATCTCCAGATCGGATTTCCCCTTCGCCTGCTGCGTCGCCGCAGCAGGCACGGCCGGGGCGGCTGCAGGTTTGTGCCCGTTGCGGTTCGTTCCCGCGAGGGCGTAGATCACACCGGCCCCGGCGTCGTCGGAGATGGCGCGGTAGCGACTCTCCAGATGCAGGCGCAGCTCCTCGTAGTGGTCGAGCCACCAGGTCGAGGGTGCCGGGAAGGCGAGGTGGTCGGCGCCTTTCTCGCGCAGCTCCTCGAGGTGGGCGATCGCGCCGGCGCTGTCGAAGGGGTAGTAGCCGGTGTAGGTGCCGTCGCTGCGCTGAGGGAAGTGCCAGGCGGCGCGGCCATCGATTTCGAGCAGCTCGGCGTCTCCCTTGCTGACGACGGCGACGGTGGCGTCGGTGGGAACGGTGCTGCGCACGAACTCGGCGAATCGTCGGACCAGTGCCCGGTATTCGTCTACCCCGTATCCCATGCCTGTTGCCGAGTCCTCCCTCGCGTCGAAGCCGTCCTCTTGGTGTCGGCACCAGGAAGGAATGCCTTAGGGGTGGGATCGAATTCGCCGCCGCCGGGCCGATCCGACTAGACGGATGGCCGAGCCGGCGCTTGGGGGCCCTCGCCGAGGCGATTAAGCTCGACCCGTGAGGCCCGCCGATTCCGAGCTCCGCGCCGGGCTGAAGCAGGCGCTCGCCGAGGTGGGGCTCGAGCTGGTCGGCGGAGTCGAGCGATGTCCCTCCGCCTACCGCACCAGCTTCCCGATCGAGGAGCTGCGGGTCGAGCTGGAGGGGAGGGGAGAGGTTCGCATCGGTTGCAAGCGGCTCGACCGCGCCGAGCTCGACCCCGAAGCACAACTGGCAAAGCCCGAGTTCCTCGACGATCCCGGGCGCGAGCCGGCGGTCTATCGCGCCCTGCTGCCGCAGGCGCCGCCCGGGCCGCCCGAGTTTTTCGGCGCGGTGCTGGAAGGCGACCGTCACTGGCTCTTCGTCGAGTGGGTCGAGGGACGGGAGCTCTTCCAGGTCGGCGAGCGCGAGCTCTGGGACGGCGCGGCGCGCTGGTTGGCCCGGCTCCACGCCGCGCTGGCGTCGGGTCTCGACCGCCACCGCGAAGAGGCCCGGCTGATCGAGCACGACGCCGCCTTCTACCGGGGCTGGATCGAGCGGGCGGAACGGTTCGCCCGGGGGCGCGACGATGCCTCGGCTGCGCCCGTCGCCTGGCTCCGCGAGCGCCACGACCAGGTGGTCGAGGCCCTCCTCGCCCAGCCGCGCACCGTCCTCCACGGCGAGTTCTACGCTTCCAACGTGCTCGTCGCCGGACTTCGGGTTGCCCCCGTCGACTGGGAGCTTGCGGCGGTGGGGCCGGGGCTCACCGATCTCGCGGCGCTGGTCAGCGGCTGGCCGCCACCGGATCGCGCCGCCCTCGTCGCCGCATACAGGTCCGAGCCGGGCGTCCCCGCCTTTACCGCCCGCGACCTCGACTTCGCCCGCCTCCAGGTCGCGATCCAGTGGCTCGGCTGGGCCCCGCCCGCCTGGCAGCCGCCGGAGGAAAAGCGGCATGACTGGCTCGGCGAGGCGATTGAGCTGGCCGAGGGGCTGGACCTATGAGCGAGGAGCGCTTCCTCGTCGTCAACGCCGATGACCTCGGCCTCTCCGAAGCCGTCAACGAGGGCATCTTCCTCGCCCACGAGGAGGGGATCGTCACCAGCGCCAGCCTGATGGTGCGGCAGGGGGCAGCGGCGGCAGCGGCGCAGCGGGCGCCCCGGCATCCCGACCTCGCGGTCGGCCTCCACATCGACCTCGGTCAGTGGGATTACGACGGGGGGGAATGGAGGCAGGGCTACTCGCACTGTGACAGCGACGACCCGGAGGCGGTCGAGGCGGAGTGCCGGGAGCAGCTGGAGCTCTTCCGGGCCCTGCTCGGCCGCAACCCCACGCACCTCGACTCGCACCAGCACGTGCACGAAAACGAGCCCGCGAAGAGCGCTGCCGAGGCGCTCGCGGCCGAGCTGGAGGTGCCACTCCGCAACCGCTCGATCCGCTACGAGGGAGGCTTCTACGGCCAGAGCGGTAAGAGCGAGCCATTCCCCGAAGGGGTCACCCCAGAGCGCCTGCGCGAGCTGATCCGCAACCTGCTGCCGAACTGGACCGAGATCGGCTGCCACCCCGCTGCAGGCCCCGTCCCGACCTCCTCCTACGACGCCGAGCGGCAAATCGAGCTAGCGACGCTTCGCGACCCGCAGGTGAAAAACTTGCTCGATGCGATGCAAGTCAATCTGTGTTCTTTTGCACAGGCAAAGCCACGGTGAACGCGTAGTTGGTGACATGATCCGGCCCGCCCCACCCGCCCCATTCAAGGGGGGCGGGGTCAAGACTGTCCGTCAGCGTCGTCACCAACCGGGTCGCGTTGCCTTACTGCTCCGCCGCGCGGGCGCCATGGGGCGAAGCGTTGTTGAGCAACGATCGAGGCGCGGCACGTTCGGGCCGTTGAGGGTCCTAGGGATAGGCCACCCATCTGCTCCGCCCGCCCGGGCCTGTAGAAAGCCCTTGGACAGCAGCCCGACCGGGCCTTGCGCCCGTTAATTCAAGGAGACGAGATGTCGATCACGACCAAGGATGAGTTGGCAAAGCAGGTAGCTGCGCGGACCGGGCTCGAGACGGGCCAGGCGAAGGCGGCGGTGGACGCGACGATCAAGGAGATCACCGCTCAGCTCGTAGCCGGCAATGAGGTCAAATTCACCGGCTTCGGCAAATTCTCGACGGTCGCCCGGCCAGCTCGTGAGGGCCGCAATCCGCAAACCGGAGAGTCACTGCAGATCGCCGCGAAGACAGCGGCGAAGTTCAGTCCCGGGGCCGAGCTGAAGAAGGCCGTCAACGGCTAGGGGAGCGAGGGCTACTTCAGCCCTGCTGTCAACGGGCTTCGTAGCGAACGTGTCCGGATCCATCCTGCTCGACGACGACGAATCGCGTGCTGACCGACCCGACGACAGCCCTGCAGGAGAACTTCAGCCCCTCCATCTGGGGGACCGACGACGGGCAGCTCACCCGGGCACGCTGCCCGCGCTGAGCGAAGCTGCTCCGCGCAATCGCCCGCTCGATCTTCTCCGTGTTGAGAGTGGCGGTCGATTCCGAGGAACCGCACGCCGCTAGCACCAGGCTGGACCCCACGATGAAGGCCAAAATCAAGCAGAGAGGCCGCCCAAACGGTGTCATCAGGCGAGCTTCTCAATGACCACGGAGGCATTCGAACTCGGCTGGGTCCCTCCGATTGGCGTCGCGAGGCCCACCGCCGCGCTCGAGGTGTGATTCCGGACCGTGAGCACGGCGCCTGCGGGAGCGACGAATATCGCCTGTCCGGTGTTCTGCTGGGTGCCGGCGCCTGAGCCGTAGACGGTTCCCGGAACCAAGGTGCCGTTGACGAACAGAGCCATCTGGCTGGGCTCGGTGCCAGACACCGAGAAAGTGACCTCGTAGGTACCGGCAGCCGTCAGCGTGACCCCGGCAGCACCGAGCGCGTGGGTGATACCAGACGTCAGGACGCCATTGGAATCGAAGGTCACGTCGCCCTCGAGCGGGACGGTCTCTCCGCCCAGGTTGTAGATGTAGGCGTATTGCGAGAGCCCGCTCGAGCCCGCGGGGCCAGTCGCACCAGCGGCGCCTGGTATGCCCGCTGGCCCTTGAGATCCTTCGGCGCCAGGAGTTCCCTGCTGACCAGTTTCGCCAGCGGGCCCAGGAGACCCGGCGGGGCCCACTGAGCCGGTGGCTCCGGCTTCTCCTGGAAGGCCGTCTTTGCCCGAAAGGCCTACTTCGCCCTGAGCACCTGGAGCCCCGTTAGTGCCAGCTTCTCCTTGAGATCCGGTGGCTCCTGTTTCCCCCGGGGCGCCGACTTCGCCCTGGACTCCCTGCAGCCCCTGAGAACCGGTTTCGCCCTGGACACCCTGCAAGCCTTCAGGGCCAGCCGTGCCCGGCGTCCCGGCGGCGCCCGCGGCTCCTTCGCTTCCAGGAACGCCGGGCGTGCCTCCTGGTCCTGGGGGACCTGAAGCACCATTCGCGCCCGTAGCTCCCGCCGCTCCCGGTTTACCTGTGGAGCCAGTCTCGCCGGCTGTTCCCTGTTCCCCGCGTGGGCCTCGATGCGTGTGACACATCGGTGGTGGCCGGGGGCCGCAACGAGCGGAAGTTCCAACCCTGCCGGTGAACCCTGCTGAGCCGCAGGGCGGGAGGGGATGCAGAGGACACGCCGCCGTGGCGGTCGCGGCCGGCAACAGAACAGCTACCGCGCCTATTGCAAAGAGCAAGATGCTCCGATATCTCGTACACATAATCTGGCTCCTCATCGCGTGATGGTCAGTGGAGTGCCGGCGCCGATACGTCTCGCCAGCCAAGTGATTGCTCGGGTGCCGAGCCGGATGCAGCCGTGTGAAGCCGCTGTCCCGAGAGCGCCCGTGAGGTTGTTCGTCCCGTGGATGCCGATCTGCCCCGGTCCTCCCTCGAATTCCTGGAAGACATTCGACCTGGCGCTGGTGGCCAGCGCGAACGGCCCTCCGGTTTCGTAGGAGGAGAGCGCGAGGGCCTCTTCGATGAAAAACGATCCCCGTGGGGTTGGCGTCGAGGGCTTGCCGACCACCGCGCGGAAGTGGCGGCGGGCACGATCGCCGTGGTAGATGGTGACGCGCCGGGCCGAAAGCTCGACCAAGATGCGCCAGCCGGTGGAGGTGAGCTTCGTCCGGTTCGTGGAGATCCAGCCCTTGTGACTGTTGGGTCGTCCGGGAAGCCGGACGTGTAGCCACGAACCGCTGCTTGCACGGCCGAGGATTGGGAGGACGGTTCGGGCTCGGGTCAGCGGCCGGCGAGACGCGACCGATTCGATCCGGCCCGCCTGTGCGCTTGGCCCGGTCCGGGCGACGTGATCGTGCAGGAGCACCACGAGCGGCTGACTCGCTGGCGGCGGGGCGGCGGCAGCGGGCGCAACGAAGGCACAAGCGATTGCTGCCGTGACCAGCGCCGAGGCCAACCCCGAACCCCCCCGACGAGTGCCGTAGGAGGTTCGGTCGTTGTCAGCCCTGCGAGTCATCCCGTGAACTGGGACGGACCGCGCTGCGGCTGCAGAAGTGCCACAGCACAGGCGCGATAGGGGAGCGTCATGGTCTTAGGCGGGGTGGCGTCCGTGAACGTGACGCGGACCCTGACCTGGTGCGCGCCGGGAGTGGCTCGCACCGACATCGCGAACGGCGAGTTGGTCCGACTGCCGATCGATTTCCCGTCAAGGCTGAAGACAACCCGCTGGATCATCTTGCCATTGACAGTGGCGCGGAATCCCTCGGTGCAGGCCTCGCGCGGCGCAGATTGCACCATGGCCCTGCCGTTCCGAGATGACCGGGGAGCTTTCGCCCGGCGACCGGAGGCAACCCGGGAGCCGCTGCCTGGCGCTGCTGTTGAGCCAGTAGTTCCGGGCGTGGCTGGCGAGCCGGTTCCCGGACCACCTGGGGTTTCGCCACCTGGCGGCGTGGTCGGCCCGGTCGCGCACAGCGGCCGGGTCAGGGTGTTTTCGATCAGGCTGACCTGGCCGTTGCGGGCCAGCATCCTGCCCACCACCGTCGCTTTGCTTTTGAGCGAGATCGAGGTCAGCGCCATCAGGCTTCCCTGGAAGGAAGTGGTGGTGCCGAGGTCGGCAGAGCTGCCGACCTGCCAGTAGACGTTGCATGGCGAAGCGCCGTTGACAAGCAGGACCGAGCTGGCCGATTCGGTGGTCAGCTGGGAGCCGATTTGGAAGACGAATTCGGCATTGGGATCGCCTTCGGCGTCGAGGGTCAGGGCTCCGGTCAGCAGGGCCGCCGCGTTATAGCGGTAGGTGCCCGGAGCGAGTTTCAATCCGCCCAGGTCGGTGCCGGAGAGGTCATTCGCCGGCAGCACCGGCTGCCCCGCTGCCGCATCGTAGGCGGCGGTGAGATCAAGCTGTGCTTGGGCGGCGACTTCGTCGGTCGCGTGGGTGGAGCCGTTGATGACGGCGGGCAGGCCGAAGCCTTCGAGTTCGGTGCCCGGCGAGACGCCGAGGTTGCCGTTAAGCACCGACGGCCCGACGTTGGTGACCGTGGTGCCGCCGAGGACCACAAAGGGGGCGGCGGTGCCGAGGCCCACGGGCGCGGCCTGGGCCGCGGTGGGTAGCGCGAAGACGGCGAGCATCGCGAGGGCGATGCCGGCAAGCCGGGCGCGCCTGAGATCGAATCGGTTGGACATGGATGTCCTCCCTATATGTCGAGCAGTCCTGACGACGGTCCTGATCCCAGCCGCTTCCCGCCTCGGGGGCGGCTCGGGTCATGAGGTCTTCGGTAGCCCGGCTCGCTCCGGCGGAGCTCCGTGGCTTTGCGGATTCGTCTCGCGACGAGGGTGCCTGTGTCGAAAGGGGTTTGCCCTGGTGGTGTCTTAGGCCATCGCCCACCGGTTGGGGCGGCTTGAGCATTCTCTGACGCAGCTCGACGTTCGTTGTCAGGAGCTGCTCAAGCCGTTCGCGTTGGCATAAGCGGCCGCGACCTTGAGCCCGCAAGGCCTCTCTAGACGAATCTATGAGGCGGATATTCGGACGTCTGTGCTCCACTGGCCTCATGGACTTGGCGGGAATCACTCGATGATCGTTGCCGCCGCGATCGCCAGCGCAGCCGTTTCGCTTACCGCCCCCACGCCTGCCACCCTGCCTGGTGACCTGGACGCTGCGGCTGCTTACTGGCACCAGAATGTGCCGGCGCGCTGCTCGACCGAGGCCGTCGGCTACGGCAAGCTGCCAAGCCGCGTACTCGGTCAGGCGACGATCCCGGACCCCGTGGAAAGTGGACCGTGCGAAATGACCATCGAACTCGGTCTCTCGAAGCGGCTCCGCTGCATGACCGTGGTTCACGAGTACGGGCACTGGCTCGGGCTAGAGCACTCAAAGAACCGGCTCAGCCCGATGTACCCGCTCATCGACAAGGGTGCGATCGTCCCTGAGTGCGGCGTTTCAAGACCCGCTTAGGCCGCCGCTAGGGACAGTGGCTGGAGTTCGCGCAAGACGTCTGCGCAGTAGTCGTAGCCGCCAACTGTCTCTCTGTCATGGCTACCGCTGCCCAGTACCAGCGGAACGCCATGCCGCAGAAACGGCCGCAGGGTCCGCGCCGCCGGACACCTCCAATGCTCATCGACCACGATCCGGGCATTGGACTCGGCCGCCGCAATTGCAAGCGAGTCGATCAGGTCTAGCGATACATCTCGCTCGTCGAGCCCAAGCCCCGGAAGGACGCTGAACAAATGGGCTATGACGAGGTGCTCGTGGTGGCGGACCGCGGCGAGCGTCCCGCTGACTATCCACCGGAGCACCATCTGCGGATCGAGCTCGCCCGCCTCGATTCGTTCGCGCGTGGAGCGAGGATTCATCGGCCCGTCGGGCGACGGCGCCTGAGGACTTGCCGCGTACACCGCGTCGATCCCGTCCAGTTCGCGGGGAAGGTCAAGGCAGCCGTAGATATCGAGGACCCTTGCCTCGACCGCACAGCGCAAGACAATCGGTGTCCGCTTCCTGCTCTCTCTGATCGCGGCGACGTAGGCGGGAATCCACCTGGTGTCCTCCCGAACCTGCTCGACACAAGTGAGTTCTGTCAAGCCGATTAGCTCTGCCTCGGCGACGTTCTCCCCGATCGTGCTCGCCCCGTCCGAGAAAGTCGAGTGGACGTGCATGTCCCGGGTCAAGGCCGGCTCAGTCATCGGCGAGAATGCCGTCGACGCAGAGCTTCAGCATGTTCACGCCGCTCGCCGCCACCGGCATTGCTCCTGTGAAGTACGGGTTGACCTCGAGCAGGACCGGCTCCCCGTCGGAGGCCTCCTTTACTTCGATGTTTGCCAAGGAGGTGAGTCCGATCCCCGCGGCGATTTGACGCCCGATCTTCTCCAGCCCCTCGTCGTGCACGGTGCGCCCGCTCGCCGCAGCTCCCGAGTCGCCCTGCGCCCACGGCACCACGGCAATCACCTTCCCATCGGAGCGCGCCAGGGTGGCGAGCGAATACTCGGCTCCAGGCAAGTCGTCAGCGAGCGCCGAGTCAGACACCCGTACAACTCCCCTGCAGCACCTGCGAAGCGCGCGCCTGTCGAGGCACACGCGCAACGTCTTCTCGGACGGGAGAGCGATCCTAGTGCCGATCTCGACGAAGAAGACCCGCGCGCTGGCAAGCAGCAACAGCTCGCAATCCAAAGCCGGGACCAGGACGTCGATTCGATGACGCTCGCAGAGTTCGTAGAGCAACTCGGTGTAGGAGTCTCTATGTCCCTTGGCGACCGGCAGCCGTCGGTTCTCTTCGACCAAGTTGAGACCAGGCGCGTGAGGATCGATGTCGGCCGAGAAGATGTCGAGCGTCTCCCCGTCCAGCGCCTTTATTGCCGCGACACCAGATGGACCTCCAGCTCCGGCGACGAGTACGCGTGGGGGCGTTGATGCTTCCTGGGGGCTCGGCGCCTTGGCAGGCCCGAGCTGGCCAACCTTCATCTCCTGTCCACTATCCGCGGCCAAATGGGCCGCACAATCCCCCGGACAGATGAGGCGTGGCGAATATCCCCCGAAAGGACTAAGCGTTATTACCTGCTCGCTGCGTGACCGTTGACCGCTATGCCTCCCAGGTGATCTGCCCGGTGACCAATGCGATCGCTACGGCATGTGCGCGGGTATGTGCTCCGAGCTTGGCCAACGCATTGTGAACATGAGACTTGACCGTCTCCGGGGAGAGGAATAGATGCCCCGCGATATCGCCGCTCTGCGGCCCGGAGGCAACCAGCGTCATGACCTCACGCTCGCGCTCCGTGAGTTGCACGCGGCCCGCTCCCTCCACCATGACTGGCGCCCACGTCGCCTCCCGGGCCAAGGCGCTCTTCGTCTGCTCGGCGGATCCCTCTTCGGGTGGGATGAAGACGGAGAGGTGGCGAGCAGGCAGCACGTTGGCCGTCGCACTGAACTCGACCGGCATTGGGCCGCGGTCCGGGACGAAGAGCTGATACCACCCCTCCGCACCCCCGCTCGCCAAGAACGCTCCCCACTGGTCCTCGAGTCTCTTGCGCTCTCCGGGAGAAGTGAACTCGTCCATCGTCCGCCAGGGGATCTCCTCCCACGCGACCCCCAACAAGTCACATGCAGCGGCGTTTCCGGTTACCCAGCGTCGCTGGTCATCCGCGATCAGCATCGGATGCCGTGAGCGCTCGAGCGCCGTCCGCAGGCGCATCGCTGCCTGCGACTCAGACTCGCCATCCGGAAAAACCCGCGCGTTGCCTCCGTTGCCGGGTGGATCAATAGAAGCCACCCACGAACTCCTTTTGCAATGAATCAATACATGCTGACTACTCGTTGCGTTCTGGAAGATAAGGGACGAATCCCCAGGGATGCAAGGGGATTGGGCCAAATGTCACCCTTTTGCGTGCCTAGCCCCTTTGGGGGATATTCGCCACGCATCATATGTCTGGGGGATTGTGCTTGTCGGACAAAGCCACAAGAGTGGGGCCTGGCAGCGAGTCGGAGATTCATCACGCCAAGGCTCTCCCGCTGGACTCGCATACCTGGCCACGCGCCGCGCCCCCGCCACCGGCGACCGTAAGCGCGGTCCTGATAGGCGCGGGACAGGCGGCGTGTCGCCCCATCTGCTTCGCGTCGGGACGGGTCCTCTGTGGGCTCCATGGGTATGATCACAGTCATATTAGGGTACGTCGCTAACGGTACGTCGATAAATTTTTAGTTCGAGGAATTCATCTAAGACGGCGGCCGATTACATAAGTAATGTCAATCTTTAAGTTGCATTCGAACCCCCGAGCGCCTAGGCTCTATTCGACTGGTCAGTCTATGAGCATCTGACTAGACCAACCCAACCGGCCAAAGGAGCTGCCGGTGGATTCTTCGGGAGGCGCAACCAGACCTGTTACGAACGGCTCGACACACGAGCGGTTTGGGGTAGCTCCAGAGACAATTTTCAAGGCTGAGCGTTCGAGGAAAAGACGCGGCCGGTGAGTTCTTACCCGACGAGCTCAAGTCCACCCCCCCAGCCCGTAAAGACGCAGCCCGGGCTGGCGCGCATCCTGGTCACTGACGATCAGCCCGAGATGCTGCGATTGGTCGATCGGGCGCTGGCAGACCGATACCGGTGCGAATTTGCGGGCAGCGTTTCGCAGGCCCACAAGAAGCTTGCGTCTGATCGCTTTCACCTCGCCCTCTGTGACCTTCAAATGCTGGACGGCTCGGGGCTGTCCCTGGCCGAAGAAATCACCGAAGAACACCCCGAGATTGCCGTAGTCCTCATCACCGGAAAAGACGACCCCGAGGTGGCAGCAAGGGCCTTCGGGTTCGGCGGCCACGGCGTCCACGGCTACTTGGTCAAGCCGTTTTGGCCGGGCCAGCTGCTGATCACGGTGATGAATGCCCTGCGACGGCGTCAGCTCGAAGATTTCGAGAGCGCCCATAGGCTCAACCTCGAAGAGCGCCGACAAACGATCATCGACATGGCGCCCATGCCTGTCTATGTAAAGGATGAGGACCTCCGCTACGTCTTCGCAAACGCGCAGGCGGATGATCTGGCAGGGCTGGAGAGAGGCAAGCTGCTGGGCCGAACCGACGAGGCGATCATGAGCGCCGAGGCTCTGGCCCTCACCCGCACCGTTCATCGGCAGATCCTCGAGAAGGGCACGACGTACGAAGCAGAGGAAACGCTTGGGATCGGCGGTGTTGAGCGAACCTTCCAGACCGTCAAGTTCCCCCTCGTCGATGAGGACGGAAACGCCACCGCGGTCTGCGGAATCTCTACCGATGTCACCGCTCAGAAGGAGACACTTCAGCTTCGCGATGACATGGCAGTCGCACAGCAGCAAGCGATCGAGGAGCTGCGCTCCTCCCGCCTAGAGACCGTGGAACGGCTCGCCAGGGCGATCGAGTCCCACGACTTCTCCACTGGACAGCATGTCACCCGCATGGCGGTGATCACCGTCTTTTTGGGACGCCAACTAAAACTTGACGCTGAGTTTGTGCGGCTCTTGCGCGAGGCAGCTCCGATGCACGACGTGGGGAAGATCGGCACCTCCGAAGAGATTCTCCACAAACCAGGTCCTCTGAATGACGTGGAGCGCAAAGAGATGGAGCGCCACACGGTGGTCGGCTACGAGATACTTGCCGACTCCCGCAGCCAGCTATTGCAGATCGCTGCCACGATCGCCCTTACTCATCATGAGCGCTACGACGGCACCGGCTACCCCCGGGGCCTAACCGGGGAAGAGATCCCGCTTGAGGGACGGATCACCGCCGTCGCCGATGTCTTCGATGCGCTTCTGAGCAACCGCTGTTACCGGCCCGCGCTAGCGGTGCCGAATGCTGTCGAAGTCATCCGGGAAGGCAATGGGACTCACTTCGATCCCCGAATCGCGGCTCTGCTGGTCGATGGCTTGGACGAGGCGCTTTCGCTTCGCGAGTAACCCGAGCACGTTTTTTTCAGCGCCCGATTTCGTGCGTCCTCAGTGCCTGGACAACGGCTCCGGTTCGTGTGTGGGCGTGCAGCTTCTCCATCGCGTTGCGGATGTGCGTTCTGACGGTCTCGGGAGCGATCGTCAAACGAGTAGCGATCTCCTCGCCCGTCAGGCCCTGCGCAAGGAAATCGAAAACCTCCCGCTCGCGTTTGGTCAGAAGCAGCGGCTTTCCGTCGACCTCGGCGTCAAGTAGAGCCCTGATTGCCGGGTCGACGTAGCGTTTTCCCTCGGCGACGAGGTCCAGCGCGTGAATCAGCTGGTCGATGCCTCCGAGCTTGAGGACAAACCCGCGGGCACCGCTCTCCAGCGCTTCGGCCAAGGTCCCGGCATCCTCGACGCCGATGTAGATCAGGATCGCGATCTCGGGCTGTTCGATCCGAAGCTCCTTGACCAAATCCAAGCCGCTTCCGTCCCGGAGTTGGATGCCGACGACAGCCACATCGGGCCGCTGCTCACGAAAGAGCTCAACGGCACCGGCAACCGTTCCCGTCGCGCCTACTGTCTTGACGCCGCGGCGCTCTAGGAGGATCTCCAATCCACCGCGCAGGGCGTCGTGAGCATCTACTAGGGCTACCTCCATCCAGTGCCGGTTTACCACATGGCCAGGCACAGAAGTGTGAGGCAATCTCCCCGATCTGCGGTATGTGGCCACTCCTTCTTCCCGCCGATACCCCTCCTAAGTAGCGGCTGGCCCATGTGCGCTAGCGCCAAGGCACCGCTACCCGCCTCCCCTGAGCCAAGAAAGGCCCCATGTCGCGACCTCCTTACCTCGCCCTTGCCTGCCTGATCAGCGCCTTGGGGCTGCTTGCCGCACCCTCCTTCGCCGCTGCGGCCGGAGATCTGACGCCAAACCCAACGCAACTCGATCTCGGTACCCAGGGCATCCACCAAGGTTCGACCCCCTCGCAGTCAGTGAAGTTCGAAAACCTAACCGGCGGCGATCTGAGCGTCACCTCGGTCAGCGTCGTCGGCACGGATGCCGCGAGCTTCACCAGCAACAACGACTGCAGCTTCGTCATGGACGGCACTTCCTGCGGTGTGAGCGTCGCATTCAACCCAACGACGCCGGGGCCGAAGAGCGCCCAAATCGAACTCGTAGACGACAACGGCACCGTCATCGTTCCGCTCAGCGCGACGGGCGCGACGGGAACTCTCTCAGGGTCTTCGCCGTCCTTCGATCCACAGCCTTATTTCTTCGGCGGCCAGGAGCGCGACGCCAATATCTCCAATCTCTCCGCGTTTGCCGTCGCGAGCACCAATGCGACCATCGCCGGCCCTGACGCAGCCTCCTTCTCGATCGGCTTCAACGGCTGCCAGTTCGTTTTGAATCCCGGCAACAACTGCAATGTCGGGGTGAACTTCAACCCCTCGAGCGCAGGGGCCTACAACGCCCAGCTGGAACTGAGCAACGACGGAACCGACAATCCCCTGGTCATCCTCCTGAGTGCGACCGCGCTGGCGGGGCCCGACGCCGTGATCTCGCCGGCTCAGGCGGGGTTCGGGGATGTCGCCATCGGCTCGGCCTCGGCTTCGCGGGCTTTCACGATCGAAAACGCCGGCGACTACCCGCTGCAGATCCAGCAGGTATTCGTCTTGTCAGGAACGCCACAGCTCTTCCCGATCTCCGTTAATTCCTGCAGCGCTCACGTCCTCTCTCCGGCCGCCTCCTGCCAGCTCAGCGTGGAATTCCACCCGACTGGCACTGGAGAACGGGAGGGCACGGTCTTCGTCATCACCAACGAGAACGGCCCGGTCGAGACCGCGTCCTTCTTCGGCTACGGGGTCGCCTCGCCGAATGGCGCCGCGACCGTAGCGGGAGCCGCCGCCGCCGGTAGTCCGCTGACCTGCGCCCCGAGCGGCTACTCCGACGGGACGACATTCGCCTACCAGTGGCAGAAGGACGGCAACCCTTTCGATGAGACCGGTCCGAAGGTCACTCCGACCGACGCCGATGTCGGTGCTCGCTTTTCCTGCCGTGTCTCGGCGACGAACTCGGTCGGCTCGCAAACTGTTGATTCGGCCAAGAGCGCACCAATTGCGCCCAAGGACCTCTCAGGGCTCGACGGCAGCCTCGTCGACGAATCTGTCTGTCGAGCCTCGCAGGCCCCCCCTGGGCTAAAGGTGGGCACAAAGACGGTGAAGCTCAGCTACGGCAAGCCGGTCACTCCGTCTTCGACCTTTGTCCTTGACGCGCCGGGTCTCAAAATGACGGCGATGATCGACGGCCAGGCCCTGGCTCGTGGCACCGGGCATCTCGCCCTGACGCCACGCGCTCTTCAAAGTTTCGCCAATGGCACCCACACCCTGCGGGTGAGCGCAGGGTCGCGTGAAGGTAGCTCCCAAATCGCACTGGCGCCCTGCCACCTCGCCGTCCGCCTCGAAGGCGGTCCAAGCCGCCCTTCGAGCCTGGTTCTCTCCGCTGCCGCCGGCATGACCTCGCCCAAGGTGAGCTTGCCGGGCAAGCTGCGCCTCCACGTAAGCGCAACCGCTCTGGGCATCGCGTCGATTCAGGTCGCAGGAAACCCGCCGAGACCTTCGGGCTCAGCGGAGCGCATACCAGCGCCAATGGAATTACCGTCTCGCTAAAGGCGCACTCGGTCCAGATCAAACATCTGCCGCCAGAAGCCGGCGTGGTGAGCGTTACCCTCAATGACGGAGCGATCACCGGGCGAGGAGGCATCGTCAAGGCCGCCGCGCAGCTCCGGGGGGACAGTGCCGCAAGTAACGCCCGCGCCCATGCGACTTGGCATCGGTAGCTAGCTGTAGGTCCAAGCCCGTTGCCCACGGAGGCGTCCAAGAGTCCTGACGACAGGTCGGGCGTATCCAAGCCCGAACTCGTACATCCGCGGGTCGTCCCAGTCGATTACGTGGTCGCGCGGGCTCTCTTCCCGCTCGAAGGGGACAGTTGGCGCGGGGCGGTTTGGCCGATCGATCGGCGCGGGTATCCGGGAGACGTTCCCCCGCTGGTGGGGCGGGGCCGTGGGACGGGAGTCACGGCATGAAAACAAGGATTCGCGGGTTCTTCGGCTGGCTCGACCGCGTCCCGATGCGAGTTGCGGACTTCTTCTATGTGCTCACCGCGGGCGGGGAGGAGGCGCGGCGGTCGCGCGGTCGCGAGCGTGAGGGCTTCGCTCTCTACTTCTCCTTCCTCGCGGTTGAGGTGTTCCTCGGTGGCGCCGCGCGCTGGCTGATTACCAGCGTGGCGATCGTTTGGATCGATCTGATCATCCCGCTCGGGGGTTGGATTGCGGTGATGCCGTGGGTCGTTGCGTTGAGGCGGCCGGTCTGGTCGGTGGCAGCGCTCGCCCACGTCGGCGGGCATGGCGACGAGCGCCTCGATCCCGACGTCGTCCACCGGCCCGACGAGGCGGAGGCACAGCAGCTCCTCGGCGCGATGGTCGACCTCTGGACCTACGACGTGAACATCTCGATGCCCGAGCGGATCCTGATCGTCGAGTGTCCGATCGCCGGGGCGATGGTGCGCCGCGACACCTTGTTCTTCACAACGGCCGCGATGCAATCCCCGGCGCTCCCGGCGTTGCTCGGCCATGAGCTCTCGCACCTCCGCTCGTCGGACCCTTGGCTCGGGGTTGCGGTCGATCGGCTGGGAAGCGGGATCGACCCCTATCCGGGGATCCAGCTCGAGTACATGCGCGGGGCGTGGAAACTCTTCGGGCTGCTCTGCCTGCCCGGGCACTGGGCGATCCGCCTGGCGCGCGGCGGAGTGGGGACCCGGATGCTGTCCAGCCGCTGGACCGCCTACAAGCTGGCGCGCGAGCTAACCGCGGATGCCTACGCCGCCTCGCTCGGCCAGGCCGGGCTGACCTGCTGGTACCTACGCTCGGTGCGACCCGAGGATGATGGTCCGTCCCGGTTGATCGACGCGCTCACCTTCCACCCTTCCGTGGCCGAGCGGATCGCCCGCCTGCAGGCGCTGCCGCGGCCGGTCCCATTCGCCGACCTCGAAGACGACGCCGCCGCAGCGGTGTTGCCACGCGAAGCAATCCGCGCCTCGGTGGCCGCCTCAGTCCCAAGCTTTTTGCACTCCGGCTGTGACCCTTCGAGGACCTACCTCGCCGGCGCGATGCGGTAGGCGAAGAGCACCGACTGCGCCCCCGGCGCGCCGGTGGTGTTGGAGCGGATGGTCAGGGTGGTGTGCGGTTCTTCAGGAGTGGAAAACGAGCGTAGATCCGTGCAGCCGTTTTCACCTTCGTGGATCGTGCAGGAGACCGTTACGTCGAAACCGGCGACTACGGAGATCGTGCGGGAGGTTCCCATCCCCATGGTTTCACCGCCCCGCAAGCTTACGTTGAGATCTGCGATCTGGAAGACGCCAGGGGGAAGCAGGCCGGCGACGGTGGTGAAGACACCCGCTTTCGAGAGTCCGGTGGGAGCACCGTCCTCAGGGCCCGTTGTAAGACCGGTGATCTGTCCCGACATGACGCCGCTGCCGAAGGCGGCGGCATCGTGACCGCCCAGCAGGCTCGCTTCGGTCGCGCGGGCAGCCGTCGTTGCGCGGGAGGCGTTGTCGGCGCTTGCCGCGTGGATCGTGTCGTCGGCCTTGCTGGCGCTCGGCACCTTGCCCAAGGTCGCGACGTCGATCTTCTCACCCGTCACGGCTCCGTCGCGGAGCTTCGCACTCGTCACCGCCGCGTCCTTGATCTTCGGGGAGGTGACGGCGTTGCGCTTGAGCTGCCTGGCTCCCACCGTGTTCTTGCCGAGCTGACTCGCCGCGAAGGCGACGCCGCCGCTCAACAGCAGGAACAGGCAAAGGGTTGAGACGACATTCGAATAAGTGAGCTTCCCGCGCATCGGTGCCCTCCCTTGATCGATTGCGCACAAACGATACGCGGGATGGACCCCCAGCTGCAGGAAGCGGTCGCAAGGCGGTGGATTTCAGGGAGAGTGCAACGATCGGGCCTCACCCGGACATATAGGGACAATGCATCGGACCTCGACGATGGTCGACGCGCTGCCGCGTGATCTGCTGGAGCAACGCTTCGCGCGTCTTTACCGCGACAACGCACGCAGGATTCTGGGCTATGCGCTTCGCCGCTGCCCCGATCCCGAGGATGCAGCTGAAATCGTCGCCGAGACCTTTCTCGCTGCCTGGCGGCGGCTCCCGGAGGTGCCCCTCGGCGAGGAGGGGCGGCTCTGGCTGTACGGCACCGCGCGGCTCGTCCTTGCAAACCAGCGCCGAGGCGAGCGGCGCCGGAATCGGTTGAACGAGCACTTGCGCGCGGAGCTGAGCCGGCAGTTGCCGGTCGAGACGACAGAGGATCCGAAAGGCGCTCTGCTCGAGGCGCTAACCGCGCTCGAGGAGCCCGATCGCGAGCTCTTGATGCTCGTCGGCTGGGAGGAGCTCACGCCGGCGCAGGCTGCGAGGGTGCTCGGCGTCTCGTCCCTGGCTGCGCGCAGTCGCCTGCACCGCGCCCGACGTCGCCTGCGGGCTCGTCTCGCCGAAAAAGGGGCAGGCGATCCACGCGGGGCCGAACTGGAAGCGAAGGAGGCGTGCCGATGAACGCGTACGGCTCGGACCGCGACTTGAAGGCCGCCAACCCGTTTCCTTGGCGGGCTCTTGCGGGACTGGAGCTCGGCTCGGCCGAGGCTGCGCTGGAAGAGGCGATGATCGCCGAGCCGGCAGGCACCGGCGCGGGGGAGGCGGCGGTCCTGGCCGCGCGGCCCCACGGCCGGAGGCGGAGTCGGGTCATCGTCGCGCTCGCCGGTGGTCTGGCGGCGGTCGCCGCTCTCGCGATCCTGCTTCTCTCGGGGGGCAACGCCCAGAATGGCCCGACCCGCGCCTACGGCGCAGAGCTTGTCCGCTTCGCCGAATCGACGCCCCTCCTGCTGCTCGAAGGTCCGGGCTGGCGGGTCCAGAACGCGAACGAGGAAACGCGTCGCGAGGGCGTCGAAGGCTCGATGGAATTCGTCACCGGCAAGCCGATCCCCTACGAATCGGTTCGCATCACTCCCGTCGGCGGGCGTGGGCCGGGGAGGCTCCCCAGGGCTGAGCGCGAGTCAGGGATGTTTCCGCCGCCGGTGCGCCAACGCCGCGTCGAACTCTTCTGGCGCCACGGCAGCCTCGCTGAAGCGATTGCGACCCAGCGTGGGAACCTGCATCCGCACGGCCAACGCTGGCTCGAGCTGCCCGTTCTGGACACCACTGCCGAGGTCGACACAAGGGCCGAGTTCTATGTCAATCAGGGCGGCCCCGGCAACCGTCAGATGGTCGCGTTGTGGTCCGAAGGCGGCTACCTACTCGAACTCAGGGCCGCGGTTCCCAGCCAGGCCGCCTTCGAAGAACGGCTCGGATGGTTGACCAAGGTCGATTCGCAGACCTGGCTCGACGCGATGCCCGCGAAGGTCGTCAAAGGCGCCGACCACGAAGCCGTTGTCCGCGAAATGCTCGAGGCGATCCCGGTGCCCAGCACCTTCGAGCCGTCGCGGGTGCCCAACGAAGGCCTCCCCACCAACCGCTATCAGGTGGGCGCCGACGTGACCGCAACCGTCTCCTGCCTCTGGTTCCTGCAGTGGGCAAAAGCCCGCAGAACGGACGACCGCGCGGCGGAGCTCGAAGCCGAGGAGGCGATGGCAAGCTCCAAGCACTGGCGGGTTCTGCGCGAAATGGCAAAGGAAGGCGCATACCCCGAAGCGATTTGGGAACTGGCCGCGGAGATGCCAAGCGGCTATCGGGAATATGCCGGGCACAGATGGCGCTTGCTGCCCCAAGCGGAAGCCCTGGGCTGTGCCCGTCTCGGCCTTCCCCTCCTGCCCAGAAAGCAGAAGCTCCAGCGCGAACGGGGAGTGCCACTGCCGCCGCGGTAGCTCTGCTCGTAGGGCTCCGGCTTCAGCTCGTCCCCTGCTCCCGGCTTGTAACCCCGATGCTGAGGGTAAGAGTGGGCCGATGGGCGACTACGCGGTCCTCAGCGCACCTGTAACGGCGGAAGAGCTGCTGGCCGCGGCGCGCGCCGAGATCGCGCGGCTTACTCCTGCGCAGGCCCTTGCGGCAATGAAGGCGGGCGCGATCCTCGTCGACATCCGCCCGATCGAGCAGCAGGAGCGCGATGGCCTGGTGCCGGGCGCTCAGCTGATCGCGCGCAACGTGCTCGAGTGGCGCCTCGACCCCCGCGGCGCCCATCGCGATCCCCGCCTTGCCCGTCTTGACGTGCAGGTGATCCTGATCTGCGACGAGGGCTACCAGTCGAGCCTGGCCGCCGCCACGCTGAGTCGCTTCGGACTTGACGTCGGCGACGTGATCGGGGGCGTGCAGGCCTGGAAGCGAGAAGGGCTGGGGCTTCGGGCTCCCGTGCGGACGAGGCCTTGAAGTGATCGCGGGTGAAGCATCTAAGCTGGGAGTCATGGCAGCGATGGCAGTACTTCGGTTTCGATCTGGCTCATCCCGCTGGGTGCTGATTGCCGCGACCCTGGCGCTGCTTGCCGGCGTGCTCGTTCCGGCGCGGGCGGATGCGGCCTTTGCCACCTTCTCCGGCGGCGTGCTCACGATCGACGCCAGCGAGGGAAAGGTCGTTCCGCGCTGCGCGAGCGACGGCCAGATAACGGTCAGCGGCCTCTACGTCGATAACGGGCCTGCGTACTGTCGTGACCTGAGGCATATTGAGGCTTCGTCCATCGTGGCCGGCCTTTTCGACTTCTCGCAGCTGCCCGACGACCTGGGAGGCGGCCAGGGCCCGATTGAAATTCACGCTTTCTCAAAGGTGAGCGATCCGACCGAAATTTCGGACGACAAGTTCATCGGGGCTCCGGGTCACATCAACGTCTTCGATGGTGGCCTCGGCTTCGACTCGATCACCGGCGGCAATCTCGATGACAGGCTGAGTGGTGGGGCGGACAGCGACAAGATCGACGGCGGGCGCGGAAACGACATTCTTCGCGGCGGCTCCGCGCCGGACAAGCTGCTCGGCGGGCCTGGCCGCGACACCTTGATGGGGGGCGGTGGCAGCGACAAGCTGCTCGGCGGCCCCGGCAAAGACATCGAAAAACAGTAGTCAAAAGACAGTTCTAGTCACGAAGGCGGTTCTCGACGAGACGCGGTCAAGGTGCCGGGAAGTAGGTGAGCAGCACCACTCCGGAGTCGAACCGCTTGACGTCATCAAGCTCCATCCGCACGGTTCCCCTGTCGCCGAGCACGTGCACGTTGCCCTCGCCCCAGACCAGCGGGTTCAGGTAGACCTCGTACAGGTCGATCAGGCCCTTCTCGGCGAGGGCGTAGGCGAACTCGCCGCTGCCGTGCATGAACAGGTCACCGTCGACCTCGTCCTTCAGGCTTGGGATCGAGTCCTCGAGCCCTCCCTCGAGCAGGGTGGCGTTCCATTCGAGATCGCCGGACAGGCTGTTGGACCCGACGTACTTCGGGATCGCATTGACCATGTCCGCCCATTTGCCCGTTTTGCTCGGCCAATATCCCGCCAGGCCCTCGTAGGTCTTGCGGCCCAGCACCAGCCCGCTGGATCTCCCCTGACGCTCGAACGAGTGCTCGCCGTGGTCTCCGTCCGGCTGCACCCACTCGCCGACCGGGTCTATTACGCCGTCGATGGTGGCCTGCGTTGTCGCGATCAGCTTTCCCATCTCTTCTCCTTCGGTCATGGAGTTTCCGCTGAGTCTCTTCTACCCACGATCTCCTCTACCTATGAGACGAACCGCGCGCGGCGGATTCGAGAGGATCCCGGCATGCGGTTCACGCGTTTGGAGCTTGAGGCGTTCCGCGGCCACGAGGTCGACGATCTGGTCGGGCCAGGGCTCAGGCTGCTGTTCGTCGGCATCAACCCGGGCCTGTGGACGGCCGCGGTCAAGACTCACTTCGCGCATCCCACCAACCGCTTCTACCCGGCGTTGGCCGCGGCCGGCATCACCGATTACGAGGTCGATCGGGTCGCCGGGATGACCGAGGCCGATCGCTCGCATCTCGTCGCGCGGGGCGTCGGGATCACCAACCTCGTGCGACGGGCAACCGGGCGGGCCTCCGAGCTCTCGCGCGAGGAGCTGTGCGAGGGCGGCGCTCGGCTGCAGCGGCTCGTCGCCGAGCAGCGGCCCGCGGTGGTCGCGATCGCCGGGGTCACCGCTTACCGCGACGCGTTCGGCGAGCGCGGCGCGACCTTGGGCCGGCAGCCGGACACGCTCGATAGCGGGATCCGCTGGTCAGGCGCCGCGCTCTGGGTGGTCCCCAACCCAAGCGGGCTCAATGCCCACGAGACGGTCGCGACGCTCGCCGCCGCCTACGCGGCGCCGGCCGCCGAGGCCGGCGTCATCGCCGTTTGAGCTTCCGGTGCGCCTTTCCCCCGTATGCCGGGGATAAAGCGCACCGGAAAGGGCTGGGGGGGTTCGCGAGGCCGGTGCTGCCGTTTCGGTATGGCGCTGCGCACTCCGTAGCTGGGACTTGAGCCTGGGCTGGCGCTAGAGGCAGCCCATGACGCTCGCCGGGGCTGCCCCGGCCGGGGTGAGGCGCCCGGCCGGGCGCCCCTTCACGTAAATCGTCCTGACCGCCGGCTTGCGCCTGAGCTTGCCGCGACCGATTTCCCGTCCCGCGGTGAGGATCTCCG
This sequence comes from Solirubrobacterales bacterium, assembly GCA_036403515.1. Taxonomy (GTDB): domain Bacteria; phylum Actinomycetota; class Thermoleophilia; order Solirubrobacterales; family 70-9; genus VRUE01. The sequence continues at coordinate 191,813 of DASWQV010000034.1, forward strand.
ACGGCCAAGCTTGGCCGTGGGGCGGCAGGGCATCTCCCCGAAAGCCTTTTTCCCGGACCATCTGCAGGAGGACCGGCCAGTGCGGAGCGGTGGCCATCGCGTCGACCGCTTCCCGCGCCGCGGCGCCGTTGCCGGCCCGAGTCGCGTCGAGCCAGCGCTGGAGCCAGCCGCAAGCGACTGCTCCCGTCACCGACTTCGCGAGCATAAAGCGGTCGGTGAGGGCGCTCTGGCTCTGCACGCTGGCTCCTGAAGGCACGGGGGTGCCGCGGAAACGCAGGGTGGAGGGGTCGAAGCCTGGCGGCACCGGTACTTCTCGAAGCATCTGCGCGATCGCTGCCGAGCGCGCCGCGGGACGGATGACTTCGGCCGGCATCGCGCTGAGCCAGGCGTCGATGCTGACCGGTCTCAGGGAGCTCAGCACGGCCTCATATTCCTGCCTGCTTCCGAACGAGCCGTTGACCTCGATGAAGACGTTTCCCTGGGGTGAGAGGACCGTCGCGTAGTTCGGATGCTGTCGGGGATAGGCGAAGGTGGTTGCCTCCCGGTCGAGCAGGTTCGAGGTCACCGGCGTGCTGACGTGACAACAGGCATGACCGATTTCGTGCAGCCTCTCGCCGTAGAGGCCGGCGGGGTACCAGCTGAGGTCGAGTTGGCGCGCATTGGGGCCGAAGGGGCGGTGCGCATTGTTGCTGAAGATCAGTGTCCCGGTGTCGACTTCGAAGCTGCGGGCCTGGACAATCGACCAGCCGGGCGCGGCGACGAGCAGGCGCGGATTTGCCTGGGCCACCCTGACCGCGGCGGCCGCGAAGCTGGGGCGCGCGCCGTCGCGGACGGAATCGACCGAGCCGCCGGAGAGGACGATCAGCGCCGCGATCACCGCAATGCAGGCAAGGCCGCCGAGGCCGAGCGAGGCTCCGCGATGCCGTGAGAAGACCCCAGAGCGGGCGGGGCGGGCGCTGACGGCCGGCTCACGGGCGACGCGGTCGCCGGTAGGGATCGGCCGCGGAGATTCGCCGCTGGCGATCGCCCGCTGCATCGCCAGCGAGAGCTCGGTCTCGGCGATCGTCTCCCGCAGCGCCGTCGCGGAGGAGGGGTTGGCGGCCCGCATCGTCGCGAGGGCATCGTCGTTTCGGCTCTTGCGGGTCATTGAATCTCCTCGGCGGGCTTGGATACCGCGGTGTTGTCCCTTTGGGACAGATGTCCGGCCGCTTCCATTTGTTTCGCGAGCTTGCGCCGGGGCGCGGTGCAGCCGCACCCGGAAGGCCCCTGGCGAGCAGCCGAAGACGCGAGCCGCATCGCGGGTGTCGAGCCCGTCCCAGACGACCAGGCGCAGGGCCTCGCGCTCCGGCTCGGCGAGCAGCGCAAAGGCGGCCGAGAAGGCATCGCGGCGACCAAGCGACTCGGCGGGATCAGCGTCCACTGCGGCCGCGCCGGGCTCGTGCGCCAGGCGCAGGCCGAGCTCGCGGCGGCGGCGGGTCGAGCGATATTGGTTTGCCAGCACGTGAGCGGCGATCGAATAGAGCCAGGGCAGGGCCGGATCGGGAATCCGGTCGCGCCGGCGCCAGGCGACGGCAAAGGTGTCCGCCGCCACGTCCTCGGCGATCTCCCGCGTCGAGGCGCGTCGCATCGAAAAGGCGAGCAGCTGCGCGTAATGGTCGCGGAAGCAGCGCTCGAAGCGGCGGCGGTAGATATCCGGGACCGCCTCGGCGGGGTCGTCGACTGGAAGCATCTGAGACCTAAGTGTGCGGCGAGGCACGGTTGTTACAAAAGGGGCGGCTCCGCGCGTAAAATGCACGCCCATGCCAGCAGGTCCCGGCACCACGATCGCCCGTCGCATCGGGCTCGTCTCGATGCTGGCCTTGGCGGCCGCCTTCGCCATTCCGGCCGCCGCCTCGGCGAACACGACCTGCTCTTACAACAGCGCCGCGGAAGTCCTCTCAGTCAACTTCGGCGCTCCCAACGACTCGGCGATCTTCAGCGCCAACGGGACTGAAATCCGGGTCAGCCAGTCGAGCGGTCCGGTGACCTGCGCCAACGGGCCGGCGAACTTCGCCAACACCGAATTCATCAGCATCGGCGGCAGCGCTGGGGCGACCTCGACCTCCGTTTCCATTCATGACGCCGCGGCGTTTGCCGCGGCCGTCCGCTTCCTGCTTGGCGCCGGCGATTCGCTCAACGTCTTCGACTCGCTCTCGGCCGCCAACCATTTCGTGATCGGCAACGGCGGCGTCGACAGCGATGCCGATGGCGATAGGGACATCGACTACTCCCTCGCCAAGCCGGAGGAGATCGCGGCCTTCGGGGGCAATGCAGAAGACACGATCAGCGCCCAGGGCAGCGCCGCGACCGGCGCGGCCCTCACCGGGTCGTTCTTGAAACTGTCGGGGGAACCCGGAAACGACGTCCTCGATGGCGGCGAGGCCGGCGACCTGATCGAAGGCGGCGATGGCAACGACGTCCTCAGTGGTCACGGTGGTAACGACCGGCTGATCGGTGACGCCCTGGTCAACGGCGACGACACGATCGAAGGCGGCGCCGGGGTTGACAAATACGCGCTTCCCTTCAACGTCTCGAATCCGCTCACGCTCGACCTCGGCAAGGCGACCCCGCAGGCGACCGGCTACGGCAACGACACGGTGGCGGGGGTCGAGAGCGCCGAAGGAACGGGAGCAGACGACGTCCTGATCGGCGACGCCGGCCCAAATGAACTGCAGGCTGGCGGCGGCAACGACCTCGTCGAGGGCAAGGGCGGGGATGACGTGCTCGATGGCAGCGCCGGTGTCGACACCCTCTCCTACGCAAACGCTCCCGCGGGCGTCGCGGTGAATCTCAGCGCCGGGACGGCGAGCGGCGGTGACGGCGCCGACACCCTGACCAGCTTCGAGAACCTGACCGGTTCGCGATTCGCCGACACTCTGACCGGGAGCGCGGCCGCAAACGCGATCACGGCTGGGGCCGGGGCCGACGTAGTCCAGGCACTTGGGGGCGCCGACCTCGTCGACGTCCGCGACGGGGTCGCCGACAACGCCAGCTGCGGCAGCGAGCTCGACAAAGCCGTCTCCGACCGGCGCAGTCTCGACACCATCCAGCCCGACTGCGAGGTGGTTGACGCGGTGCCCGAGCTGGGCGGAAATGCCGCACCGCGCGGAGATGGCGCGCCGGGCGACATGACGCTCGACTTCCGACTCAGCGCCAAGCGGACGCAGCGCCTGGTCGAGCAGAAGGCGGTCGTCGTGCGGCTCCGCTGTCCGGCGGAGGCGTGCACTGCCACCGTCAAAGCTGCCGGCAAGGTCGCCAAGATCAAAAAGGCGACCAAGAAAATTCCCGCCGGCCCCGCCAAGACGCTGAAATTGCACCTCAAACGAAAGCAGCGCGATGCGATCGAGCAACGGCTGCTTGCCGGCAGGAAGCCAAAGCTGAAAGTCACGGCCATCGCCACCGACGCCGCCGGCAACATGGTTTCGCGAACGCTGACCGTGACCGCGAAGCTATAGCCGATTATGGGCTTCTTCTAAACGCGAGGTAGGGATATGACGAAGAAAAAGAGCGGCTCCGAGGAGGCGGGAGACTCTCCCGCTCAACTGATAGACGCGAGGATCGAGGAGCTGGACGACTGGCGGGGCGAGACGCTCGCTCGGATCCGAGCCCTCATCAAGCAGGCTGACCCCGAGGTGGTCGAGGAGTGGAAATGGAGAGGGGTCCCGGTGTGGTACCACGGCGGGATGATCTGCACAGGTGAGACGTACAAGAACGTCGTGAAGATGACCTTCGCCAAGGGCGCCTCGTTGGATGACCCTTCAGGCCTCTTCAACTCCAGCCTCGAGGGCAACACGAGGCGCGCCATCGATTTCCATGAGGGCGAGGAGATCGATGAAAAAGCACTGATGGCGCTGATTCGCGCGGCCGTGGCGCTGAACACGTCCTCGGCCGGCTAGGCCGGTCGGCCTTGGCGGCGATGCCGAGGTAGAAGCCCGCGGAAGTGGACGCGCCGACTCAGCATCAGCGCTGTCGGCGTTCCGGCATCGGTCAATTCCAGGCGAACGGAAAACGGCTTCGCTCGGGGCCGTAGGTGGGAGCCGACCAGGCGCCGGCCCGCCTTGGTGAGTGGGAGCCTGATCCGCTGTGCGGTGTCAGCGTTCAAGGCATAAGAGCCGCTGGCTATCTCTCGCCGCCTGGCCTGGCCCGCGCCCTGGCGCTAACCGAAAGACGACCATCGCATTCGCCGGGGCCGATGCAGCTCAGGCGCAATAGCAGCGCCTTGCGGCTGACAAGGATGCGTCCGCGGCCCAGAGCCACGCGACCGTTGCGCACCGCGGGGATGCCACCTTCCGCGCCGCCGGCGTCATCGCGGTAATCGCTCGCCAGCTCGTAGCCGGGGGGGACGACCTTGGGGGCGGGTGGCTCAACGATGCCGCCGAGGGAGCCGGGCTGCTCGCGAACCGGCAGGCGCAGCTCGAGGTTGGACACCGTGATCGGGGCCTGGGCGCTCGCCGGTCGGGCGTAGGGGGCGTCGGAGGGAAGCAGCTCCAGCTTGGCGACATGACCGGGAGCGAAGCGGTAGGCCTGGGGGTGCAGCTGGAAGACTCGCTTGGCGCCACCGGCCCCGGGGCGCAGCAGGCCACGGGCGACCAGCGTCTCGGTGCCGGCGGGGGAGACATCGAGCAGGCGCGCGGCGATCTCGGAGGCCGTCCCGGTGGTGGCGAGGTCAGCGACGATCGTGGGCGAGCCGAGCAGGGTGAAGCCGCCGTCGGGGGCGGCGGGAAGGCGGTAGTTGGCGACGCCGCTCTGATCAGCGCCCGAGCCGCTGGCGCAGGCATCGCCGCTTGCGATCGGATCGAAGGTCGTTCCGAGCGAGGGGTCACCTGCGCCGGGAACGATCGTCTGCGCGGGGGCGCTGTCTAGGCGGATCTCACCCGGCGCCAGGTCCTTCCAGGAGCCGGCGCGGTAGGGGCCCTCGGAGGCAGTGCCGCAGGTCGTGGTCAGGACTTCGGCGCTGGAGGTCGGAGTGGCGCCGGATCCCTTCAGATAGTGGTCGAACCAGGCTTCCTCGCGGGCGTGGAAGACGGCGACGTCGGCCGCCTTGTTCTGGCTGCGAGCGTGTCCGTCGTCCATGAAGAAGAGCGAGATCGGATCGCCGGGGTATTGGCTGCGGGTGCGGTTGTAGAAGCGGATCGCCTCGTCGGGCGGGAAGAGGTCGTCGTTCCAGCCGCTCTGGATCAGCAGGGGCGCGGGCGGTTGGCTGTGGTCGATGTAATACGAGGAGTGATGGGCGGTGATCTCTTCGATGATCGGAGGCGCGAGCGGGTTCGAGTCGTAGGGTTCGCCGCTGTTGATCAGGCCGTACCAGGTGACGAGGTCGGCGCCGGGGTCGGTCCCAGGGGCCGCGTAGTTGCTCGACGCCAGGCCGGTCCCGAAGAGGCCGCTGACGTAGGAGTCCTTCTCGATCCCGATCGGCGCGTTGCCGTCGGGGCCGCGGTAGGGCGAGTCGGCGACGTAATCGAGGGTGCTTCCGCTCGGCATCAGCGAGTAGGCGAGGTCCGACCACGGCCACTGTGGGACAGCGGCGGCAATTTCCATTGCGGTCCCGTCTGGGCTTTCCCACGGCACCAGCGAGCCGTCGGGCATCATCGTCCGGTTGCGCAGCGCCGCCAGCGCCATCGACATGCCGCCACCGTAGGAGACGCCGGTCGCGCCGATCTTGTCCGGCTGGGCGATTCCTTCGTCGGCGAGGATCGAGATCAGGTACTGGGCGTCGCGCACCTCGTAGCGATCGTCCATCAGGTGGTTGTAGCCGGCGGCGCAGGCGGGAGCGAGCCGTTCGGGGTCCATGCCCCCACAGGAGCTGCCCCAGCCGCGGTCGCTCATGCTGAAGACGGCATAGCCGTGTTCAGCCCAGCCCTGAACCTGGTCATTTTGTTCGTCCCCAAGGCCGATCTTGTGGCCGCCCCAGCCGTGGAAGACGCCGATCAGCGGATAAGGCCCGTCGGGCCCGGACGCCGGCGCTGGGGGAAGGATCACGTTGACGTCAACCTTCGTCGCTCCGTCCCAGGTGGTCGTCGGGCCGCCGCAAAGCCGGACGTTGCCGTTGCTCGGCTGCGCCGTGCAGGCGAGGTCGCCCCCATAGACGCTGGTGACGGCTGCCGACGCCGCCGGCCCCGCGCTCAGCGCGACGAGGGCTGATGCCACGAGCGTCCCAAGTGCCCGCTTCGCTCTCCGTATCCCCATCGACGGTTTCTTACCCAGTTTTGTCTAGAGGGCAAACATGCTCCGACCCCATCGCCGAGAAGCCCGGCCGGTGGCCGGAGCTGGCGGGAGCGGCTGGGGGTATGGTCGAAGCTCGGCATCGTTCTTCGATCGACCTTGGAGGAACTCGTGATCAGCAAGACCGACTTCATCGGCGTCCCCTCGCGCGACAGCGAGCGCTCGCGGCGCTTTTACGTCGAGACGCTCGGGCTGCGGCCGGACGAGCGCGGAAAGTTCGAGTTCTGGGCGGGGGATACCTGCTTTGGCATCTGGGAGCCCGAGCGGCTCGGAATGGAGTTCACGCCCCAGAAAAACGCCCACCCGGCGCTGCATGTCGATGACGTTGCGGCGGCTCGGGCGGAGCTCGAAGCCAAGGGGGTCGAGTTCAACGGCGAGATCTTCGACACCGGGGTCTGCCATATGGCGTTCTTCAGCGACCCGGACGGCAACGACCTGATGCTCCATCGCCGCTACGCGCCCTACGGCGAGACGGGCAGCTGATGACCGACTTCCTGGTCAAGCGCGACGATCTCCGCAATTGCCGGATCGCAGAGGACGAGCCGTCCAGCCTCGAGCGGGGCCAGGCGCTGCTGCGGGTCGAGACCTTTGGGTTGACCGCGAACAACATCACCTACGCGGTGTTCGGTGAGGCGATGTCCTACTGGGACTTCTTTCCGGCGCAGGAGGGCTGGGGCCGCGTTCCGATGTGGGGTTTCGCGGAAGTGGAGCGCAGTGAGGCCGACGGAGTCGAGGCCGGCACGCGCCTGTATGGGTACCTGCCGCCTTCCTCTCACCTCCTCGTCACCCCCGTTGACGCCGATCGCAGCGGGTTCGTCGACGGCTCGCCGCACCGGGCCGCTCTGCCGTCCGCCTACCACCGCTACCTGGAGACTGGCTCGGATCCGTTCTACAGCGCCGACACCGAGGCGATTCAGATGCTCCTGCGGCCGCTGTTCTTCACCTCCTTCCTGATCGACGACCAGCTCGACGATGAGGGCTTGGCAACGCGAGGGCCGGTGGTGATCTCCAGCGCGTCGAGCAAGACCGCGATCGCCGCCGCCTTTCTGCTCGGACAGCGCGAGGGGGTCGAGCTCGTTGGCCTCACCTCACCGCGGAGCAGAGAGTTCGTCGAAGGCCTTGGCATCTACGGCAGCACGGTCACCTACGACGCGGTCGATTCGCTCGAGCGGCGGCCGTCGACCTTCGTCGACATCGCCGGCGACGGAGCGGTGCGGCACGCCGTCCACTCCCACTTCGGCGACGATCTGCTCTACAGCATGACCGTTGGCGTCACCCACTGGGAGGAGCTCGGCGCCGGCAGCGGTGAGTTGCCGGGACCGGCGCCGACCTTCTTTTTCGCCCCCGACCGGGTGGTCAAGCGCTCGGAGGATTGGGGCCGGGCTGGACTCGAGCAGCGCGTCGCCGGCGCCTGGCATCCCTTTTGCGAGTGGACCGGCGGCTGGCTCAGCACGATCGAGGGGCACGGATTCGAGGCGGTGCAGAGCGCCTACCTCGATGTGCTCGAGGGCCGGGTCGAGCCCAAGAATGCCCACGTCCTGACGCTTTCTTAGTCCTTGCACGGCTTCCCGCGGGCACGGTCGCCCAGAGCCAAGCCGACCAGCCGCAATCGCCCCGCCTGAGACGTGTGACATCTGCACGCAAGGACTGGCTGACCAGCCAGCATGTCAGAATGCCCAGGTCTTGACCGCGAACGGGGAGCCCATTGAGCACGTCGACGTGCTGATCGTCGGCGCCGGGATTTCCGGCATCGGCGCCGCCTACCACCTGCAGGAGCGCTGTCCCGGCAAGAGCTACGCGATCCTCGAGGCGCGCGAGGGCCTCGGCGGGACCTGGGACCTCTTCCGTTACCCCGGCATTCGCTCGGACTCCGACATGCACACGCTCGGCTTCAGGTTCAAGCCCTGGACGGCGCCGAAGGCAATCGCCGACGGCGACTCGATCCTCGACTACGTACGGGAGACGGCGGAGGAGAACGGGATCGACCGGAAGATCCGCTTCGGCCACCGCGTCGTGCGGGCCGAATGGTCGACGGCGGACTCGCTCTGGAAGGTCGAAGCCGAACGCACCGACAGCGGTGAGGCCGTGCAGCTGACCTGCGGCTACTTCTGGTCGTGCACCGGCTACTACAGCTACGACCAGGGCTACACGCCGGAGTTCGCCGGCAGGGAGAGCTTCAAGGGCCAGATCGTCCACCCGCAGCACTGGCCCGAGGACCTCGACTACGCCGGCAAGCGGGTCGTGGTGATCGGCAGCGGCGCCACCGCGGTGACGCTGGTGCCGGCGATGGCCGAGAAGGCCGCGAAGGTGATGATGCTGCAGCGCTCTCCCACCTACATCGTCTCGATGCCCGGTGAGGACCCGATCGCCAGGGCTCTGCGCCGGGTGCTGCCGATCAAGGCGGCCTACGCCCTGATCCGCTGGAAGAACGTCCTCCTGCAGATGGGCACATACAAGCTGAGCAGGAGTCGGCCCGCCTTCGTCAAGAAGATGATCCGCAGGGGCAACGAACGCTCGCTGCCGCCCGGCTACGACGTCGAGACCCACTTCAAACCTCCCTACAACCCCTGGGACCAGCGGATGTGCCTGGTCCCCGACGGTGACCTCTTTCAGGCGCTCCGCTCGGGCAGCGCCGAGATCGTCACCGACCGGATCGAGGCCTTCAGCGAGGACGGGATCAAGCTCGAGTCGGGCGCCGCGCTGCAGGCCGACGTGATCATCACCGCCACCGGGCTCAACGTCCTCTTCCTCGGTGGCATGGAGATCGCCATCGACGGCGAGGCGATCGACTTCTCGAAGCGAATGGCCTACAAGGGAATGATGCTCAACGGCGTCCCCAACTTCGTCTTCACGCTCGGCTACACCAACGCCTCCTGGACGCTCAAGGCAGACCTCACTTCGGAGTACGTCTGCCGCCTGCTCAACCACATGGACGCGCACGGATACACGCAGTGCGTGCCGGAGATCACCGATCCGTCGGTCACCGAGGAGCCGATCCTCGACTTCAACGCCGGCTACGTCCTGCGCGCCCTCGACAAGCTGCCCAAACAGGGCTCCAAGGAGCCGTGGAAGCTGCGCCAGAACTATGTGCTCGACACCAGGGAGATCCGGCGCGGCGCGGTCGAGGACGGCACGATGCGCTTCTCCAGCGCGGCGCGGCAGCCCCTGCCTCCGCTCGAGCCTGTCGCCGGCTGAGCGATTCCCCGCCGCCTAGACTGCCTGCGGCCGCCGAACCCAAGAAGTGAGGAGACGAAGTGACCGAGCTGACTGAGAAGCAGGCCGAGCTGTGCGAGCAGAGCACGACGGACTACTCGGACCTTCGCGCTTTCTTCGTCAACTGCACGCTGAAGCGCAGTCCTGAGGTGTCGAACACGCAGGGCTTGATCGACATCTCGATGGAGATCATGCGCCGCAACGGCGTTCGGGTCGAGTGCATCCGCGCCGTCGATCACGAGATCGCCACCGGCGTCTGGCCCGACATGACCGAGCACGGCTGGGACCGCGACGAGTGGCCGGCGATCTTCGAGAAGGTGATGGCGGCCGACATCCTCGTCCTCGGCATGTCGATCTGGCTAGGCGAGAAGTCCTCAGTGGCGACGCAGATCGTCGAGCGGCTCTACGGCAACTCGCACCTCCTCAACAACGCCGGCCAGTACGCCTACTACGGGCGCGTCGGGGGATGTCTAGTGACCGGCAACGAGGACGGGGTCAAGCACTGTGCGATGAACACCCTCTACTCGCTGCAGCATCTCGGCTACACGATCCCGCCGCAGGCCGATGCGGGCTGGATCGGCGAAGCCGGTCCCGGACCGTCCTACCTGGACGAGGGCTCGGGCGGTCCCGAGAACGACTTCACCAATCGCAACACCACCTTTGCCGCCTGGAACATGCTGCACCTTGCCCGGATGCTCAAGGATGCCGGCGGGATCCCGGCCCACGGCAACCAGCGGACCGAGTGGGACGCGGGCTGTCGCACCGACTTTCCAAATCCCGAGCACCGCTGAGCGGCGCATTGGACTTGGCCCTGGAGTGGGTGGTCGAAGTACGCAGCGCTCAGTCGGGGAGGATCGCGATGGCGCGGCCTGGAGCGCCGCTGGCGACGGCGATCTTGACCGGCAGGAAGACGAAGGAGGCGCCGCGCGGAGGCAGGCGGTCGAGGTTGGCGAGTCCCTCGATGAAGACCATCTGACGACTGAGGCCGGCTCGGTGCACTTCGTTGCCCTCCTCGGCGGAGCCGATGCTGGGGGCGTCGATGCCGACCGTTGCGACGCCACGCTCGTGCAGGAAGACGGCGACCGCGGCCTCCGGGGCCGGCCATGCGGGCCTCGATTGCAGGACCACCGGCTCGTGCAGGAATGCCTTGCCGGCTTCACCTCTCACGTAGTGCCTTGACCAGCCGGTCAGCAGCAGCACGATCTCGCCGGCGTTGAAGCGCCCATGCTCCGCCTCCCAGGCTTCGAGGTGGGCGACCGTGATCGGCGGGCTGGCGCCGGGATCGGCCTGGCCGTCGAGCTGGCGGAGGTCGATTACCGCGGCCGGGCCGATCAGCTTCGAGAGGTCGAGCGTCTCGGCGCTGGCTTCGCCCAGAGGCCCTTCGCCCTCCAGGCCGGAGCCGGGCGGGGGGATGTAGTGCGAGGGCGCGTCAGCGTGGGTGCCGGCGTGCTCGTCGAGGATGATGAAGTGGGTGACGTAGGGGCCGAGCGAGCAGGTGCTGGCGCCGGTCGGCAGCTCGGTCTCCTCGTGCCAGCTCCAGTTCTTGTGGGCAAACGGCATGTGCTCCGGCCAGGTCGCCGGCAGGTGCTCGGAGAGAGTCATCGAGAGGTCGACGATCTTGTCCGGGTCCGCTTCGATCACGAGGATCGAAGTAGTAGCACGACGCCGCGCTCAGGCCTCGGCGAGGAGGCGTTCGGCGAGCCTGTTCATGCCGCGCTCGTGGGCCGCCTTGGCGGCGCCGACCCAGTCGGTCTCGCGGTCGGGGGGCGGCTCGACGCCGGCATCGCGAAGGGTGGCGATGTCCTTGAAGGCGCGCAGATCTTCGGCCGCCTCGATCAGGGCGCCGCGCAGCGCCGGACGGCGCTCGCGGATCGCGTTGTCGAGAACCGCCTCCAGCGAGCCGTGGCGGCGCAGCAGTTCGGCGGCGGTCTTCGGACCGACGCCCTTGGCGCCGGGCAGGCCGTCGGAGGGATCGCCGCGCAGGGCGATGAAGTCGGGCACCAACTGCGGCCCGATGCCGTAGCGGCGCTCGACCTCCTCGGGGTCGACCTCTTCGGCGCCCCTGCCTTTCGCGCCCGTCTTCACGTAGAGGACGGTGACCTGCTCGGCGGCGCACTGGTACATGTCGCGGTCGCCGGTCATCAGCAGCGCCCGACCGCCCGCCTCGGCCTCCCGCTTGGCATAGGTGCCAAGCAGGTCGTCGGCCTCTAGCGAATCGCTTGTCGCCACCGTCCAGCCAAACGCCTCGAAGAACTCCGGGCAGGCGACGAACTGCGGCGCGAGGTCATCCGGCATCGCCGCCTTGCGCTCGGCGTGGTAGGCCGGGTAGAGCGCCGTGCGGTAGGAGGCGGCGTCGGGGCCGAAGCAGAGCACGACCGCCCGCGGCCCGTGGTTCTCGATCTCGCGCAGGATCAGGTTGGCGGTGCCGAGCAGCGCGTTGACCGGCTTGCCGTCCGGCCCGACGATCGAGTCGGGAAGCGCGTAGAAGGCGCGGAAGAGCAGCGAGGGAGTGTCTACTGCGAGCAGCGGGCCGGGCACCAGCGCAGCCTACGCCGTCCCGGCACCGCATCGACGTCCATCGGCGCACTTTCGCGCGGAGAGAAACAGCGCAGGGATCGGCGGCCGGTCATTGGGTACGGTCAAGGCAATGGGAGAAGGCCTTGGACCACGCATCGCGCCGGGCGATCGGCGCCAGCTCGGCTGGGCCAACTACGGTATTGCCAGGTTGGCCGGCCTGGCAACCCGCGGCAAGCCACCGCGCATCTTCACAACGCTTGGCCGCCACCGGGGCCTCTTTCGCCGCTGGCTCTGGTTCGCCGGCGCGCTGATGCCGGGGGGCAAGCTGCCGCGCGAGGAGACCGAGCTGGTCATCCTCCGCGTCGCCCACAACACCGGCAGCGAATATGAGTGGAGCCAGCACGAGAGGATCGGCAAGCGGGCCGGGCTGAGCGAAGAGGAGATCACGCGGGTGCGGGCCGGGGCCGAGGCGCCAGGCTGGTCGGAGCGCCAGGCGCTGCTGCTCCGTGCCGCCGATGAGATGCACGAGCGGCGCCAGATCGGCAGCGAGCTGTGGGCCGAGCTGACCCAGCACCTCGATCAGATCCTGCTGATCGAGCTCTGCATGCTGATCGGCCATTACGAGATGCTGGCAATGACCCTCAACACGCTCCGAGTCGAGCCCGAGCAATCGGCCCGCCTATGAGGCTTCCGGTGCGCTTGATCCCCGATATGGCGGGAAAAGGCCCACCGGAACGGGGGCTTTGATGGGGATCGCTGACCTGAGGGGCAAGCGCTGCCTGATCACCGGCGCGGCAAGCGGGATCGGCCGCGCCACGGCGGTCGCTGCCGCCGGCCGCGGCGCCGAGCTCTTCCTCACCGATCGAGACGGGGAGGGGCTCGAGCGGGTGGCGACCGAGATCGGCGAAGCGGGCGGCGCCGTCTCTCATTTTGCGACGGCCGACGTCGCCGACCACGAGGCTGCCGTCGCCCTTGCCGAGGAGATGCACACCCGCGTTCCCAGCATGGACGTGGTGATGAACATCGCCGGGATCTCGACCTGGGGCAGGATCGAGCAGCTGGAGCACGAGCACTGGCGGCGCACGATCGAGATCAACTTGATGGGCCCGATCAGCGTGCTCGAGTGCTTCGTGCCGCCGATGATCGAGGCCGGGCAAGGCGGGCACATCGTCAACGTTTCGTCGGTTGCCGGTCTCTTCGGGCTGCCCTGGCACGCGCCCTACAGCGCCAGCAAGTTCGGCCTGCGCGGTGTCTCGGAGGTGCTGCGCTTCGACCTGCGCAAACACGGGATCGGCGTCAGCCTGGTCTGCCCGGGCGCGGTGAAGACGCCGCTGGTCGGCACCGTCGACATCGTCGGCGTCGATCGTGAGAGCCCGAAGATGCGCAAGCTCGTCAGGCGCTTCGAGCAACGAGCGGTCACCGCGGACAGCGTCGCCGAGCGAATCCTCGAGGCGATTGAGCACAATCGGTACATGGTCTTCACCTCCGCCGATGGCCGCATCCTGCACTGGCTGCAGCGCAAGTTCTCACCTCCCTACGAGCTGGCGATGAGGTTGATGAACCGTGAGCTCGACCGGGCGGCCCGATAGCCAGGCCCGCTCGTCCTCTAGGTTTGACGCCGTGCCTGAGGACGCCCTTCGAATCGAGGATCTGGTCAAGCGCTACCCGACCGGGGTGGAAGCGCTGCGCGGCGTCTCGCTCGCTATCGCGCCCGGCGAACTGTTCGCCCTGCTCGGCCCCAACGGGGCCGGCAAGTCGACCCTGATCCACTGCACGACGGGCCTCGCGCAGCCGACCTCGGGCTCGATCCACGTCTTCGGCCACGACGCGATCGACGACTACGGCAAGGCGCGGCAGGCGGTCGGCCTCGCGCCGCAGGAGCTCAACCTCGACTGGTTCCTCACCGTCGAGGAGACGCTGGATTACCACGCCGGCTACTTCGGCATGCCCAAGCGCGAACGGCGCGAGCGGACCAAGGAGCTGCTCGAGACCTTCTCGCTGACCGAGAAGGCCGAGGAGCGCACCCGCACCCTCTCCGGCGGAATGAAGCGGCGGTTGATCCTCGCCCGAGCGGTGATGCACCGGCCGCGGCTGCTGATCCTCGACGAGCCGACCGCCGGCGTCGACGTCGAGCTGCGACTGGAGCTCTGGCATTACGTGCAGCGGATCAACCAGGAGGGGACGACGATCCTGCTCACCACGCACTACCTGGAGGAGGCAGAGCAGCTCTGCGACCGGATCGCCTTCATCAACGACGGTCAGATCGTCGGCGAGGGAACCAGCGCCGAGCTTGCCGAGCGCTACGGCGTCGCCAACCTCGAGGACGCCTACCTGGCCCTGGTCGGCCGCAACGAGCTTTCGCGCTCGAAGATCGAGGTCGTTTCGTGAGCGCCGCGCAGATCCGCTTCGCCACCCTCTGGCGCCGCGAGGTCAACCGCTTCATGAAGATCAAGAAGCAGACGCTGGGCGCGCCGCTGCTGGAAACCTTTCTCTACATCTCCGTCTTCGGCGCCGCCCTCGGCTCGCGGATCAAAGAGCTGCACGGGATCGAATACGTCGTCTTCGTGATCCCCGGCCTGATCATGATGTCGTTCGCGATCAACTCCTTCGCCAACAACTCCTCCTCGATCCTGCAGCAGAAGTTCCAGGGGGCGATCCAGGACCAGCTCTCCTCGCCGGCCTCGCCGCTGGAGCTGCTGCTCGCCTTCAGCTTCGGCGGCTTCATGCGCGGCCTGATCGTCGCCGGCCTGACCTTCATCGCCGCCTCGCTGCTCGTCGACCTTCCGGTCGACCACATCCTCGTCCTCGTCCCATCGCTCTTCCTCGTCGGCTTCTTCTTCTCCCAGCTCGGCGTGCTGACCGGCGTCCGGGCCGAGCAGTTCGACGACGTCGCCTTCGTCCAGACCTTCGTGCTGACGCCGCTGATCTTCCTCGGCGGCGTCTTCTACTCGGCGACGCTGTTGCCGCAGCCGTTCGAGACGCTCACCCACTTCAACCCGATCTACTACATGATCAATCTGGTCCGCTACGGCTTCGTCGGCTTCAGCGAAGTCAGCATTCCACTCTCGTTGCTCGCTCTCACCGCGGCGACCGCCGCCATCTTCGCGGTCAACCTGCGCCTTTTCTCACGCGGCTACAAGCTGCGCGCGTAGCCCCGTCAGGCGTCGGCGAGCGGAAGGCGCTCGGAGAGCCCAGTCAGGTCCAGAACCCGCGCCACCGCGGGCGCGGCGCTGGGAATGAAGCGGACCCTCTCCTCGTTGCCGTTGTTGCCGAGCGCGGCAACCAGCAGCGCGATCCCGGTCGAGTCGATGAACTCGAGCTCGCGCATATCGATCACGACCTGCGTCGCGTTGTCCGCGAGCGATGCCTCCAGCGCGGTCTCGGCGGTGCCGGCATTGGCAAGGTCGAGCTCTCCGCAGAGGGAGATCATGTGGGTCTCACCATCTTTCGACGTCCGCACGACGAGGGTTCCGTCGGCGACATCGCGTTGCTCGCTTGACATTCCGATGCCTCCCTGGCGGGAAATTTGACTCCTTGAGCCTACGACAGACGCGATTGAAGCACAGTGGTCCGGGTATCTCGCAAACGGACCGCAAGCGAGGACAGGATTGGAGCGCAGATGCCACCACGAGGAGTCAAAAAAGGCAGCAAGCGGGCACGTCAGTACGAGGAGGTGAAGAAGAGCGAGAAGAAAGCCGGCCGCTCGGAGAGCCGTGCCGAGGAGATCGCCGCTCGTACGGTCAACAAGGAAAAGGCGCGCTCGGGCGAATCGAAGACCAGCTCGCGGAGCTCGACCCGCGGCCGCTCGGCCAGCGCTCGCGGCGGCAAGCAGTCCGGCAAAGGGCCCAGCGGACGCACCCGCGAACAGCTCTACAACGACGCCCGCAAGCTCAACATCGAGGGCCGCTCGAAGATGAGCAAGAGCCAGTTGCAGCGTGCGGTCGCCGGGGCCAGCTGAGGCCTTCAATGCGCTACCTCCACTTTTGCGCCCACGAGCAGTTCCCGCCGTCGGACCTCCTGCGCCAGGCGGTCGAGGCGGAGCGCGCCGGCTTCGACGGGGTCGGCTGCAGCGATCACCTGCAGCCCTGGTGGGAGCCGGGCGAGTCGGGCCAGGCCTGGATCTGGCTCGGAGCGGCGGGCCAGGCGACCGAGCGGGTCCAGCTCGGGACAGGAGTCACGCCGGCCGGGCCCCGCTACCACCCGGTCCTGATCGCGCAGGCCTGGGCGACGCTCGAGGAGATGTTCCCCGGCCGCCCCTACCTGGGCATCGGCTCGGGCGAGTCGCTGAACGAGACGCCGCTCGGCGCCGAGTGGCCGCCGGTCGGCCAGCAGATCGAGCGCATGGCGGAGGCGCTGGAA
The DNA here is from genome assembly GCA_036403515.1 of Solirubrobacterales bacterium. Lineage (GTDB taxonomy): Bacteria > Actinomycetota > Thermoleophilia > Solirubrobacterales > 70-9 > VRUE01. The sequence goes on from DASWQV010000034.1 coordinate 208,163, forward strand.
CTGATCCACGCGCTCTTCGACGGCCAGCGGATCAGCGGCCAGGGCGATCACTTCGCGAGCGACGGCGCCTTCCTGCACACGCGGCCGGAGCGCCGGCCGCCGATCTACGTCTCGGCCTTCGGGCCGCAGGCGGCGGCGGTGGCAGGGCGGCTGGGCGACGGTCTCTGGACCCTGGCCGATCCGGAATCGGCGCCGGGGATTCTCGACGCCTACCGAGGCGCCGCCGAGGATGCCGGCCGCGAGGCGGGCGAGATCGTGCTCCAGGCAGCGTTTTCCTGGGCCGAGGACGACGACGCGGCCCTCGAGGGCGCCCGGGTCTGGAAGGGCTCCCAACCGAAGGAGTTCTACACCGACGATTGGCACGACCCGAAGGCGATGTACGAGCACGGGGCCGAGCAGGTCTCCGACGAGGCGCTGAAGGAAGCGATGATCATCAGCTCGGATCCCGACGAGCACGTCGCCAGGATCCGCGAAGTCGAAGAGATGGGCGCGACGACGGTTGCCCTGATGAACAACTCGGGCGCCGACCCCCACGCGGCGATCGAGATCTACGGCCGCGGCGTGTTGCCTCGGCTGGCGCGCAGCGGGGTGGCCTGAGCGGGGACTCGAAGCGAGGTGTAACGCGTTGTCCACCTGGTAGGACGACAAAACGTTGCGCCTGAACCGAGCAAGCGAGGTGTAACGCGTTGTGCCCCTGACAGGGAGACAAAACGTTGCACCCCCGAGCTTTTGGGAGGGCTACCAGGCGTCGATGAAGCGACCGCTGCGGCTGGTCGGCTGGGCGGGTGCCGCCGCGGCGAGGGTCGAGGCGATCAGGGACCGTGTCTCGGCCGGGTCGATCACGTCGTCGATCTCGAAGAGAGTCGCCGCGTTGAGCGCCCTGGCGTTCTCCTCGGCGGCGGCGGTGAGGTCGCGGACGCGCTGCTCGCGCTCGCCGTCGTCCTCGATTGCGTCGAGCTCCTTGCGCAGGGCCAGCCTGACCGCCCCTTCCAGCCCCATCGGGCCGAGGTGCGCCGAGGGCCAAGCGACGGTGAGCAGCGGCTCGTGCAAGCTGCCGCCGGCCATCGCCTGGGCGCCGAGGCCATAGCCGCGGCGCAGGATCACGGCGATGAGCGGAACGCTCAGCGCCGCGCCCGCGATCAGCAGGCGTGAGGCGTGGCGGACCAGGCCGGTGGCCTCGGCCTCGGGGCCGACCATCATCCCCGGCGTGTCGATCAGCGAGACGACGGGAAGCCCAAAGCTGTCGCAGAGCTGCAGGAAGCGGGCCCCCTTGTCTCCGGCGTCGCTGGTGATCGCCCCGGCGACGTGGCGGGTGTCGTTGGCGATCAGGCCGAGCGGGCGGCCCTCGATACGGGCCAGGGCGGTGACCATCTCCGGGGCGAAACGCTCGCGCAGGAAGGTCACCGAGCCGGCATCGGCGAGCGTCTCGATGATCGGCTGCACCGCGTAGGCGCGGCGCCGGCGTTCGGGCACGGCATCGCGGAGGGGAGCCTGATCGGGTGCCCGATCGGCTGGTGTCGAGCCCTGGAAATAGGCCAGCAGGCGCTTCGCCGCCTCGGTCGCAGCCGCCTCGTCGGCGACGACCAGGTCGACCACGCCGTTGCCGGCCTGTATCGAGATCGGTCCCACCTCGTCGGGATCGACCCTGCCGAGGCCGCCGCCCTCGATCATCGCCGGGCCGCCCATGCCCAAAGAAATGGTCTCGGTGGCGACGATCAGGTCCGAACAGCCGGCGATCACGGCGTTGCCGGCGAAGCAGCGCCCGGCGACGACGGCGATCCGCGGCACGAGGCCGGAGAGCCGCGCCCAGAGGGCGAAGGCGCGGGTGTCGAGGGCGGAGACGACGGGGTAGTCGGTGTCGCCCGGACGGCCACCGCCGCCCTCGGCGAAGAAGACGGTGGGCAGGCGCATGCGCTCGATCAGCTCGAAGAGGCGGTCCTTCTTGCGGTGGCCGAGGGTGCCCTGGGTGCCGGCGAGAACGGTGTAGTCGTAGGAGAGCACGGCGCAGGCGCTGCGCTCGCCGAACAGGTCGCCGTTGATGCGAGCGGTCCCCGCCACCAGCCCGTCGGCGGGAGTCTTTGCGATCAGGTCCTCGACCCCGCGCCGGCCCCGCTGGGCTGCGATCGCGAAACGGCCGTACTCGACGAGCGAGCCGGGATCGACGAGGTCGGCGACGTTCTCGCGCGCCGTGCGGGCGCCGGCGGCGTGGCGTCGCTCCACGGCTTCCTCGCGTGCCTCGTCCCGGGTCAGCTCCGCGCGCACGAGCAACTCGGCGAGATCCGGGCGTTCCCTTTCGCCGCTGGTCGGCTTCTCATCGGACACGGCCGGCATGTTCCCAGACGCCGGGCGGGCTCCGCCTGTCTCACTTGCGGGCTTGAACGCTCGCGGTTTCCTATGTAGCTTGCTGGTCTATTCGTCCAGGAGCCCTGCGCAGCGGCAGGTGCAAGAAGGAGGCAAGTTTGAAGCAACGACTTTTCCGTCCCGGTTCCGTGAAGGGCACTATCGCAATCGCCGTGGGGCTGACCGCCTGCCTGGCTCTAGCTCCTGCCCTGGCCGATGCCGCAACGACTGAACTTGGCAGCGCAAACACCGTCTATATAAAGGCCGGAGGCAGCGGCCCCGAGGGTGGTCTGCACTTCGTCGCCCCCAAGACGATCGTCGCTGGCGAAGACCTCGAGGTGCTCAACCAGACCAACCCACACCGCGTTGGCCCACACACCTTCTCGTTGGTCACCAAGGGCTCGATCCCGAAGACGCCGAAGGCGCGGCAGACCTGCTTCACCCCCAAACACATCTGCATGTCGATCGCCAAGTGGCACGGAACCAACGGCAACGGCCCGGTCACCAAAAATCCCGCCAAAGCGGGCCTGGCGGGCTGGGACGCCCTCGGCAGCGTGACCAAGAAGGGCGATTCCTGGTTCACCGGCGAAAAAGAACCGGGAACGTCGATCGTGCAGCCGGTCAGCGCCGCCGCCGGGACGACGATCTACTTCATGTGCGCGATCCACCCGTTCATGCATGGATCGATCGAAGTGGTGGCTCCGGCCCCCGTGGTTCCAGGGGCCTAGCAACACGGCTGGTCCTGCTTCAGATTCGCCGCGCCTGGGGCGCCGAGCTTTCCTCGGCGCCCTGGGCAGCGGCGCTCTCGCAACGGCACTGCCGCTCGGAGTCCGCCCCGGTGCTCTCTTGGCGCCAGGCGGGCGGTCACCGCGCCCCTCCGCGGCCGAGCCGTTCCGTGTCCGCTTGCCAATCCCAGAGGAGCTGACCGGCGCTCGCCTGCGCATTCCGGTTCGCGAGGCCGAGGTGCCGATCATGCCCGGCGCGCCGACCCGGATGTGGACCTACGGGGGCAGCTTCCCCGGTCCGACGATCCGGCGCCCGGCCGGTCATCGCACCGAGGTCACCTTCCACCACGAACTGCCGCGCTCGGTCGGGGAGCTGACCGTCCACCTGCACGGCGGCCACAACCGCACCCAATTCGACGGCCAGCCGGGAGGGCTGACGCCGGCGCACGCACGCTCCTTCTACTGCGACATTCCGTCTGGCCTTTCGCCACGGCGGTCGGGTAACGACCTGCTCCTGGTCCCGGGCGGAAGGCGCACCTACATCTACGACTTGACCGAGGACGGCAGGCCCGAACGGGCGGCCTTCCAGTGGTACCACGACCACCGCCTCGACCACACCTCCCGCAACATCTGGCACGGGCTGGCCGGAATGTGGATCGTCGAGGACGAGCTCGAAGAGAGCCTGCCCTTGCCACGCGGCGATCGGGATATCCCGCTGATGATCGCCGATCGCTCGTTCGATCGCCACAATCAGCTGACCGACCCGTTCACCGACCGGCGGCCGCCAGACGACGGCATCAACGCCCGCGACGTGCTGGTCAACGGGGCATACATGCCCCACCACCGGGTGACGGCGCAGCGCCACCGCCTGCGGATCCTCAACGTCTCGCAGTTCCGGCCGTTCAACCTCTACCTGTCCAACGGCGCGCCGATGATCCAGATCGGCACCGACAGCGGCCTGATGCCGAAGCCGGTGCGGCGCGCCGAGGTGATGCTGGGACCGGGCGAGCGAGCCGAGCTGATCGTCGATTTCGCCGCCGCGGCGGGGCAGAGGGTGGAGCTGCGCAGCGGCCAGCGCCACGGCGCCAGGAACCCCCTCGGCACCCGGCCCTACATCGGCGCGCTGATGCAGTTCCGGGTCGACTCACAGCGCCTTCCCGATCGCAGCCGGGTGCCGCGCAAGCTGCGGCCGCTGCCGGCCTGGACCAAGCACGTCTCGCGAACTCCCAAGCGCAGCTGGGAGATCTCGATCGGCGGCGGCTTCAGGACGACCTGGCTGATCAACGGCAGGACCTTCAACCCGGCCCGTGCCGACGCTCGCCCGAAGCTCGGCACGACCGAGACCTGGGAGATCGTCAACCGCACCGAAGTCGCCCACATGATGCATATCCACGCCACCGACTGGTACTTGCTGTCGCGCAACGGCAAGCCGCCGCCGGCCTGGGAAGACTGTCTGAAGGAGACCTTCTTCGTCTACCCCCGGGAACGCATCCTCCTCGCCGGCCACTTCTCCGACTACACCGGCAAGTTCGTCATCCACTGCCACATGCTCGACCACGAGGACCACGGTCTGATGACGCAGTTCGAGATAGTCAAGCCCTGAGGGTCCGCCCAGAACCTCCTCGCGCACGCCTGGCGCGCGGAGCTTCCCGAACGGACCCTCAGGGCCGTGGGTCGGCCGGTCCTCCGCTTGGTACGTTGCGATCGATGGACCCACTACTGCAGGAGTTGCGAGCAAACGTTGAAGCGAGTGATTTCGCCGCTGTGACGCTGTATGCAATGGTTGACGGCCATCTGGTCGTTGGCGAATTCTGCTCGGCGCGCCATTTCACCGAGGACTTCAACGAGCGCACAAAGACGCGGATCGTCGAAGCCGAGATGGACGTAGGGCCACCTAACGTGAGCGTCGATCAGCTTCGCTCGCTTCACTTTGCAAATCCCGATGCCGAGCCCGACGAGCGCTACGTAACATTGCGCTCCGCCTCGATCGTCTCCCTGGGCGATCAGGTGGTCGAGTTGCCGAGCTCCGCCTGGATACAGAGTCGATCAGCGCCTGGTGGCTGGGAGAGTGGTCACTTCCACCGGGTGCTGCGGGCTCCGCGGCGTCCTAGCTGGGCGCGTAGTTTCAGGCGCCGATCAGCTCAATACGGTAGCCGTCGGGGTCGCGCAGGAAGCAGATCAGGTGGCCCTCGGTGCGGCCGCCCGGACGGTAAGGCGGTTTTTCCGGTTCGATGCCGTCGGCGGCGAGTTCCTCGAGGGCGGCGCCGAGCTCATCGACCATGAGGGCGATGTGGTTGTAGCCGGTGCCGTGCTCGTAGGAGGTGACGCCGTGGTTGTACGTGAGCTCCAGGATCGGGTCCTCACCGGGCAGATTCATGAAGACGTTGATCGCCTCATCTCCAATCGGCATCCGGCCGGTCTCTTCGAAGCCGATCTTTTCGTAAAAGGAGACCGAGCGGTCGATATCGCCGATTCGGTAGCAGGTGTGAAGGAATCGATAGGAACGTCGAGTCTCCGGCATGGTCGATCAGTATGAGCGTTCCGCCGAAGTCGATCAAGGTCGGTCGGTTGGAGTCCGGCTCGGCCCTTGATGATCCGGCCGGACGCAGATTGAGCGCGTCCTTGCCTGCCCCTGGCGCTAGCCGGCCCACCAGTCGCGCTGGCCATCGACGTCCCCGCGCGGATCCTCGCCGAGATTGGCCGCGCCGATGACGAGGATCTCGAGGCCCTCCGGCCCGGCCTCGTAGCCTCGCCACGTGCCGGGTGGGACGCGCACCGCGTCCCATTCCCTGAGCTCGACGACCTCGTCGTCGAGCTTCATCCGGCCGCTGCCGCGCAGGACGACGTACACCTCCTCCTGCTTCCTGTGAGTGTGGCCGTACGGAAAGCGATAGCCGGGCGGGACGCGCTGGTAGCTCAGGCCGGACTGCTCGAGCCCGAGCGCCTTGGTCGCCATGCGGAACTCCAGATCCGGCGCGCCGTCGAACTTGGACCCGAGGTCCTCCAGGTCCGCCTTGAGGTTCCTGACGGTGAACGGCACGGCGCAATCCTAGGGCCAGCTCGAGCGTGACGGCTTGGGGGACTCGTGCCCGTCCTTGGGGGCATGTGTGCAGGAAGGCCGTTATCGCTGACCCAGGCCCACCTGCCTCCCTACAATTTGCAGCCGAATGGCACGCCGGACGCGGGAGCGGAGACGCCGCTCCCATACCTCGAAGTGGAAGAAGGTCACGCTCCCGCTGGGGATCCTGCTTGGCCTAGGCTTGACCGCGGTCGCTGTCGCCGGCAGCTGGGCGGTAAAGGTCTATGAGTCGGCGCCGCCGTTGTCCAGCCTCAAACCCGTGGAGAAGGGCCGTTCCTCGGCGATCTACGCCGCCGACGGCAGCCTGATCGGCTTCATCCACGCCGAAAACATCCGCCAGCCGGTTTCTTCGCAGGCGCTGCCGCAGACGCTGCGCGACGCCACGGTCGCGATCGAGGACAAGAACTACTTCAATCACGGCGCGCTCGATCCGAGCGGCATCGCCCGCGCCGCCTGGAAGGACCTGCTTGCAGGCGGCAAGCCGGTCCAGGGCGCCTCGACGATCACCCAGCAGCTGGTCCGCAACCTCTACATCCAGAATCCCGAAGAGACGCTGGAACGAAAGCTGGTCGAAGCCCACCTCGCCTACGAGGAGGAGGAAGCCCACTCGAAGGAATGGATCCTCACCGCCTATCTGAACACGGCGCCCTACGGGACGGTCGAAGGGGAGACGGCGGTTGGCGCCGAGGCGGCGGCCCAGACCTACTTCGGCAAGCCGGCGAAAGAGCTGAACCTGACCGAGTCGGCGCTGATCGCCGGCCTCCCGCAGGCTCCCTCCGAATACAACCCCTTCCTCGATCCCCACGCGGCGCTGCAACGCCGCGACGAGGTGCTGGCGGCGATGCACGACCAGGGTTACATCAGCGGCGCCGAATACCGCGAAGCGATCCACAGCGGTCTCGGGCTCAGTCCCGGCCACAAGTACCGGATCATCCGTGACCCCTTCCTCTTCGACCTCGTTCAGCAGGAGCTGATCGACAAATACGGCATCAACACGGTGCGAACCGGGGGCCTCAAGGCATATACGACGATCGACCCCGAGCTGCAGGAACGCGCGCAGGAAGCGGTCGACTCCTGCGGCGTCTGCTACCCCGAAGGAGGTCCCGCCGCCGGCCTCGCCTCGATCGATCCCACCAACGGCGAGATCGTCGCGCTCGCCTCGACCGAAGGCTATGAAAGCGAAAGCGAATTCAACTACGCCTGGCAGGCGCATCGCCAGCCAGGCTCCTCGTTCAAGACCTACGTCTTGACCACCGCGATCAAGCAGGGCATCGATCCCGCCTCCACCTACTACAGCGGCACGTCGCCGATGACACTCGATGTGCCCGGCGGCGGTACCTGGACCGTCAACAACGCCGAGCCCGGTGGCGGCACGATGTCGTTGGAATCCGCCACCTGGGAGTCGGTCAACGTCATCTTCGCCCAACTCGACCTCGACGTCGGCCCTGAAAACGTGACCCAGACCGCGCACGAAATGGGAATCGAAACGGACCTCGAATCGGTTCCGGCAGAGGCCATCGGCGGTCTTCGGGAAGGCGTGACTCCACTTGAACAGGCCGACGGCTACGCGACCCTCGCCAGTGGCGGCATCCATCACGATCCAACCGCGATCAGCCGGGTCGAATTCCCGGGCGGCAAGGTCGATGAAACCGATACCGGCGAAGGCGACAGAGTCCTCACCGAGGGCCAGGCATACGAAGTGACACGGATACTGGAGGGCGTGATCACCCAGGGCACGGGCGCCGGCTACACCTACATGGGCTGCGGCGCCGAGGCCGGCAAGACCGGCACCTCGGAGGACCTCTCCGATGCCTGGTTCGTCGGCTACACGCCGCTCTACTCGACCGCCGTCTGGGTCGGCCACCCCCAGTCGCGCGAAGCAACCGGCTTCGGCGGTCCCACCGCCGGCCCGATCTGGCGCTCGTTCATGGAATCCGCGGTGGCAGGCGACTGCCCCGAATTCTCCGAACCGTCGAGCCTGCCCGAACTCGCCGGCCTTGACAGCGGGCACACCTCGGGCTCTTACTCCTCGTCTTCGAGCGAATACGAAGGCGAATACGAATACGAAGAAGAAGAAGAAACGGAAAAGCCGTCCAAGGGAGCGGACGAAAACAACGAAGCGGCGTCCGAAGGGGATCCAACCCCGGAAGCGGCGCCGGCGCCCCAGGCCCCTGCATCGCCGCCGTCTGTCGGTGGCGGCATCAGCCCTGGCTGAGCACGCTTAATCTGACGGCATGTCTCGACGCCGATTTCCGCTGGGGTTGAGCGGAGAGCCGCCGGCTACCTGGCTCGGCCTGCTGGCGACGATCGTCGCCGTGGCGGCAGGCACGGCGATCGTCTACCCGTTGAAGTCGGTCGCCCCAGTCGTCTCGCTCGGCGTCGTCTACCTCCCGGGGATCCTCTTGATCTCCATCGTCTGGGGGCTGCGCTTGGGCCTGCTGGCCTCGCTGGCGAGCGCGCTCGCCTTCAACTTCTTCCAGATCCCGCCGCTGCATCGCTTCACGATCGCCGACGAAGAGAACTGGGTCGCGCTGGCGACCTTCGTGATCGTCGCCGCCGTGAGCAGCAGCGTCGCCGGGCTGGCGCGGGCGCAGGCGGTGGAGGCGGAGCGCCGGCGCGAACAGGCGGATCGGGCACTCGAGGACCTGGCGACGCTCTCCAAGGAGCGCGACCGGATGCAGGGGGAGATGGTCGAGGCGGAGGCGCTGCGGCGCAGCGACGAGCTGAAGACGGCCCTCCTGCGCTCGATCTCGCACGATCTGCGCACGCCGCTCACCTCGATGATCGCCAGCGGCGCGGCGCTGGGCTCGGCGTCGCCGAGCGCCGAGGAGCGGGCGCAGCTGAGCGACGCCGTCGTTGCCGAAGGCGAGCGGCTCTCGCGCCTGGTCGAGAACCTGATCGACATGTCGCGACTCGAAGCGGGCAAGGCGGAGCCACATCGCGAGGCGACCGATCTCGCCGACGTTCTCGATGCCGCCCGCGAAGGGACCACGCGGCCGGATCTGGTGCGGCTGACCGTTGACCGAGAGCTGCCGATCGTGGAGGCCGATGCAACGCAGTTGGAGCGCGCCTTCGCCAACCTGCTCGAGAACGCGATCCGCCACGGCGGCAGTCGGCCGGTGCTCGTCAAGTCGCGGCTGATCGGTGGCAAGATCATGCTGCGCGTGGTCGACCAGGGTCCCGGCATCCCGGAAAGCGAGTGGCAGCGGATCTTCGAGCCGTTCCATCGCGGCGCGGCCAACGGCGTGCGGGGCGGCACCGGGTTGGGCTTGGCGATCGCCAAGGGCTTCGTTGAGGCCAACGGCGGCGAGATTGCGGTCGAATCGCTGCCCGGACAGGGCAGCAGCTTCATCGTCTCGATGCCCTACCGGGACCGCGCGTGAGCGCGGCAATCGGGGCGGCGCCAACCAGCCGTTCGATCTCGTCGCGGTCGGCGTGCCAGGTCATTGTATGAGCATGGCCCGGGTGCTCGTCTGCGATGACGAGGAGCAGATCCTGAGGGCGTTGAAGGTGATCCTCCGCGATGCCGGCTACGAGGCGGTTCCAGCCGCCAGCGGCGAGGAGGCACTCGATCTGGCCGCGGTGAAGCCGCCCGCGGCCGCGATCGTCGACCTGATGCTGCCCGACATCGACGGCGTCGAGGTGACCGAACGGCTGCGCGAGTGGAGCGAGATGCCGATCATCGTGCTCTCCGCGGTGGGGGAGGAGGAGGCGAAGGTGCGGGCCCTGGCGGCCGGCGCCGACGATTACGTGACGAAGCCCTTCGGGCCGCCGGAGCTGGTCGCAAGGCTGGAGGCGGTGCTGCGGCGCGCAAAGCCCGAGGCCTCGGAGCCGACGATCGTCGCCGAGGGTCTCGAGATCGACCTCGCCGCTCGGGCGGTGCGCCGCGACGGTGTGCCCGTCCACCTGACCCCGACCGAGTTCGAGCTGCTGCGAGCCCTGGCCCAGAATCGGGGCCGCCTGATGACCCACCGCACGCTGCTGGTCGACATTTGGGGGATCGGATACGCCGACGACCTGCAGGTCCTGCGCGCTCACGTGGCGAACCTGCGCGGCAAGATCGAGCCGCCCGACGGCCCGCGCTACATCCGTACGGATCCGGGCGTCGGCTACAGGTTCGCCGCCTGAACCCACGTCGAGCGGTCGTAGTTCTTTCCGGATAGCGGAGGGAAGTGCGACCGCAAGGCGGTCTTTATGAAATCTGTATGCGGCAGGGCCCTTCGTTCACGCGAGGTTGATGGGGTTGAGCGCACTATCGGTGGGCCTTGTCCTTTCTCGCCGACATCTTTCTCGGGGGCGGTAGTCCGGCCGCCGACGTTTTTGCGATAGCGCTCGCGGTCGCGCTCTTTGCCTGCCTCTACTGGGCAATCGAGCTGATCGACCGGATATGAGCGTCCTGTCGCTGGCCACCCTTTCCGGCGCCGACCTCTTCGGCCTGATCGTCTCGGCGCTGGTTTGCCTCTACCTCCTCTACGCCCTGCTGCGTGGAGAGAACCTCTGATGTGGCAGGGCTGGCTGCAGATCGGGATCTTCGTCGCCGTGCTCGTCGCGTTGGTCAAGCCCATCGGCATCTACATGGCGCGGGTCTTCACCAACCAGCGCGTCGTCCTCTCCCCCTTCGTCGAGCCAATCGAGCGCTTCACCTACCGGGTATTGCGCGTGCGGCCCGACGAGGGACAGGACTGGAAGGGCTACGCGCGCAGCCTGCTCGTCTTCTCGCTGCTCTCCTGGATCGCGCTCTACCTGATCCTGCGCACTCAGGGCGCGCAGCCGTTCAACCCGCAGGGCTTCCACTCGGCTCCCTGGGACCTCAACTTCAACACCGCCTCGTCCTTCGTCACCAATACCGACTGGCAGTACTACGGCGGCGAAGCCACGCTCACCTACTTCGCCCAGATGGCCGGCCTTGCGGTGCAGAACTTCGTCTCGGCGGCGGTCGGCATCGCCGTGCTCGTCGCCCTGATCCGCGGCATCGTCGCTCGCAGCGGCCGCGCCAACTTGGGCAACTTCTGGCAGGACCTGGTCCGGATCCTGCTCTACATCCTGCTGCCCGCCTCGATCTTCGGAGCGCTCTTCCTCGTCTCCCAGGGCGTGATCCAGAACTTCAACCACTACGAGCTGATCCACACCCTGGCGGGCGGCAGTCAAACCCTTCCCGGCGGCCCGGTCGCGTCGCAGGAGGTGATCAAGGAGCTGGGCACCAACGGCGGTGGCTTCTTCAACGTCAGCTCGGCGATGCCGTTCGAGAACCCGACCGGGCTCTCCGACTTCTTCGAGCTGCTGCTGATCCTCGTCATCCCGGCGGGCCTCACCTACACCTATGGCCGCATGGTTGGCAGCCAGCGCCAGGGCTGGGCGATCTTCGCCGCGATGTTCGCCCTCTTCGCCGGCGGTGTCGCGGTCGTCTATATCGCCGAGCAGCATGGAACCGTCGCCCAGCACGCGGCTGGTCTGCACACCCACGCGTTCAGCGGCTCGACCGGCGGCAACATGGAGGGCAAGGAGCAGCGTTTCGGCATCGCCGGCTCCTCGCTGTGGACGGCGGTGACGACCGTCACCTCCGCTGGCGCCGTCAACGCCGCCTTCGAGTCGCTGACCGGTCTCGGCGGGGCGGTGCCGTTCGTCAACCTCGGCTTCGGTGAGGTGATCTTCGGCGGGGTTGGAGCCGGCCTCTATTCAATGCTGCTCTACGTCATTCTCGCCGTCTTCATCGGCGGCCTGATGGTCGGTCGCACGCCCGAGTACCTGGGCAAGAAGATCGGCGGGCGGGAGATCAAGCTGGTCTCGCTCGGGGTTCTCCTCACTCCGCTCGCCGTCCTGCTCTCTTCCGGGATCGCCTCGGCAAGCGCGTTCGGCAGGCGCTCGCTCTTCGCCGGGGTCAACCCGCAGGGCTTCTCGGAGACGCTCTACGCCTACCTCTCCCAGGCCAACAACAACGGCTCTGCCTTCGCCGGCTACACCGGTTTCGTCCAGCCCCACGCTCCGGGCAACGCCGGTTCCTCCGGGATCTCCTTCGCCGACCTGCTCGGCGGGGCGGTGATGCTGGGCACGCGCTTTGCCCCGATCCTCCTCGTTCTCGCAATTGCCGGCGCCCTCGCCGGCAAGAAGGCCTCGCCCCCTGGCCTGGGGACGATGCGCACCGACAACCCGACCTTCGTCTTCCTCCTGCTTGGAATCGTGATCCTGGTCGGGGCGCTGACCTTCTTCCCGGCCCTCTTGCTCGGGCCGATCACACAGAGCCTGAGCGCGAGGCTCTTCTGATGAAGAGGGATCTGCTCACCTCTCTGATCGCGGTGGCCGTAATGACGGCCTTCCTCGGTCTCGCCTACCCCCTGGCGATCACCGGCTTTGCCCAGGTCGCCTTCCCCGGCGAGGCGAACGGCTCGAGGGTCAGCGTCAACGGCAGGGTGGTCGGCTCCCGCCTGATCGGCCAGGATTTCAAGGGCAACCCCGCCTACTTCCAGTCGCGGCCCTCGGCGACCGGATACTCACCGGACGCCACCCATTTCTCCAACCAGGGCCCCAACAGCGTCGAAGCCCGTGAAGCGGTGAGGGAGAACCTGGCCGCCTACCTGGACCGTGAGCGCCCCTACGCCCCCGGACTGCGGGCCGGCGAGCCGATTTCCGCTGACATGAACCGGGAATCAGCCGCTCGGCTGGTCGTCCCGGTCGATGCAGTGACCCAGTCGGCTTCTGGGGTGGATCCGCACATCTCGCAGGCCAATGCCTGGATCCAGGCGCACCGGATCGCCGCTGCCCGCGATCTGACCCTGGTCGAGGTCGACGACCTGATTTCCGCCCATACCGACGGTCGCGCCCTCGGCCTGCTCGGCGAGCCCGGGGTCAACGTCCTCGAGCTCAACATCGCCCTCGACGAGGAGGCGCCGCGTAGATGAGCGCAGACGCCGAGGCCCGCTCGCTCTTCGATGCCGAAATCCTGCGTCCGGCCCTGCTCGAGTCGCTGCGCAAGCTCGACCCGCGGGTGCAGATGCGCAACCCGGTGATGTTCGTGGTCGAGGTCGGCGCCCTGATTACCACCGTCGCCTGGCTGATCCAGGTCTTTGGCGGCAGTCCGTTGGGAGGGGGCCACGAGCCCGCCTGGTTCAGCTTCAGCGTCTCGCTCTGGCTCTGGCTCACCGTCGTCTTCGCCAACCTCGCCGAGGCGTTGGCCGAGGGCCGCGGTCGCGCCCAGGCGGCGAGCCTGCGGGCGATGCGGACCGAGACCACCGCTCGCCTGCGCAGTGGCGGCGAGGTGCCCGCGGCCGAGCTGGCCCGCGGCGACGTCGTCGTGGTCGAGGCGGGGGGGACGATCCCCGGCGACGGCACCGTGATCGAGGGCATCGCCTCGGTTGACGAGTCGGCGATCACCGGCGAGTCGGCGCCGGTGATCCGCGAGGCCGGCGGCGATCGTTCCGCCGTCACCGGCGGCACCCGGGTCCTCTCCGACCGGATCGTGGTCGAGATCACCCAGGAGCCGGGCAAATCGTTCCTCGACCGGATGATCGCCCTGGTCGAGGGCGCCTCGCGGCGCAAGACGCCGAATGAGATCGCGCTCGGCATCCTGCTCGCCGCCCTGACCCTGGTCTTCATCGCCGTGGTCGTCTCGCTGCGCCCCTTCGCGCTCTTCGCCGGCACCGAACTCTCGGAGGTGACGCTGATCGCGCTGTTGGTGGCGCTGATTCCGACCACGATCGGCGCCCTGCTCTCGGCGATCGGCATCGCTGGCATGGACCGGCTCGTGCGCCGCAACGTGCTGGCGCTCTCCGGCCGCGCGGTCGAGGCCTCAGGCGATTGCGACGTGCTGCTGCTCGACAAGACCGGGACGATCACGCTCGGCAATCGCGAGGCGACCGCATTCATCCCGATGCCGGGGGTCGAGGAGGGCGAGCTCGCCGAGGCGGCGCAGATGTCCTCGCTTGCCGACGAGACGCCCGAGGGCCGTTCGATCGTCGTCCTTGCCAAGGGCTTCGGCATCCGCGAGCACGACTTCGCCGGCCACGAGCCCGACTTCGTCCCCTTCACCGCCCAGACCAGGATGAGCGGGGTCGACTACAACGGCACCCGCCTGCGCAAGGGGGCCGGCGACGCGATCCAGGCCTGGGTGGTCGAGGAGGGAGGCCGGGCGCCGGTCGAGCTGGTTGCTCAACTGGATCGGATCGGCCGCGAGGGCGGCACCCCGCTGGCCGTCGCCCGCAACGAGCGCGTGCTCGGGGTGGTCTACCTCAAGGACGTCGTCAAGGAGGGAATGCGCGCCCGCTTCGACCAGCTGCGGGCGATGGGCATCCGCACGATCATGGTCACCGGCGACAACCGACTGACCGCGGCGAAGATCGCCGAGGAGGCCGGTGTCGACGACTTCCTCGCCGAAGCGACTCCCGAGCGCAAGCTGGAGCTGATCAAGGAGCAGCAGGCGGACGGTCGCCTGGTCGCGATGACGGGAGACGGCACCAACGACGCTCCCGCGCTGGCCCAGGCCGACGTCGGCGTGGCGATGAACACTGGCACCCAGGCGGCGCGCGAGGCGGGCAACATGGTCGACCTCGACTCCAATCCAACGAAGCTGATCGAGATCGTCGAGGTGGGCAAGCAGCTGCTGATCACCCGGGGCGCCCTGACCACCTTCTCGATCGCCAACGACGTCGCCAAGTACTTCGCGATCCTGCCGGCGATGTTTGCCGGCACCTACGCCCTGGCTGGCCGGCGGGGCCCCCTCGACGCGCTCAACGTGATGTCGCTGGGCACGCCGCGCTCGGCGATCCTCTCGGCGGTGATCTTCAACGCGCTGATCATCCCGCTGCTGATCCCGCTCTCCCTGCGCGGCGTCCGCTACCGGCCGATCGGCGCCACCGGGCTGCTGCGCCGCAACCTGCTGATCTACGGCCTCGGCGGACTCGCCCTGCCCTTCGTCGCGATCAAGCTGATCGACCTCGTCGTCCACAACCTGCTCGGAGCCTGAGCGAGGCGGCATGCCGAGGGGCCGCTACAAGATCTTCCTCGGCATGGCGGCGGGCGTCGGCAAGACCTACCGGATGCTGCAGGAGGGTCATGCCGAAGCCGCCGCCGGCCGCGACGTCGCGATCGGCTACCTGGAGCCGCACAGGCGCGAGGAGACGAGCGACCAGGCGCGCGGCCTCGAGGTGGTGCCGCGCCGCCCCGTCACCTATCGAGATGTCGGCGTCGAGGAGATCGACCTGCCGGCGCTGCTTGCCCGCGCGCCGGAGCTGGCGTTGATCGACGAGCTAGCCCATACCAACGCCCCCGGCCTCGAGCATGAGAAGCGTTACGAAGACATCGCCGCCGTCCTGGCGGCCGGGATCGACGTCTTCTCGACCGTCAACGTCCAGCACCTCGAGTCGCTCAACGACCAGGTCACCGAGCTGACCGGCGTGCGGGTGCGCGAGACGGTCCCCGACTCTGTGCTGGGAACGGCCGACGAGGTGGTGCTGATCGACCTCACTCCGGAGGCGCTGGTGGCGCGGCTGCGGGCGGGCAAGATCTACCCCGGCGAGAACATCGATACCGCCCTCGACAACTTTTTCCGGATCGAGAACCTGGCGGCCCTGCGCGAGGTCAGCCTGCGCCAGGTCGCCGAGGACGTCGAGTCCAAGCGGCTGACCATGGACACCGGCGAGCAATTGGGGACCCGTGAGGAGCGCGTCGTCGTCGAGGCGCCGAAGGCGGTCGGCGAGCGGGTGCTTGCCCTGGTCCGGCCAACGCCGAGCTCGCAGCGGCTCGTGCGCCGCGCCTGGCGTTCGGCCCAGCGGCTCGGCACCGACCTCGACCTGCTCTGGGTCAAGCCGCCCGGCGGCCCGATCGAGGGAGAGGTCGAGCGTCAGGTGACGGCGCTGCGCCAACTCGCCTCGGTGCTCGGCGCGACCCTGCTGATCGAGGAGCACGACGACCTCGTCGCGGCGACGGCGCGGGTCGTGCGTGAACGCGGCAGCACCTACCTGATGGTCGGCGAGTCACTGCCGCGGCGCGGCCTGGCCCGTCTGCGCGAGCCGCTTCCCCAGCGGCTGATGAACGCCACTCCGGCGGGGGTCGACGTGCGGATCGTCGCCCACCGCACCGACAACGGGGAGGCGAGATGATCGAGCACTTCCTGGTCGGATTCGCCCTCCTGCTCGGCCTCTCCGGCGGCTACCTGATCGCCAGTTCCCGCTGGCGCGGCAAACGCTCCGAGCGCCCCCAGGCGGTGCGCCAGATCCTCCTGCCCTTCACCGGCACGGAGATATCCCGCCGTGCGGTCGACGCCGCCCTGCGCCTGGCCCGAGCCGAGGAAGCGACACTCATGCCCGCCTACCTTGCCGCCGTTCCCAAGCAACTGCCGCTCGAGTGCGCGATTCCCAAGGAGGCGGCGAAGGCGATGGCGATGCTGGAGGCGATCGAACAGCGCGCGACCGGACAGGGCGTGCCGGTCGACGCCCGGATCGAGCGCGGCCGCAGCTACCGACACGCCCTGCGGCGCCTGCTCGAGGAGGAGCAGTTCGACCGCGTCGTCGTCCCGGCGACCTCGGCCGGGGGCACCGGTCTCTCCGGCGAGGACATGGTCTGGCTGCTGCAGCGCGCCCCGGCCGAGGTCTTGATCCTGCGGCCAGGACCCGAAGACCGCTCCCTCGTCGCCGCTTGATCTGCGTCCCCGGCGTTCCGGTGCGCCTTATCCCCCTTATACGGGGATAAGGCGCACCGGAAACGGGGCCTCGAACCTTTTCGACTTTGCCGATCGACATTGTGCTACCTTGCCAGGCTCGCTTTTAGAAGTAAGTCAGTCAGAAAAGCAAGTTAGTCAACATAGGAAGGAATCCGTTTATGCGGAACGCTCGCAAGGTAACCCGGCGGCGAGGCGTTAACGCGGCCCCCGTGGCCGCTCTTTTCGCGCTGCTCCTCGCAGTTCTCGTCGCTGGCTGTGGCAGTAGCTCCAACGACTCCAGCGCAAGCTCCTCGGGCGGAGGCAAGCTCGACGTGGTCGGCTACTCCACTCCCGAATCCGTCTACCAGGAAAGCCTGGAGCCGGCGTTCGAAAAGACTTCGGCGGGCAGTGGTGTCAGCTTCAGCAACTCGTTCGGCGCTTCCGGCGACCAGAGCCGCGCCGTCGTGGCCGGTCAGCCCGCATCCGTCGTCCACTTCTCTCAGGCCGGCGACATGGAACGCCTCGTCGAAGAAGGCGAACTCGTCTCCAAAGACTGGGAAAAGCAGCCGCACGGCGGTATCGCCACCGACTCGGTCGTCGTGCTCGTGGTCCGCAAAGGCAACCCGAAGGGCATCCAGTCCTTCGATGACCTGCAGAGCCAGGACGTCGGCATCGTCACGCCGAACCCGTTCAGCTCCGGCTCTGCCCGCTGGAACATCATGGCCGTCTACGGGACCGCGATCAACGAGGGCAAGTCCCCCGCGCAGGCACTCGAAGCGGTGAAGACGGTGCTCGAAAAGACCGAAGCGCAGCCGGGCAGCGGTCGCGACGCGCTCGCCGCCTTCACCCAGGGCGAGGGCGACGTGCTGCTCAGCTATGAGAACGAGGCGATCAAGGCCGAAAAAGAAGGCGAAGACGTCGAATACGTCGTCCCCGACTCGACCCTGCTGATCGAAACTCCGATCGCGGTCACCGAAAGCGCTCCGGAGCCCGCGGCTGAAGAATTCCTCAAGTTCCTCTGGTCCGACGAAGGCCAGGAAATCTGGGCCGAAAACGGCTACCGCCCGGTCAACCCGAAGCTGGTCGACGCGAAACAGTTCCCGACGCCCAAGGAACTGTTCAAGATCAGCCAGTTCGGCGGCTGGGGCAAGGTCAACGACGAATTCTTCGACGACGAAACCGGTTCCGTCGCGAAGATCGAGGGCGAACTCGGAGTGTCCACCTCGGGCTGACCGATGGAGGCGCACTCGGCGACAGCCTCAGCACCCCGGGCGGGCCTGCGCCTGCCCGGGGTCGGAGCCGGCCTCGGCCGGGGGACGGTCGTGCTCTACCTGAGCCTGATCGTCCTGCTGCCGCTGGCGGCGCTGACGAGCCAGTCATTTGAAGACGGGTTCAGCACCTTCTGGACGCAGGTCACCTCGCCGCAGGCGGTCCGCTCTCTGGAGCTGACCGTGCTCTGCTCCTTGATCGTCGTCGCGATCAACGCGGTATTCGGGACGATCATCGCCTGGCTGCTGGTCCGCGACGAATTCCCCGGCAAGTCTGTCGTCAACGCCGTTATCGACCTTCCCTTTGCGCTGCCGACGATCGTCGCCAGCCTCACGCTGCTGGCGCTTTACGGCAACGACAGCCCGGTCGGCATCGACATCAGCAGTACCCGGATCGCGGTCGTCGTCGCCCTCCTGTTCGTCACCCTGCCGTTTGTCGTCCGCGCCGTGCAGCCGCTCCTGATCGAGATGGATCGCGAGATGGAGGAGGCGGCGGCCTCGCTCGGCGCCGGTGGCTTCACCGTATTTCGCCGCATCATCTTCCCCAACCTCCTGCCCGGCCTCGCTGCCGGGGTCGCCCTCGCCTTTGCCCGCGCCCTCGGCGAGTTCGGCTCGGTGCTGCTCTTCGCCGGCGGGCTGCCGCAGACGATGGTCTCCTCGGTCTTCATCCGCCAGCAGATCGAGTCGGGGAACGACATCGGCGCCGCGGCCGTCTCTGTGGTCCTGCTCGTCGCCGCCCTGCTGATGCTGGCGGTGATCACCTGGGTCCAGCGCTGGGGCAGCCGCCACGAGCGCAGCAGCGGTGGCGGTCTGACCGCGATGCCGATGAGCGGCGAGAACTTCACCAGGGTGGAGGACGACGATGAGGGCCGCTAGCTCGGCGCGAAGCCGCTGGGGCCTGCGCACGCTTGGGCTCGGCTACCTCACGGTGCTCCTGCTCGCTCCGCTGGTGATGATCTTCTACAAGACCTTCGAACACGGCCTGGCGCCGCCGATCGACGCGATCACCTCACCGGACGGCCTGCACGCGCTGAAGCTCAGCCTCCTGATGGTCGCGATCGCGGTGCCGCTCAACACGGTCTTCGGCGTCGGCTGCGCGCTCCTGCTCGTCCGACACAAGTGGAAGGGCAACGCCGTGATCGACGCGGTCATCAACCTTCCCTTCGCGATCTCACCGGTCGTGATCGGGCTCTCGCTCTTCCTTCTCTACGGCACCCAGGGCTGGCTTGGGCCGACCTTCTCCGAAGCCGGGATCAAGGTCCTCTTCTCGGTGCCGGGGATGGTCCTCGCCAGCGTCTTCGTCTCGCTGCCCTTCGTCGTCCGCGAGACGGTTCCGGTCCTGCAGGAGATCGGCACCGAGCAGGAGCAGGCCGCCTCGACGCTCGGCGCCAACGCCTGGCAGACCTTCTGGCGCGTCACCCTGCCGGCGATCCGCTGGGGGGTCGCCTATGGCGTCGTGCTGACCACGGCGCGCGTGCTCGGCGAGTTCGGCGCGGTATCGATCGTCTCCGGCCAGATCTCCGGCGAGACGGAAACGCTGCCCCTCTTCGTCGAAAAGCAGTTCGCGAACTTCAATACCGCGGGCGCGTTTGGAGCCTCCGTGGTCCTCGCCCTGCTCGCCCTCACCACCCTCCTGGCCATGAACGTCCTAAAGAGAAAGGAGGACGCCTGATGGGAATCACAGTCGAGGGAGCCAGCAAGAGCTTCGGTGACTTTCAGGCCCTCAATGACGTATCGATAGATGTGCCCAACGGCTCGCTGACCGCTCTCCTCGGGCCCAGCGGCAGCGGCAAGTCAACGCTGCTGCGCGCGATCGCGGGGCTGGAGACGCTCGACGGCGGCCGCGTCCTGATCGACGACGAAGACGTCTCGAAAAAGCCGACGCAAAAGCGCGAAGTCGGCTTCGTCTTCCAGCACTACGCCGCCTTCAAGCACATGACGGTCTTCGAGAACGTCGCCTTCGGCCTGAAGATTCGCAAGTGGGACAAGGCGAAGATCTCCGACCGCGTGCACGAGCTGCTCCGCCTGGTCCAGCTCGACGGGCTGGCGGACCGCTACCCGTCGCAGCTCTCTGGCGGCCAGCGCCAGCGCATGGCTTTGGCGCGGGCGCTTGCGGTCGAGCCCCAGGTGCTCCTGCTCGACGAGCCCTTCGGCGCGCTCGACGCCAAGGTCCGCAAGGACCTGCGCACCTGGCTTCGCCGCCTCCACGACGAGATGCACGTGACGACGATCTTCGTCACCCACGACCAGGAGGAGGCGATGGACGTCGCCGGCCAGCTGGTCGTGATGAACGAGGGCCGGGTCGAACAATCGGGAACCGCCGACGAGCTCTACGAGCAGCCCGCGACAGAGTTCGTGATGAGCTTCGTCGGCGAGGTCAACCGGCTCGGCGAGCAGTACGTGCGGCCGCACGACATGACGGTCGCGCTCGATCGCGACGACGGCGCCGAGGAGGCGATGGTGCAGCGCATCGTCGCCCTCGGCTTCGAGATCCGGATCGAGTTCGTGCTTGGCGACGGCACCGAGGTCTGGGCCCAGCTGACCCGCGCCGAACTGCAGAAGCTGGAGCTGCGCGAGGGGCAGATCGTCTACCTCCGGCCCGGCCAGATAAAGAGCTTCAACGGTGATGTCCCGTCATCCGATGGCGATGGGGCCTCGACTCCCCATCGCCCACCGGATGACGATGACGCAGAGGTAACTGCAGCCGTCTGAAGAGGCGAGGGGCGGGGTGCGCTTTGCCGGGTGGCGCCCCGCCCCAATTCGCCGTTGAGTTCAGGGTAGGACTTTTGGCACAGTCGCGTCTTGTTTCGCGCGCCCGCCAATCCGAGGGTTGGGCGGTGCCACGGATAAGCAGCTTCTACGGCATCACGATCTGGATGTACTGCGACGAGTTGCATCACACGGGCCGGCCGCACTTCCATGCGCGCTATGGAGATGACGAGGCCTCGATGGATATCGAAAGCCTTGAAGTGATCGCAGGCGAACTGCCCGCGCGGGCCCGCCGTCTGGTGGTTGAGTGGGCGCGAGCAAACCAGGATCAACTTCGCGACAACTAGGAGCGTGCACGCGGCCATCTTCCCTTGACCCCGATCGAGCCGTTGGGGTGAGGAACTATCATCATGCCCATGCGCAGTACGCCACTGCTCGTTGACGCCAAAGCTCGGGATGACCGCCGTGTCCACGTCAGGTTTGAGGACGGCTTGGCTACCGAGGTGGATCTCTCCTACCTCCTCGACTACGGCGGTGTCTTCGAGCCACTTCGGGACATTGGCTACTTCAGGCAGCTTCGTGCCGATCCGGAGGCGGGCACAATCGTCTGGCCAAACGACGCTGACATAGCCCCGGAGTCGTTGTATGAACGCGCCAAGCTGAGCCTTTAGAGCGGCAGCAGCGTCAGGCCAGACGACGCTCGAACGTCTTCTCGAGCTTTCGCTCATCCTCCTCTCCGGCGACGGTCTTGTCGAGCCGGGCCGTCGCGGCGCGGCCGTCCAGGTGCAGCGTGCCGACCTGATTGTCGAAGTGCGGCCCCTCGAGCAGGCGCCAGCGGATGCCGGGGTCCGGAGCCCCCGAGAGGTGGGCGAGCCCGCGGGCGACCCTGGCGAAGGCGGGGGAGAAGCCGGCCTCGACGACCCTGCGCTCGCGCGCTTCGAGCGGGTTGCGGTAGGGCGAGCAGACCGCCTGGTACACCGCGCTCTGCACACCGGCGTCGGGCTTGAAGGCGACGTCGCATAGATAGGCGTGGTGAACGTCGCCGGAGACCAGCACGATCGAGGCCGGCGGTTTGCCGCGCCGGCCGGAGCCGACCTCTTCGAGCAGTCCGCGCAGGCGCTGGAAAGAGAACTGGAAGGCAGCCCAGTGGTCGAAGTCGACGGCGCGGCGCAGCTTCTCACTGCCGCGCGCAATCGTCTCGCCCCAGGATCCGTCGCAGAGCTGCTCGTTCCAGGCCTCGAGGTGGTGAAAGCCGGGGGAGAGGAGGTAGGGAACGGTGGTGGAGAGGATCAGGTGGTCGAAGTCGCCGCTGGCGTGGTCGACGATCCAATCCCAGGTCTCGTCGTCGAACATCGAGCGGCGCTCCTCGGTCAGGACCCGGGCCGCCCGAGAGTCGAGGAAGAGCGCCCGCACGCCGTCGATGTCGCGGCAGAAGCTCCACCTCGTTCCGGCCGCGGTCGTGTCGATTTCCTTCGCCCAGCCACGCAGGACCTCGGTTGCATCCGGATTCCCCCTCACCCTGGCGTAGAGCTCGTTGTCGTCGAGCTCGCGCGGCGAGAGATTGCCGAGGTGCTGGTAGATCCAGTACGTGGCGATCCCGTCGACGGCCCGCTCGTGCCACCAGTGCTTGCGATCCATCTCCTCGTGCCACGAGCGCGAGATGTTCCAGTCGTCGCTCATGTCGTGGTCGTCCCAGGCCATCGAAGTGGAGACGGTCGAGAAGAGCCAGCGGATCATCGGGTCGCTCCAGCTCTCTTCGTAGAGCCAGCTGTACTCCTCGAAGTCGACCACCTCTTGGCCCGGCGGCTCGTCGACGTCACGGCGGGTGCGGATTCGCTCCCGCGTCTGGGGTGAGGCCTCGTCGACGTAGACCTGGTCGCCGAGCAGGAAGAGCAGCTCCGGCCATTCGTCGCGGTCGTCCTGCGCCATCTGGGTTGCCAGGACGTGCAGCGCGTCGAGCTCGAAGCCCTCTGGATTCTGGTCCTTGCTCTCCGTGTAGGGGGCCTCGTGCGGCGCGGCGACCCTGCACGAGCCGACGCAGATGTCGAGCGCCTTGCCGGACGAGAGGGTGCGGATCACGCTCGGCGGCAGATCCAGGTCGGCTGCTGGCCAGCGACGCTCGCCGTCGAGCGCCACCTCGTACTCGTAGAAGCCGCCGGCCTGCAGGCCTTCGATCCGCACCAGTGCGTAGTGGCGCCCCGCGACGGAGAAGGTCGGCTCGACCCGGCCGAGGATCGCGACCTCGCACGGCTCGCTGGTCTCGACCCACACCGTCGCCTCGGTTTCGGAGACGTAGCGGAGAAGCGGACCGAGGACGAGCTGCGGCATCTCGATCCGCTACCCAGATCGCGCCTGCGCACACAGAATGCTAATCTTGACTTAGATGGTCAATAAAACCAAGAAAGGAGACGCGGTGAGTGGTCCACCCCCCCACACAACGTTCGTCTCGCGCGGCAGGCTGAACGGCGTTCTTCGCCAGGGACCCTCAGGAGGGGGACCGGTCGAGGGCAGCACCACCCAGCCCGGGCGCGAGCAGGCCAGCGTCGACGATCTCGACACCCAGACGTTTGAAGCCCTCCACTACCGGGCCCGCCTGATCCTCGGCGAGCCCCTGCAGCGCCCCGGTCGTTTCCAGCTCCGCGGGCACTAGCCCCTCGAGACCTGACCGCGCTGGGCGCGGTCAGGTCTGCCGATCGGCCTGAAAAGCGGCCCATGTGGTCGCCTTCAGGCCGGTCGGCTTGGGTGCTCGTTATTTGTCCGCTTTCGCGGTAGCAGGGGTTTCGGTTGGGATTTCTTCCGGGCGCTGGGGGTAGGCCTGGACCGCCAGGTTCCAGTTCTTCAACGTGAACGCGACGTTTTTCGCTCCCGCGTACTGGATCGCGACGGTATGGCCGCCCTTCTGCAGCACCGTGGTCTGCATCGCCGTGTAGACCATCGGTGCCGGCGTCGGGGTGGCTGCGGTCGCCGGCGCAAAGTTGATTTTGCCGGTGGTCTGCCCGTCGACCAGGATCTGGATCGGGCAGGCGAGTTCCGCGGTCGGTTTCGCCGCCGTGCAGGTCGCATTGCCCGAGAACGTGATCACCGCCGAACCGGTGCCGGGGACCCCAAACGAGGTGAAAGCGGTGGGGATGTACCCCGGCGTGGTCGCGATCGAGGGCCCGTAGACCGCCGTGCCGGCCGCGATTCCCGCCACTGGGGCAAAGGGAGCGTCGACCTTTTTCACGAACGTGTTGCCGGCGACCTTTTTCCTCAGATAGAGAGTCGAGGCTTTCTTGTTGCTGATGTAGACGTGCGAGGCGGCCTTCTTGGTGAGGAAGGGCGCGGTGATCGAGGAGCCGGCGAACGACGGCGTCACGGCAACCGCCGCGGCCAGCACCGCTGCCAGCGCTACCGCGGTGACGGCGCGGGGCTTGGGAATTTTTCTTCTGAGCAATTGAACCTCCGTATCCAGGGCCGCCGGAGTGCCTCCAGGGCCGCCGGGTGAGCCTTTCTTAGTAAAGAGGTCAATAAAGTACAGAAGCTGGTAGGGTGATGTCGAGTAAGACAATCAAGAAACTTCGGTACCCGGCAGGAAAGGAAGCACAGTCGAGATGAGAATCAAGTCCCTTGCCATATCGGCGATCGCCCTGGTGGCGCTTGCCGTTCCGGCTTCTGCTGGCGCCGTGACCCTGATCGGGTCCGGTTCGGTCGCCGCACAGCCCGTGCTGTCGGCACTCTTCAGCACCTACACCAAGACGGTCAATCACAAGGTCCACTTCGTCTACGCCGCCAACGGAGGAAACGCTGGCGTAAAGGACGTCCAGAACGGCACCAGCCAGTTCGCCGGACAGGCCCGCACGCCGCTGCCCAGCGACGCCGGGACGACCTACATCAAGATGTTCCTCGATGGGCTCTGCATCGATGTCAACCCCAAGAACAAGCTCAGCGACATCAGCATCCAGCAGACCCACGACATCTATCGGGGGCTGCTGACCAGCTGGAGCCAGGTTCCGGGCTCGGGGCTAGACACGACGATCGACCCGGTCGGTCGTGACACCAATGGAGGGACCTACAACTTCTTCCTCCAGGCGGTACTCAACAATGAACTGCCGTCCTCGAACGTCAATGCCCTGACGGCAGATGGCCTGGTCGTCAACGCGGTCAAGCAGGACCCGAGCGCCATCGGCTACGACGGCCTCGCCTGGCAGGGCAAGGGTCAGAAGGCCCTGAAGGTCAACGGCGTGCCGTGCCAGGCCAGCAAGATCAGCGTCGAGCCGCTCAAGTACCCGCTCTCGCGCTACCTCTTCCTGGTCCTGCCGACAGGAGTCAACAACCCGGCGCTGACCAAGTTCATCGACTGGGCCCGTCGTGACCCGGTCGCCGGTGAAGTGATCTCGAAGGCCGGCGGCGTCCCCGCCTTCAACAAGAAAGCCAAGAAGAAGTAGATGGAGGAGGAGTACCTCCCGGAGTACGGCCCGAGATGGTCAGACCAACGCGCCGAGCGATTGCTCGGCGCGTTGGTCTGTGCTGTCGTCGGCCTGCTGCTGGCGATGATCATCACCGTCTTCGCGCGGGCCTGGCCGTCCTTCGCCCACAATGGGCTGTCCTGGTTCGGGGCGGGGGGGAGCGTCGAAGAAGAGCTCAACCAGATCTATCTCTCCGGCCTCAGCGGCGCCGAATACGTCTACACGTTCCACGGCTGGCAGCTGATCTGGAGCACCCTGCTGATCACCGGCGGTGCCGTCGCTATCGCGCTCTTCTGCTCGCTTTTCGTCTCCGTGTTCATCGTCGAGTTCGCCCCCGAGTGGATGCGCAACATCCTCCAGCCCGTGGTCCGCTTCCTCGCCAGCGTGCCCTCGGTCATCTACGGCCTGCTCGGGGTCCTGGTGATCGTCCCGTTCATCGGCAACCACCTGGTCACCGAGTCGCAGAAGGCCTCGGTCGCCGGCGTGATCTCGCTGAGCGGCTACAGCCTGCTTGCCGCGGTGCTGATCCTGACCGTGATGATCGCGCCGCTGATGGTCTCGATCTTCTCCGACGGGCTGCGCTCGGTGCGGCCGGGCTGGCTGGAGGGGTCGCTGGCGCTCGGCGTCAACCGCTGGCGCACGACCTGGAAGATCGCCGTCCGCACCGCCCGCCCGGCGATCGTCGCCGGCACCGTCCTGGCGGTTGCGCGGGCGATCGGCGAGGCGGTGATGCTGGCAATGGTCTCCGGCTCGGTCGCCTTCGCCCCCAACCCGGCCGACGGCCTGATCTTCATCTATGAGCCCTCGCGCCCGCTGGCGCCGACGATCGTCAAGAACATCGACTCGCTCGGCTCGCCGCCGGCCAACGCGACGCTGTTTGCGATCGCCGCGGTGCTGCTCCTCTCGGCGGCGTTCTTCTCGCTGGCTGGCTGGGTGGCGCGGCGGTCGATGCGCAAATACGGAGCGACCGCCTGATGGAGTCATCCGTCGCAACGCCTCCCGCCGCGGGCGGGCGCCCGCCGCGCATGGGGCCGCCGAAATCCGGCAAGGACGCCGTTGAGGGCAGCGCCGCCTGGCGCCTCTCGGACCGGATCGGCCTGGCGATCTGCTGGGCGCTGGGCCTGGTCTTCTGCGCGATCGCGGTGGCGATCGTCGTCTACCTGATGGTGCAGGGCATCCAGTACCTGAAGCTCTCGATGCTGGTCACGCCGGCGACGACCGGATTCAGCCAGAGCCAGAGCGGCGGGTTCTCAGACGCCCTCTTCGGCACCCTGATCGTCGCCGTGATGGGGATCTCGATCGCCCTGCCGGCCGGAATCGGCGTCGCGGTCTGGCTGGTCGAGTACGGTCGCCCGACCGCGCTCGCTCGGATCACCGAGTCGACGATCGAGGCGATCGCCGGAATCCCCTCGATCGTGCTCGCCCTCTTCGGCACGGTGATCTTCTCCAGCACCGCGCTCGGCTTCCTCAGCCGGACCTCGGAAGGGGTCGTCTTCGGCCGCTCCTTCTTCGCCGCTTCGGCGATGCTCTCACTGGTCGCCCTGCCGCTGGTCGTCGCCAGCACCCGCGAGGGGTTGAGTGCGATCCCCCAGCACGTCCGCGAGGCCTCCTTCGCGGTCGGCAAGACGAAGATCGCGACGACGCGGCGGATCCTGCTGCCGGCGGCGCGACCCCAGGTCGCCACCGGAGCGATGCTCGGCCTCGGCCGGATCATCGGCGACACGGCGATCATCGTCGTCCTGCTTGGCGCAACCCAGAACTTCGCCCCGGTGGAAAACAGCGCCTTCCCCTTCAACTACCTGCGTGGGGCGGGGACGACGCTGACCAACTTCGTCTACGAGGCCTCTCCCACCGGCAACCTCAACCAGCCCCAGAAGGCCTACGCGGCGGCCTTCGTCCTGCTGCTCCTGGTGCTGGGACTGAACGCCGCCGTCGATGTCGTCCACCGCCGCGCAAGAAAGGCAGGAACGTGGAGTTCATAGCCCCTGACGTGTCTGAGCTCGACCGCCAGATCGGGGGGGTCAGCTCGGACGCCCCCTACCCGCCGCCGATCCGGCGGCTTGCGCTCGAGGAGTCCGAGCCGGCGACGCTGGTCGATGCACCGGCCGCTGCGACTGGGGCCAGCGGCGCCGGCGCGCCGGGGGGCTTCACCGCGGCGCGGCGCTCGATCGGCGCGCCGCAGTTCTCGATCCGCCGCATGGAGATCGACAACGTCTCGGTCTCCTACTCCGATCGGGAGGCGGTCAAAGGGGTTTCGCTGCCGGTGCGCCAGGGTGAGGTGCTGGCGATGATCGGTCCCTCCGGCTGTGGCAAGACGACGCTGCTGCGCTCTCTCAACCGGCTCACCGAGCTGACTCGCACGGCGACGCTCAGCGGTCGCATCCTGCTCGACGACGTGGACATCACTTTGATCGAGCCGACCTCGCTGCGGCGCCGGGTGACGATGGTCTTCCAGCAGCCCAACCCGTTCCCGATGAGCGTCTTCGACAACATCGCCTATGTCCTGCGCGAGCAGGGGTCGCGGCGCCAGCGCAAGAAGGCGCTGGAGCCGAAAGTCCACAGCGCGCTCGAGCGCGCCGGGCTCTTCGAGGAGGTCAAGGACAGCCTCGACCACCCGGCGCTGAAGCTCTCCGGCGGCCAGCAGCAGCGGCTCTGCATCGCCCGGGCGCTTGCGGCCGAACCCGAGGTGCTGCTGCTCGACGAGCCCTGCTCGGCGCTCGACCCGCAGTCGACCCAGGTGATCGAGGACCTGATCGTGAAGCTGCGCGACGACGTCGCCGTCGTGATCGTCACCCACAACCTCCAGCAGGCCTACCGGATCGCCGACCACGTCGCCTTCATGTACCTCGGCGAGCTGGTCGAGTACAGCAGCGCAACGGCCCTCTTCGGCTCGCCCCGCGAGCAGCGCACCAAGGAGTACGTGAGCGGTGCCTTCGGCTAGTCGCCACATACCCCGGGCCTGCCTGCTCGCGATCTGCGGCCTGCTCTTGGTTGGAGGGATCTCGGGCTGCACGACGACGCAGGACACGGCGGCGCAAAAGCAGGCGGAATCGAAGCGCATCCTCGAGCGCCGCTACCACAAGCACGCACGTAAGCAGCGATCCAAGTCGCACGATCAGGGGAGCAACGAGCAATGAGAGCTTCGACCGAGCAGGCGCCGGGGATGAACGGCCGCGGACAGCACGAGCCATGCGAGGAGTGCGGCGCGCCGCTCGATCCGCAGCAGCGCTACTGCGTCAACTGCGCGGCGCGGCGCGGCAACGGCGCCAACCCGTCCTCGCGCTACTTCGCGGCGATGAGCCAGCGCGCCCGCCGTCCCGCGCTGCGGCCCTCGGCAGTAAAACCCAGCTCCAGCAGCCGGGCGGCGGCCGTCGCCTTCTTCGCGCTATTGCCGATCGCGGTCGCTATCGGCGTCGTCGTCGGTCGCAGCGGCAACGACAGCGGCGAAAACGAGGCGCTGCTGGAAGCGCTGCATCGCCAGGAAGTGGCGCAGGCGAACACGCCCGTGGCCGGCGTTGCGAGCACCGCGTCGAGTCCCGGCAAGAAGGCGAAAGCCAAAAAAGCCAAGGCGTCGAGCAAGGGAGAGGGCAAGGTCGTGGCGCAAACCAGCAACGGGACCGTTCACCAGGTGACGGGCTTCAAACCGACGAAGCAGAAGACCGAAGAAGACACGGCAATCGTCGCCGAAAATCCCGAACAGTCGGGCGAAAACTACATCAAGGCCCAGCAGAACCTGCCCGATGTGACGGTGGTCGGTGGCGACCCGAGCGAAGCGCCTCCGGTGCCGACCGGAAAGGGGCAGCCATGAGCGCACTCAGCCAGATCCTGCGGCGGTCCGCCGACTCGGTCAAGGGCGCCGCCGGGCGGGGGGCGGCCAAGGCAAAGCCGGCGCCGGCCAAAGCGAAGCCGGTGCCGGCAAAACCCGCAGAGGAGAAGGTCGAGAACGCCGAGCTGATCGCCCAGCGCGACCGGCTGCTGGAGAAGTTCACGATCATGCAGGCCGATCTCGGCGGCGCCTTCTATGAGATGGCGATCCGCGACCACGTGCGCATGGACGTCCTCACCCGCAAGGCGGCGGAGCTGCAGCGGGTCGACGCCGAGCTGCTCTCGGTCGAGCGGGTGCTCGAGCTGGAACGCGCCGATGCGGCTGGGATGTGCCCCAGCTGCGGCTCGCCCTACGGCCACGCCGTGCGCTTCTGCGCCCAGTGCGGCCAGTCCCTCGTGCCGGCCGGGGCGGCGGCATGAAGGCGGCGCTGATGCGTCCGCTGCGGCGCGCGATGGCGGCCGCCACGACGCTGACCGGCAAGCGCTTCGGCCTCCTGGTCGCCTCGTCAGTCGTGGCCACCTCGGCGATCGTCGCCAGCGCGATGACCGGCACCGGCGGCAGCGGCGCGCTGGCGGCACTGGTCGGTCGCAGTCTCGCTTCCAACAACACTCCGGCAGCGGCCGCGCCGGCCGCGGACGAATCAACCGAAGCCGAAACGTCCGCTCCCGCGCCGAGCGGCTCGGCGCCATCGGCCGGCGGGCCGCTGGCTTCGCCGCAACCCGCGCCGGCGCCGGCGCCGAGCGGCCCGGTCAGCGAACCGGCTCCGAAGCAACCGGCCACCACGCCGGCGGCTCCGGAATCCGAGGTCGGGCCGATCAAGCACGTCTTCGTGATCTCGCTGGCCAGCCCCGGCTACGAACAGTCATTCGGCGCGCAATCGCAGATGCCCTACCTGTCGGCGACCCTGCGAGCGCAGGGCGAGCTCTTGAGCAGCTACTCGCTGCTCGGCGAAGCCGATCTCCCCAACCAGATCGCCGCCCTCAGCGGCCAGCCGCCGAACGCCTCGACCACGGCCGGCTGCTCGACCTATGCGGAGTTCCCGCCGACCGCGAAGGCGAGTGCGAACGGCGTCGTCAGTGGCTCTGGCTGCGTCTATCCGGTCGAAACGCTGACCCTTGCCGACCAGCTCGGCAGCAGCCGCTTGAGCTGGCGCGCCTACGTCGACGGCATGGTCGACGCGAGCGGCAGCCCGGCGAACTGCGTCCATCCCGGTCCCGAAGAAGTCGAAGCTGTCGTGCCCGGCGGCTACGCGGCGCGGCAGAATCCCTTCGTCTATTTCCACTCGCTGCTCGACCTCGGCGACTGCTCCAGCAACGACCTGCCGATCGACCAGCTGACCGCGGACCTGCACAAAACCGAGAAGACGCCGAATTACTCCTTCATCGCGCCGACCCTCTGCAACTCGGGGGCGACCGGCCAGTGCCCGGCGGGGGCGCCTGAGGGCGCCGGCAACGCCGATGCCTTCCTCTCCACCTGGGTGCCCAAGATCCTCGCCTCTCCCGCCTACAAGGCCGACGGCCTGCTCGTCGTCGACTTCTCAGCTGCGAACCCGCCGGTCACAACCCCGGGCACGGTTCCCGCGCCGGTCACCGATCCACTGCGCGTCGGCGCCCTCCTTCTCTCGCCTTTCCTCACCCCGGGCTCCACCGACGCCGCCGCGTATGACCCGTACTCGATCCTGCGCTCGAACGAGGATCTCTTCGGCTTGGATCCGCTTGGCGTCGCGGGCTCGTCCAAAACGAAGTCCTTCGCGCCGAGCCTGCTCAAAGAAAACGGCGGCGACTAGTTGTAGTTCCTCACAACGTTGTTCATCCGGGCCTCCTTGAAGGCTGGGGGTGCGAGCCACCCAGATCAAGGAGGACACCGGATGAAGATCCACGCTAACGCCCGCACCTGCCCGAACAGCCGCAAGCTGTTGGTCAAACGCGTCGAAGAGGAGAATTGGTCACTGATGCCGGCGGCCGAGGCCGCCGGCATCAGTGAGCGATCGGCCCGCAAGTGGCTGGCCCGCTGGCGAGCCGAGGGAGAGGCCGGCCTACTGGACCGCAGCTCGGCGCCAAGGCGAGTGCCATCCCGTCTCCCGGCCGATCGCCTGCAGGCGATTGAGGCGCTGCGACGCCTGCGGATGACAGCGGCGGAGATCGCCGAGGTCCTGGGGATGGCGCTTTCGACCGTCTCCAGGTGGCTGGCCCGGATCGGACTGGGCAAGCGCAGCCGCATCGCTCCCCCCGAGCCACCCAACCGCTACGAGCGCAAACGCCCTGGGGAGCTGATCCACGTTGACATCAAGAAGCTGGGGCGAATCAGTCGCAAAGGGGCCGGACACAGGGTCACCGGTAACCGCAAGAGCCAGGTCAAAACCACCAGGGGGCTGGGGGTGACCGGCTGGGAGTTCGTTCACGTCTGCGTCGACGATGCGACCCGCCTCGCCTACGTGGAGGTCTTGCCCGACGAGAAGGGCGCAACCGCCGCAGACTTCCTGCACCGTGCCGTCGTTTGGTTCAAGGGGATGGGCATCCGCGTGGAGCGGGTGCTCTCAGACAACGGCGCCTGTTACCGCTCCGCCGTCCATGCCGAGACCTGCGCAGAGCTCGGCATGCGCCACATCTTCACCCGGCCCTACCGCCCCCAGACCAATGGCAAGGCCGAGCGCTTCATCCAGACGCTCACCAACCGCTGGGCCTACGGAGCCATCTACGGCTCCTCGGTCGAGCG
>DASWQV010000035.1:0-27516 GCA_036403515.1 Solirubrobacterales bacterium
GCGGACACTCAGCGCGAAGCGCGTCCGCCGAGGGGACGCCCACGCCGCACCCCCCGGCTTCAGTCTGAAGCGCCTGACAGGCGCTCGATGCCAGCCTTCTCAATCGTCATCTGCAACCCCTCGCGAAGCTCGACCTTCGGCTCCCAGCCGAGCAGCTCACGGGCCCGGGTGATATCGGGGCGACGCTGCTGCGGATCATCGACCGGCAGCGGCTCGAAGATGATCTCCGACTTGGAGCCGGTCACGTCGATCACGGTCTTCGCCAGTTCGAGCAGGGTGAACTCTTTCGGGTTGCCGATGTTGACCGGCGAGTGAACCTCGGACTCGGCTAGGGAGACGATGCCGCGGATCAGGTCGTCGACGTAACAGAAGCTGCGCGTCTGCTCGCCCTCGCCGAAGACGGTCAGCGGCCGATCCCCGAGCGCCTGGCGGAAGAAGGTTGGAATCGCCCGCCCGTCGTGGGCGCGCATGCGCGGTCCGTAGGTGTTGAAGATCCGCACGATCGAGGTGTCAACGCCCTGCTGGCGGTGGTAGGCCATCGTCATCGCCTCGGCGTAGCGCTTCGCCTCGTCGTAGACGCCGCGCGGGCCGATCGGGTTGACGTGGCCCCAGTAGTCCTCGGTCTGAGGGTGCACCTTGGGGTCACCGTAGACCTCGCTGGTCGAGGCGATCAGGAACCGGGCGCGCTTGAACTTGGCGACGCCGAGCATGTGATGGGTGCCGTGCGAGCCAACCTTGAGCGTGTGCAGCGGCAGCCGCAAGTAGTCGATCGGGCTGGCCGGCGAAGCGAGGTGGTAGACGAAGTCGACCTCCTCGGGAATATCGACGTGCTCGATGATGTCGATGTGGCGAAAGTCGAAGTCGCCGTCGCGGATGTGCTCGATGTTCTGCAGCGAGCCGGTCTCGAGATTGTCGATGCAGATCACCTTGTGGCCTTCGCCGAGCAGGTGCTCGCAGAGGTGGGAGCCGAGAAAGCCGGCGCCGCCGGTGACCACGCAGGTGCTCATCGGCGCTGATGCTATCGACCGCTCGTCGGAACAGCCGCCGCGATGGGAATTTGTGCAATTTGCGGGCTCCGCCACCGATCACCCGTCCAGCCGGGGGGAGAACCGCCGGCCGTCCCTGCATTAACCGGGCATCTTGGGGCGACAAATCTGACCGGTGGGAGAAGTTCGACGGGGATGAGCCAGGGACGGCAGGCGACGAGGATGCAGGGGCGACGACTCGGACGCGCGGCTTCGGCGCGCGGCCAGAGCGAGGCCTCGCGCAAGCGAGCGGCGATCGAAATGATCGCCGAGCACGAGGCTGCGTTGAAGCGGACGGCGCGGCGCTACTCGCTCGATGCCGAAGACGCTGAGGACGCCTACCAACGGGCCCTGGAGATCGTCCTCGTCAAAGCCCCGACCACTGACGCGCGGGAGCTGATTCGCTGGACCCAGACGGTGACCAAGCACGAGGCTCTGGCGCTGCGCCAGAGCCGTGAGCGGCTGCTCGGCCACGCTGGCCACATGGCATCCAGTGGGGCGACCGACCTCGTGGCGCTGATCCCAGCCACCGATGACACCCCCGAGGAGCAGGTCGAGCGACGCGAGGCGGTCGCCCGCAGCCGCGAGGCTCTGCAGACGCTGAAGCCAGCCGAGCTGCGCGCCCTGAGCCTGCTCGCCGAGGGCTACTCCTACGCCGAGATAGGCGAGATCACCGGTTTCAGCCAAACCAAGATCAACCGGGTTCTGGCCGAGGGACGCGACCGCTTTCGCAGCCTCCTCTCCAGCAGTGAGGACGGCCGTCGCTGCCGTCAGATGGGACCGCTTCTCTCGGCGTTCTGCGACGGCGAAGTGAGCGAGGCCGAGTCGCAAGCGGTGCGTGAGCACCTTCGTGCCTGTGGCCACTGCCGCTCGACCATGCGCGCCTACCGGGCTGCGCCAAGAATCGCGATCGCGCTGGGGCCGTCGCTGCTGCCGCCGCGGTCAGTGCTGGAGCGGGTGCATGAGCTCTTCGCCGAACTGGGTTCACGACTACCGCGCGTCGGCGGCGCGGGTGCCGGCTCAGCTGCGACCCAGGTCGCCGTCGGCGGCGGCTCCAAGAGCGTGGGCATGGCTGCTCTCGCCAAACTGCTCGCGGTGTGCGGGGCGGCCGGAGTCGCGGCGGCCGGCGCTGCCACGGGCGTGCTTCCAGCGCCAGATTTGACTCCGCAGCACAGTCGAGAGCCGGTGATCGAGCGATCTTCGCCTGAGCAGATCGAGACAGGAGGGAGCCGGCCCATGGAGGATCAACCCGCCGCCCCCACCCCAGCGCCGGCAGCCGAGCCGCCGCCAAAACCAGCGCCCCCCGAAGAGCCGGAAACCCTGCAGACCGAAGCGGCCAGCCCCTCACCGGAAGCGGTTGAATATGAACCCCCGCCTCCGGTGCCTGTTCCCGAGCCAACGAGCGCGAGCGGCGGCGAAGATTCCTCGAGCGGCTCGGCGGCGGGGGAGTTCGGGCCATGAGGACCTTGCTCGGGCCTGGCGCAGCGTTTTTTGCCCGCGCAGCGCGGACAACCAGTTGCACATTGGTGATCCTCAGCTTTGCGCTCGCCGGCGCCGCGACGGCGGCGCATGCGGCGCTGCAGCCAATCGACCTAAGCGTGGACGGAGGCGAGGAAATCTGGCACGCCCAGCGCTCGTTTGCCCTGCGTTGGAGCAACCCTCCGGGACCCGTCGCCAAGGTCCACTATCGGGTGCTGGACCCCTCCGAGCACGCGCTCGACGAGAAGACGCTCGACTGGCCGGCGACGTCAATCCAGCAGCTCAGCGTGCCCTCCACTCCCGGCGCCTACACCGCGGAGATCTGGTTGGAGGACAGCAGCGGCATCGAGGGCACGCCCGTATCGGCAAAGCTGCGCTTTGACGACGGCAAGCCGGGCCGGATCGAACCGCCGCAGGCCCCCGAATGGATCAGCCGCATCGAGTTTCCATACCTACTCCGCCTCGGCCATCCCGGCGGCCCCGCGCCGCTCTCGGGCATCCGCGGCTACGCGGCCACACTCGACCGGCTCTCCGGCGACAGCTTCTGCCTGCCGATCGCCAGCTGCGGCCCCAGGGAGTTCGAGCTCCAAATGGGAGCCGTTGGGGACTCCCTTGCGATTACCGAACTGCCAGAGGGGACGAGCTATCTCCACGCCGTCGCTATCTCCGGCTCGGGCATGCGCTCAGCGAGCTCAGCAAATACCGCCCTGCACGTCGACAAGACGGATCCGGTGACGCTGCTCGCCGGCAACCCCGCAGGCTGGTCTAACCGCCCCCTGAGCTTGACCGCAACCGCAACCGACCTCGGCTCGGGAATGTTCGCGAGCGACGGCGGCGAACCCTTCACCGCGATCCAAATCGACGGCGGAGCGCCGATCAGGGCAGACGGCGACGAGGTCTCGGCGACCGTGATCGGATCCGGCATCCACTCGGTCGCCTACTACGCCCGCGACGCAGCCGGCAACGTGGCGGATGGCGGCGCCTCCAACGGCAACCCCAACCACGCGCCCGCCACCGCAGTCGTGAGGATCGACCGCGAGCCGCCTCGGGTTGCCTTCGCAGGCGCCCAGGATCCACTCGACCCGGAGCGGATTGAGGCTCGCGCTTCTGATCTCCTCTCGGGCCTCGATCCGACGTCGGGATCGATCGGCGTTCGGCCAGCCGGCTCCAGAGAGCGCTTCGTCGAGCTGCCCACGGAGCGCTCTGGCTCATGGCTGCGCGCCCGCTGGGACTCCGAGGCCTATCCGCGCGGCGAATACGAGTTCCGCGTCACCGCCTACGACGCCGCGGGCAACTCGGCGTCCACATTGCGCAGGAGCGACGGCTCGCCAATGCGGCTGTCCAATCCGCTGAAGGTTGCGACGGCGTTGCTCAGCGGCTTCCGCCCACGCACCGTTCGTTACGGACGCGGAGCCGTTTTTTCCGGCCGGCTGATCGCGGGTCGCCACGCGCCGCTGCCGGGGATGCCCGTGCGGATAATCGAGCGCTTCGACTCGGGAGCCGCCCTGGCCGACCGTGTCTCGACCGTCGAGACCGATGCCACCGGCAGCTTCAGCGCCTATATCGCGCCAGGCCCAAGCCGCGACCTAATCGCCGTCGCCCCGCCAACCCGGAACTTGCGCGGCGCCAGCACCCGATCGTTGCGGCTTGCCGTGCGCAGCGGCGTGCGGATGGGGGTTTCCGCGCCGACGGCGCGGGTGGGCGGGGCGCCGATCACCTTCCGCGGCGGCGTCGCCCTCGCGGGCGCAGTGGCCCCCGACGGGGGCAAGACGGTTCAATTGCAGTTCCGCCTGCCCGGCCTGCCCTGGAGCGAGTTCCGCACGATCCATACCGACAGGCACGGGCACTTCCACTACGCCTACCGGTTCAGCGACGACGACAGCCGTGGCGTGCGCTTCCAGTTCCGGGCGTATGCCCCGGCGCAGGCCGGCTGGCCCTTCGAGCCAGCCGGTTCAGCGCCGGTACGAGTTCTCGGTGTCTAAGGGCGACTGACCAAGCAGATCAAGGACGCAGGAGCGCAGCGTGCTCTGCACGCAAGCGACCGAGGACGCCGATATGCGCCGGCCAGGCGGTCTTAGACAGGGAGAAGGTCGATCGCCTTGCGTACGCGCTGCTCGAGCTCGTTGCGGTTGCGTTTCACGGTTGTCTCGACCGTGCGCTGGTGCTTGCGGGCTTCGCGCTCGACCCGGGTGCGGGTCTTACGAGCCTCGCTGGTCGCTTTGCGACGGGCGGTGGCGCCACGGCGCTCGGTGCGCTTGACACGGCGGCGCAACTCAGCTCGGTATGACTTGAGCTGCTTTTCGGCGCCGGAGCGAGCGGTGAACGGCTCGACCAGGTCTGCGACCCGATCGGTGACGGTGAGGACGGCGCCGACGGGGATGTCGACCGCGGTCTCGACCACCGTGCGGGCCTGGTTCTTCTCAGAAGTCGAGGGGGAAGCTTTGGCGGAGCGCTGAGCTTTCGCTTTCGGCGCGGTGCCGTTGCTCTTTGCTGCTTTGGTCTGCGTTGCCATTAAGTTGAATCCCTTCGGTATGCGGGTTTCCTGCCTGAAGGTTCGCGAGTTTAACGAACATATGTTCTTAGCGAACACACGTTCTAAACCCGGGAGCCGCTCTGGTTACTGGGCGGCGCGGGCAATCGCCAGGCCCTGCTCCCCTGCGGCGGCGGCGATCGGGTAGCGAGCGTCCAGACCCAGTCTTGCTTGCTCAAGAGCCAGATCTCCGAAGCTCACCTCTCCCCCCGCCTCTCGCACGATCAGCTGCGCGGCCGCGGCGTCCACCGAGCGACAGGGGCGCAGGCTGGCCATCGCATCGAAGCGGCCAGCACCCACGTAGGCGGCGCTGATCGCGATCGAACCGACCACTCGCAGGCGGTATACGCGGCCGGCGAGCGCTTCCAGCGCCCGCAGTGCCCGCTCCGGCTCCGCCGCCTCGAGCCCGAGCAGCTCAATCTTGTCGCCGTCGGGGCCGACGGCGATTCGCTCGTCACCGAGCTTTGCACCCTCACCCCGCTGGGCGACGAACTCCTCGCCGGCGCCGAAGTCATAGACGTAGCCGAACTCGACCGCGGCCATCGAGTCACCACTGGCAACGGCGATGCTGAGGCTGTGCGAGGGCAGGGTGCGGCGAGCGTTGAGCGAGCCGTCGATCGGATCGATCACGACCCGGACCGGGCCCCCGTCGCCAAAGGAAATTTCGCCGCGCTCCTCTGAAACCGCGACGAACGAGGCTCCCTGCGCGGCCAGAGCCTCCAACTCGATGAAGACCATGTCCTCGCAGCGGCGGTCGATTACCAGCGTGTGGTCGCCACCCTCGCCGACGCCCTCGTAAGCCGTTCGGGCACCGACTCCGCGCACCTCCTCGAAGATCGCCCGCTGCGCCGCCACGGCGCGGCGGCAAATTCCCAGCCAGTCTGCGGAAAAAACGTCCACCGAGGGCATCCTATGGAGGCCGAACACTCGCTAGCGTTGGGGACATGCTCGCGCTCGCCGACGCCCAGGAACGCGCCGTCCAGCACGGCGCGGGCCCACTGCTGCTGCAGGGCACCGCCGGAACCGGCAAGACCGAGGCCCTGGCCCGCCGTTTCGCTCGCTTGGTCGAGGGGGGAACCGCACCCGGGCAGATCCTTGTCCTGGCCTCGAACCGGCCGACCGCACAGCGCTTGCAGCAACGCGTCGAGGTGCTGCTCGCGAGTTCTTACGAGGAGCTCTGGATCGGAATCTGGGACGTGCTCGGCGAACGCCTCCTACGCGAGTACTCGACCGCCGCCGGCCTCGATCCCTTCTTCGACGTCC
Source organism: Solirubrobacterales bacterium (assembly GCA_036403515.1). Taxonomy (GTDB): domain Bacteria; phylum Actinomycetota; class Thermoleophilia; order Solirubrobacterales; family 70-9; genus VRUE01. Next base: position 6,298 of record DASWQV010000035.1, read on the forward strand.
TCGGCCCAGCCGAGCGCCTCGCGATCCTTCTCGACCGGATCGACGACCTGCCGCTTCGCAATCAGGAAATTCGCGGAAATCCGGCCGGCCTGCTCGCCCGCTTGCTGGCCCAAATAGATGAGCTGAAGGCGGGCTCAGACCCGCCAGAGCCCGAGCTGGCCGAGTTCTGCGCCGCCCACGATCGCATCCTCTCCGAGTCAGGCAACCTCGACCGCGGCGACATCTTCCTCGCCTTCAACAAGCTCCTTCATGAGCGGCCCGACGTCGCGGCTGAAGTTGCGACTCGCTTCTCCTACGTAATGGTCGACGAGCTCGAGGACGCCACGACCGCCCAGCGGGCGATCCTCGCCAAGCTCGCCGGCGAGAATCCGAATCACGTCTACGCCCTGGGGATAAGGGACGCGAGCGGGGCGGCCGCGGGTGCCATCGTGGGGGGAGGGGGGCCTGCGGGCGGGTCAAAACCGTCCTCGCCCCCCCTTCCCCCACGCCAGCCGCGGACGGCGGAGTTTCACCACCTTCATCCAGAAGGGCCGGTCCTCGAGCTGGAGAAACGCTTTCGAGAGCCGGCCATCAGGCATTGGCGCTGCACCAATGAGAGAGCTCAGGCCCAGGCAGTCGCCCGGGAGGTGGAGCACCTGCTGGTTGGCGGCACATCGCCCGAGGCGATCTGCGTGCTGCTCGACAACCTCGCGACCGATGGCGGCGCGGTCGCGGCGGCGATGGAGGAGCGCGGGATCCCGTTTCATCTCGCCGGCCCGGCTGCCCTGTTTCAGCGTCCCGAGGTTCGCGATGCGATCGCCTGGCTGCGAGTGCTCGCCGATCCAGGCGATTCGGCGGCAGCCGCACGGGCGCTGACCCGACCGCCGGTCGAGTTGCGCTCCACCGACCTGGCACGGCTGACAACGATTGCGCGACGGCGGAAGATCGACATGGTCTCCGCCTGCGAGGCCGCCCTGGAGAGCCCCCAGATCCCACCTGAGGGAAGGGAGCGGATCCAGTCCTTTCTCAAGCTCTACGGAGAAGCGTCGAGCGCGATGGAGGAACGTCGTGCCGACGTATTCGTACGCCGGCTGATCGAGCGGGTCGGCCTGCGCCGCCAGCGGCTCTTCGCCGCCGAGCCTGAGGTTGCCGAGCGCCTGCTCGGCCTCTCGCGGCTGGCCGAACTCGCCGCCGCGTGGGCGAGGCGCGAGCCCCACGGCTCGACTCGAGACTTCGTCCGCTACCTCAGCGCCGTCGCCGAAGCTGGGGTCGAGCCAGCCGGCGGCGAGGAGCCACGATCGCCGGGCACGGTGCGAGGCCTTGACGGCCGCAGCGCCAGGGGCGCCGAGTTCGGTCACGTCTTCATGCTCGGCGCCGAGCTGGGCGACCCACAGGCGCGCTCCACGCTCGTTCTCTCACGCGTCGAAGGCAACCTCGAGGGACCAGGCGCGGAGGCGGAGGAGTTGCACGAGGAGGAGCTCTTTGGGCCGGCGGAGGGCCTGCATGCGACCTATCGCAAGTTGCGCGAGGAGGTCTTGGAGGCGTCTTGGCAGGCAGGGCGCGAGCTTTCCGAGCCGCGTCTGGACACAGTCGTGGACGTCACCCGGGCGATTGCCCGCCACCTCGAGTTGCTCAAGCTGGCGGCGCTGGCCCAGCGGCCCGGCGAGGAGGCGACCGCGGAGGCGATCGAGGCAGTCAACGGCCTGCTGCGGCAGGTCGCCACGCCCGAGCAGCAGGCCGAGCTCGATGCCTCGCCGCTCGATGCCTACCTGCTCGATTCCGAGCACGAGCGCGACGGTCGCCGCGGGCTGATCGCCGCCCGCCATGAGCCCTCGCTGGAAGCCTTCCTGCCCCGCCGCGGCGACGGCGCGCTCAGCCTTTCGGCCTCGGACCTCGACCTCTACCTGACCTGCCCGCTCAAGTACAAGTTCCGGCGGGTCTTCGGCATTCCGCAGGAGCCGACGATCAACCAGCGCTTTGGAATTCTCATCCACAGCGTGCTGGAACGCTTTCACAAGGACTCCGGCGAGGAGGAGGCCAGAGGAGGAGGGCTGGCCGGACTGATGGATCTCTTCGAGTCCGGCTGGCGGCGTTCCGGCTTCGGCTCCAGCGATGACGAGCTGCAGTTCCGCGACCGAGCCCGCGAGGCGATGCGGCTCTACTGGGAGCGCGAGCGCGAGGGCGAGGGCGAACCGGTCTGGCTGGAGCGCAAGTTCGACATCCGGATCGGGCCGCACCAGGTGCGCGGCCGCGTCGACCGCGTCGACCGCCTCCCCGACGGCAGCTACGAGCTGATCGACTACAAGACCGGCGAGCGCAAGAGCGAAGCACAGCTCGAGAACGACCTGCAGCTTGCCCTCTACCGGCTCGCCGCTCGCGAGGCCTGGGGGCTCGAGGCCGGAACCGGCAGCTACTACTACGTGCTCGATGCCGACAAGGTCGCCGCGCCGGTCAGGACCGACGACGCCGAGCGGGTCGAGCGGACCGTGCTTGCCGTCGGTGAAGGTGTGCTGGGCCAGGACTTCGAGCCGCGGCCCTCGCCAACCACCTGCGGGTGGTGCGACTACAGGCTTATTTGCCCCGCCGCTGAGAGTTAGGGACAAGGGCGTAGGCCCGCGGGTCCTGTCATGGGGAGGGGGCCTGCGGGCGGGCGCAGGGCGTCCGTTATCAGCCCCCTCCCCATGCCACCCGCGGGAGTAGCGCTCGTTACTGATTCCCCTGCTGACGGAGGAACTGCTGGAAGTCCCTGGCGATCGTGTCCGCGGATGGGATGTCCTCGGGGCCTTCGGTTTGCTCGGACTGTTCGGTCTCGATGCGGTCGACGAGCTCCTCTATCTCCGGGTTGGCGGCGATCGCGCGGTTGATCTGGTCCTCGTAGGTGTCGGCTTCTTCCTCGAGGTCGGTGGCATCGACGGCGATACCGGTCAGGCCCTCGAGGCGGCGCAGCAGCGCCAGCGCGGCCTTTGGATTGGGAACCGCGGCAACGTAGTGGGGAACCGCGGCCCAGAGCGACGCGGAGGTCATTCCGACCTGGCGGCAGCAGTCGTGGACGACGCCGACGATGCCGGTCGGTCCCTCGTAGCTGGAGCGCTGCAGGTCGAGTTCTTCAACCAGCTTCTCGTCGGAGGCGAGGCCGGTGATCGGCACCGGCAGAGTGTGGGACACCTCGGCGATCAGAGCTCCCAGGGTGATCACCATCTCGACGCCGAGAGCGTCGGCGGCGGTGGCGATCGTCTCAGAGAAGGTGCGCCAGCGCAGGTTCGGCTCGGTGCCGTCGAGCAGGACGAGATCGCGCTCGGCCGACGGTACCCGGACGGCGACCAGGTCGTTCTGCGGCCAGTCAATCCGGCGCGCCTGACCCTCGGTGAGGACGATCGTCGGGCGGGTTGCCTGGAAGTCGAAGTAGTCCTCTGCGTCGACCCTGGCGATCAGATCGGAGTCGAAGGCGTCTTCCACCGCCGTCAAGGCCGTCGATGCCGCCGCGGCCGCGTCGTTCCAGCCCCGGAACGAGCAGACCAGGATCGGGTTGCGAAGCTGTGGGATGTCGCCCTCCCAGCTGAGTGAATCCACGCTTTCAGACTACCGATGGGTCGCAGCCGCGCTGCAAGCGGGGCTAAGCCGGCGCGGCCAGCGCCCGCACGATCAGGCGATAGGCGATGAACAGCGCCAGAACAGCGAAGGAGAGCTGCAGAACCCGCTCGGAGACGTGGTTGGCGATCCCCACGCCGAGCAGCACCCCGAGCGGCGAAAGAGCGCCAATCACGATCGCGTTGCGGACGTTGACGTTGCCGTAGGAGTTCTGGCGAATCGCCCCGATCAGGGCGACGACGACGATCATCAGCAGCGAGGTCGACTCTCCCTCGACCTGGCTCAGGCCGATAAAGATCGTCAGAGCAGGAACGAAGAGCACCCCACCGCCGACGCCGACAATGCCGCCGGTGAAGCCCCCGGCCATGCAGATCAGCGCCGCCAGCAGCTCGTCGCCGCTCACGACAGCCCCTTCCGGTGCGCTTTATCTCGGTATAGCGGGGGAAAGGCGCACCGGAAGCTCATTTGAGCACCAGCTCGATCGCGATCGCGATCAGCAGGGCCGCGAAGAGGATCGAGACCATGCGCTGGGAGATGCGCTGCTGCACGGCGGTGCCGATCACGACGCCGATCACAGCGGGAACCGCCAAGAGCAGCCCGCTGACCACATGGACGTTGCCGTAGATGCCGCCCTGGGCGATCGTGCCGAGCAGGCCGATCAGGACGATCGCGGCGAGACTGGTTCCCGTCGCCAGCCGCTCGCCGTAGCCGAACCAGAAGATCAGGAGGGGGACGATGACGGTGCCGCCGCCAACCCCGAAGAGGCCGCTGAAGGCTCCCGCAAGCGTGCCGATCGCGGCGAGCTTGAGAACGGGATGGGACGGCATCGCCGGGTCCGCGCGCATCGTGCCGCGATACTAGATGCAGTGTCGCTCGAATCTGAGACAGGCGCGGGAGTCGAGGGCTCGCTGCTGGACCGACTGCGCGCGAATCCCGCCCGCTCGGCGATCCTGACCGATGTCGACGGCACCCTGGCCCCGATCGTCGAGCGGCCCGAGCAGGCCGCCGTGCCGGCGCGGGCGACCGAGCTGCTCGAAGCGCTGAACGAAAGCTTCGGCCTGGTTGGCTGCATCTCCGGGCGCCAGGCGCTCGAGGCGCGACGGTTGGTTGGCGTACAAGGGATCACTTACGCCGGCAACCACGGGCTCGAGTTGCTGATGCCCGGCGACCAGCAGCCACAGCTCGATCCCGCGCTCGCCGGCCAGGAGCGCGGCGCGGCAGACTTCATCGCCGCGCTGAAAGCCGACGAGCTCGTGTCGCTCGGCCTTCGGCTGGAGGACAAGGGCCCGATTCAAAGCCTGCACTGGCGCGGCGCGGCAGACGAGCGCGGTGCCGAGGCCCGCGCCCATGAGATCGCCGCCGAGGCCGGACGGTCCAAGCTCGAACCGCGCTGGGGCCGCAAGGTGCTCGAGCTGCGGCCGATTGGCGGTGGCGGCAAGGACGCGGCGGTTGCGGCGCTGCTTGCCGCCGACGGCGTGACGGCGGCGATCTACGCCGGCGACGATCGCACCGATCTCGACGCCTTCCGCCGCCTTCGCGAGCTGCGCGACGAGGGAGAGCTGGAGACCGCCGTCTGCGTCGGCGTGATCTCCCCCGAGGCGCCTCCACAGCTCGCCGGAGAGGCGGACCTGCTCGTCGACGGCCCGGCCGGTTGGCTGGCGATGCTCGAGGCATTGGCGGAGTAGCGAGGTGCCCTACACCGACCTGCTGCGCGTGACCGTCCTGCTGACCGGCGCCGAGGCGACCGCCCTGGCGACGATCGCGGCAATTGCCGCCAACCGCGACGGCGACACGAGGACCCTGATCGTCGCCGCCGTCTGGTGGCTTCTGGCAGTGGTGATCGGCTTTTACCTCGGCCGCCCATCGCGCGCCGCCGATGCGCTCCGCGACACCCTGGCGCGGGCGAAGACCGCCACGTCGCTTCCCCCGGAGACCCCGGCCCGGATCTCCTTCGGCCGCCTCTGGCCGATAGCGGCAACGGCGATCGCGGCCGGCGCCCTCGGCGTCTTCTTCCCCGGCGTGGCTGCAATCGGCGCTGGCTACGCCCTGCTCGTCTCGCTCGCCTGGCACTCCAGGGAGGCCGCCGTCTTGGCGATCGAGCAACGCGACGGCGTCAAGTTCTACGTCGTTCCGAGCTCCGCCCTGCGCCCGATCCAGCTGGTCCGAACCCCTGGCTTGCGCAGCAGCCGCCGCGCCCACGCCTGAGTAGCGTCGCCGCCAGCAGGTAGCGTCAGCCCAGATGGCTCGACCCCTGCCGATTGCGCTGGCCATGCTGGCGCTCGCTCTGCTCCTCCCAATGGACGCGAGCGCCGCAGAACGAACCGTCACCGTCAGGGGCTCGGCGACGCAGAAGGTTCCCAATGACGCCGCCAAGCTCGGCTTCTCCGTCAGCAAGGAACGCAAGAGTCGGGGAGCCGCTCTGCATGTCGTTGCGGCCAAGCTGCAAGCTGTGATCGCGGCAGTCCAGGCAACGCCGGGGATTGGTGCCGGTGACATCGCCACCGGCCAGATCTCGGTTCGCAAGGTCAGCCGAGACAAGCACGTCCTCTACCGCGCCTCCGAGGGCGTCGGCGTCGTCCTTCACGAACCACAGCGCGCCGGCGAACTCGTCAACGCCGCCGTAGCAGCTGGCGCCACCGGCACCCGCGGCCCCGACTTCTTCGCCAGCAACCCCGAAGCCGCCTACAACAACACCCTCCTCGCCGCCTTTGACCAGGCTAAATCAAAGGCCCTGACCCTTGCCACCCGCGCCGGCGCCACGCTCGGCCCCGCAATCACGATCGAAGAAGCGACAGAAGCGGTGCCGGTCGAAGGAACCGCCAAGACCGAGGGACCTCAAGCAGGAGCGGAGGTTCCTGCCCCGCCCGCCAAGCCCGGCGCCTCCATGGTCACAGCCTCGGTCCGCGTGGTTTTCGCACTGGAATAACGCGGCGAATGCGGTGGGCGGCGGAGTCTGTCTCGCGGGAACCTTCGCGAAGCGGCTCCGCAGAGTAATTCTCAGCCGCGAAGCGGCACTTAATTCGCACCGCCACAGGCGGTGCGAGGGTTCCCGCGAGACAGACCCGCCGCCCTACCGCTTCCGCAGCTTCTTAAAGTCGTCCCAACTCCGCGTATTGGCGATGTCGTCTCTGGTGAGCCAGGCCCGCCGCGCAGTGGCCACTGCGTAGGCCATGTTGTTGAGCGTGTCGACCCCATGAGCATCCGTGTTGAGCACAATCGTCGCCCCCGCCTCCGCCGCCAAGCGGGCGTGATGCTCAGAGAGGTCGCGCCGATTTGGATTGCCGTTGATCTCCAACATCGTCCCGGTCCGCGCCGCCGCCTCGGCGACCGCCTCGATGTCGACCCCGTAGGGCTCGCGGCGACCGATCAGGCGCCCGGTCAGGTGGCCGATGCAGTCGACCAGCGGGTTCTCGATCGCGGCCAGCACGCGGGCGGTCATCTCCTTCTCGGAGATCGCGAAGGAAGTGTGGACGCTGGCGACGACCCAGTCGAGCGCTTCGACCACGTCATCGGGATAGTCGAGCGCACCGTCGAGGCCGATGTTGATCTCCGAACCGGCAAGCAGCCGGAGGTCGCCGGCGCCGCCGTCATTCCAGGCCTCGACTTCGGCGATCCGCTCCCAGAGCCGCTCGGTAGTGACGTGGTCGCCGAATCCATGGCTCGCGGAGTGGTCGGTGATCGCCATGTAGGCATAGCCGCGATCGCGGCCGGCGGCCGCCATCTCCTCGAGCGTGTTGCGGCCGTCGGAGAGGGTGGTGTGAGAGTGCAGGTCGCCGCGGATCTCCTCGAGCGCGACCAGCTTTGGCAAGCCTCCCACCCGTGCGGCTTTCAACTCGCCGCGCCCCTCCCGCAGCTCCGGCACGATGTAGGCGTAACCGAGGCGCTCGTAGACCGCCTCCTCGTCGGGGCAGCGCTCGACCTCACCGCTCTCGACCTCAGTGATCCCGTGCTCGGAAACCGAGAGCCCGCGACTGACCGCCTGCTCGCGGAGCTGCACATTGTGGGCTTGCGAACCGGTGAAGTGCTGGAGCAGGTTGCCGAAGGCATCGGGGGCGACTATGCGGAGGTCAACCGCGATCCCATTGTGCGTCTGCGCCCGCACGCCGTTTGGCCCCGGCGTGCCGGCCGCCGCGATCAGCGAGCTGGCGACGAAGTGCTCGGCCAAGGCGGTGGGTTGGTCCGCGGTCGCGATCAGGTCGATGTCCTTGCAGGTCTCGGCCCAGCGGCGCACCGAACCGGCCACCTCGACCCGAACGGCGGCTGGGTGTTCGCGCAGCGTCCTCGCCAGCTCCTCGGCGATCGGCCGGGCCATCGAGAGCAGCACGCGCCCAGAGCCCTCGCTTGGATCGCCGAGTCGTTCCAGGCCCGCCAGGACGTTTTCCTCCGCCTTGGGGCCGAGCCCTTTCAACGCACGGATGCGTTCTCCCTCCGCCGCCGCTTTCAGGTCCTCCAGGTTGGTGACGCCAAGCTCGTCAAACAGCCGCCGCGCCGTCTTGGGCCCGACTCCGGGCACACGTGTCACCTCAACCAGGGTCGGCGGGAACTTCGCCTTCAACTTCACCGCCGCGGGTATCTCACCGGTCTCGAGCAGCGCGTCGATCTTTTCCGCCAGCGTCTTGCCGACGCCGGGAACCTCGGTAGCCCGCCCCGCCGCGGCGAGATCGGCAACCGAGACCGGGCTTTCGCGGACCGCCTTCGCCGCGGCGCCGTAGGCGAGCACTCTGTATTTGACCGCGCCGTCGAGCTGGTAGAGCACGCCGAGCTCGTCGAGGGCGGCGGCGATCTCGGCGTTGGTCATCCCTGCAAGCTAGCGAGCGGGTGAGGCTCTTTAGCCGTCGCTGAAGTTCCTCACTAGCATCGCCCCGGCAAATGCCCGCGAGCAAGCCCGAGAGAGGGCCAGCCTGGCTTGTCCTGCCTACCTATGAAGAGGCGACCAACATCGAGCGCCTGGTCAAGGAGGCCCGCGACAAGCTGCCCAGCGATGCCCAGGTCCTGATCGTCGATGACAACTCCCAGGACGGGACCGGCGAGATCGCCGCCCGACTCAGCGAGGGCCATGAGTCCGTTCACTTCCTGCACCGGCCGCACAAGGAAGGTCTCGGCCCCGCCTACATCGCCGGCTTCCGCAGGGCCCTGGCCGGCGGCGCCGGCCTGGTGGTCGAGATGGACTCCGATTTCTCCCATGAGCCGGCCTACCTGCCGAGACTGCTCGAGGCGGCTGAACGCGCCGACGTCGTGATCGGCTCGCGCTATGTGCCGGGCGGCGGCGTCACCGATTGGGGTCCGCTCAGACGCGCGATCAGCCGTGGCGGCAGCGCCTACGCGCAGTTCGTCCTCGGCCTCAGCGTGCGCGATCTAACCGGTGGCTTCAAGTGCTTCCGCCGCGAGGTACTCGAGGCGATCGACCTCGACGCGGTCCGCGCACGCGGCTACGCCTTTCAGGTCGAGGTGACCTACAGGGCGATCGAGCTGGGCTTCGATGTGGTCGAGGTGCCGATCGTCTTCCGCGACCGACAGGCAGGAAGCTCGAAGATGAGCCGCTCGATCGTGCTCGAGGCGATCTGGCGAGTCCCCCTTCTACGCTATGGGCGATGAGCCGCCCGCGGCTGAGGTCGTATTTCTCGCCGCTATCCGGATACAAGTACGACCGGATAGACCTCGCTATACTTTATGAAGTATTGAGCGACGAACCTCGAGCCTCAGGAGACCGATTCCAGTGACAGGCAAGCTCCAAGACGTGACAGACGACACCTTCAAGTCCGAGGTCCTCGAGGCCGACGGGCCCGTGCTGGTCGACTTCTGGGCCCCCTGGTGCGGCCCCTGCCGCGTCGTCCATCCGGTGCTCGAGGAGATGGAGACCGAGCGCGAGGATCTGCACATCGTCAGCATCAACGTCGACGAGAACCAGCAGACTGCCGCTCAGTACGAAGTCCTCTCGATCCCGACCTTGATCCTCTTCAAGGACGGGGCGATCGCCAAGAAGGTGATCGGAGCGATGCCCAAGCGTCGCCTCGAGGCCGAGCTCGAGCCGGCCCTGGCCTAGCGGCCGCCCCCGCCCGCTTCGATGCCATTCGTCGAGGTCAACTGGTTCGAGGGCCGCTCGGACGACCAGAAGGCCGAGATCGCCAAACGGATCGAAGCGGCGCTCATCGAGGTGGCCGGCGTCGCCCCCGACCATTGCTGGGTCAAGTTCTCGGATTCGAAGAAGACCGACTTCATCATCGGCGAGTCACGCACGGATTAGACGCCTGGGTAGCAGTCCCGGGAGCCCTCTCCCGAAGGCCGTTGCGCAGCAGGTCCGGGGCGCGGGTTCCAGCGTGACCGCCAAGCCTTCCGGAGAGGGCTCCCGGGACTGCTTCGACAGGTGACCCGAGAACGGCTCAGCTCGTGGAAGCTTTCGCGGAAGGGCTTCCGCACCTTGAGCGCGGTCGTAGCTCGGCGCCCGATGGACGTAAGGCGCCCCTCCCCGGGAGGCTTGGCGACCACCTCCCGAAGCGGCAAGCCATTCCAGCTGCGCGACGGCCTCCTGGGGAGGGGCGCCTTACGTCCCCTACGCCTCAGCTGGAAGTGGTCGAGGATCGGTCGGCCGACTAGAGCTGGGTGACGATTGCCGCGAAGCCGGCGATGAAGGAGGCCGAGAGGGCGACGACGCCGTGGACCATCGTGCGGTTGATCGTTTCGAACCCGGCTTTCATCTCACTGCGCAGCTCGCGAACTTCGCCCTCGACCTTGTCGAAGCGTTGGTCTACCTTGTCGAAACGGCGGTCGACTTCGTTGAAGCGTCGATCGACCTCGTCGAATCGGCGATCGACGTCCCCGCGGAAGTCGTCCAATCGCACGTCTGTCCAGCTCTCCCTCATCAGGTGCATGATTGCACCGTAAACATTTCGGGCGCGCACGGGGTGCGCACAATGTCGGCATTCGGAGAATTCCATTGCACGAAAGACGCGCAGCCGGCTCAGCGGGTTGTGCGCGAGAGGGCGATCTGAAGCTCGCGCCCGTCGAGCTTGGCGGGCGTGCCCCCGGGTGCTTGATAGGAAATCGCGCTGGCGAGGACCTCGCCGGCTATGTAGGGCTCGTGCTCACGAGCCGCGGCGAGCAGCTCCCCGTCCCCGCCGAGGGCCAGCTCGATCCGGTCGGAGATGTCGAGGCCGGCGACTTTGCGGGCGTTCTGGACGGCGTGGACGATCTCGCGGGCCATGCCCTCGCGGCGCAACTCGTCGTCGAGCTCCAGCTGCAGGGCGACCGCGTGGCCGGCCTCGGCCTCGACCTCATAGCCCTCCAGCGGCTGCAGAGCGAGGGTGACCTCGTCGGGGCCGATTGTGTGGTCGTTGCCCTCGACGTTGATGCCGATCTCGCCGCCGTCTGCCATCACCCTGGCGACGTGAACGGGGTCGAGCGCCTCGACCGCAGCGGCAACCTGCGGCATTCGCTTGCCAAAGCGCGGGCCGAGCGCGCGGTAGTTGGGCTTGACCGCATAGCTGATCAGGTCGGCCTCCTCGGAGACGAAGTCGAGCTCCTTGACGTTGAGCTCGGCGGTGACCAGCTCGGCGCGGGCCTCGATCGCGGCACGCTCGGCGTCGTTGGCGACGATCACGGCGCGGCGCAGCGGCTGGCGCATCTTCGCCTTGGCCTGGGCGCGCGCGGCGCGGCCGAGCTCGACTGTTAGGCGGACCGCCTCCATTGCCCTTTCCAGCTCTGGATCGGCGAGGGCGGGATCGACGGCCGGGAAGTCGCGCAGGTGGACCGAGTCCGGCTGTCCACCCAGCTCTTCCGCCTCGCCACCGGCGAGATTGAGGTGAATCTCGTCGGCGAGAAAGGGCGTGAAGGGAGCGAGCAGCGCCGCGGTCTCGAGCAGACAGTGGCGCAGGGTCGCGAACGCCGCCCGATCGCCTTCCCAGAAGCGCCGGCGCGAGAGCCGCACATACCAGTTGGAGAGCTCCTCGACGTACTCTGCGATCGCGCGACCGGCGACCGTGCAGTCGAACTCGTCCATCCGCTCCCGAACGATCGAGATCGTTGCCTGGAGGCGCGAGAGCGCCCAACGATCCAGGTCCTCCATCTCGATGACTTCGCCTTGATTCCCCGTGGGGTCGGAAAAAGGCGAGCTCAGCGTTTGATCGCTGAAGTCACCGGGGCCCAGATCCTCCGCGTTGGCGTACAGGACCCAGAAGGAGTAGGTGTTCCAGAGGGTGAGTAGGAACTGGCGGACCGATTCGCCGACCGTGTCGACCGAGAAGCGATATCCCGACCAGGGCTGCTGCGCGGTCAGGTAGTACCAGCGGAAGGCGTCGGCGCCGTGGGCGGAGATCACATCCCAGGGCTCGACCACGTTGCCCTTGCTCTTCGACATCTTCTGACCTTCGGGATCGAGGATCAGTCCGAGGCAGACGCAGTTGCGGTAGCTGGAGGTGTCGAAGAGCAGCGTCGACTCGGCCAGGAGCGTGTAGAACCAGCCGCGTGTCTGGTCGATCGCCTCACAGATGAAGTCGGCGGGAAAGCGCTCGGCAAACAGCTCCTCGTTCTCGAACGGGTAGTGGAGCTGTGCGAAGGGCATCGCGCCGCTGTCGTACCAGGTGTCGATCACCGACTCGACCCGGCGCATCTCACCGCCGCACTTGTCGCACTCGAGCGTGACCTCATCGATGTAGGGACGGTGCAGATCGTCGGGGAGCTCCCCCGTGGCCCGCTCGCGCAGCTCGGCGACCGAGCCGGCGCAGTACTGCTCGGCGCAGTCCCCGGCCGTGCAGTGCCAGATCGGCAGCGGCGTGCCCCAGTAGCGGTCGCGCGAGAGCGCCCAGTCGACGTTGTTCTCCAACCATTTGCCGAAGCGCCCGTCCTTGATGTGCTCCGGATGCCAGCCGATCGTCTCGTTGTTGGCGAGCAGCCGGTCGCGAACCTGCGAGGTGGCGACGTACCAGCTCGACTTCGCGTAGTAGAGCAGCGGCGTGTCGCAGCGCCAGCAGTGCGGGTAGGCGTGCTCGTAGACCTGCTCGCGGAAGAGCAGCCCGCGCCGATTGAGGTCTTCGATCAACGCCTTCGTGACCTCGGGATCCTTGACGAACTGGCCCTCGAAGCCGCTTACGCGCCGGTCGAAGCGGCCTTCGAGGTTGACTGGGTTGAAGAGCGTGCCGTGCTCGGTCGGGTCGAAGACGCCGTTGGCTGCAGCGACCGCATAGTCGTCCTCCCCGAAAGCGGGAGCGATGTGGACCAGGCCGGTTCCGTCCTCGGTGGTGACGAAGTCGCCGGCGAGGACGCGGAACGCATTGGCGGGGCCCTCCTCCAGCTCGAAGACCGGTCCCCTGTACTGGCGCCCAACCAGCGCGGAGCCGGGTAGGCGATCGAGCACCTCGGCGCCCTCGCCGAGCACCCGTTCGACCAGCGGCTCAGCCAGAACCAGCGTCTCGTCCCCGCAGCGCGCTTTGACATAGGTCACCTCCGGCGCCACCGCGACCGCGACGTTGCCCGGCAGAGTCCATGGCGTCGTCGTCCAGACGAGCAGTGACTCACCGCTCTCGCTGCCGTCCTCGGCGAGCAGCGGGAAGCGCACGTAGATCGAGGGATCCTCGACGTCTTTGTAGCCCAGCGCCACCTCGTGCGAGGAGAGCGCGGTCCCGCAGCGCGGGCAGTAGGGCACCACCTTGTGACCCTCGTAGAGGCGGTCCTTGTCCCAGAGCTGGCGCAGCGACCACCAGACCGACTCGATGTAGTCGTCGTCGAGGGTGACGTAGGGGTCGTCGAGGTCGATCCAGAAGCCGATCCGCTCGGTGAGCCGGTTCCACTCCTCGACGTACTCGAAGACCGAGGCCCGGCAGCGGGCGTTGAACTTGTCGATCCCGTACTCCTCGATCTCCTGCTTGGAGGAGATGCCGAGCTGTTTTTCGACCTCGATCTCGACCGGCAGACCGTGGCAGTCCCAGCCCGCCTTGCGCGGCACGCGATAGCCGCGCATCGAGCGGTAGCGCGGGTAGATGTCCTTGAAGACGCGTGCAAGGACATGGTGGGAGCCGGGCCGGCCGTTGGCAGTCGGCGGTCCCTCGTAGAAGTTCCAGAGCTCGGCGCCATCGCGCTGGGCCAGCGAGCGGTCGAAGACCTTCCGTTCGCGCCAGCGCTTGAGCGTGCGCTCCTCCAGCTCAGGGAAGGACTGCTTGGTGTCGACTGGACGGAAGCCGGGCATGCGCGCGGGATTCTAGGCCGGGGGGGATTGCGTATCCGTCAGGTCGTATCTGCGCATTCGTCAGGGACTCGCCATATAGGGTGCAACTCGCCATGACCTACGACCTGAATGGAAAGGTGGCGCTGGTCACCGGCGGCGCCCGCGGGATCGGCTTCGAGACGGCGCGCCAGCTGCACATGCGCGGCGCCTCGGTGGCGGTCGTGGACCTCGCTGCGGGCGAGGCGCGTGATGCGGCCGAGCGGATCGGCGAGCGGGCGATCGGGATTGCCACCGACGTCACCGATCACAGCGCGATGATGCAGACAGTCGCCGAGACGGTCGAGCGCTTCGGTGGCCTCGACGTCGTCGTCGCCAACGCCGGCATCGCCCAGAGCCAGACGGCGACCACCCGGGGGATCTCGGTCGAGGAATGGGAGCGGGTATTCGAGGTCGACCTGCTCGGCGTTTGGCGCACCGTGCGGGCGGCGCTGCCGCAGATCGTCGAGCGCCGCGGCCACGTGGTCGTCACGTCCTCCGTCTACGCCTTCATGAACGGCGTGCTCAACAGCCCCTACGCGGTCGCCAAGGCGGGGGTCGAGTCGATGGGGCGAGCGCTGCGCACCGAGCTGACGCCGCTGGGCGCCAGCGCGAGCGTCGCCTATTTCGGCTGGGTCGACACCAAGATGGTCCAGGACGCCGTCGCCCGGCCGGGCTCGAACCGCCTGCAGGAAAACACGCCTGACTTCCTGCTCAAAAGAATTCCCCCCAGCGCGGCCGGGGCGGCGATCGTCCGCGGCATCGAAGAGCGCGCGCCGCGGATCTTCGCGCCGAAGTGGTGGCGCTACGTCTCCGCCCTGCGCGGGATCGTCAACCCGCTGCTCGACCGGCGAATGGAGAGGGACCGCAGGATGGTCGAGGCGGTACTCGAGGTCGAGGCCGGCGCCGACGAGCAGGGCGCCGCCGCGGTCGCGGCGGCGAAAGCCTGACGCGCTAGCGACCCGACCGGGGCTGTCAGGCAAGGGCCTGCTCAGCGAGTCAGGCGCTCGAGCAGGATCAGCACCGACTCGTAGTCCTCACCCGTGGCGCGGCTGAGGCCGATCTCGCAGGTGCGGTTGCTGGAGAGGTGCGCGTCGAAGTGGCGCCCGGCGAGCTCTTCCGCCTGCGGACGCGTAGCGGACGCGGTGAGCTCAGGATGGGAGATGCCGCGATCGCCGGCGAAGCCGCAGCAGGTCGACGAGGGGGCGACGTAGACCTCGTCGGCGAGGGCGCCGGCGAGCGTCCGCAGGCGCGGCGCAAGGCCCATGTGCCGGGTGGCGCAGGTCGGGTGGACGGTGGCGGAGGCGACCCTCGAACTGATCTCGAGCTTCGGCAGCAGCCGGTCGTGCGCCCAGACGACTGAGTCGAGGATCTCCAGCTGGGCGAGCCGCTCGGCGTTCTCCTCGCTGAGCACGCCCTCGCCGGGTTCGCTGACGCCCTGGGTGCAGGACGCGGCGTCGATCACGACTGGGAGATCCCCCTCGCCGCTCCAGGCCCAGAGACGCTCGACCATCTCGTTCGCCTTGTGGCGGTGAGCGTCGCCAAAGCCCTTCGAGCTCCAGGGCAGTCCACAGCAGCTCCCCGCCACGTCATCGGGAATCCAGACCGGCATCCCGGCCCGAGCGGAAACCGCCACCAACGCCTCGACCGGGTTACCGGCGAAGATGCGATTCGTGCAGCTGGGCACGTAAACGGCGGCGGCGCTTCGGGGAGGAGCGGGTGACCCTCTCCCGACACTCCCCGCTTTTGTCGGGAGAGGGTCACCCCCTCCTCCCCACCGGGCGGCCCCAGGCAAGCCACGCCCACGCGTGGTCCGGCGCACAAGGGGCCCAGCCAGCCGGAGTCCCAGTCGCGAAGCCCCTTCGACCGCGCCCCAGCGCTTTGCCGTCGCCAGCGCCGCGGCTTCGGCGCGCTCCGTGTGCCGCTGCTTGCGGAGCTCCTTGATCATCGCGCCGGTGTCGATCCCGACCGGGCAGGCGAGCTGGCAGGAGCCGTCGGCGGCACAGGTCTCCAGCGAGTCGTACTCGTACTCCTCGAGCAATGCCTTTTGCACCGGCGAGCCCATGGGCTGGCGCGCCATCTCGCGGCGCAGGACGATCCGCTGGCGCGGGGTGGTTGTCAGGTTGCGGCTCGGGCAGACCGGCTCGCAGAAGCCGCACTCGACGCAGGTGTTGGCCGAGTCCTCGATCTGCGGCGTGGTTTTGAGGTTTCGCAGGTGAGCATCGGGGTCGCGGTTGAGGACGACACCGGGGTTGAGCACGCCGTCGGAATCGGCGAGCCGCTTGACCCGCCACATCAGCTCAGTCGCCGCCTCGCCCCACTCGCGCTCCACGTAGGGAGCCATGTTGATCCCGGTGCCGTGCTCGGCCTTGAGCGAGCCGTGGTACTTGCCGACGATCAGCTCGACCAGCTTCGCCATGAAGGCCTCGTAGCGCTCGAGGTCCTCCTGCTTGGCGAAGTCCGGGGTCAGCATGAAGTGCAGGTTGCCGGCGGAGGCGTGGCCGGCCACCCCGGGCAGGAAGCCGTGCTCGCCGAGCAGCGACTGCAGGTCGCGGGCGCCCTCGGCGATCCGCTCCGGCGGCACGCAGACGTCCTCGACGATCAGCGCCGTGCCGGGCATGCGCAGGCGGCCGATCAGGCCGTGAAGGCCCTCGCGCACGCGCCAGGCGAGCTCGATCCCCTCGGCCTCGCGGGTGAACTCGATTGGGCGGATCGTCTCATGGGCGGGAAAGATCTCGCCGGCCTTGGCGAGGTGAGCGTCGAGCTCCTTGTCGGTCCCGGCGCCGTACTCGACCAGCAGCACCGCCGACTCCGGCGGCAGCTCCTTCCACTCCTGCGGCGCGCCGACCATGTTCCAGGCAGCGGTGATCAGCGCCGGCGCAACCATCAGCTCGACCGCTGTGGCGCCGCTCTCGACCAGGTCGCGGACCGGCGCGATCGCCTCGTCGATGCCGGGGAAGTGGACCCAGGCCGTGGTCGTCCGGGCCGGCAGCGGCACGGTTTCGAAGACCGCCTCGGCGACGAAGGCGAGCGTACCCTCCGAGCCGATCACCAGGCGGCGGAAGATCTCCAGCGGCTCGTCGGCGTCGAGGAAGGCGCAGAGCCGGTAGCCGGTCGTGTTCTTGATCGCGAACTTGCGACGGATGCGCTCGCTCAGCTCGGCGTCGGCGCGGATCTCATCGCGGATCGCGGCGAGGCCGGCGGCCAGCTCGGGCTCCTCCGCCGCGAAGCGCTCGGCGGCGTCCGGGGCGGCCGTGTCGATGGTCGTGCCGGAGGCAAGCACCAGCGTCATCGAGCGCACGGTCGAGTAGGAGTCCTTGCTGACGCCGCAGCGCATCCCGCCCGAGTTGTTGGCGATCACGCCACCGACGCAGGCGATGTCAGTGCTGGCGGGATCGGGGCCGAGCTTGCGGCCATACGGCGCCAGCACCCGGTTCGCGTGACCGAGCACGGTGCCGGTCTTGACCCTTGCCCGGGCGCCGCCGTCCTCGACCGCAATGCCACCGAAATGGCGGCGCACGTCGACCAGGATGCCGTCGCTCTGCCCCTGGCCGTTGAGGCTGGTGCCGCCGGCGCGGAAGGTGACCGGGATGCCGTTGCGGCGGCCATAGGCGAGGACCTTGGCAACGTCCTCTGCATCGTGCGCCATCACCACCGCCTGCGGAAGGAGACGGTAGGGGCTGGCGTCGGAGGCGTAGCGAACGATGTCGCTGACGCGGCCGAGCAGGCGGTCGGGGCCGAGCAGCTCTTCTAGCTCACCGCGCAGCGGCTGCGCCACACCTGCGGAAATCGAGTCCGGGGCGCGGTCGGACGCGGGCTCGGCCACCGGCGGCGCGAGCGAGGAGACGTTTCGCTCCAGCAGCGCCATGGTCAGGCCAGCTTAGAAGAGCGCCATCCCGGGCGCGACCGGGACTTCGACCAGTTCCGGCCGGGAGGAGGCGATCGATTTGGAGAGGGCATCGCGCACTTCGTCGCGATCCTTGACCCGGTGCGCCGCGATCCCGTAGCCCTCGGCGATCGCGGCGACGTCGAGCTTCGGCAGGTCGAGGCCGGGAGCCCCCTCCACCTGCTCGACTTCGGCGAACCACTTGAGGATCCCGTACTCCTCGTTGCGCACGACCAGGAAGGTGACCGGGGCCTTGTAGGCGACGGCGCTCCAGAAGGCGCTGACCGCGTACTGGACCGAGCCCTCGCCGATCACGCAGACGACAGGGCGATCCGGCTGGGCGAGCTGGACCCCAACAGAGGCGGCGAGGCCGAAGCCGAGGCCGCCGCCGGCGGCGAAGTAGTAGCTGCCCGGCCGCGAGAGCCGCATCTGGTTGCGCAGCGCCAGGGTGCTGGTCGGCGACTCGAGCACGACGATGCCGTCATCGGGAAAGACCTCGGCGAGGGCGGTGTGCACGGTCGAGGGGTTGAGCGGGTCGCTGGGCGGGATTTCCTGCGGGCCCTGGTTGGGCTCGGGCGCCGTTCGCGTCGACTCGGGCACCTGCTCGAGCAGGGCCGCCAGGGTCAACTTCACATCGGCTACGAGAGCGTCGCCCATCGGGGCCCGGGCCGCCTCGTCGGGATCGCTGGTGATCGCGACCAGCTTCGCCCCCTCGGGCAACAGCGGTCCCGGGATGTAGGGGTAGTAGGGGAAGACCGAGCTGCCGACGACCAGGATCAGGTCGTGCCCCTCGAGGGTCTGGCCGACCGGGCCGATTGCCGGCGGCAGCACGCCGCGGTAGTTGGGGTGGTTCTCGGGGAAGCCGATGCGGCCTCCGCCGGGGGCGGGCGTCGCCCAGACCGGCAGGCGCTGGCGCTCGGCGAGGGCGATCGCGTCCTGCCAGGCGCCGGAGGCGTCGATGTCGGGGCCGGCGACCAGCACCGGGTTGACGGCGGCGTCCAGCCGGTCGGCGAGGACGCGGACCGCAGCGGGATCGGCGACGGCTCGACCGTCGACGCGGCGGCTGATCGCCTCGCGCGCGTCGGCCTCGTCGACCTCGGCGTACCAGTCGTCCATCGGCAGGGAGACGAAGACCGGGCCCTTCGGCGGCAGGCCGGCGAGGTGGGCGCCGTGGGCGAGGGCAAGCGGCACGTCCTCGGCCCGGGCGGGCTCGTAGGACCACTTGACCAGCGGGTGCGGCATGCGGATCGCGTCGCGGTTGGTCAGGTTCGCCTGCAGGGTGATCTGCGCCCGCGCCTGCTGTCCGGCGGTGATCAGCAGCGGCGAGTGGTTGGCCTGGGCGTTGAAGATCGCCCCCATCGCGTTGCCGACCCCAGGGGCGGTGTGAAGGTTGGCGACGGTGGTCCGTCCCGAGGCCTGGGCGTAGCCGTCGGCCATGCCGACCACTACCGCCTCCTGCAGCCCCAGCACATAGCGGAAGTCAGAGGGGAAATCGGCCAGCATCGGCAGCTCGGTCGAACCCGGGTTGCCGAACATCGTCGTCATCCCCTGCTCGCGGAAAAGATCGAAGCTGGCCTCTCGAACGCTCGGCATGCCGGGCGGAACCCTACCGGTGCATTGCTGTTCTCAAGGGGACGCTCCGCTGGACCGATGAGTAAAGCCATGGCACCGCAAGCCAAGACGATGTCGTACTTCTCTCCGGATAACGGAAAGAAATACGACCGCAAGGATGACTTGGCGGGCCGGGTGGGCAAGACCCTGCTCGCTGCTGCCGCGGTGCTTGCCCTCTGCCTGCTCGCTGCCGCCTCGGGCAACGCCGGGCCGGCCTCGACCAGGCTCGTCTACGCGCCGGGCGAAATCGTGCCAATCCCGGCAGCGATTCCCCACGAAGAAGGCGACATGGTCGACAGCCGCATCGTGCCTGACCTGCGCTGGATCTCCCAGCACTTCTCGATCTACGTGACCGACGGCTACTCGGGGCCACTGCCCAACGGCGAACACGTCGGCTGCAACAACTGCCACGTGAGGGGCTCCGATCACTACAACGGCCTCGCCGTCGACCTCGTGCCGCTGAACGGCACCAGCGGTAAATGCGACGCCACCTGGGCTGGGATCACGCGGCTGGCCCTCTGGGCTGAGCCGGTCCAGAACAAACCCGTGCTGCCCTTCCGCTGGGTCGGCTACGACGGCGACGCCGGCCACGGCTGCGGCAACCACCTCCACCTCTCCTGGAACCACGCCCTCGCGCCGCGGTTCGAACTGGCGGAATGGGTCGAAGTCTTCCCGGTCGGCAGCCCGGCGCCGAGACAACCACGCCATCCTCGTCCCAAATCGCCGCCGAAAGCCCCGCCGGGCCCCGCTGGCGGCATCTCCTCGGTCCGCTCCGGCGGCCTCTCCGCCCGCGACGACTAACCCAAGAAGAGCCGTAACGTTTTGTTCATCCCCCAGGGAGACAAAACGTTACACCTGGTGAAGCCTTGTGCTGGGACAAAACGTTACGCCTGGTAGAGCTTTGCGCGAGGACGAACATTGCACCTGGTGAAGCGCTGCGCCGGGGTCTTAGGATGGCGTCGATGCGCAAGTGGATCGCGATCCTCGCCGGTTCTCTCCTTGCATTGGCCGGATGCGGGGAGCCGGGTGACTCGACCCCCGCCGCCTGTCTGGACGGTACGGGGGCTTACCTCGAGGCCCTGGCAGACGCCCCGGGCGTGGTGAAGCTGCGAGGAGAGACGACGATAAGCGAATGCCTGGCCGAGAACCAGCAGGCCGGCGACCTCGCCACGGTCGGCGCCGCGCTGGTCGCGGCGACGACGAAGCTCAATGCGGAGTCCCGTGCGAAACCGGGCGGCGATGCCAACCTCCAGCTTGGCTATCTGCTCGGCGCGGCCGAACGGGGCGCTCGAGGAACCAACGGCATCCACGCCGAGCTGATCCGCCGCCTCTCAAGCGCTGCCCGCTACAGCCCCGACAACCGGCCGTTGCCGGCGGCCTTCCTCAGCACCTATCGCGAAGGCTTCGACGCGGGGCAGGCCCGCGGCTGAATACGCTGCGAAGACCACGACTTCGATGGAGGCAAGACCTTGACTGAGCAGCTCTGGGGTGGCGAGACCACCAAGGCCGTCGACAACTTCCCCGTTTCCGGCGAGCGGGTTCCCGTTCCCGTCGTCCGCTGGCTGGGCCGGCTGAAGGCCGCCGCGGCGCTGGTCAACGGCGAGCTCGGCGAGCTCGACCCAGCGCTGGCCGAGCGGATCGCCGCCGCGGGCGACTCGGTCGCCGCGGGCGAACACGACGACCAGTTCCCGATCGACGTCTTCCAGACCGGCTCCGGCACCTCCTCCAACATGAACGCCAACGAGGTGCTCGCCAACCTCGCGGGCGAGGGGGCCCACCCCAACGACCACGTCAACATGGGCCAGTCCTCCAATGACGTCTTCCCCTCCGCCGTCCACCTGGCGGCGCTCGACGAGGTCACCCACGACCTGCTGCCGGCGATGGGCGAGCTGGAGTCGGCGCTCGGCGGCAAGTCCGTGCAGTTCGCCGACGTCGTCAAGGCCGGGCGCACCCACCTGATGGA
>DASWQV010000036.1:0-24016 GCA_036403515.1 Solirubrobacterales bacterium
GATCCACTCGCGGGCGAACTCACCCGACTGGATCTCACCGAGGATCTCCTTCATCGCCGCGCGGGACTCCTCGCCGATCACCCGTTTGCCGCGGGTCATGTCGCCGTACTCGGCCGTGTTGGAGATCGAGTAGCGCATCCCGGTGATGCCTTTCTCGTACATCAGGTCCACGATGAGCTTGAGCTCGTGGAGGCACTCGAAGTAGGCGAGGCGCGGGTCGTAGCCGGCCTCAACCAGGGTCTCGAAGCCCGCCCGGACCAGCTCGCTGGCGCCGCCGCAGAGGACCGCCTGCTCACCGAAGAGATCGGTCTCGCACTCGTCCTTGAAGGTCGTCTCGATCACCGCGGCTCGGCCACCGCCGATGCCCGAGGCGTAGGCGAGGACCAGGCCATGGGCGTGGCCGGTGGCGTCCTGGTGCACGGCCATCAGGCAGGGCACGCCGTTGCCTTCCTCGTACTGGCGGCGGACCAGGTGGCCTGGGCCCTTGGGCGCGACCATGCCGACGTCGACGCCGGCGGGCGGCTGGATCTGCTCGAAGTGGATCGCGAAGCCGTGGGCGAAGAGCAGCAGGTTGCCAGGGGCGATCCCGTCGGCGATGTCCGAGTGCCAAACCTCGGCCTGCTTCTCATCGGGCAGCAGGATCATCACCGCGTCGCCACGGCTGGCGGCTTCAGCTATGTCGAGCACCTCGAGGCCGGCCCCTTCTGCTTTGGCGCGGCTGGAGGAATCCGGGCGCAGGCCGACGACGACGTCGACCCCCGAGTCCTTCAGGTTGAGCGCGTGGGCGTGGCCCTGGGAGCCGTAGCCGAGGATGGCAACGGTCTTTCCATCGAGCAGCGAGAGGTCGGCGTCTGAGTCATAGAAGATGTCTTTGGGCATGGCGAGCAGGCTATCGGAGCGCTCTGCGCATCAGCTTGCCCGAGGGCGTGCGCGGCAGCGCGGCTGCCAGCTCGACCCGCTTCGGCACCTTGAACCCCGCCAGCGATTCGGCGCAGTGGCGGCGCAGGTCGTCTGGGCTGGCATGCGAGCCGTCCTGAAGGACCACGATCGCGGTCACCGCCTGCTGCCACTCGGGGTCCTCGCGCCCGACCACGGCAGCGTCGGCGACCTCCGGGTGGCGCAAAAGCACTTTCTCCACTTCGGCCGGGACCACGTTCTCTCCACCGGTGACGATCATGTCGTCCATGCGGTCGTCGACATAGAGGAAGCCTTCCTCGTCGATGCGGCCGAGATCGCCGGTGTGCAGCCAGCCGTCGGCGTCGGCGCGCCCGGGCGCCACGGTCGGGCCCTGGACGAGGATCTCGCCGTCCTGGATGCGCAGGTGAGTGGTCAGCAGCGGGCGTCCCGCCGAACCGAGCTTACGCCGGGCGTCCGCCGGGGCGAGCGTCGTCACCTGCGAGCAGGTCTCGGTCAGGCCGTAGGTCTGGACCACGGTGGCGCCACGGCCGAGGGCCTCCTCCAGCGGGTCCTCTGGCACCGGTCCGCCCCCGATCAGAATCGCCCGCGGATGGGAGAGATCGGCGCCGGCCTCGAGCAGCCGGGTCAGCATCGTCGCCACCAGCGAGACCACGGAGATCTCGTCGCGCTCCAGCGCCTCGGCGACGCGGTCGACGTCGAAGCCGTCGTGGACCACCGCCGTGGTGCCGTAGATCACCGATCGCATCGCGATTCCCAACCCCGCGATGTGGCTGAGCGGCAGGCAGCAGAGCCAGCGGTCCTGCGGCTCGACGCCGATGTTGAAGGCCGAGGCGACCGCGCTCCAGAGGAAGTTCCCGTAGGTGAGGCCAACCGGCTCGGGAGCGCCGGTGCTGCCGCTCGTCATCACGCGACTGGCGATGTCGTCCATGTCGTGCTCGCCGAGCAGCGGCAGGTCGGCCTCGGTTTGGGTCAGCTCGCCCGCATCGTCGAGGTCGACAGCCGGTTCCTCGGCGGCGATCACGGTTTCCCGCTCCTCGCTGGAGAGCCGCGGGCTGAGCGGCAACAGCACGGCGCCCACCTTCATCAGAGCGTGCACCATCACGACCTGCTCGCGGCGCGGGTGCATGGTCATCGCCACAGTGGACCCCCGGCGCACGCCGTGGGCGATCAGGCGCCGAGCCACCCAGGTCGCCTCGGCCTCGAGCTCGGCGTAGGTGACCTCTGAGCCGTCCGCAACAAGTGCGATCCGCTCTGGGCAGCTCTGCGATCTCTGGGCCAGCCAGTCGTCGAGTTTCATCGTGGATATCGTGCCCATCATGCCCAAACGCCACAAGGAAGCTCCGCCCGACACGGACCTCTACGCGCCGATCGAGTGGCGCAGCGTCGCCGAGTACGACGACATCCGCTACGAAAAGGCGGACGGAATCGGCAAGATCACGATCGACCGGCCGAAAGTCCTCAACGCCTTCCGGCCCCAGACGCTGGTCGAGGTCTCGGCCGCGCTCGAGCTGGCCCGCGAGGACACGGAGATCGGCGTGATCGTCCTCACCGGCGCCGGGCAAAAGGCATTCTGCTCTGGCGGCGACCAGCAGGTTCGCGCCGACACCGGCTACGTCGCCGAGGGCGCTTCCCTGGGCCGCTTCCACGTCACCGACCTGCAGGTCCAGATGCGGCGGCTGCCGAAGCCGGTGGCGGCGATGGTGGCCGGCTACGCGATCGGCGGCGGCCACATCCTGCACGTCTGCTGCGATCTCACCATCGCCGCTGACAACGCCGTCTTCGGGCAAACCGGGCCGCGGGTCGGTTCCTGGGACGGTGGCTTCGGCGCCTCGCTCCTGCGCGACCTCGTGGGCACCAAGAAGGCCAAGGAGTTCTGGCTGCTCTGCCGCCAGTACGACGCCGAGGAGGCCCTTGAGATGGGGCTGGTCAACACCGTGGTCCCGCTCGACCGCCTCGAGCGGGAGACGGTCGCATGGTGCCGTGAGATGCTCGCCCTTTCCCCCTTTGCGCTGCGCCTGGTGAAGGCGAGCTTCAATGCCCACGAGGACGGCTACGCCGGGATCCAGCAGCTGGCACACGACACTAACTTGCTCTTCTATGGCAGCGAGGAGGCGCGCGAGGGCCGCGAGGCCTTCAAGGAGAAGCGGGCGCCGGACTTCAGCAAGTTCCCGAGGCGGCCGTGAGAGTGTCGGCGCGCGGGTCCTGTCATCGGGCAGGGGGGCCTGAGGGCAGTCCACGGGCTGTCCTCGACCCCCCTGCCCCATGCCACCCGCGCGAGACACCGAAAAGGGCGACGGAAACAAACATGAAGCAAAGGGGAGCTACACGATGAGGATCTGGTTGATGGCGGCGAGGCCGCGGACCTTGCCCGCGGCGATAGCTCCGGTGCTCGTCGGCACCGCGGCCGCCGTCGAATGGGCCGGAAAGCTTCCTAGGGTTGGGGCGTTCCTGGCAGCCCTGGTGGGGTCTGTCTTTATTCAGATCGGGACGAACCTCGCCAACGACTACTCGGATGCGAAGCGGGGTGCCGATACCGCCGACCGGCTGGGACCGGTGCGGGTGACCTCGGCCGGGCTGGTCACGCCGCAGCGAGTCCTGAACGCGACCTGGATTGCCTTTGCGGTGGCAATCGCCTGCGGGATCTATCTGGCGGCCGTGGCCGGAATCGTGATCCTCCTGATCGGCGCCGTCTCGATCGCCGCCGGCGTCCTCTACACAGGTGGGCCGCGCCCCTATGGCTACGCCGGCCTCGGCGAGGTCTTTGTCTTCCTCTTCTTCGGCCTGGTCGCCGTCAACGGCTCCTACTACGTGCAGCTGGAGGAACTCGACGCGCTGCCGCTCGGGCTCTCGATCGCGGTCGGCTTCCTCGCCACCGCGATCCTCGTGGTCAACAACGTCCGCGACCTCGAGACCGACCGGCGTGCCGGCAAGATGACGCTGGCGGTGCGGATGGGACGCCACAACGCCGTCGCGCTCTACCGGTCGCTCGTGCTGGGGGCCTTCATCGTCTTGCCGATCGCCCTGGTCGCCGGCGGCGGCAGCCTGCTGCCGCTGATCGGCCTGCTGGCATTGCCGATGGCGATCGGGCCGATGCGGGCGATGACCAACCGCACCGACGGTCCGGCACTGAACGGCGCCCTCGCCGCCACGGGCGCCCTGCTCGCCGTTTTCAGCCTGCTCGTCTCGGCCGGCTTGCTGCTCGGCAGCTAGAGCAGGCCTGCATCGGCATCTCGATCGCGGTGGAGAACTCGGCGCGGTTCGCGTAGACCTTTGGATATGAAGATCGCTGACGTCGAGGTGATTCCGTACGCGCTGCCGTTTCGCAAGCCATATGTAACGGCTCGGGGGCGGCTCGATCGGCGCGAGATGGTGCTGCTGCGTTTGCGGTCGGACGATGGGCTGGTCGGGCTGGGCGAAGCGGTGCCGCTTTCCCTGCGCGGCGGGGCCCTCCTCGCGCAGGTGGTCGAGGAGCTGGAGGGGCTGGGCAAGCGTGACTCGCTCGACGAGGCAACGTTGCGAGGCGGTGCGTTGAGCCTCTCCGCCCCCTCGCGGTGCGCGGCGCTCACGGCGCTGCTCGACCTGCGGGGCCGCGCTGCGGTGGCGGACACCTCGACCGCGCCAGCCGTAAGCGATCCGGTCGAGTGCAACGCCACCCTCGTCGCCGGGGAGCCGGCGGCGGTCGCCGCCGAGGCGACGCGCTGGGCCGAAGACGGCTTCGACACCTTCAAGCTCAAGCTCGGCAGAGGCGACGACTTCGGTCAGGCCTTCGCGGTGCGTGAGGCCGTCGGGCCGCGAGCCCGAATTCGAGTCGATGCCAATGCGGCCTGGGACGTGGACAAGGCGAAGCAGATGCTCAGGGCGATGGAGCCGCTGGAGATTGAGCTTGCCGAGCAACCGGTCGCCACCCTGGAGGAGGCGGCCGAGGTGGCGACATGGACGTCGATCCCGATCGCCGGCGATGAGAGCATCGAGAGTCCTGCGGATGCCGAGCGCGCCGTTGTGATGGGCGCCTTTCGGCTGGCCGGGATCAAGCTCTCCAAGGTCGGCGGGCCGGAGTCGGCGATCGAGATCGCCGAGGTGCTTCCCTCGTTCCTCTCCAGCGCCCTCGACGGACCGGTTGGGATCGCCGCGGCCGCGCAGGTCGCCCAGACGCTCGACGCGGTGGATCGCGGCGAGCAGGGCGCTCTCGCACATGGCCTCGCCACGCAGCGGCTCTTCTCCTCGACCATCGCCTCGGTCGAGTGCGAGGTGCGTGGCGGGATGCTCCATCCGCCCCCCGGTCCAGGCCTCGGCGTCGAGATCGACGAGGCGGCACTCGAGGCGCATCGGATCTGACCCTGGTCGACTTGGTCGCCCTATGAGCGACTAAGTCGACCACTAGGCTGCGCTGCGTGGACTCCACGAACGCCAACACCGCCCTTGCCTCGGCCTTTACCGAGGAGCTGGCCCGGGGAGGCGTTCGCCTTGCGGTGATCTCGCCTGGCTCGCGATCGACCCCGCTTGCCGTCGCCCTCTGGAGACAGCCCGAGATCAAGGTGAGCGTGATCGTCGACGAGCGCTCCGCCGCGTTCTTCGCCCTCGGCGCCGCGCAAGCAACGGGCGCGCCGGTCGCGATGCTCTGCACCTCCGGGACCGCGGCGGCGAACTATCACCCGGCGATCTGCGAGGCCGACGAGTCGGCGCTGCCGCTGCTCGCGCTGAGCGCCGACCGGCCGCCCGAGCTGCGCGGCATCGGCGCCGGGCAGACGATCGACCAGATCAAGCTCTACGGCGAATCGGTGCGCTGGTTCTGCGAAGCCGGCACTCACGAGGCCGATGACGACGGCCTCCTCCACTACCGCTCCATCGCCTGCCGTGCACTGACTGCCGCACGTGGTGAGCCGCGCCCGGGGCCGGTGCATCTCAACCTTCCCTGGCGCGAGCCACTGGCCCCGATTCCGGTCGAGGGCGCGGTGACCGCGACCGACCAGCTGGCTCTGGAGGGCCGGGACGGGCGGCCGCTGACCGCCGTGACCCCCGTCGACATGGAGCCCTCGACCTTCCTGCTCGACGAGGTCGCAGGCCACATCGCCGGCGCCGGCTCCGGCGTCATCATCGCCGGCCGCCAGCTCGATCCGGCATTGCGCCAACCCCTCGCCGAGCTCGCCGGGGCTTCGGGCTTCCCGATCCTCGCCGAGCCGACCTCGCAGCTTCGCTGCGGACCGCACGACCGCTCGCGCGTCATTTCGACCTACGACCATTTGCTCCGCGACGAAGCCTTCTCCGCGTCCGTGAAGCCGGACTTCGTGCTGCGCTTCGGCGCGATGCCGACGAGCAAGCCGCTGCGCGCCTGGCTGACCGCGTCCGGCACTGACCAGATCGTCGTCGATCCTCGCGGGGGTTGGAACGAGCCGACCGGAAGAGCAGCGGCGATTCTCCGCGCTGAGGCGACCAAGCTCACGTCGGGTTGGACAGAGCGACTGGGCGATCAAGGTCGAGCGGCGCCTGTCCGCTGGCTCGAGGCCGAGGCGGCGGCACGCGAGGCGCTATCGGCGGAGCTGGAGGGACTTGGCGAAATGACCGAGCCAGGACTCCATCTTGCCCTCGGTCAGGCGCACGCGGACGGCGACCTGATCTACACCGCCTCGAGCATGCCAATCCGCGATCAGGAGGCGTTCCTACTGCCGAGCGACACCGATGCCCTCTTCCTCTGCAACCGCGGCGCCAACGGCATCGACGGCCTTCTCTCCTCCGGCATCGGCGCCGCCCACGCCAGCGGCCGGCCGACGACGATCGTCACCGGCGACCTAGGCCTCCTCCACGACATCGGCGGCTTGGCAGCCCTCCGCGACGTCACCACGCCGGTCCGAATCATTGTGATCAACAACGACGGCGGCGGCATCTTCGGCTTCCTGCCCCAGGCCGAGACACTGGCAGGCAACGAGTTCGAAGCCCTGTTGGGAACGCCGCGCGGCGTGGATGTTGCGAAGGCGGCTGCGCTTTTCGAGCTTCCCCATCGACAACTCGTCTCCCCAGCGAACCTTCCGGAGGCCTTGGCGGCAGGAACCGGCCTGATCGGGGTCAAAACCGACCGGCAGGCGAACATAGGAGTTCATCGCCAGCTGACAAGTCGCGTGCACGCCGCTCTCGCTGACCTTGAGTGAGCCTACTCGGCCAACAGCGGCAGCAACGCCTCTAGCTTGATCTCGGTCTCGGCCAGCTCGGCGGCGGGGTTGGAGCCAGCCACGACGCCGACGCCGGCGTAGAGATGAGCCTCGCGGTCGCGGAGCAGAGCGCTGCGCAGGGCTACGCAGAACTCGCCGTCTTCGGTGGCGTCCATCCAGCCGACCGGGCCGGCGTACCAGCCGCGGTCCATCTGCTCGAGCTCCGCGATTACCGAAGCGGCGGCGGCCTTCGGCTCGCCGCCCACGGCCGGAGTTGGGTGGAGAATCCCGGCCAACTCGACCGCCGAGCGTGGCTCGGCCAGCTGGGCGACCACCGGCGTGGCGAGGTGCTGGATGTTGGCGACCTTGACGATCTCCGGCTCCGGCGCAGCCTCGACCCAGACAGCGTGCGGGCTCAGGGTGCGGGCGATCCGCTCGGCGACGATCTCGTGCTCGCGGCGGTCCTTGTCGCTGCGCAGGAGCTGCTCGCCGAGGTGATCGTCGACGGCTGGGTCGGAACTGCGCCGGGTAGAGCCTGCCAGCGCGACCGTCGAAACGCTGGCACCCGTGCGGCGCAACAGCAGCTCAGGGCTGGCGCCGATGAAGGCGGCCTCGGGCGTGCCGCAGCAGAAGCAAAAGCAAGATGAGAACTGCTCCCGCATCGCGCCAAAGAGAGCGGCCGGGTCATGGGCGGCGCCGGCGCTGACCAGCACCTCGCGAGCCAGTACCACCTTCGACATCTCCCCCTCCCCAATTCGCTCGGTCGCGGCGGCGATCATGTGCTCGAAGTCGCCGGGGGGTCGGGAGCTGGTTATCTCGATCCGCGAGGTCGGATGCGGGTCGAGCAGCGGCAAGGGGTCGCGGCGCAGGCCCGCGAGGCGCGCAGTGAGGGCGCTGACTTTCTTCTCGGCATCGTCACCAGGCCGGACCACCGCGTTCAGGGTGAGAAACGTGTCCTCACCGCTGCGACAGATCGAAAGCTCGGGCAACACCAACGATGCCGGAGGCAACGATGACCAGGCCGGGCTACCACCCCCGTCAGGGTCGAAGGCGAAACCGCCGACCCAGACGGCCCCAGCGCCCGCGGGCAGCCCTGGCGGCTCGTCGAAAATCGTCTCGCGAGCGAGGCACTCATGGGCGACGTCCTTGAAGCGGTCGCGCCCTCGGGATGCCGCCTCATGTGCAATGCCGAGAGTCGCCAGCGCGAACTCCCGATCCGGCTGCTCCCAGCAGAACCAGCGATCAGAGGCCAGCCGCGAAGCGAAAATTGCCGCACAAGGATCAACGCCCTCGACAGGCGAGGTCACACTGACAAAAGTCTTTTTCCCGCGGGCGAGAGCGCGATTGATCGCCGGCCCCAGGCTGGGAAATGACGAGGTCCAGACGTTGTCAGGCAAGGACGCAGGGAGCCCGAATAGCAGCGCTATTCGGGCGACTGAGGACGCCGCATGGCAGCGTCTGGGGCCGTCATTTTCAGTCTGAGCCTCGGGCGATCGCGATCTCGCCAGTCCGTACCATCTCGATCAGCCCATGAGGGCGGATCATCCGCTCGAAGGCCTCGATCTTGTCCGCCGAGCCGGTGACCTCGATCGTCATCGAGCGACGCGAGACGTCGACGATCTTGGCGCGGAAGATCTCGGCGAACTGGATGATCTCGGCGCGGTTCTCGACTGCCGAGGAGACTTTGAACATCGCCATCTCACGGGCGACGGTCTCCTCGGGTTCCATGTCGCGGATCTTCAGCACGTTGACCAGCTTGTGCAGCTGCTTGGTCACCTGGTCGATCGGGTGGACGGCGCCGTCGAGGGTGAGGGTGATGCGCGAGACGCTCGGATCGTCGGTCGGGCCGACCGCCAGCGTGTCGATGTTGAAGCCACGTCGCGAGAAGAGGCCGGCGATCCGCGCCAGCACGCCCGGCTTGTTCTCGACCAGGATCGAGAGGATGTGTTTGCGTCCGCTGAGCTGTCCGGGGACTCGGAGCTCCTCGAGTTTGACCAGCTGTGGAGTCCCTGCCTCCATCAGCCCACCATGTCCCTGGCAGCAGCCCCTGCCGGGATCATCGGGAAGCAGTTCTCCTCGGGGGAGACGCGCACGTCGAGGAGGACCGGGCCGTCGGTTTCCAGCGCCGTGGCCATCGTCTGCTCGAGCTCGCCGGAGTCCTCGCAGCGCAGCCCGGTCGCGCCGAAGGCCTCGGCGAGCTTGACCCAGTCGGGGCTGGGGCCCATCTCGACCGAGCTGTAGCGGCGGTCCCAGAAGAGCTCCTGCCACTGGCGGACCATGCCCATGTAGCCGTTGTTCATCAGGAAGACCTTGACCGGGATCTCCTGGCTGACACAGGTCGCCAACTCCTGGCAGTTCATGATCAGGCTGCCGTCGCCGGCGAGGCAGACCACCGTGTCGTCCGGACACGCGACCTTGGCCCCCACCGCCGCCGGAAGGCCGAAGCCCATCGTGCCGAGCCCGCCGGAGTTGATCCAGCGACGCGGCTTCTCGAAACCGTAGTACTGCGCCGCCCACATCTGGTGCTGGCCGACGTCGGAGGTGATGATCGCGTCGCCCCCGGTTGCCCGGTGCATCGCCTCGATCATGAACTGGGGCTTGATCTCGCCGTCCTTGCCCTGCTCGTAGGCCAGCGGGTATTTGTCCTGCCAGGCCTTGATCTGCTGCCACCACTCGTCGAGGCGGCTCGCATCGGTCTGCAGCGCCCGGTACTCGCGGGTCAGCTCCGGCAGGACCAGCTTCGCGTCGCCGACTATCGGGATGTGGGCCGGCACGTTCTTGGAGATCTCCGCCGGGTCCACGTCGATGTGGATGAACTTGGCGTGCGGGGCGAACTCGGAGAGTTTGCCGGTGATGCGGTCGTCAAAGCGGGCGCCGATCGCGACGATCAGGTCGGCCTCGTCCATCGCGTAGTTGGCGGCCCGGGTGCCGTGCATGCCGAGCATCCCCAGCCAGTGCTCGCCGGAGGCCGGGTAGGCGCCCAGCCCCATCAGGGTCGAGGTGACCGGGAAGCGGTCGGAGGCGGCCAGCTCGCGCAGCTCCTCCGAGGCGTTGGCGTTGACCACGCCGCCGCCCGTGTAGAGGATCGGCCGGCGCGCGTTGGCGATCGCCTTGGCGGCGATCCGGATCTGCTTGATGTTGCCGCCGTGCGGCGGTTTGTAGCCGGCCAGCTCGACCGGCTCGGTGCGCGGCGCGTAGTCGATGTCGGCGCGCGAGAGATCCTGCGGAACGTCGAGCAGCACCGGCCCGGGGCGCCCGGTCGAGGCGACGTGGAAGGCCTCGTGGACGTACTCGGGGATCTGGCGCGGGTCCGTCGCCTGGAAGGAGTGCTTGACGAAGGGCAGCGTCGCGCCGAGGATGTCGGCCTCCTGGAAGCCGTCGGTGCCGATCAGCTCCGTCCGCACCTGCCCGGTGATGAAGACGGTCGGCACCGAATCCAGCATCGCGTCGGCGATCGCGGTGACCAGGTTGGTCGCGCCGGGCCCGGAGGTGGCAAAGGCGACGCCCACCCGGCCCGAGGCCTTGGCATAGCCCTCGGCAGCGTGTCCCCCACCCTGCTCATGACGCACCTGAATGTGCCGGAAATCAGCATCGACAAGCGCGTCATAGGTAGGCAGGTTGGCCCCACCGGGAATCCCAAAGACGTGCTCCACGCCCTCGGCCTTCAAGCTCTGCATAAGCGCATCAGCGGCTCTCATCTGAGAGGCGATGCTACCAGCGAGCCCGTGCCCGCCGACCAGGGGTTTTTGGCCCGCCACATCCGTTGCTCGCGGGGGGTGGCACCGATCTGGGGGACCACCCCCGAGGAGGCGGCGAAGCCGCCCCCGCAGCGGGGTGGTGGTGCCAGATCGGTGACAGGACCCGCCGCGCCTACAGCTTGACGGGCGCGCCCGGCGCCCAGCGCGTCTTCGGATCGATCGACCCCTCGATCACATGCCCCTTGAACCGCTCGATCGTATGGATCATCGACTCCACCAGCTCCTCGCCGAGCAGGGTCGGCTCGAGGCCGAGATCGAGCAGCTTGGTGTGGACCGCGTTGTAGTAGTGCTGCTCCTTCTCGACGCGGGGATTCTCGCAGTGCTGGATCTCCACCGAGTAACCGAGGTGCTCGCCGGCCTGCTTGACCAGCTCGGCAAGCTCGATCACGGAGAACTGCTCCGTGAACTGGTTGAAGACGCGGAACTCGCCGGCATCGGCGGGATTCAGCGCCGCCAGTTCGACGCAGGCGAGCGTGTCGCGGATGTTGAGGAAACCGCGAGTCTGAGTGCCGGCGCCGTAGACGGTGAGCGGGTGTCCGATCACGGCCTGCAGGCAGAAGCGGTTGAGCACGGTGCCGAAGATCTCGTCGTAGTCGAAACGGGTGATCAGCCGCTCGTCGCGGGCGCTCTCCTCGGTCTCGATCCCGTAGACGACGCCCTGGTTGAGGTCGGTGGCACGCAGGCCCCAGGTGCGGCATGCGAAGTGGATGTTGGTCGAGTCATGGACCTTCGAGCAGTGATACAGCGAGGCGGGCAGCTTCGGGAACGGCAGGGTGTCCTTGCGCCCCTTGTGCTCGATCTCTATGTAGCCCTCCTCGATGTCGATCTCGGGCTGGCCGTACTCGCCCATCGTGCCGAGCTTGACCAGGTGGCAGTCGGGCACGTGGTCGCGGATCGCGAAGAGCAGGTTGAGGTTGCCGATAACGTTGGCGTACTGGGTCTCGACCGCCTTCTCGCGCGAGGCCATCGAGTAGGGCGCCGAGGCCTGCTGGCCGTAGTGCACGACCACCTCGGGGCGAGTCTCGGCAACGACGCCTTCGAGGAAATCACCATCCTGGACCGAGCCGGTGAAGCTGCGGATCTGATCGCCGGAGAGCTCTTTCCAGGCGGTGAGGCGCTCGTCGAGGCCGCCGATCGGGGTCAGGGAGGCCGTCCCGGCCTCCTCGTGCCAGCGGCGGCGGGAGAAGTCGTCGACGACCGCAACCTCGTGGCCGCGAGCCGAGAACCTCAGGGCCGTCGGCCAGCCCAGGTAGCCGTCGCCCCCAAGAATGAGAACGCGCATAAGTCGCGGCAGCGTAGCGGACGAGGACGACGCGGCGCGCCATACCATCCGGCCGATGAACGGCCTCGCAGAGCGCAACGGCGGGCAAGTGGGGCTGCTCGCCCTCGCCGCGATCCTCGTGCTCGGGCTGGGGCTTCGTGTCAACGAGGCCTGGCAGGGTCGCGCGCCCGTCCTCGATGCGACCGCCTACGCAAAGATCGCCGCGAGCCTCGACCGCGGCAACGGCTTCACGCTGGGACCAAGCGCGACCCAGCCAGCCAGCAACTACTCGCCCGGATTGCCGCTTCTCGCAGCTGGCATCTACGAGCTCACGGGTGGCGTCCATGAACGGGCGGCGCGCCTCATCCTGGCCTTGCTCGGCACGCTCGCTGTCCTCTTCACCTACCTGATCGGCCGCCGGCTTTCGGGACCAGGCGCTGGACTGGCTGGAGCCGCAGCGATCGCAATCTACCCAGCGCTGCTCGAGTACCAAGGGATGCTGATGGGCGAGTCCCTCGCAGCGTCTCTCCTCGCTGGCGCTGTGCTCACGACGCTCTGGGCCTCCGGCATAGATCGGAGCCGCCCCTCGCGCGGGTGGCCCGGGGCAGGGGGGTCGAGGACAGCCCGTGGACTGCCCGCAGGCCCCCCTGCCCCGGGACAGGACCCGCGCGCCAGATGGCTAGTGCCCGGGCTCCTATTCGGGCTGCTGGCACTGGTGCGGCCGGAGTACCTCGGCGTTGCCTTGCTTGTGAGCTTGGTTGTGCTCGCCAAGGATTGGCGGGTCGATTGGCGCCCTGCTCTGACCCGGACGGTCTTTTTGCTTCTCGGCGTCGCGGTCGTCGTCGTGCCCTGGACCGTTCGCAACGCGGTTGCGCTCGATCGGTTCGTGCCGATCTCTACCGGCGGTGGACAGGTGCTGTTTGCCGGGACATACCTGCCTTCCGATGGCGATCCCGAAAAGGTCGGGGCCGAGGTGGTGGCGCATCACCCTGAGCTTTTCGGGCCCGGAGCGGTGCAGAACCTGCGGCTCGAGCAGATCCTCGCCCGGTTGGCCGCCAATCGCTATCCCGGGCTGGAAAGCGACAAGGCGCTCTCGCGGATGGGCCGTGAACAACTCTCGGACGACATCAGCGAAGAGCCGCTCGAATACGCGGGGTTCGTCGCCACCAAGGTCGGGCGGATCTGGTCACACGGGCCGAGGGCCGTGATGAGAGAGCCGGGTTGGGCGCTCCTGCATTGGTTGCTCATCGTCTTCGGGCTGCTCGGCCTCGCCGTGCTGGCTCTGCAGCGACGCTGGGAGGCGCTGCTGCTGGCGACGATCTTCGTTGCGATCAGCGCGATCAGCGCCCTGCTCGTCGCCTCGCCGCGGCGGGTGCTGGTGATGATGCCGCTGGTCGCCGCGCTGGCCGGCAGCGGCATCACCTGGCTCTGGGCTCAGGGCGCGGGCTGGCTCAAACGCCGCCGTCCTCATACGTCACTTTGAAGGTCAGCTTGATGAAGGTCGCGGTATCCGCGCCTTTGAAAGTACAGACGTAGCTGACCGTGTTCGAATCGGACGAGCTGACCGTCGGTCGGCAGTAGAAGGAGGCAACCGGCCGCGGCTCCTCGACGCCGAGTTCGGTGGCGCGCGCCATCACCTTCTTCGCCTGTTTGCAGGTTGCGAAGCGCGCCTGCACGGGGTCGACGTTGCTGGAGGTCAGCGTGCCGGCGACCTTGCCGCCGACCACCGCAGGCGATGTCGTCGTGCAGGTCTTGGGCGCGGCCTTGGCGGCGGCGGCGGGGGCAAACGCGAGGGCCGCGCAGGCGAGCGCCGCTAGCGAGATCAGGGAGAGGCGGGACATTTCAGATGCTCCTTGGATAGAGGACGCGAATACTCGCTGCACCGCTTCGACGCCGCCGCCCACCGCCCTTGTGCCGGATAGCCTGAGCCGCCGTGACCGCGATCGGCAAATGGATCCGCGCACTCCCCGAGCGCCACGGCCGCAAGACGCTGTTCGCGCTCGCGGCGATCCTCGCGCTCGGCTTCGGCCTGCGCGCCTATCGAGTCGTCGAGCCGCTACCCACGCCCGGCGACGACGCCCATGCCTATTACGCCCTGGCCAAGTCGCTCTACACCGAACAAAGCTTCGGCGGCCCAAGCTTCGAAGACTCCAGCGACTGGTCCCCAGGAGCGCCACTCCTCTACGCGGCAAGCTTCTATGCCACGTCAGGAGCTCGCGAAGGAACGGCTCGAATCGTCGAGCTACT
The DNA here is from genome assembly GCA_036403515.1 of Solirubrobacterales bacterium. Lineage (GTDB taxonomy): Bacteria > Actinomycetota > Thermoleophilia > Solirubrobacterales > 70-9 > VRUE01. The sequence goes on from DASWQV010000036.1 coordinate 14,328, forward strand.
GCTCGGACTCGCCGCGATCATCGTCGCCTACCTCCTGGGAAGACGGATCTCCTGTCGGCCCGCCGGACTCCTGTCTGCCTTCGCCATAGCCGTCTACCCCCCGTTCATCCACTCCGTCGGAGCGCTCTACAGCGAGCCCCCGGCGATGCTCATGCTCCCCGCCGCAGTCCTCGCCTTTCTCTGGGCCTCCGACGGCCTGGAAGGCGGCCCCTCGCGCGGGTGGCCCGGGGCAGGGGGGTCGAGGACAGCCCGTGGACTGCCCGCAGGCCCCCCTGCCCCGGGACAGGGCCCGCGCGCCTGGCGCTCAGCCAGGTGGCTGGTCCCTGGCTTGCTGTTCGGCCTAACAGCCCTGATCCGCCCCGAGTACCTCCTGGTCGGAATCGCCTTCGCAGGCCTTGCGCTGATCCGGGTCGGCCGTGCCCGGGGCTGGAAGCCGGGGCTCGCCGGCTCGGCGCTGTTCGTCGTCGCCCTGCTGCTGCCGATCGTCCCCTGGGCGGTCCGCAACCAGGTCGTCCTCGACCGCACCGTGCCGATCTCGACGGGCGGCGGCAAGGCGCTCTACGTCGGCACCTTTCTCCCCGCTGACGGTGAATACCAGCGGGTCAAGGCGATCCTCGCGCGGCGCTACCTGCACCGCGACCTGCCTCCCCACTCCGAGGCGCTCGAAAAAGTCGATCCGACCCCGCTCTTCAATCGTGTCGCCGCCCGCTACCCCGACCTGCCCCGGGACTCCGCCCTGGGCAAGATCGGCAAGCAGAACTTCTCCGACTACTTCGCCGAAGACCCGGTCGAATACCTGGCGATGACGGTTCGCAAGGCCTGGCGGATGTGGAGCGCCGGCATCGGCGAAGCGATGGAAAGCAGCGCCGGGCGGGTCGTCCAGGTGCTGCTCGTCGCCCTGGCGCTCGCCGGCCTGGGGATCCTCGCCTGGCGCCGATGGTGGTGGGAGCTGGTCGCGATGGCGACGCCGCTGGCGCTCGTCACCGCGGTCGGCGCGATCTCGTTGGCCGCGCCGCGGCGCAACGAGGTCTTGATGACACTGGTCTTTCCGCTCGCCGCCACGGCACTGTCGCGGGGGACGGCAGCCCTATTGTCCGGTGCTCGATGGTCCTCCAAGCAGGCATTTTTCCCGCCGAACTGACCGCTCTGCGCAGCGTCGGGCTCCTCTTCGGGCTCGGGCTGACCGCCTATGCGGTGGTTCGCCGCCGCTCGCTGCGCAACGTCGACGTGCTGATCCTGCTCGCCGCCGGGCTCGGCCTGCTGCTCGTTTCCGGCACCGAAATCACCGACAAGCTGCTTTCGGCCTTCTCCTTTCAAAAGGGCAACGGCGGTCGCATCCTCGGCCTTGCCGTCTTCGCGATCTTCGTCCTCTTCCTGCTGATCCTGCGCGCCCTCTCGCAAAGCGCCCGCAACGCGCGCCAGCTCTCGGCGGCGCTCGAGGGGCTCGCCTGGGAGGAGTTCCGCCAGGCGAGGCTGCCAGAACGCTTCCGCGGCAAGGTCGCGATCCTCGTCCCCGCATACAACGAGGCCGAGAACATCGGTTACGTGCTCGATCTGATCCCAAAAGAGGTCTGCGGCCTGGCCACGCAAGTGCTGGTGGTCGACGACGGCTCCCGCGACGGAACGGGCGACGTCGCAGCCGAGCACGGCGCCGCGGTGGCCCGCCACGTGACCAACCGCGGCGGCGGCGCGGCGCTGCGCACCGGCTATCGCCTGATGGTGGAATCCGGCGCCGAGATCGTCGTCACCCTCGATGCTGACGGTCAGCACCTGCCGTCGGAGATGGAGCGCCTGGTCAAGCCGGTCCTCGACGGCGAGATCGACGTCGCCCACGGCTCACGCGTGCTCGGCCAGGCCGACCGCAACCACTTTGCCCGCGAGCTCGGCATCGTCTTCTTCAACCGGGTCGTCTCGGCGATCACCCGCACCCACGTCACCGACTGCTCCAACGGCTACCGCGCCGTGCGCACCAAGGTCCTCCCCCAGCTCGTCCTGCGCCAGGAGCAGTTCCACACTTCCGAGTTCATGATCGAGGCGATCAAGCGCGGTGTCCCGGCCAGGGAGGTCCCGATCACGGTCGAGCGCCGCCTCCACGGCCACTCGAAGAAGCCAGCGGTCGTTCGCTACGGGCTCGGCTTCGCCAACGCGATCGTCCGCACCTGGCTCAGGTAGTCATCCCACGCCTGGATGGCGGACCTGAGCCGGATCGGGGAGATAGAGGTCCATTCCACAGCGCGGGCAGACCTGAACGTAGAGCTTCACCGCCTTGTGGCAGTTGGGGCACTGGCGTTCGGGTTCGGACTTCTCGGAGCGGTAGAGGATCACGGCGATCATGCCGAGGCCGGGCAGCACCGTGCCGACCAGCAGCCAGACCCAGAACGAGCTGCCCTTGCCCTTGCCGATGATGGCGGTGGCTAGGCCGAAGAAGAAGGCGATGACGAGGTACTCGAATCCCACGTCCCTATTGTCGCCTCCAGCGGCTTCGGGTGCCCAATCGAGCCGACCTCCGAGATGTCCCGGCGAAACGGCAGGCTGGCGGTCCAGTCGATTACCGCCCGTACCTTGCGGGCGGCGCCCGGAATCTGGCTCATGTGGTAGGTCCGCGCCATCCACCAGGCCGGGAAGCCACGGAAGGTGCGGCCTCCGACCTTGCCGACCGCCTTGTAGCGGCCGAGGTTGACGAAGGCGGCGTTGCCGCGGTACTCGAAGCGGCGCGCCGTGCCGATTCCAAGCTCAGCCGCGATGTTGGCGGCGGCGACCGGTCCCTGGCGTACCGCGTGCTGGGCGGTCGGCGGGCAGAGGCCGCCGCGCGGGTCTGGCGCGGCGGCGCAGTCGCCGATCGCCCAGACCGATTCAAGGCCCTCGACCCGCAGGTGATCGTCGACCGGAACACGGCCCCGCTCGTCGAGCGGCAGCGAGAGACCGCGCAGGCTCGGGTGCGGGGAGACGCCGGCGGTCCAGACGACGGTCCGCGTCGGAAGCGTCTCGCCGGTGGCGATACGGGCGCTGTCGGCGCACACCTCCTCGAGGGTGGTGCCGAGGCGGATATCGATGCCGCGACCGCGCAGCTCGCGCAGCGCGTAGTCGGCCAGCTCGGCGTCGATCTCGGGAAGGACCCTGTCGCTGGCCTCGACCAGGACCCAGCGCATCCCGTGCAGGCGGGCGCGCGGATAGCTCTCGATCGCGTCGGCCGCGAAGTCCTGCAGCTCGGCCAGGGCCTCCAGCCCGGCGTAGCCTCCACCGACGAAGACATAGGTGAGCAGCTCCTCGCGGCGGGCCGGATCATCGGTCGCGTTGGCCGCCTCGAGCGTCTCGATCACGTGGTTGCGCAACCAGATCGCATCGGCGAGGCTCTTGAAGCCGATCGCGTGCTCGGAGAGGCCCGGAACAGGCAGCACCCGGGAGACCGAGCCGAGCGCAAGCAGCAACTGGTCGTAGGGAAGTTGCTCGATCTCGCCCTCGCGGGTGCGCAGCTCGACCGTCTTCGCGGTTGGATCGTGAGCGACGATCGAGCCCAGCCGCAGATAGGTCCGATCGAGGATCTCGCGCAGCGGAGTGACGACGTGGCGAGGCTCCAGCGTCCCCGCCGCCGCCTCCGGCAGGAACGGTGTGTAGAGCATGAAGTTGGCGTCGTTGACCAGGACGAGGCGGGTCGACTGCCGGGGCAGGATCCGCTCCAGCTCACGGGCAGCCATCGCGCCGCCAAAACCTCCACCGGCGATGACGACATTCCAGGCCATGGACTGAACTTAGCACTTTGTAACAACTTGTCACAAAGTGCGAGACCGCACGATTGTCCCCTTGATACAGGGTAAGAATCCGCCGCTTCAAGCACCTACCTTGGCCTGACCTACAAAACGGCCGGGGGAGGACTCGTCGGAGCAACAGCGGGGAGGCTCCGTCAAGCCCTCCCCCAACCGCCTCAAGCGGCGAGCTGCTCCTTGATCAAGCGGTTGACCTCGCCGCCGTCTGCCCTTCCCTTCGTTTGCTTCATTACCGCGCCGACGATGGCGCCAATTGCCTTTTGGTTGCCAGCGCGGATCTGCTCGGCGGCCTCGGGGTTCGCCTCTACCGCTGCGGCGACAATTGACTCCAGCTCGCCGCTGTCCGCGATCTGGGCGAGGCCCTCGCGCTCGACTATTGCGGCCGGGTCTCCCCCCTCGGCGACGAGCGTCGCGAGGACCGCCTTGCCGCTGCTGTTGGAAATCTTCTTCTCCTGCACCATTGCCACAAGGGCAGCAAGCGCAGCCGGCTGCGCCTTCGACTCGGCGGCCCGCCCATCACCGCCGGCCTGACGCAACGCGGCGGCCAGCTCGCCGGTGACCCAGTTGGCGACGACGCGCGGCTCGGCGCCCTTACCCACCTGCTTCGCCGTTTGCTCGAAGTAAGCAGCCGTCTCGGGGTCCGCGGCCAGCAGGGCAGCCGTGTCCTCGGCCAGGCCCATCTGCTCCCGGTAGCGCACGATCCGCGCCGCCGGCAGCTCGGGAAGGGATTCACGCGCCTCTCGAAGCATCGTCTCAGTGGGCGCCAGCGGCACCAGGTCGGGCTCGGGGAAATAGCGGTAGTCGTGGGCCTCCTCCTTCGAGCGCAGGGGGGTCAGGCTGCCATCGCTGGGGTCGAAATGCAGCGTCTCCTGCACCACCGCCCCACCCGCCTCGATCAGCTCACGCTGTCGCGCCAGCTCGGCTTCGATCCCGCGCTCGAGGAAGCGGAAGCTGTTCATGTTCTTCAGCTCGGTCTTCGTTCCCAGGTCCTCACTGCCGGCGGGGCGCACCGAGATGTTGCCGTCGACACGCAGGCTGCCCTCCTCCATGTTGACGTCGGAGACACCGAGCTGGCGCACCGTCTCCCGCAATAGCCGAGCCCACGACGCCGCCTCGGCGGCGCTGCGCAGGTCGGGCTCGGTGACGATCTCGACCAGCGGCGTGCCACCGCGGTTGAAGTCCACCAGCGAGGCGCTGGAGCCGTGGATGCGACCCGACTCACCGACGTGAATCGTCTTCGCCGCGTCCTCCTCGAGGTGGGCGCGGTGGATTCGCACGTCGCCGAGGCGCCCGTTGGCGGCAAGAGGAATGTCGTACTGACTGATCTGGTAGGCCTTGGGACTGTCGGGATAGAAGTAGTTCTTGCGGTGAAAGATCGAGCGCGGCGCGACCTCGCACTCCAGAGCCGCGGCGATCTGCAGCGCGTAGCGGATCGCCTGCTCATTGGTCACCGGCAGGACGCCGGGATGGGCAAGGCAGATCGGACAGGTGTGGACGTTCGGCTCCTCGCCGAAGGAGAGCTCGCAGCCGCAAAACATCTTCGTCCTGGTCGCCAGCTGGACGTGGATCTCCAACCCGATCACCGCTTCGAGCTCAGCCATCGCCATCACCTGCGCTTCCGGTGCGCTTTATCCCCGCTCTAGGGGGAAAAGGCGCACCGGAACGGGGTGGTCGGGCGTCGAAGCCGATCGCCTGCTCGAGCGCATAGGCGGCATCGAGCAGCTTCTGCTCGCCGAAGGCCGGGGCGGCCATCTGGAAGCCGACGGGCAGCTCCGGTCCCCCGTTCCCAGGCTCGGCAAGTCCGGCCGGGATCGAGATTGCCGGGATGCCGGCAAGGCTCATCGGCACGGTGAAGAAGTCGTTGAGGTACATCGCCAGCGGATCGGCGGTCTTCTCGCCAAGGCCGAAGGCGACCGACGGCGAGGTCGGGGTTACGACGAAGTCGAACTCGTCGAAGGCGGCGCTGAAATCAGCGGCGATCTTCGTCCGCACCTTCTGTGCCTGGCCGTAATAGGCGTCGTAATAGCCAGACGAAAGCGCATAGGTGCCGAGCATGATCCGCCGCTTGACCTCGGCGCCAAAGCCCTCCGCGCGGGTCTTCTCATACATCTCGATTAGATCGCCGTCGCCCCCGGCGCGCATGCCGTAGCGGACGCCGTCATAACGGGCGAGGTTCGAGGAAGCCTCGGCCGGAGCGATCACGTAATAGGCCGAGATGCCGTGCTCAGCGTGGGGAAGCGAGACTTCGCCCAGCTCGCCGCCGAGCGCCTCGATCTTTTCAAGCGTGGCCTCGAAGATTCGCCGCACACCGGCGTCGAAGACGTGCTGTGTCAGGTCACTCGGCACGGCGAAGCGCAGGCCCTTCAAATCCTCTCGATCCGGCAGTTGCGGCGCCTGCTGGAGCCCCACGGAGGTCGAGTCGCATGGATCGGCGCCCTGCAGTATCGCGAGCAAAAGCGCGGCGTCGCTGACGTCTCGCGTCAGCGGCCCGCACTGGTCCAGCGAAGAAGCGAAGGCGATCATTCCGTAGCGCGAGATCGCGCCGTAGGTCGGCTTCAGGCCGACGATTCCGCATAGCGCGGCGGGCTGGCGGATCGAGCCACCGGTGTCGGTGCCGATTGCCCAGGGCGCCAGACCGCCGGCGACAACCGCCGCCGATCCGCCGGAGGAGCCACCGGGAACGCGGGTGCGATCCCAGGGATTGAGGGCCGGCCCGTAAGCCGAGTTCTCGTTGGATGACCCCATCGCGAACTCGTCCATGTTCGTCTTGCCGAGAATCGGCGCGCCGGCCTCGATCAAACGCCGCACGGCGGTCGCGGTGTAGGGCGGCCGGTATCCGTCGAGAATCCGCGACCCGGCAGTGGTCGGCACTCCCTCGGTGCAGAAGATGTCCTTGACCGCGATCGGCGCAATGCTGGGCCGCTCAACCTCTATCGCCGCAGCGTCTCCATTCTCGTTGCGCCAGAGATAGGCATTGAGGTCATCACCAGCGGCGGCCGCACTCCAGGCCTCGGCGTACTCGCCAGCATCAAGCTCCCCCGCTCTCATCGCCTCGTGGGCCTCAACGGCCGTCAACTCGAGCATGTCCGCCACTATTCGGCCTGCGGAGAAGGGACGCGGAAGGCCCCGTCGACCGGATCGGGCGCTGAAGCCAGCGCCACATCCTTCGGCAGGCTCTGGTGAGGAAGATCGGCCCGAAGCACGTTCTCGAGCTCCACCACGTGCGAGGTCGGCGGAACGTCATCGAGCTCCAGCGCCGAAATTCGATCAACGTGCTCGAGGATCCCCGAAAGCTCCCCGGTCATAGTCTCGACCTCTTCGTCAGAGAGCCCAAGGCGAGCCAGTCTAGCCACGTGAAGTACCTGCTCCCGATCGATCACGGCGGCCGATTCTAGGGGTGCGGGCACGGGGTGGAGCGTCTTGTACTTTTTCGGCGTCCACCTCGAGGCGCCAGCAGGCGCCTCTCCACCGAAAAAGTTAAGCGGAACCCCCTGCCCGCACCCCTCCCAACTAGAGTCCGAGTTGAATGCGGGGAGAGAAGGCAGAGAAGCTCGTAGTCCTCAGCCTGCGCCTCCTCGCGGTCAGCTTCGCCGTGGTCGGCACCCTCTTCATAGCCGCCCCGAATGGCGTCGGCAACGTCATCTCCGACCTCGGCGATTCGCTCGGCACCTTCACCCGCGCCCCACACACCCAAGAGCAGCTCTGGCTGGCCCTCGCCTTCGCGTACATGGTCGTGATCACGGGGATCTGCCTGGTGGCCCAGGCCGACGTCGTCCGCTACCGCCCGCTGCTGCTCGTCCTGGCCGCGGGCAAGACCGCCTCCTCGCTCGGCTCGCTCGGCTTTTACCTCTTCGACCAGGACGTCTTCGTCTACTTGCTGAACTTCCTCGTCGACGGCTTCCTGGCGCTGCTGGCGCTCTGGCTCTGGTCGCTTGCCGGCCGGGTCGATCGGCCCACGGCCCCTGGCTGACAGCGCCCGCCGGGGCTCTCCGCCGCCGAGCAGCGCACTCTGAGCGCGATCTGCGAGGCGATGGAGCCTGGCCTTGACGGCCTGCCCGCGGCAGAGCGCGAGATCGACGTGTCGGGACCGGTCGCCAAGTTCCTCGGCTCTGTCTCCCCGCGGGTGCTTGCCCGAATCAGGCTCGGCCTCCGCGCCTTCGAGCTGCTGCCGTTCCCCTGGCGCTTCAGCCGCCTCGACCTCCTGGCGCGCGAAGACTTCCTGCGCCGCATGGAGGGCTCACGCCTCGGCATCCACCACGAGCTGCTGCTGATGGGCAAGGTCTTCGCGACGCTCGGCTATGCGGTCGCGCCCGAGGTCGAACGGCGAATCGGCTTCGAGGCAAGCTGCCGCCTGGCCGATGGCGCGCGACCCGAGCCGAGCGGGACGCTTGGCGACACCGAGCCCGCGGGCGAGGGCGAGGAATGCGACGTCGTGATCGTCGGCTCAGGCGCCGGTGGAGCGGTCGCCGCGGCGACCCTTGCCGAAGCCGGGCTCGACGTGATCGTGCTCGAGGCCGGCGAGAGCTTCAACCGTGAGAGCTACCCAAACGATCCGTTCGAAGCGATCGCCTCCCTGTATCGCGACGGGGGCCTGACGATCGCGGCCGGACGCCCCCAAATACCGATTCCAGTGGGGCGCACAGTCGGCGGAACCACGGTGGTCAACTCCGGCACCTGCTTCCGCGCCCCCCGGCCCGTGCTCGAGGACTGGCGCAACCGCTTCGGGATCGGCTGGGCCGGCGACCTCGACCCGGCGTTCGCCGAGGCCGAGGAGTTCCTCGGCGTGACCCCGCTCGACCCCGAGCGGATGGGTCGCAACGGCCAGCTGGCGATGGAGGGTGCCGCGGCGCTCGGCGCGGCAGGCGGGCCGATCTCACGCAACGCCGGCAACTGCGTGCAGTGCAGCTCCTGCCCGTTCGGCTGCGAGATCGACGCCAAGCGCGGCATGCACGTCAGCTACCTTCCCCGCGCGATCGCCGCCGGCGCCCGCCTGCGCTCCGGGGTCGAAGCCCGCCACGTGCTGGTCGAGCATGGCCGCGCGACCGGGGTGGCCTGCGCTGCCTCCACTCCCCGGCTTCCCGGCGCGATGCCGAACAAAGGTGGAGCGCAAGCCAGGGCCAGGACATACACCGTGCGAGCCCGGCTGGCGACGATCGTCGCGGGCGGGGCCCTCGGAACGCCGGAGCTGCTCCTGCGTTCCGGCCTCGGCGGCCGCCATGCCGGCCGAAACCTCCACATCCACCCCGCCTGCTGGGTGGGCGCCCGCTACGAGGAGGAGGTGCGGGGCTGGGACGGCGTGATGCAGAGCTACTACGTCGACCAGTGGGAGCCCCAGCGGATCCTGCTCGAGGCAACCTTCACACCGCTCGCCTTCGGCGGCGGCTGGCTGCAGGGAACAGGCCGCGAGCACCAGCAAGCAATGCTCAATTTCGGCCACGTCGGCTCGATCGGAGTCCACCTCTCAGACGAGTCCCAAGGCCGAATACGCCTCGCCAGCAACGGCGCCCTCCGAGCCTCCTACAAGCTCACCAACGAGGACGCGCATCGCCTCACCTTCGGCATAGCCCGAGCCGCCGAAATCCACTTCGCCGCCGGAGCCACCGAGGTCTACCCAAACATCGCCCGAGCCGGAGTGCTCACCCCAAACCGCCTCGCCGAATTCGAGTCCACAAGCTTCAAGCCCTCGGAACTGCGCCTAGAGGCCTTCCACCCGATGGGCACCGCCCGAATAGCTTCTGAGAATGAGGGCGCCTGTGCACCCAACGGCTCGGTCTACGGGACTGACGACCTCTACGTTGCGGACGCGTCCCTCTTCCCAACCTCGGTCGGAGTCAACCCGATGATGACGGTCATTGCCTTCGCCACGCAAATCGCCGGAGAGCTCGCGAGGAAGAGGGCCGGCTGACCCCTCCCCAAACACTCAAG
>DASWQV010000037.1:0-39704 GCA_036403515.1 Solirubrobacterales bacterium
TCGCCGCCGGGCCGCCGCAATTCCGCTTAAGGAGCGGGATTGCTTTTGCCAAGCCAGATACCTAAGACGGGGCAGCCAGGACTCGAACCTGGAATCGCCGGTTTTGGAGACCGGTGCCTTAGCCAGTTGGGCCACTGCCCCGAGGGAAAGCCATGCTAGCCGGGCCGGAGCGCGCCCTGCGGGCTCGCCGGGCCGGCTGGAAATCATGATGCGGGCGGAGGGACTTGAACCCCCACGGGCCGAAGCCCACCAGGACCTAAACCTGGCGCGTATGCCAATTCCGCCACGCCCGCGTGGCTGCTCCAACCTACGCCTTAACGCGCGACCAATGCCGCAGCGTCGCGCTTAGATTCTATGATCGTTGGCGTGGCGGTTGGAGAGGTCAGGCCTGGCTACGAACTGTGGCGGCCAAATCGGGAGAAAGCCGAGTCGATCACGACCAAGTTCGTGCTCGTCTTCCTGCTCGCGGCGACCTCGGCGCTTGCCTTCCTGGTGACGATCACCGGCTTCTCGCTGATGATCGGCGGTGGCGGCATGGGGATCGTCTGCCTGATCTACGCCGCGCTCTACGCCTTCTTCGCCTTCCTCGTCTTCCGTTGGAACCGTGGCATTCTGCCGGTTGCGGCCGCGCTCTCGATGATCCTGGCGATCTTCTGCGCAACCGGCGCCGACAGTTGGTTCGCCCGCGACAAGACCGGCTTCGACGAAGGCCTGCTTCCCTCACCGCTGATCGGCCTGCTGGTCGTGATCCTGGCAATTCTGCAGCTGATCCTGATCGCGGTGGCGCTCTACGCCTTCAACCAGAACTGGCACGTCGAGGAGGAGCGCCCGATCGGCTACGGCGAGGACTACGGCGCCGGCGCCTCCCCCGACGACGGCGCCCCGCCGCTGCCGGCCTGAGCGACTCGGCAGGTGCTGGAGCGGAATACCGGAGGTGGGACTCGAACCCACAAGCCCGTAAGGGCAATCGATTTTGAGCCGATCGCGTATACCAATTCCGCCACTCCGGCGCAGCACAAACGATAGAGCGGTCAGCCACGATAGGGCCATGAGGCCCTGGCTCGCACCCTCCGTGCAGGCTTGACGGGGCCGAGCACTTCGCCGGCGACATCCTCGGTCGGCTGGCCCATACCCGAATAGACTCACCGGCGCATGCGGATTCACCACCTCAACTGCGGCACGCTGTGCCCCAACGGGGCGCGGCTGATCAACGGCGAAGGCGGCCTGCTCTCGCCGGGGAGGATCGTCTGCCATTGCCTTCTGGTCGAGGCCGACGATGGCCTCGTCCTCGTCGACACCGGCTTCGGCATCGAGGACATGGCCGACCGCGGCCGGCTCGGTGGCGTCTTCGCGATCATGCGCCCGCGCAGCGACGTCGCCGAAACGGCGCTGAAGCAGGTCGAGGCACTCGGCTTCTCCGCCGCCGACGTGCGCCAGATCGCCACCACCCACCTCGACCCCGATCACTCCGGCGGCCTGCCCGACTTTCCGCAGGCCGAGGTTCACGTCTTCGGCCGCGAACTCGACGCGGCGCTCAATCCCAGCCTGCGCGACCGTCCCCGCTACCGCAAGCCGCACTGGAGCCACGGCCCTCGATGGGTGCGTCACGAGACCGAAGGCGACGAGTGGTTCGGCTTCGAGGGCGTGAGGATCCTTCCCGAGCTCGGCGCCGAGGTGCTGATGGTCCCCCTGATCGGCCACACGCTCGGCCAGGTGGGGATCGCGATCAAGCGCGACGACGACTGGCTGCTGCACTGCGGCGACGCCTATTTCCACCACGACGAGGTCGCCACGCCGCCCAGTTGCCCGCCGGGCCTGCGCTTCTTCCAGAACCTCAACAACGCCGACCGGCGCCAGCGCCTGGCAAACCAGGAGCGCCTCCGCGAGCTGGCATCGCGGCACGGCGATGAGGTGCGGCTCGTCTGCTCACACGACCCGCACGAGCTGGACCTCGCCCAGGCGACCTCAGCCGACGTCGCGGCGGCGTGAGCGGGCGGGCGCCCGAGAAGCTCTGGGATCCGCCCGCCGAGCTGGTCGAGCGGGCCCGCTTGACCGAATACATGCGCTGGCTCGAGGTCGAGCGCGGCCTCGCCTTCGAGAGCTACGACGAGCTCTGGCGCTGGTCGGTCGGGGACCTCGAGGGCTTCTGGTCCTCGATCTGGGACTTCTTCGGCGTCGAGGCCGATGGCGACTATGAGCAAGCCCTGGGCAGCCGCGCGATGCCCGGCGCCGAGTGGTTCGCCGGCGCCAGCCTCAACTACGCCGAGCACGTCTTCGCCGGCAAGGACGACGACGGCGTGGCGGCGGTCCTGCACGCTTCGGAGCTGCGCGACCTGGGCGAGCTGAGCTGGGGCGAGTTGCGGGCGCAGGTGGCGGCGACCGCGGCCGGCCTGCGCGCGCTCGGCGTCGAGCGCGGCGACCGCGTCGTCGCCTACCTGCCGAACATTCCCGAGGCGATCGTCGCCTTCCTTGCCAGCGCCAGCATCGGCGCCATCTGGTCGAGCTGCTCGCCGGATTTCGGCCCGGCCAGCGTGATCGACCGCTTCGCCCAGATCGAGCCCAAGGTCCTCTTCGCGGTCGACGGCTACCGCTACGGCGGTAGGGACTTCGACCGCCGCGAGACCCTCGCCGAGCTGCAGGCGGCGATGCCGAGCTTGGCCAGCACGGTCGTCCTCCCCTACCTCGATTCCGATCCCGATCTTTCAACGCTGCGCGAGGCGGTCCGCTGGGATGACCTGCTCGGCTCGGGCGAGGGCGCCGGGCTCAGCTTCGAGCGCGTGCCCTTCGACCACCCACTCTGGGTCCTCTACTCATCTGGCACCACCGGGCTGCCGAAGGCGATCGTTCAGTCCCAGGGCGGCATCCTGCTCGAGCACCTGAAGAAGCTCCACCTGCACGTCGACGCCCACCCCGGCGACCGCCTCTTCTGGTTCACCACCACCGGCTGGATGATGTGGAACTTCCTCGTCTCCGGCCTGCTCACCCGCGCCGCGATCGTCCTCTACGACGGCAGCCCCGGCCACCCCGACATGGGCGTGCTCTGGGACCTCGCCGAGCGCGCCGGGGTGACGACGTTCGGCACCAGCGCCTCCTACATTGCCGCCTGCATTAAGGACGGGGTCGAGCCGGGGTCGGGTCGCAACCTGAGTCGCCTAAAGGCCGTCGGCTCGACCGGCTCCCCCCTCTCTCCCGAGGGCTTCGACTGGATCTACGAGCACCTCGGCGCCGACACCTGGCTCTTCTCGACCAGTGGGGGCACCGACCTCTGCACCGCCTTCGTCGGCGGCGTTGCCCTGCTACCGGTCTACCGCGGTGAGCTGCAGGGGCGGGCGCTCGGCGCCGCGGTCGAGGCTTGGGACGAGGACGGCAACCGTGTGATCGACGAGGTCGGCGAGCTGGTCGTCACTGAGCCGATGCCCTCGATGCCGGTCCGCTTCTGGGGCGATCCCGACGGCAGCCGCTACCGCGCCAGCTACTTCGAGCATTACCCCGGCGTTTGGCGCCACGGCGACTGGATCGAAATCACCTCGCGCGGCACGGCGGTCATCTACGGCCGCTCGGACTCGACGATCAACCGCTCCGGTGTCCGCATGGGGACCAGCGAGATCTACCGCGCCGTGCTCGGCCTCGACCAGATCGTCGATGCCCTCGTCGTCGACATTCCGCGCCCGGGCACCGAGGGCTGGATGCCGCTCTTCGTCGTCCTGCGCGAGGGCGCCGGGCTCGACGACGAGCTGCGCGTGGAAATCGCCCGCCGCGTGCGCGCCCAGTGCTCGCCCCGCCACGTCCCCGATGAGGTCTTTCCGATCGCCGAGGTGCCGCGCACGCTCAGCGGCAAGGTGCTCGAGGTGCCGGTCAAGCGGATCCTGATGGGCACGCCAGCTGAGCAGGCGGCCAGCCGCGACTCGCTCGCCAACCCGGCCGCGCTCGACTACTTCAGCGAGATGGCCGCGCGCCTGCCGAACTGAGCAGGGCGGCGTCCGATCGTCGCGGCGAACCGCATCGACGCCAGCGCCGCGAAGCCCCAGCTCGAGGCGACGAGGATCCCGCCCAAGACATCGCTCGGGTAGTGCCAGTTGAGGGCGAGCACCGCCCAGCCCATTGCGACGACGAAGCAAGCGCCGAGCGCCGCAACGGCCGGCAGCAGCCTTCGCGGCACGACGAAAGCGAAGGCGATCGCGATCGACGCGGCGGCGGTCACATGTCCGCTCGGGAAACCATCCCAGGCGACGCTTTCGGCGCCGAGGATCTCGCGCGCCCGCGGGTGTGAAAGAGCGAGCTTGAGGAACTGCGTCGTGATGTTGGCTCCGGCGACGACCAGCAGGGCGGCAGCGATGCCGCGCGGCCGCCGCAGCGCCCAGCCGATGCCACAGGCCAGCCCGGTCATGGCCAGCAGCCCCGGCGGGTATCCGAAGAGAGTGATGCCGGTGGCGAAGCTGTCGGCGTGGGAGCCGTGCGGGACCAAGAGCCTGGCCACGATGGCCCCATCGAGCCGCTGTGCGGAGGTGCTCCCGTAGGCAAGCATGGCCACGACGATGAGCCCGGCGGCGCAAGCGAGCCAGCCGGCGAGCGGGGCTTTGACGTTTCGCGCCACAGGCGAAACGGTAGCGAGAAGCCTTAAGGCAACCTCAGGCGGGGGTTACCGGGTTGCGGCGTTCGGCGAAGGACCGCTCCCTGCCCACCGCCATCGCGAAGCGCTTGATCAGGTCCTCGCGCAGGTCGGAGGGATCGACCACGGCGTCGACGACCAGCTCAGAGGCGAGGTGGAGGATGTCGATGTCCTCGGCGTATTCCTCGCGCTTCCGCGCCACGAATGCCTCGCGCTCCGCCTCGTCCTCGATCGCCTGGATCTGGTTGTAGAAGACGGCGTTGACTGCCGCCTGGGGGCCCATCACCGCGATCGAGGCGCTCGGCAGGGCGATGCAGCAGTCTGGTTCGAACGCTGGGCCAGCCATCGCGTAGAGGCCGGCGCCGTAGGCCTTGCGCACGATCACCGAGATCTTCGGCACGGTCGCTTCCGAGACGGCGCTGATCATCTTCGCCCCGTGGCGGATGATCCCGTGGCGCTCTACCGCGGTGCCGATCATGAAGCCGGGCACGTCGGCGAGGAAGAGCAGCGGCAGGTTGAAGGCGTTGCAGGTCTGGATGAAGCGCGCCGCCTTGTCGGCTGAGTCGACGAAGAGGACACCGCCGGTGTGCTTGGGCTGGTTGGCGACGATGCCGATCGCGCGGCCGTCGAGCCGCGCGTATCCGACGATCAGCTCCTTGGCCCAACGCTTGTGAACGGGCAGGAAGCGCTCGGCGTCGAGCAGCGAGTCGAGCAGCAGCTGCATGTCGAAAGGCTGGTTCTCATCCGCCGGGACGATCTCGGCGATCGCCGTCTCAGAGGCCGGCGCCGCCGGCGCCGCGGCCGGTGGCTGCTCGCGCCAGCTGCCCGGCATGTAGGAGAGGTAGCGCTTGGCGAGGTCGATCGCCTCCTCGTCGCTGCGGACCAGGAAGTGACCGCAGCCGGAGACCCCGGTGTGCATCTTCGCCCCGCCCATCTCCTCCAGCGTCACCTTTTCGCCGATCACCATCTCGGCCATGCGCGGCGAGCCGAGGTACATCGAGGCGTTGCCGTCGCGCATGATCACCACGTCGCAGAAGGCGGGGATGTAGGCGCCGCCGGCGGCGCTCGGCCCGAAGAGCAGGCAGACCTGCGGTACCTGGCCGGAGAGCCGCACCTCGTTGTGGAAGATCCGCCCGGCGCCGCGGCGGCCGGGGAACATCTGCACCTGGTCGGTGATTCGGGCCCCGGCCGAGTCGACCAGGTAGACCATCGGCAGCTGCAGGCTCAGCGCCCGTTCCTGGATGCGGAGGATCTTCTCGACCGTCTTCGGCCCCCAGGAGCCTGCCTTGACCGTGGGGTCGTTGGCCATCAGGGCGACGCGGCGCCCGTCGATCGTGGCGAGGCCGGTGACGACGCCGTCGGCGCCGAGCCCCTCCTCGTCCCAGTTCGCCAGCGCCGCCTCCTCGGCGAAGGAACCGGGGTCGACGAGCCGCTCGACCCGCTCGCGCACCGGCAGCTTGCCTTGCTCGGCGGTCTTCTCATGGTGGCGCTGCGGCCCACCGGCGAGAGCAGCCTCGAGCGCCTTGGCAAAGTCGGTCATAGCGAGCGGAGCCTATCCGTGGGCGCGACCGGGGAGCGCCGGCCAAGCGGCGAGGGCGCCAGGTGGACCGGACAGCAGCGCTATCCGGCCGATCGAGAGCGCAACACCGCCCCCGTGTCCGCCGCCGTCAGGCCCCACGACGCCAGTCGACGGGGCCGGCGACCAAGACGTGCGATCCGAGCGGCCGGCCGAGGGCCTCCTGGGCCTCGCGCGAAGCCTCGACCAGCGCCCGCAGATCGATCCCGGTCTCGATCCCCATCTCGTCCAGCATCGAGACGACGTCCTCGCTGGCGATGTTGCCGGTGGCCCCCGGGGGCACCGGGCAGCCACCCAGCTCGCCGAAGCTCGACTCGAACGAGTCGACGCCCTGCCCCAGCGCCGCCAGCACGTTGGCCAGTCCCTGACCACGGGTGTTGTGGAAGTGAGCGGTCAGCTCGATCCCACCGAGGCGCTCCCGCGCGGCGGCGAAGAACTCGTCGACCTGGCGCGGGTTCGCCATCCCGGTCGTATCGCCGAAGCCAACCTCCGCGCAGCCTGCCGCTGCAAGGCGCTCGGCGATCTCGAACACCCGCTGCCGCGGAACCTCGCCCTCGTAGGGACAGCCGAAGGAGGTTGAGATCACGCCCTCACAGCGAAGCCCCGCCTCATCCGCCGCCGCCAGCGTCCGCTCCAGGCCGCTCAGCGACTCCTCGATCGTGCGATTGACGTTCTTGCGGTTGTGGGTCTCGGAGGCGGAGACGAAGACGTTGACCTCGTCGAAGCGCTCGCGCAGCGCCAATGCCCGCTCCAGCCCGCGCTCGTTCGGGATCAGGACCGAGAAGACAACCCCCTCGCGGCGCTGCACACCCGCCAGCACCTGCTCGGCGTCGGCGAGCTGCGGGATCACCTCGGGGCGCACGAACGAGGTCACCTCGATTCGCTTCAATCCGCTCGCCGAGAGCATGTCGACCAGCCGGATCTTCTCCGCGGTCGGGATCGTCTCCGGCTCGTTCTGGAAGCCATCGCGAGGCCCGACCTCGCGGATACGGACGGACTTGGGTAGCTCGGTCATAGGCGGCAGCTTAGGTGGCGCGACTTGGATCAATCACCTAGCGTGACCTGAGAGCCGCGGGCTCGCGGCGACAGGACCGCGAAGACGGCGAAGAACCAGGCCCCTGCGACGAGCCAGCCGCCGAGGACATCGCTGGGGAAATGGCGATTGAGGATTACGACGGAACAACCGACGGCGAGGGCGAAGGCAGCGCCGGCAAGAACGCTGAGGGGACGCCAGGAGCGCGGCACCACCAGGACGAAGGCAAGGACGATCGAGACGGCGGCAGTGGCGTGGCCGCTTGGAAAGGAGCTCGCGCCGATCTGGCGGTAGCCAAGGACCGGCTGGTACCGGGGATGGGCGAGAGCTGCCTTGAGAAGCTGCGTCGTGAGATTCGCCCCCGCGACAAGGATCAGGGCGATAATGGCGTCGCGCCGCCGGCCAAGGCACAACGCCAGTCCGCAGACCACCGCGAGCAGGACAAGCAGGGGTAGAAGGTCGGCCGAGTGCATCGCCAGGCCGGCCACCTCCGCCGCCGAGGAGCCTGTCGCGGCCGAAAGCCTGCTCAGGGCTTCGGCGTCGAGGCGCTGAAACGGCCCCGGTCGATAGGTCAGGCCGGTGAGCAGCATCAGGCCGAGCAGGCAGGCAAGGAGGCCCGCGACCGATCGCTTGGCGCGCTCGCCCACGGCGGCACAGTAGCCGCCAAGCCCCCCATAAGCCCACAGCTCCGAGTCGCGTTGCGAAGGGTAGCGATGAGCATCCAGCCGATCTTCCTGTTCTCGATCTCGCGCAGCGGCTCGACGCTGGTGCAGCGAATCATCGGCGCGCACGAGGGCGTCGCGACCACCTCGGAGCCATGGCTGCTGCTGCCACAGGCCTACACCCTGCGGCCGCGGGGCGTGGACGCCGAGTACGTCCACCCGCTGCTGGTCACTGCGATCGAGGACTTCTGCGAGGAGCTCCCCGGCGGCAGGGACGACTACCTCGACGAGATGCGCAAATTCATCTCGAGCCTCTACGAGAAGGCCGCCGGCGAGGGCGCCACCCACTTCCTCGACAAGACGCCGCCGTACTGCCTCGTCGCCGAGGAGATCATGCGGCTCTTCCCAGAGGGCAAGTTCCTCTTCCTCTGGCGCAGTCCGCTCAGCGTGGTGGCCTCGATGATCGAGACCTGGGGGCCGTGGCATCCGAACTTCATGAGCAGCGACCTCTTCATCGGCCTACCCCGCCTGATCGCCGCCTACGAGGCGAACCGGGAGCGCGTCTATGCGGCGCGCTTTGAGGATCTGACCGGTGGAGACGAAGGTCACTGGAGCGAGTTGATGGGTTACCTCGGCATCGAGTTCGAGCCCGAGGCGCTCGCCAACTTCGCGAAGATTGAGCTGGGCGGCCGTATGGGGGATCCAACCGGGCGCCAGAGGTACTCAACCCTGAGCGCCGAGCCCCAGCACAAGTGGAAGGGCACCCTCGCCAACCCGCTTCGCCGTGAGTGGTGCCGGCGCTACCTGCGCTTCCTGGGCGCTGCGCGACTCGCCACGATGGGCTATGAGATCGAGCGGATGACGAGCGAGCTCGACTCCCAGTCGGCCAGCCTGGACTCGTTCGCCGCCGACCTCTGGCGGGCCGCGAAGGACGTGGCGACCGAGCCCGTCCGAGTGCGAACGCGCGGTCGCCGGCTGGGAACCTCCAGCGCCATTCGCCCGCTGCTCGGGTCCTGACGCCGCAGGCGCGGCGCAAGACTCCTCCCGCCGGCTAAACGATCGTCCAGCTTCGAAGCCCACTGCGCTTGCCTGGTGCCGCGGCGCCGATGAGCCGCCAGATGAGCCCTACCCGTGCGCCGCTAGCCCGAGCCTGCCTGACGGCTGCAGCCGTGCTTTTGAGCGCGACCGCCTGCGCCGCCGCGAGCGCGGAAGGGGTGCCCGGCGCGTGGCACCTGGCTCAGGCCAAGCGGCCTTCCCGCGCGGCGAAGTGCACGAAAGCAAAGCGGGGTCGTGATGCCGCCAGCACCCGGAGCCTCGCCAAGCGGGAAGCCCGCGGTCGAGCCTGTGGCCTCAAACGCCGTGGCCGGACGCCACAGGCGCTCGGAGTGGCGTCGGAGTCCGCACCACTGGCCACCCCCCCGACACCGGATGAAATTTCCGCGGCGAGCTCCGAGCCTCCGTCCAACGCGCCCCAGCCGCCCCCCGGCGGCGAAGTTCCGAGCGACCCCTCGCCGATCCCCGAAACGCCCTTTCGCTTCTTTTCGCCGTCCAGCTTCTGGAACACGCCACTGGCCGAGGACGCCACGATCGATCCGCAGTCGGCGGCGATCACCGCCGCCTTCGGAGCGACGATCGCGGGCGAGCTTCAGGCTGGCGACGGGCCCTGGATCAATACGACGGACTACAGCGTGCCGATCTACACGGTGCCGGCGGACCAGCCAACCGTCCCGGTACAGCTCCTCAGCCAGTTCTATTCCCCCAGCCTGCAGTCGGCATGGCGGGAAGTGCCCTTGCCGTCCGAAGCCCAAGCCTCCGCGGGCAGCGACCGTCACCTCGTTGTCTGGCAGCCGAGCAGCGACCGCCTGTGGGAGTTCTGGAGGCTGGCACAGGTCGACGGAGGCTGGAGGGCGGCCTGGGGCGGGGCAATGCGAGACGTCTCCTCCGAGGCGGGCGTCTACGGTCCCGGCGCCTGGCCAGGCGCCGAGCGCTGGTGGGGATCGTCGGCCTCTTCGCTTTCGATCGCCGGTGGCCTGATCACCTTGGAAGACCTGCGCCGAGGGGAAATCGACCACGGCCTGGCCCTGGCGATTCCCAACGCGAGAGCCGGCTTCTACGCCGCCCCGGCGGAGCGAACCGATGGAACAGCGGAGAGCCCACTCGCCCTACCCGAGGGAGCGCACCTGAGGCTCGATCCGGGCCTCGACCTTGCCTCGCTGCACCTCCCCCCACTGACGCTGACGATCGCCGAAGCCGCCCAGCGCTACGGAATCGTCGTCCGTGACCGAGCCAAGATCGCCCACTTCTTCGCCCAGGACCCAACTCCCACTGGGACCAATCCCTATGCCGGCCGAGCGGGGTACTTCGAAGGACAGACCCCGGCGCAGCTGCTCTCTCGGTTTCCGTGGAGCCACCTTCAACTGCTGGCTATGGAGCTGCATCGCTGGGGCTGACGGCGACGTCCGGCTCGCCCCGCGCGAGCCGTGCGCGCCCCCACGCGCCGAGCTCGCCCAGGCGCGTTCGATCCCGCTCGTTGAGGCCACCGCACAGCAGCAGGGCAGCCAGGTACGCAAGGGCGCCGGCAAGCAAACAGAGCGGCAGTGCCAGGGTCGATGAGAGCGCCCGCTCGACCGCGTGGGCAGCCGCGAATCCAGCCGCATAGGCGACGACGAGCGCGAGGCGCTCGCGCCGCGGCCAGGTGGCCCGCAGCGGACGAGCCAGGTGATGTCGCAAGGCGAGGCCGGAGAAGACGATCACAACGAGGTAACTGGCCAGCAGGGCAAGTGCCGGCCCGGCGATCTCCATGACCGGCGTGAGCGCGATCAGCAGCGCGACCGTCACCACGAGCCGGACCATGGCGATGATGCTGGTCAGCCCGGGCCGGTCGACCGCCCAGAGCGCCTGCGTCTGGGTGATGCCCACCGAGGCGAGCGCCGGGTAGAGCGCGAGCAGGGCCAGCGCCGGCGCCGCGCGCCCGAAGCCCGGCCCGAAGAGATCGAGAACGGAATGAGCCGCGCCGCCGATCGCCGCCGCCAGCAGCAGCATCCCGATCACTTCGTAGCGAATCGAGTCGACCATCGCCCGGTCGAAGCCATGGCCGTCGCCCTCGCTGTGCCGGCCGACGAGAGTGGGATAGAGGACTTCGGTTATGCGCATGCTCGCCTGCTGCAGGTTCCTGGGAATGACCAGGGCGCGGCTGTAGGCGCCGACCACCGAAATCGGCGCGACCATGCCGATTGCCCAGACGCCGCCCTGCTGGCTGACGCCCTGGGCGAGCTGACCGGGCGTGGCCTTGAGGCCGAAGCGCAGCAGCTCCGGCAGGATGGCCAGGCCGAGGCGGAATTCCGCTCGGCTCAGGCTCGGGCGCACGAACGGCCGGACCGCCACGACGCGGTGGACCAGCGCCGCCAGGGAGGCTCCGATCATCGCTATCACCAGCCCCCACACCGACTTCCAGACGATGCCGATGCCGATTGCCAGGACCAGGAAGCTGAGCGTTTCGTTGAGCCGCACCCAGAAAAGCTGGCGACCGGCGACGAAGGCGGAGAAGATCGAGTCGATGTTCCAGCCGGTGTTTGTGACGATCGTGTAGCCGGCAATCGAGACGAGCGCCGGGGCGAGCAGCTCGGGAGCGTCGAGAGGGCCCGGAAAGACGAACGCGCAAACAGCCGCGTCGAGGATCGCCACGGAGAGGGTCAGCCCGACCGAGAAGGCGAAGACGACGGCGAAGAGCTGGGTCACGCGCGGCTCGCGCGGGGAGAGGCCGGTGATCTCCCTGATCAGGGCCTGCTGCTCCTTGATCGTCGAGAGGACCCACATCGCCGCCACCGGTGCCCAGACGAGGGCGTACTGGCCGATCACGTCGACCCCATAGAGGCGCGCGGTGACGATCGTCGAGAGAAAGCCGATGCCGACCGTGGCCGAGAAGCTGAGGGTGCCGAAGAGGAAGCCCGTGCGGTAAGTCCCGCGCTTGGCGGCGGCTGGGCGCCCCCCCTTCGCGTCGCTGGATTCGGGCCTTGGCATCGCGCCCCTCCAAACGGGACAACGGGGGCGCCTGCTTATGCGAGCGGCGAGAAATTTATCTCGCCCGATATTTGCGACCCGTAAGTTCGGCGTGAAGCAAGCCGTTGGGAGACAAATCGCCACTTAGAGCGACGACCTCCGACCATGCAACCTCTCGACCAGATCGACTCCCCCCCGCCGCCGCTGGAGCCGCAGGCGACGATCGATGGATCGGACCCTTTCCTCGATCGTGTCTTCGAGCCGCCAGAAGGCTTCGTGCTGGGCGCGATCGCGCAAAACAAGCGGATCGTCGCCCTGTTTGCCGTGGTGCTGGCGCTGCTGGGTGTCGGCGCCGGGCTGCTGCGCGATGCGACCTACACAGCTTCGGCAACGCTGCAGGTCGGCCAGGTGAACCCAAACTCCCCTGGCTTCCTCGGCTACGTCCAGTCGGCGAGCTCGCTGGCCACCGCCTTCAGCCGCTCGATTACGGCGGCGCCCGTGCTGACGACGGTGCAACGAAAGCTCGCGATCGAAGCGGCGGAGCTGACTCCGCGCCTCTCGGCGGAGCCGATCCCGCTGGCTCCGGCGTTCCGGGTGATCGCCACCGGCTCTTCGGAATCCGACGCGATCCGGCTCGCCAACACCGCAGCCGCCGCGGTGAGCGGCTACGAGAATCGAAGCAATAGCTCAAACCCACAGGCAAAAGCTCTGCTCAGCGACTTCCACAGCGCCTCGCTCGAGCTCAAGCGGGCCGAAGCGCGGCTCGCCGCGCTGGAAGGCGAATCCGAATCGCCGAGCAGCGATGCCCTGGCCCAGGCCAAGGCCGAAAGATCGACGGCGCAGGTCAAGCTCAAGGGAATCAGCACGGCCTATGTGGCGGCCGTCGCCAGCCAGGCGCCGAGCGAGGGACTGGTCTCGCTGCTCGCTGGGGCGACCAGCGCCAGCAGTGACCGCATGGGCAAGATCGAGCTGTACGGATTCCTCGGCCTTCTCGCAGGATTGATCGTCGGCTGTGGCGCCGCAGTCCTGCGCGAGCAGCGGCCGTGAAGGCGCTGCCGACCTTTCTCATAGTCGGGGCGGTCAAGGCCGGGACAACGAGCCTTCACCACTACCTGGGCCAACACCCGGAAGTCCAGATGTCGGCGATCAAGGAGACCAACTTCTTCTCCGGCCCGGCTAACGGCGTGCCCTATCCAGTCGGCAGAGTTGGCGGTCTCGACGAATACGAACGGCTCTTCGACCCGGCGTTCGAGGTCAGGGGCGAGGCCTCGCCCGGCTACTCCAACCATCCTCGGCGACAGGGCGTTCCGAAGCGAATCAAGGAAATGCTGCCCGAGGCGAAGCTGATCTACATCGTCCGGGACCCGATTGCGCGTGCCGTCTCGCATTACCAAATGCAGGTCGGCCTCGGCGAGGAGAAGCGACCGGCGGCAGAGGCCCTGACCGACCTCTCCGAGCCCCGCAGGTCCTACATCCCACCGGGCCTCTACGCGACGCAGCTCGAGTTGTACCTGAGCCACTTTCCCCAGGAGCAGATCCTCGTCGTCGACCAGGCCGACCTACTGGACGAGCGGCGGCCGACGCTGCAGCGGGTCTTTGCCTTCCTCGGGGTCGACGAGGCGATCGACTCCTCGGGGTTCGACGAGGAGCTGATGAGCGGCGGCCAGTGGCGAGCCTACTCCCCCGCCTATCGCCGCCTGCGCAAGACAATCGTCCCGGCGCTGCGCTGGCTGCCGCAGGGCCTGCGCCAAGCGCTGCGCGGCTCGGTCGAGGAGGCGATCTGGCCGCCGCTGGAGAAACCGCGGATCGACGAGCCGCTGCGCGGTCGCCTCGAAGAGATCTATGCCGAGGAGGTAGAGCGGTTCAGGGCGCTGAGCGGAAAAAGGCTCCAGAGCTGGAGCATCTGATAGCGACGCGGACCGTCTGGCATCCCCCCCGATACACCTGGGTGCTGGTGGGGATCCTGGGGCTGGCGCTGCTCTACAAGTACCAGCCGAACCGGCTGGAAGGCTTCGGCCTGGCGAGTGCCCTGGCGGTGACCATCGTCGGGGTCCTGGTCCTGCGCAGGCTCTGGGAGCTGCCACCGGCGGTGGCGATGTGCGCGGCGATCGTGCTCACCGTCTTCTCCGGTGGCTGGTCGCAGATGGGGCTCGCGGGAGCGCCGCTGAACCGGCTCCTCGTCGCGCTGGTGGTCCTCCAGGTCCTGCTGCGGGCGCCCGGCGCCGCCCGAATGCCGCGCATTCAACTCCGCAACGTGCACCTGTTGATGGGCTTGACCGTGCTGTACGCGCTGGGGTCCGCCGCGGTGGCGGGATCCCTGACCTCGAAGAACGGCTTCCTGCAGCTCTTCGACGTCTTCGGGATGACGCCGTTCCTGCTTTTCGTCCTCGCTCCCGCCGTCTTCGCCGGCCAACGGGAACGCAACCTGTTGCTCGGCGCCCTGGTCGGCCTTGGCGCCTACCTCGGGCTGACAGCGGTCTTCGAGTCGCTGGGGCCGCATGCGCTGGTCTTCCCCACCTACATCCGCGGCGTCGACGCCGAAAGCCTCGCCGCCGTGAAGGCGAGCGGTCCGTTTCAGAGCCCGACGGCGATGGGATCTGCCTGCTTCGCCTGCGCCGTTGCCGGCGTGATCGCGTTGTTCCAGTGGCGGGGGCGGGCAGGCCGGGCTCTGGCGTGGGTCGCAATCGTCGCCTGCAGCTTCGGCTGCTTCCTGACCCTGGAGCGCGGCGTCTGGATCGCGACGATCCTTGCCACGGCGCTCACGGCGCTGGCGACGCGGGGCGGGCGGCGCTGGCTGGCGCCGGGGATCGCAATTTCCGTCGTCGCCCTGATCGGCGCGTTCGCGATTTCACCCTCGCTCTCGCACAATGCATCGGAAAGGGCCACCTACAAGCAGAGCCTCTGGGATCGCCAGAACCAAACCGCGGCCGGCCTGCGCATGGTCGCAGCAAAGCCCCTCTTCGGCTTTGGCCTCGGTCACTACGAAACGGCAAGCGTCGATTACTTCCGCCAGCCGTCCGACTACCCGATGACCGGCTACACGCACGACATCGTGATCGGGGTCCCAGACCCAATCCTCCCCCTCCACGACACCTACCTCTCCTACGCGGTCGAGCTTGGCCTCGTGGGCGGGCTGCTCTGGCTCGCATCGATTCTTTGGGGCGTGGGGCCGGCGATCTTCAGCTTCGGGCCGGCGGCGCTGCGCCCGTGGAAGCTTGGGCTGCTGGCGATCTCGGCCTTCTTTCTCGTCGTCTGCGTCGTCGATCCGCACACGGCGCCCTTCCCGATGGTGCTGATGTTCGTCTGGGCCGGCCTCGCCACGGGGGCCAGGCCGCTGCCCGCCGGAGAGACGGTCACGAGCGCTGCGCGCCTGAGCCCGCGAGCGGCCGGGGCGTGAGTCGCCTCCTTGCCGTAACCGGAGCCCTCGCCGCCCTGGCCTCGCTCTGCTGGGTGCTCTGCGGCTGCGGTAGCGAGATCGCCCTCGGCACTGACGCGGCCGCTCCGCAGATGCCGCTACTGGGAAACGCGCCATCCTTTCGCTTCTTCTCTCCGCAGAGCTTTTGGAACTCTCCCCCTCCACCGGACTCCCCGCTCGATCCCAGGTCGAGCCTTCTCGTCGACGGGCTCGAGGCGGAGGTCGCGCAGGAGCTCGACGCCGGCAACGGGCCCTGGGTCAACACCGTTGACTACAGCGTCCCGGTCTACCGGGTGGCAGCCGACCAGCCGACGCTGCACGTCCACCTGACCAGCCGCTTCGCCGCGCAGCCGCTGCGCTCGGCCTGGCGGGCGGTGCCGCTGCCACCCGACGCTCGTCCCGCGAAGGGGAGTGATCACGCCCTGGTCGTCTGGCAGCCCGAAACGGATCGGCTCTGGGAGTTCTGGCGGCTGCAGTACGAAGCCGGGACCTGGACGGCCGCCTGGGGCGGCGCGATCAGCGGGGTCTCGTCCAATCCCGGCGTCTATGGCCCGGATGCCTGGGCCGGGGCCGACCGCTGGTGGGGATCCTCGGCGACCTCGCTGTCGATCGCCGGTGGCCTGATCACCTTCGACGACCTGCAGCGGGGCTGGATCAACCACGCCCTGGCGATCGCCGTGCCGGCAGCTCGCGCGGCGATCTACGCCTCGCCGGCCCAGCGCACCGACGGCACCTCGCAGAGCCTGGTGTCCATCCCCGAGGGAGCGCACCTGCGACTCGACCCCAGCCTCGATCTCGATGCCCTGCACCTCCCCAAGCTGACCCTGATGATCGCCAGGGCCGCGCAGCGCTTCGGCATCTTCGTCAGGGACAAGGCGCAGGTGACCCAGTTCTTCGCCCAGGACCCGCGGCCAACCGGCGTCAACCCCTACATAGGGGCAAGCGGCTACTTCGAAGGCGAGACCCCGTCCCAGCTGCTCACCTCCTTCCCCTGGAGCCGGCTCCAGGTGCTGGCGATGGACCTGCGCCGGTTCGAACCTCAAATTGGCACGGGCTGAACGACCGTGTCCGCCCGCGAGCCCGACCAGGAGGCCGAGCAGCAGGTCATCCTGACCAGCGCCGGCACAGCCGCCCGACGGCAGGCCATGAGCGGTCGTGTCGAGCGGCAGCTCGGGCGAATCGACTGGGCGCTGCTGGCGGCGATGCTCCGCGCCCAGCGACTGCTGCCGACGCTGGGGCCGCGGGTCATCGAGCTTGCCGGGGGGGCTGCGCCCGCGGAGTTTGAAGCCACCGTCAGCGAGGCGATCGAGGCGACCCGACGCCAGGACGCGCTCCTGCATCTGATCTCGGCGCGGACCACCGCGGCCCTCGCCGATACCGGCATCCGCTCCACGGCTCTGAAGGGGCCAGCGCTCGGCGAGGCGCTCTACGGGGAGGCCGGCCGGCGCCTATCGAGCGACATCGATCTGCTGGTGGCCGCGGAGAACTTGGGGCGGGCGGTCGAGGTCGTCCGTGAGCTGGGATATGCGAGGCCGACCGACCACGTCGATGCAAGCGGTCTGCCGCTGCTTCATTTCGCCCTGGTCCACGAGCGGGATGAGCTGCCGCCCGTGGAGCTGCACTGGCGGGTCCACTGGTACGAGACCCGCTTCGCCCCAGAGCGGCTGTTGGCGCAGGGTGGCGCCGGCGACTGGCGGCCCGCTCCGGTAGACGAGCTGACCGCGCTGCTGCTCTACTACGCCCGAGACGGCTTCGCCGGTCTGCGACAGGCGACCGACCTCGGCGCCTGGTGGGATGCGTTCGGCGCCGAGCTGAGCCCCGGCACGCTGGCGGAGTCGACCCGCTCATATCCCGCCTTGGCGCCGGCGCTCAGGGCGGCACTGACAGCCGCCAAGCGGACCGTCGGCTTTCCGGCCGAGCGAGCGATCGGGGAGAGGGCGACGCTCGGCGCCCGCGGCCGCATCGCCGTTCGGCTAGCCGACCCCGGACCCAACGACAGCGAGGCGCAGCTCTTTGCCGAGATCGGCTTGATCGACGGCTTGCTGGCGCCACGCCGGGGCCTGTGGGCTTTCGTCAGGCGCCAGGTCGCCCCCCCGGCGGAGGTGATCCGCGAACACATCGAGAAGGCGCATCGCGGGCGGGCGATCTCCACCGTTGGCTACAGCCTGCGGGTACTTGGCCGCTACGCGCTGGCGATCGCCCGATTGCTGCGTCCCCGAGCGGGCGGAGAGCGCGCTCCTTGCCCTGGCCTCGAACCGGCGGAGCGTAATTTTTGCCAGGCCTCGTCCCGTTAGGCCGGTGAAGATGCCGCTTCTGACCAGATCGCCAAGGCGAACCGGAGGCCGGGCCCGCCGACTGCGCCCGCTGGGCGCCGCGCTGCTCGGATTCGAGGGCGCGCTGGCGCTCTCGAGCGGCTACCTGCTCGCCCTCCTGCTCGCCGCCCGCGACTCGATCCGCAACCCGGCCGCGGCGACCGCGGTCGCCGACGGGGAACCGCTGCGACTCGCCGTGCTCGTCCCCGCCCACAACGAGGAGAGCGGGATCGAGGCCACGCTTGAATCGCTCGCCGCCTGCGATTACCCGGCCGGCTCGCGGCGCGTCGTCGTCATCGCCGACAACTGCACCGACGGCACGGTGGCGTGCTGCTCCAAAACCGAAACGGAGACTTGGGAGCGCACCGATACCTCGCAGCGCGGCAAGGGCTTCGCCCTGGGCTGGGCCCTGCGGCGGCTGTTCGAGGACGAGGCCAAGGTCGATGCGGTCGTCATGGTCGACGCCGACTGCACCGTCTCCCCCAACATGCTGAGGGCGATCGACAGGCGCCTCCGCTCGGGGGCCGGCGCGGTGCAGGTCGACTACGTGGCCGACAACCCGCAGGACTCGCACGTCTCGGCGTTGCGCTTCGGCGCCTTTGCGCTCGCCGATACCGTCCGCTTCCTCGGCAAGCAGCGCCTTGGCCTCTCCTGCGGCCTCGTCGGCACGGGGATGGGGTTCAGGCGCGAGCTGCTGGAACGGACCCCCTGGAACGCGACCGGCCTGGTCGAGGACGGCGAATACCACCTGCACCTGGTCCTCGCCGGCGAGCGGGCCGAGTTCGTACCCGAGGCCTCGGTTAGCCAGGCGGTGCCGACCTCGATGCGAGCCAGCTCTGAGCAACAAGCCCGCTGGGAACGGGGGCGGCTGCAGCTGATCCGCAACTGGAGCCCCAGGCTTCTGGCTGCGGGCGTGGCCGAGCGCGACGTCGTTCGCGTGCAGGCGGGCCTGGAATGCCTGCTGCCTCCGCAATCGCTGATCGCCGCCGGCAACCTCGGCTCCCTGCTCGCCGGGCTGCTGCTCGGCCACCGCCGGCTGGTGGCGCTTTCCGCGCTCAGTCTGGCCGCTCAGGCCACCTTCATCCTGGCGGGGCTGCGGCTCGTGCGGGCGCCGGCGCAGGTTTACCGCGCGCTTCTCCTCGCCCCGCTGCTGGTCGCCTCCAAGATGAGGCTCTACGCGCGCTTCCTGCTCGGCCAGGGGCCGACCGGGTGGACGAGGACCGA
Organism: Solirubrobacterales bacterium; assembly: GCA_036403515.1. Classification (GTDB taxonomy): domain Bacteria; phylum Actinomycetota; class Thermoleophilia; order Solirubrobacterales; family 70-9; genus VRUE01. The sequence goes on from DASWQV010000037.1 coordinate 18,831, forward strand.
GCGCGAGACAGCGGAGCCGCAGCCGTGAAGATCGCCTACCTCTGCTCCGAGTACCCCGCGATTTCTCACACCTTCGTCCTGCGTGAGGTCGAAGCTCTGCGCCGCCTCGGCGCCGCGCTCACCACCTTCTCGATCCGCCGTACCCGCGCCGACCGGCTGCTTTCCGAGGCCGACCGCCGCGCCGCCGAGACCACCGTCGCGATCCTGCCGCCGAGCTGGCCGCGACTGCTGCGCGTCCAGCTCGGGCTGATGCTGAGGGCGCCCGGGGTCTACGCCTCCACCCTTGCCCTGGCGCTGCGCCTCGCGCCGCCCGGTCTGCGCGGCCGCCTCTGGCAGGTCTTCTACTTCGCCGAGGCGACGATGCTCTGGAGCGCGTGCCGCGAGCGTGGCATCCGCCACATCCACGTTCACCTCGCCAATGCCGCCGCCGATTTGGCGCTGCTCGCCACCAGGATCGGCGCCGCGGTGGAACCCGAGCAGCCCTGGTCCTGGAGCTTCACCATGCACGGCCCGACCGAGTTCGCCGACCTCCGTCACTACCGCCTCGCCGAGAAGCTGAGCGATGCCAGTTTCGTCGTCTGCATCAGCGACTTTGCCCGCAGCCAGCTGATGGCACTGAGCGACCCCGACGATTGGGACCGGCTCGAGGTCATCCACGTCGGCATCCCGGTCGACCAGTTCACCCGCTCCGCCCCGCCCCAGCCGACCTCGCGGCCGCCGTCAATCCTCTACATCGGCCGGCTCGTCCCCGAAAAGGGGCAGGCGGTCCTGCTCGAGGCGGTAGCGCTGCTCGCCGGCCGCGGCCACAACGTCGAGGTCACCCTGGCCGGCGACGGCGCCCTTCGTGGGGATCTGGAAGCCCGCGCCGAGCGGCTCGGCATTGGACCTCAGGTCAGCTTCCTCGGCGCCGTCGGTCAGGACCGGCTGCGGGAGTTGTACGAAGGCGCCTCGATCTTCTGCCTGCCCAGCTTCGCCGAGGGCGTCCCCGTGGTCCTGATGGAGGCGATGGCGATGGCCCTACCGGTGGTCAGCACGCGAATCACCGGAATTCCTGAGTTGATCGAGGACGGGGTCGGCGGCCTCCTCGTCGCCCCAGGTCGCCCCGACGAGCTGGCTGACCGGCTCGAAACGCTGCTGAGCGATCCGGCGCTATGCCGCGATTTGGGAGCACACGGCAGGGAGGCCGTTCTGCGCGAGTTCGACGCCGAGCGCTCCGCGACCCAGCTCTACGAGCTCTTCGCCAAGCGGCTGTTGGGAGCGGCGCCGGACCGCTCGCCGCAAGTCGCGAAGGTCGGCGCCTGAGCCGGGCTCGCGACGCTCCTCGCCGCGGCCGCGAGAAGATCGTCGAGGCGCAGCTCGCTGGCGTCGACCGATACCGAGAGGCCCCGCTCGCCGAGTTCGGCCGCGATCTGGACCTGGTGGTCGTCGACGTGCTCGCCCAGCGAGAAGCGACGCGGCACGAGCAGTGGGCACTTGCCGACCTCGAAGGCGGCGAGTGCCGTGCCGACCCCGGCGTGCGCGACGACGACATCCGCCTCGCGCATCGCTTCGCTCAGCTCGTTTTCGGGAATTGCCTCGTGACCGTCGACGCCGAGTCTGCCGACGTCGGTATCGCCAGTCTGCCAGAGGACCTCGGCCTCGGGCGGGAGGATCTCCAAGAGGCGCCGCGCCAATCGCGTGAACGGGTAGCCGCGATAGGTGCCGAGCGTGACGACGACCTTGGCGAGGCCCCCGCGGGGCGCCTTCCGCCGGAGCCCAGGCGCGAAGGCGTCGAAGACCGAGCCGCCGAAGCTCCATCCTCGGCGCTTCCAGCCGCCGTACTGGGAGTAACGGTGAACGCCTTGGATCTTGCCAATCAAACGTCCGGTCAGCGACGGGCCCTCGATCCGCGCGGCGCTCTCGATGAAGTGGCACTCGATCCGGCGAGCGCGGGCGAGGGCAAAGAACGGCAGGGCGACCGCCGAGCCGGTGCTGATCACGCTGTCGACCTCGCCGCCCCGCAGGGCCTCGTGCGCGGGCAGGAAGTTGCGCGCCACGTTGAGCGGATCGCGGCCGCCCACAAAGGGAACGAACTCGACCTCCTCGCCGGCAAGGAGCGAGCGGCTCTGCGGCGTGTCGAAGGTGACCCACCGGTAGGGCCCCTCCACCCCGGCGAGCCGACGGTGCAGGTGATGCAGCTCCTTCAGGTGCCCACCGGTCGAGGCGACGAGCAGGGCTGTCACGCTTGCCAGTGTCCGGCGACCAGCTCCCGAGTGTTTCGAATGTTCGCCCTGCTCGAGGCGCCGAAGACGATTGAGCGCACATTCGGCTGGGCGCAGACCCACTCGATCGCCTCCTCGGGCGGGATCGCGCCGGAGGCGAAGACGGACATCGCCACGGCCCGGAAGCGACGCTCCCGCAGCGCCGCCTCGTAGCGCTCGAGCCCGCCGCACATGCGAAAGCCGATCTTGTTGATGTTGGAGCAGACGATGGGGTTCTCGATCCCGACCTCGTCAAGGACGTCGAGGAGGGCGGGAAGGTTCATCGTGATGAAGCCCGGCTCAGCGTCGTAGCGCTCCCGAACGTGGTCGGCGAAGACGCGAAACGCGTCTTTGAAGCCGAGTCCGAGCAGCAGGTCGACGATGAGGTTCTGCAGGAAGATCACGGGGGTCCGCAACCCCTGGAACATCTTCATCTCGGCGTCGATGAGGAGTGTCGCCATCCCGTCGATGTCCTTCGTCGCCAGCGAGCTGCCGCCGCGGATCGCCGCGTTGAGCAGGCCCTCGTTGGGCAGGAACCGCTTCACCGCGCCGAGCATCCCGTCCTCGGTGACCGCGTTGGCGTACTTGTGGGCGTAGGGCATGCAGGGGTAGAAGGCGAAGTCGGCGTAGCGCTCGGGCCGGGCGCGAATGTGGTCGCAGATCAGCGCGATGCGATCGTGGGTGGTGCACATGAACGTCCGCAGGCCCTCGTCATAGGCCGCGTCGAGGACCGCGATCACCGCCTCGATGTCCTGGAAGCGAATCGCCTGCGACCGCGCCTTCTCCTCCGACATGTGGTTGATGCCGAAGAACTGGTTGTCGCCGAAGAGCAGCCGGTCCAGCAGCGGCTCCTCAAGGCGGGTCTCGATCGCGCCTGTCTCCGAAGCCGTACTCACGCCGCGCTCCTCCAGCGCCGGCGTCGGCTTGGGCGTCCCAGCGGCCGCGCGCCACCGTCATCGAGTGCGGGCGTCGAGGGCCCACGCTCGGCGTCGGCGACCATCATCGCGATCGAGCGGTCGGTGACCGCCGCGCCAGCGAAGCCGTTGACCCCGTCCTCCCGGCCTGCCTCTACCTGGCCGACGAAGGACTCGATCTGGGCGCTGTACTCCTCGCCGCGCAGGTAGAACCAAACCGGGTCGGTCAGCTCGGTGGTGAAGCGGGCGTTCCAGCCAGCGCGGTAGCCGGCGGGAATCGGAGCGCTGTCGCGCAGATAGACCTGGCATTCCTGACGATCGGCGTAGATCCGCCCGGCGGTCCCCCAGACGTTGATCCGTGTGGTCATCTTCCTTTGCGACTCGTCGGACCAGTTGACCGAGATCTGACCGGTCCTGCCTTCGGGAAAGTAGAGGGTGCTGAAGGCTCCGTCGTCGGTCTCCCGAGAGAAGACCTTCGGCAGCACCGTGCCGCCGACCCCAATTGGCTCTCCCAGATACCAGTTGAGGAGATTGATCACGTGCGCCGCGTAGTCATAGAGGCAGCCGCCCCCCTCGCCGCTCTGGCTGCGCCAGGTTTTGCCCTTTGCCTTCAACACCACCGGGCCGTATGCCTCGCCGAAGGCGTGGGTCACCTCACCGATCGCCCCGGCCTCCAACAGGGCCTTCACCTCGCTGAAAGCCGCGACGAAACGGTTGTGATAGCCGACCTGGGTGACCAGGCCCCGCTCGCGCGCCTCTGTGGCCAGCCGGCGGGCGTCGTCGGGGTCCAGAGTCAGCGGCTTCTCGCAGAACACGTGCAGATCCCGCTCCAGAGCGGCCTCGACCATCGCGGCGTGAAATTTCGACGGGGTGGCGATCAGCACCGCGTCGAGGTTCGCCTCGGCCAACATCGCGTCGTAGTCACCGTACGTCTTCAATCCCGTGTGCTTGCTGAGCACGCCGAGCACATAGCTCGAGGAGTCGCATATGGCGGCCAGCTCGACGCGGGGATGGGCGCCCAGGAGGGCCTGGTGCGAAAGCCCCATCTTGCCCAGCCCAACTGCGCCGACCCGGATCATGCCGCGATCTCCAGGGGCGCTTGCCGCCTCCCGCTCAGTTCGCCGGCGAGGCGATCGGCGAGCCGAATCGAGAAAGCGATCAGCATGAAGGTCGAGTTGGCCTGGCTGGAGGTCGGGAACGTCGAGCTGCTGGCGACGAAGAGATCTTCGAAGCCGTGGACGGCAAGATTGCCGTCGACCACCCCGTCCTCGGCCTGAGCGGACATACGGGTCGTTCCCGCCTGGTGATAGCCCCCGAAGAGCTGCTCGCGGACGGCCGCCTCGACGTCCTCGTAGAGCATCTCGACCTCGCCCAGACCCTGCTCGCGCAAGGAGCGGCCGAGCAGCTCGTGAGCCAGTTCCACGCTGCGTACGTCCTCATCGCCGAAATGCAAGTGCGTGCGCAGCCGGGGCATCCCCAGCGCGTCTCGCTCATCGCTCGGCTCCACGTAGCTCTGCCAGTGAGGGAGGTGCTCGCCGTGGTAGAGCAACGGGTAGGTGTTGGCGGCGCTGGGGACGAAGAAGCCGGGAACCTTGCGACCGCGCTTGAGGAAGCGGCGGTAGCCGAAGCTGGCGGCGAACGCGCTCGCGGGACCGATGTCCCGGGCGACGTTGCGCAGGTGGGCGCGGATCGTCGTCGCCTGACTCGCTTCCGTGTGCGCCCGCCGAATCCCCTCGGCGACGAAGCGAGGGCCAAGTGGGGAGATCAGCATCAGGTAGACAAAGGAGAGGATTCCGCTGCCGTGCGAGGCGTCTCCGATCTCCGGGTTGACGAGCCAGATCGCCGCGTTGGGTAGGCCAAGCTCGCGTTGCGCCTCGGGGCTGAATGTGAAGCGACGGCGCACGTAGACCCCGTCGCGATCGCGCTCGTGGCCGTAGATCGTCCGCTGCGGCGGCGTCGCGAATCGAACCTGCCCGACGCGCGCCTCGACGTGTGCCATGTACCAACGGCCGAGGTGCCCCGAGTGGTTGCCGATCCCCTCGGGATCATGCCGGGTGGAGGCGAACAGCAGCCGCGTCGAACCCAGGCCACCTGCAGCGACCACGTACCGGGCGGCTTTGATCCGGCTCAGCCGTCCGTCCTTCGACCTCGCTTCGAGATGGCTCACCCTGCGACTGCCCTCGGAGCAGCCCGCCTCGGGGACAATCTCCGTACAGGTGAGCCCAGTTTGCAGCCGTAGCGACGGCGAGCGTTCGAGCGCCCGGCGATAGACCCTTCCGAAATTCGTCGGCAGCGACCAGCGCTCGAGCGCGCTGGCACGAACCTCACCATCGGCGAAGCCGGGCACGATCGACCGTCCGATCAACTCGGGAAGCTGGCCGGCATCGAAGGCGGCATCCCCGCAACGACACCACTCGCAGGCCCGCTGCAAGTAAGGGGCGACCTCGCCGTAGTCGAGCGGCCAGCGAGCATCGCCGACGATCGGACGGGGCTCGAAGTCGATCGGGTCGAACGGCACGCAACGCCCTCCCCAGATGTTGGAGGCGCCGCCGACCTGGCGGCGGGTCGCCAGAGCCAGCTCGACGTGATGCGGATCGTCCCCGACGGTATCGCCGAGACGCTGGACCTCCGCATCGAAGTTGTCCCCGCCGCTCTCGAGCAAGGTCACGCGATGCCCCGCACCGGCCAGCTCCAGCCCGATCGCGATGCCGGCCGGCCCGGCGCCGATCACGGCGACGTCGGTTTCAAGCTGCTCAGCCACGGGCAGGTCTCAATAGCTCGACCGCGAACGTCATTTTCGGATTGATTGACTTGACCGCACTCGTCATCTCACTGATTGCGCTGTCCTGGCTCTTCGCGGCCGTCGTCGTCATCGCAGCCTGCCGGATGGCCGCCAGGGCCGACGCTCGCCTTCGGCTTACCGACGTCTACGCAAGGCATCTCAGATCCCCCGCCGTCCGACGACGTGCGGGACGGTGCGCAGCAGGATCTTGACGTCGCCCCACAGCGACCAGTTCGCCACGTAGAGGTAATCGATGGCGCCCATCTCCCGCAGCGGCACGCGCGCCGGGCCGAGGATCTGCCAAGGACCGGTCAGGCCCGGCATCAGCTCCAGGCGGCGGCGGTACCAGCCCTTGACGTTGCGGTCCTCGTCGACGACCAGCGGCCGCGGGCCCACTAGGCTCATCTCTCCGCTGATGATGTTGAAGAGCTGCGGAAGCTCGTCGAGCGCGGTCTTTCGAAGGACTCGGCCCACCCGGGTCACCCGCGGGTCATCGGCGATCTTGAAGAGTCCCTCCTGGGCCTCGTTGCGGTCCCGCAGGGAATCCTTCAGCGCGTCGGCCCCGGGCACCATCGTGCGGAACTTGAGCAGGCCGAAGTGCTCGCCGTGCCGCCCCACCCGCCGCTGCCTGAAGAAGACCGGGCCGCGGCTGTCGAGCTTGATCGCGAGTGCGACGACGATCATCAGCGGCGCCACGGCGAGCAGGCCTATTGAGGCGCCGATCAGGTCGAAGGCTCGCTTCACCGTCATCGATGAGCGGGTCAGGGCAAATCGCTTGACCCCCATCACCGTGACTCCATGGAGGTCGTCGAACTCCACCGAAGAGCCGACGACCTCCAGCATGCGCGGCAGCACGCTGACCTTCACACCCACCGCCTCGAGCGTGCAGATTAGATCCAGCATCTGGTCCGCCTCGACGCTGTCGGCGGTGACGATCGCGCGCTGCACTTCAAGCGACTGGGCGAGATCTCGAATCTCGGAAAGACGCGGCGCTGTGTAGGCGTCGGCGGACCAGGCGACCGCATCGGCGGGATCGATATGAGCCACCAAGTCCGCTTTGATCCCATGCGGGCTGGCGAGCTTGGATTCGATCGTCTTCGCCGCCCCCCGGTCTCCAATCAGCAGACAGCGTTCGGCGGGCGCGCTGCGCAGGGCGATCGCGCGGGCGCTGGTGCGGGCGATGATCAAAAAGACGATCAGCATCCCCCAGAGCAGCAGCGCCTCCTCGCGGTCGAGGGTGCCGCCGGTGACGACAAATCCTCCCGCCAGCCATGCGAAGAGCGCGCCGAGCGTCGCGACGTGGAAGAGCTTTGGCGCCTCGTCCAGCGTCGTCTTGTGCAGAATCGCCTCGTCGCGGTCATAGAGGCCGAGTACCTTGGCGCCCAGAATCAGTCCGAGCAGGCCCCAGACACCCACCCAGGTGAGGCGCGGCGATCGCGAGAAGATCTGCGAGAGGACCAGGACAGCGACCATGAACGCCGCCAAATCAGCGACGAAGAGCAGCCGCCGAAACAGCTGATCGCGCTGCAAGTTGACTTTTGTGCCAGGGCCGGGGGGTGAGGCGACACGCGGTCCGACCTGCCGGGTCTCGCGCCGACTGTCGGCGGCCGCGCTGCCGAGGTCCAAGGGACCTGAAGTAACCACCGTCGATCCGACCGGCACAGCCACTGGCGCGTCTGCCTCGCTGCTCACCTTCCCGCCCACCGTCTCATCGTGATCGGAGCCGTCTCACCCACCGCCGGTCACGACCATGTTGCCGTTCGGAATCGCCTCGAGCGGCTCGCTTCCCAAGGAGAGAATCCCCATTCCCAGGCCGCGCTCGGTATCCATGATCAGCTCGGCCGCTTCGGTCCGCGAGCGAACTCCGAGTTTGGCGAAGGCGGAGGAGAGGTGACTCTTGACGGTGCTCTCGGCGACAAACAGCTTCTCCGCGATCTGACTGTTCATATAGCCCATCACCACCAGGCCGAGGATCTGCTTCTCGCGCGGCGTAAGCGAGGCCGGTTCGATCTGCTCGGAATGCGACCGTGGCACACACACCTGCCCGGCCCCAACCGCCTGCAGGGCGGGTAGAAGGGCCGTCGCCAGCTCCGCCTCCAGAACGACGCCGGACGCGCCGCTGGACAGTGCGGCCCGCAGGTCCCCAGGCCGCAGCTCGCTGCACACGAACACCACCGGGGTCTTGACCATTGCGCTCCGCAGCCAGAGGAGATCGTCCACCGCCATTTTGAGAGAGCCCTCTCCAACCCAGAGCGCGATCAAAGATGGGGTCTCGCCGGCCAGGGGCAGGTCCTCGACCGCATCGAAGACCTGGATCTCGAATCCCTCCAGGATCGAGCTGGCCCCATCCTCCAAGGTCCTCCTGCCGACCAGGGCAACCCGCCGCCGTTCCCTGGCTCGATCGGTTGAACCGTTCAGCTCTGCCTGAAGCACTCTCGACACAGCCGCCTAACGCTCGGCTCTGCTCCAGACTTACGGGCGAGGTTGAACTTTTCTATCGACCAACGAAAATGCCCTTGCGCCGATCGAAGCACACACTGAAATGAGCGCAATTCACACCCACACACAAATGACCGGCGGCTTCCGCCGCCGGTCATGAAGCGCTGCCAACCGACCGATGTGGCTAGTCGGCGTCAGGGGTTGGACGTACACCCGGCAGCCGGGTTGCTGGGGCCAACTGTGTATCCCCCAACGGTTCCCGGATAACCGGAGTCACCACCGTTGCCGCCAAGACAGGCAGCGGTCAACTTCTGCAGATCGCCATAGTCGACGATCCGGGGGGCCTCATAGCCCCCGAGGCTGTCTCTGTTGTTCATGTAGTGGCCGCTCCTTATCTCTTTCCGAACTAACCCCTGCTCCGCCTCCCAAAATGGTCGGCGCGCTTGAGCTAGCGGTTACCTGTGACGACCCTAGAGGAAGCCCGGGTTTGTTCAAGTGGGGAAAAAGTCGTAGACGCGCCAGCGGCCGCCACCTCCACCCGTGAAGGGCTGGCCGCTGGCAACCCTTCTGCAAAGCCGATTGGGGACGCAAGCGAGCGCAGCCAGAGCTCGGCGGTGAGAAGGCGCCAGACCTGCCACATCCAGCGGAAGGGGCTGTTGCGGCGCAGCTCGTCGGAATCGAAGAGGGCGCGGCGCATCGCGACCGGCTCGACGTATGCGCCGAGCTCCAGGCCCGGGGCGGTGAGGATCTCGCGCACCGCCGCCCCATCGGCGCCATCGAGGCAATCCGCTATCAAGCGCTCGAAACGCGCCTTTCCGGGCCGCAGCCGTACCGCGTCCGGGAGTAGTCCAACCATGCTCTCGCGCAGAACAGGACGGTTGAAGCGTCGATCGAGGGTCGCCCGCGGTGGTTGACGCAGCGCCAGCTCGACCAGGTCCAAATCGAGGATGGGGTGTCTGGCGCTCAAGCCCGCGAGCGCTGCCCGCCGGCGCTGGTGCTCGAAGACGCCCGCCTCCTCGATGCCCCTGGTGACCCCGTATGCGGCATGCGCCCACCAGCGCGGGCCGTCGAGCCGCTTCCAGGCGAAGGGATCGTCAGAGGCGACGAGATCGTCGAGGGCGCGCCGCCTCAGCCACGCCGGCGCCGTCCGCTCGACCACCGTCGTGCGGCGGAGATCGTGGAGCCGGTACGGGATCGCGCCCCCCAGCGCCTCGGAGCGAAAGACCCGGGCCACCTCGCGGCGCGGCACGTGCCGTCCGCCCCCCGGCCGCTCAACCGCCAGGCGCAGCGCCTCGAGCGGGTGACCGGCGAGCAGGCGATCGGCCAGTAGATAGACGCGCGGGCCGAACAGCTCGTCACCGCCGTCTCCGTCGAGCATCGTGCTGACGCCTTCGGCGGCGGCCATCCGCATCAGCGGCAGCGTCCAGAAGTCCCCCCAGCCGAGCAACGGCATCCGCCAGGCCCCTTGGTGCTCCAAAGCGCTGCCCAGCAATCCCCCCATGCGCACCTCCGCGATCACGCCGGGCAACTGCAAGGCCCGCCGCAGATCTCCGATCAGCTCGGACTCGTCGGTCTCGGGATGATCCGGAAAGGTCGCCGAGCAGGTTCGAATCCGTCCCGTTCGGGCGCGGGCGCCAAGGGCGGCGACCGCGGAGGAGTCCAGGCCGCCGCTCATCAGGACCCCGGTGGCGCCGTCGGCGGCGATCCTGCGAGTCACCGCGCGAGCAAGCTCCTCGCGAACTTCTGCCGCGATCTCGCCGGCCGACATCTCCAGGGGCTCCTCGAAGCGAGGCGCCCAGAAGGTCGCCTCGCTCACCCCGTGACGATCGAAGAGCAGCATCCCGCCGGGCCGTAGGCGGCGAACCCCTGCCCAGAGCGTCTGCATCCCGGGGCGAGTGCTGACTCCGATCCAATGCGCCACGCTGGCCGGGTCGGGCTGAGGCTGGCGCGGCAGCAGGGCGAGCAGGTGGCGCACCTCGCTGGCGAACCTCAGGCCCTCGCCGCTCTCGCTCAGGTAGCACGGCCGCACGCCAAGCTGATCGCGAGCGAGCAGCCCTTCGCCGCGCTCGGGGTCCCAGAGCAGCACGACGAAATCTCCGCGCAGGCGACGGGGCAGCTCTCTCCGCCAACGCCGGTAGCCGACCGCCAGGAGATGCTCGTCCGCGGGCGAACCGCTGAGGCCGAGCTCGTCTTGCAGCTCCTCAGCGTTGTCCAGGACACCATCAAGGAGGCAGAGGGGCACGGACGCAGGAACGGGCGGCCCGCTGCAAGCCACGCTCAAGGGGCCACTCTGCAGCGTTCTCGTCGCGTGTGGCGCCAGCGCGCCGGCCAGCCGGGCAGGGTCAAGGCGACCGCTCGGATCGAAGGTCCCGGCCAGCCAGCGGCTCATCTTTCGCGGAGCCGCCCTTCGACCGCGTCGGCAAGCTCAGCGACGCCCACCGGCGGACCGCAGGCGATTCGCTCGACTCGGCAGCCGGCGAGAAGGGCGCAGGCATCGAGCAATCGCTCGAGCCGACCAGCTCCGGTGAGGACGAGGTTGAAAGTGGCGGAAAGCAGCGCTTGGGCGTCGCCGGCGACCTCGAAGTGAGGCTGATCCGGGCCGTCCAGACGACGCTCGAGGAAGAACAGCGCCTGCAGGGGCAGCGGCGTCGGAACGGTGAGCACGCGCGCGACCTCCTCTCTGCGGTCGACCGCAAGGACCTCCGGCCTAGCCGTGCCCCCGGCCGCGCTGAGGCGCTCCGCCTCGGCGCGGTCGATCCCGGCCATGGGCGCCCCGGGATGGGCAACCAGCTGCCCGTCCACTCGCTCGAGCGCGAGCACGTCGTCGGCGAGAAAGCCCGCCCCCCGACGGTGCAACTCGAGGGCCAACGAGGTCTTTCCGGATCCAGAGGGACCGCTGAACGCAACTGCGCCCTGCCCGCTGGCCACAGCGCTCGCGTGCAGAGCCTCGAGGCCCTGGAGAACGGCGGCGAACGGAAGGGCCTGGGCGACCAGAAGCCGCTGCCACGCCTCGTCCCGGCCTCCGGCGATCGCGCCCACCAAGCTCTTCCCATCTGGGGAGATAACACTCGCTCCGTACTCGGGCCCCCAGATGCGAAAGCCCAGCTCGGCATCGGACTCGATCTGGAAGTTCACCGATCCGCCCGGTTTGCGCTGGTCGGAGATCAGCTCCGCCGCCGCCGGCCAGTCGATCGCCGCCGGGGGCTCCAGCATGGCGAGCTCCAGTCCCCGGCCGGTCGGCGCTGCCTCGCCTGGTTCCAGGAACGACAAGATCCGATCAGAGCGCACGTCGAGTCCGAAAACGGTCGGCACGCCGCCTACAGCTCGACAAGCCGACCGAACGAGTCACTCGCCGGGACGAGCACGGGAACGCCGTCATGCTCGATCCAAGCGTGCGCGAGGAAGGCCGGGTCGGTGCGCGCCGCGATCACCAGACGGGCTGAGATACCGCGCCGGTTCAGCAGCTGCAGCAGGACCAGCGAGCGACGCAGACAGCGGGTATCGCCCGGCAGAAGCGCGAGAGTGCGCGAGACCGCGCGACCAAGGCGGAGCGCCTCCCCGAGCGCGTCGGCCCGGCGCGATGGCCCGGCCGCCGGGGTCGAGCGCAGCCGCTCCACCACGGCCGTGATCGGCGCACGGCGCAGCTCGCGCTGGGCCCGCACATAAGCGGAGACGATCTCGCTCGCGAGCCGCACCCGCCCCGCCGGGCTCAACCGTCGCAGGGCGGGAGAGGTGGGAGCTGAGATCGCCATCTCAATCGCCGTCACCTTGCTCGATCTCGATCAAGTCGCGCTCGAGCAGGGAGCTGCAGAGGCTGCACATGTCCCGCTCGGTCGTCGCCAGCGGCTGCTCGTACTCGCCGGCGGCAACCGTCGCCGCCTCGGATACGGACTCGGCCTGCTCCAGGGTTTCGAGCATGCGCCCCGCCGTGGGGTTGAGCCCGTGGTACTTGCCGGTCTGCAGGTTGAGCACGACAGTCTCCGTTGGAAAGGTGCGGTAGACGACGTGCTGGGGCAGCTTTACCTTTGCCTTCAGCAAGTCGATCTGGCTTGGAATTGCGCTTGAGGTCATGGTTTGCCGACGCTTTCTCAGTACTCGATGATCGTTCCCCGCCGCTGGCCCACGCGGATGGCGTGGTGGAGGGCGAGTAGGGATGCCGGCAGCAGGACAGCCGCGAAGCCGATCAACTTCGCGATCGCCGTCAGCGTCGACGTCTGCAATGGGCTGTCGACGAGCAGATGGCGGAGCAGTTCGGTCGCCGGCGTAAAGGGCTGCAGGTGGGACGCTGTCTGCGCCCATTCCGGCAGCAGCGAGATCGGGAAGTAGAGGCCACCGACGATCGAGATCAGCGCAATCACCCAGCTCGTCCCCACGCTGCCCTGCTTGGTCGCAACCGTGAGGGCGGCGAAGAGCAAGCCGAAGGGCAGGAACGAGAGCAGCGCCAGGGCCATCGCCGGCACGCTGAGGGGCACCGTCGACCAATGCAGTTGCAACCCGAACACGGCGCAGCCGAGGCCGAGCGTGATCGCGGCAAGCAAGAACGCGTAGAGCAGCGGGAAGAGAGTCATCGCGAGGACGCTGCGGATCGCGCCGAACGGGGAGAGCAGCAACCGTTCGAAGGTCCCCGCGACCAGCTCCTGCCTGACCATTTCGGAGATCGAGAAGCACGAGTAAAGGACGCTGACCAGGGCGATGCCGACCACGACGAAGCCGAAATAGCTGGCCGGCGAGGGAAAGCCGCTGACGTGAACGAGGCGCGATACGTAGTAGAAGAGCGTGAGACTGAAGACCGAGGTCAGCACCTGGCTGACGATCCTGGTTCGGTAGGAAAGGAAGACGTATAGGTCCCGCTGCATCACGGCGCCAAAGGCAAGGCTGCTGCGCCTCAACCCGGTCACGCCTCGACCAGCCTTCCTTCGGAAAGGACCCAGCGAGCGTCAAAATGCCGATCGAGGCTTTCGCCGCTGGGCGAGCACCACAGCAACGTTCCCTGCCGGGCCATCAGCTCGGTGATCGCTCGCTCGAGGATCTCCGCGCCCTCGGCGTCGAGGCTGGTGAGCGGCTCGTCGAGCAGTACGACCTCGGGCCTGGCGAGGAAGGTCATCGCGATCCGTACCCGCTGGCGCTGGCCCATCGAGATCCGGTCGACGCGCCGCTCGGCGAGCTCCTCCAGGTCAAAGGCGCCGATCGTCTCCTCGACCCTGGCCCGGACGTGCGCCGGCTCGAGCATTGCGATGCGGGCCCAGAAGCGAAGCTGACGCCGCACCGTGAGACGCGCGTAGAGGCCCCGATCGCCGGCCGGCAGGAAGGAGAGCAGTTGCTGGTAGCGAGCACGATTCTCGGCCGCCGTGAATCCCCAGACCTGAGCCCGGCCGCGATCTGGATCGATCAGTCCCGCGGCTATTCGCAGCAGCGTCGTCTTGCCGGCCCCGTTTCGACCGCCCACCCAGGTGCTCGTCCCCAGGTCCAGGGTGAGGTCGACCCCCTCGAGCACCGGGGCCTGGCTCTTGTGCCAACGCTTGTGCACTCCCCTGAGGCTCAGCGGGATTCCGTCGTCCTCCGGCACGAGGCGCGAAACTCCTCGATCGATCGGCGTGAGCGTCGGGCGCTCCGCCGCCGAAACGGTTTCCTGCAGGGAGTGCAGGGTCATCGGATTCCTTCCGCGGCAAAGGGGGAGCTCAGGCCCAGGACGTTTTCGACGGCATCCGCCAGGGCGGCGGGCGGATCCGCGGGGCCGCCGCTGAGTTGGATCAGGCGCGCCGATTCCGCCAGGTCAGAGTAGAGAGCAAAGCGACTTCCGTCGCGCCCCTCGTCGTCTGGCAAACCGAGCATGTAGGGGGCGAGGGCGAGAATCGTGCCGCTCAGGGGCCTCGCCTCGAGGGCGAGGTCGGGTCCGCGTTCGAGGATGACGACCGCGGCGACCTCTCGGCCGCCGCTGCAGGCCCCGTGAACGGCGAGCCAAGACTCGCCACCGAGCTCGGCGAGTCGCTCACCGAGCTGGCCGCAATCGGCGTCGCCAGCCGCGATATTCATGTGAGGGGTACCGGCCTGGGCTTCGATTGCGCCGTCTGCCCGAGAGAGGATCAGGGCGTCGTCGGCGAACAACGGCCGGCCCCTGCGGATCAGCTCGCGGGCGAGCGTGGACTTTCCGGTCCCGCTCAGAGCGGCGACTGCGACGACTCCAAGCGGGGTTTCCACGGCACAGGCATGCAGCGCCTCGTTGCCCTGGGCGATGCTGACGTTGGGAAGGACGCGACTCAGCAGCACCCGCTGCCAGTCGAGCCGACTGGCGTCTTGGGGAGCGCAGCAGAGCCGGTCCCCAGCGGGACTGAGGTGGAAGCGAGCTCGATCGCCGTAGGCGAAGCACAGGTCGCCGTCGACGCCCCGCTCGATCGTCAGCATCTGTCCGTCACCGAGTCGCCCTCGCCATGGCGAGGGCGCAACCGAACCGCTCCAGGCGGCCTCCAGATCGGCGGGCGCCTCAAGAGCCAAGCCAAGCGAGGCAGGCTGCTCGAGCTCGACCGGCGCCATGCCCGGCAGGGGGAACGAGGAATGCAGCGAAAGCCCGTAGGCGACGTAGCCTTCGCTCATCGAGCATCTCTAGCGCGAGTGCCCATGGTGAGCCGTGATCCCGCGCCCAGATCGTTTCGCCGTGCAGCGCACGTAGGTGCGTTTCCCGGAAAGATGCTCGCCAAGCACCGTCGTAAGGCGGACCTTCACGGTAAACGGCCCCAGTGGCAGCCGATCGAGATTGAAGATCGCGGTAACGGTTTTGCCGTGCCATCTCAGTTTCGCCCGGCGGTGAGCTTTCCCGCTTCTGAGCCCGACGACGATCTTTTCCAGGGGATCGTTGCCCGGGCCGTGCACGCGGATCCGCAGCCTCGAGCGGCTGATGCATTTCCGATTCGAAGGCAGGACCACATAGCGGCCGAACTGCGCGGAGGAGACCGCGGGCAACGAGGCGACCAGCGCCGAATCGACACAGCCGAAGGTGGCGCCAGCTGCATCGCCGTCGGGAGCGATCGTCGGTTGCGACGCACTCCCAGGTTCGCTGAAGCAGGCTCGCAGGAAGCGCTCGCCGCTGGGCGCCGAGATCACCCGCCAGGCGGTGGGGCCCGGTACCGGGTTCGCCACACATTCACCCGTCGCAAAGAACCACTGGTGCAGCCCCCAGTAGGAACCGTCAGACTGACGGTGCATTTCCGTCCACATCCGCTCGGCGGTGGGATGGGTGCACTGAGTGAACTTCGTCGGCGCGACGACGATGCCGACTAGGGCGTCCCCTTCGGACTGGATTGCCACCTTTCCACCGTTGAAAGACCAGACTCCTTCCAGCGAAGAATCGGCGCGTGCGGAAGTGGCTCCAAGCGCGAGCACCGCGGCGATCACAATGGCGATCGCAAGCGACCCGGACGCACTCGCGGCCCGGTTCGCCTGAAGCAGGCAAAGGATGTCTTCTCTGCGGCGGAGGCGGGGCATGTCGCGGTAACGCAACGCGGCTCAGTTTTCTTACGGCCGTCCCGTCTTGCCTCCCTCCAACAGCACGATCCGACGGCATTTTCGATCGGCAAGAACGCACTCGACGAGTGTCTCGTCCTTTTTTGGTCCGAAAATTACGGTCTTTGGAGAATCATGAAATCCCTGGACCTGAGCGACGAGTGAACGCTCAGCAAAAACCTTTCGATTGACAAACGTCCACATTTACGTTGTTGTAACTCCAGGCGCTCGGGTTAGGCGCCTAGATTCGCCCTTGGGGGGCCTCGGGCGGATCTCCAGTCTTAGTTGACGGGGGAACGGGGAATGGATGGAATACGCGAGTCGATAGGCGGTGGATCCGAGCTTGGCTCATCCGTGGCCGATCCATCAGCTGCGTTTGGGAATAGCGATAGCCAATCTGTCAGGGCGGCGATTGCGCGCGCTCAGGCCGGCAACATGCAGGCCCTCAACTTCCTATACCTGCGCCACGCAGACGAAATCCTGCGCTTTGTCAAGAGCCTGGTCCGAGACCATCATGAAGCCGAAGACATCACACAGAATGTCTTCATCAAGATGATGCGGGTGATTGGAAAGTACGAGCCGCGTGACGTCCCTTTCTCTGCGTGGATCCGGAAAGTCGCTCGCAACATGGCCTTGGACCATCTGCGGGCACGGCGACTGACCCTCTTCGAAGACATTCAGGTTGCGGATGCTGGTTGCAGACTGGCCAGCCGGGAACGGAGCCGCGACCTCTGCGAGGCGCTCGACCGCCTCACCGAGGAGCAGCGTGAAGTCCTCATCCTCAGGCACATCGTCGGGCTTTCCCCAGCCGAGATAGCCAAGCTACTCGGCAAGAAGGAAAACGCAATTCACGCACTTCACCATCGTGGACGGCTTAGTCTTCAGTCGGCCCTCGTAGAGCTTGGCGCAGCGCCAGTGGTGGCACGCTAGCGCCCCTGGAGTTTCTGTTTTTCCAGGTCCTCGAGGATCGTCTCCGTGAGGCGCCCGCTGTCTCGATCCGCTAGGTAGTAGAGGGCGCCGTGCTGCAGGAGCTGATCTGTGGAGACTCGTTGCCGCTCCGCCTCCAGCGAAAAGGCCTCCCAGGCCTTGCCATCGACCTCGAGCTCTATCGACGTCGTTTCGACTGTTTCCCCCTCCTCATCGAGGCGAGAGCAGGGCCAGCCGGGACGCCTTGAATCGCGTTCGGCGAGGTAATAGCGAATGGCTCGCATCAGCAAGACACCTGGGGTCGTCCCCCCCGCAGCCGATGCATCCTCGAGCAAGCCAAGAACGAAATCGTCAATTGCTACAGCAACGGTGCGCTCCACTGGCTGGTCCGTGTTTATTTCGATTTGCGCGCCGACAATTTCTCGACGAATCTACCGGCATACGGGCCCCGGCGTGCACCACGGTCGACTGATTTCCTAGAAGTCCAGATAAGGCGCCCGCGAGCGCGTCGACCGAGAGTCGACGCTAGACCATACCCAGGCCGCCGCTTACGCCCAGGGTCTCGCCGGTTATGTAGGTGGCGTCGTCGGAGGCCAGGAAGGCCGCTGCTGCTGCTACCTCGTCCGGCTGTCCCAAGCGGCCCATTTGAGTGGCCGACTTCATCGTCTCGATCACCTTCTCGCCGATCTCGCCGAACTCCTTGGCGCCCATCAACAGTGGCGTCTCGATCGGGCCGGGCGCGATCGAGTTGGCGGTGATCCCATAGCGGGCATTCTCGCGCGCGATCGCCTTCATGAAGGCGACGATGCCGCCCTTGGCGGCTGAGTAGACGGCCGAGCCCTTCGAGCCGACCCTGCCTGCCTCCGAGGAGATGCTGACGACGCGCCCATAGCCTGCCCGTTGCATGGCGGGCAACGCCGCATGGGTGCAGTTGAGCACGCCACCGAGGTTGATCGCGAGCACCCGCTGCCACTGCTCGGGGGTCGTGTAGGTGAAGAAGCCGAACTCATCCGTGCCGGCGTTGTTGACGAGGATGTCGAGCGTGCCCGCTGCCTCAACGGCGGCGTTGGCGGAATCCAGGTCGGTCACGTCGAGCTCGAGCGCGTGGCCGTTGACCTCGCCCGCGACGCGCCCAGCCCCATCGGTGTCGATGTCACCGACCCAGACCTCGGCGCCCTCGGCGGCCAGGCGCGCGGCGATCGCGGCGCCGATTCCGCTTGCGCCCCCGGTCACCAGCGCCTTTCGCCCCTCGAGTCGCATCGGGCGTGAGCATAAGGGCGAAGGCCCTAGACTGGCGCGCTCGTGGCCGATCTCCCCACCATCCCGATCATCGGCGGCACCGGCGCCCTCGGCGCCGGCCTGGCGCTGCGCTGGGCCCAGGCGGGGGCGGCGATCGTGCTCGGCTCTCGTTCGGCCGAGCGCGCCGGGGAGGCGGCGGCGAAGTTGCGCGAGAAGGTGCCTGGCGCCAAGGTGGAGGGCCTGCTCAATGAGGACGCCGCGAGGCGCGCAGAGGTCGTCTTCCTCACCGTCCCCTTCCGCGCCCAGTCGGAGAATCTCAACAACCTTCGTGAGGCGCTGCAGCCGGGCCAGATCTTGGTCGACTGCACGGTCCCGCTCGCCGCCGCGGTGAGCGGCAAGGCGACGCGCTCGCTCGGCGTCTGGCAGGGCTCGGCGGCCCAGCAGGCGCAGGAGATGGTCCCTGAGGGCGTCACCGTCGTCGCCGCCCTGCACACCGTCGGCGCGCCGATTCTGGCCGACGGTGAGGCCAAGCTGGGCGAGGACGTGCCCGTCTGCGGCGATCGCAAGGCAGACAAGGCGCGGGTGGCGCGGCTGATCGAGTTGATTCCCGGCCTGCGAGCGGTCAACGCCGGCCCCCTGGAGATGGCGCGGATCGTCGAGCAACTGACCCCGATGCTGATCTCGGTAAACGTCCGCTACAAGGCGCACGCCGGGATCCAGCTCACCGGCCTGCCCGACAGCGACCACTGGGCTTAGGCCGTGGTCAGGATCGCCCTCCCCGGTCCAGGCGGTCTACGGTGAGGACCGTCCTGCTCGCCGGTGGCACCGGCGGCGCCAAGCTCGCCGCCGGGATGCAGGAGGAGATCGGCTCAGACCTGGCGGTGATCGCCAACTGCGGTGACGACATCGAGACGCTCGGCGTCCACGTCTCGCCCGACCCCGACCTCGTCACCTACTGGCTGAGCGGCGAAATCGACGAGGAGCGCGGCTGGGGCCTGCGCGACGACAGCTTCACCGTCTTCGAGCGCCTCACCAAGCTCGGCGCCCCGGACTGGTTCGGCCTCTCCGACCGCGACCTCGCCGCCTGTCTCTATCGACGCCAGTTCATCGAGGAGGGCGGCAGTCTCAGCGACGCCCAAGCTCAGATCGCCCGCGCCCTCGGGGTCGAGGCGCGGGTGCTGCCGATGTGCGAGGCGCCGGTTCGCACGAAGGTGCTGACCGCGGCTGGGGTGCGCGGGCTGCAGGAGTACCTGATCGTCGACCGTGGCGAGCCCGAGGTGCATGGAGTCGAGTTGGATGGAATCGACGCGGCGGAGCCAAGCGCAAAGGTGCTGGAGGCGCTGCGCGGCGCCGAGGCGATCGTGATCGGCCCGTCGAATCCGGTGATCAGCATCGGTCCGATCCTCGCCGTGCCGGGAATGACCGAAGCGATCACCGCCTCGACCGCTCCCGTCGTCGCGGTCAGCCCGTTCGTCGCCGGACAGGTCGTCAAGGGACCGACAGAGCGCTTCATGCAGGCCCTCGGCAGGCCCTCGACCGCGGCCGGCGTCGCCTCGCTCTACACCGGGCTGATCGACGCGATGGTCGTCGACGAGGGCGACCCCGACCCACCCCCTACCGAGATCCCGACGCTCGCCGCATCGACCCTGATGGAGGGCCCGGCCGGACGGGTCCGGCTGGCGCGCGTCGTGCTCGACTACGCCGCTAGCCTGATCGAGGCTTGAAGGCAACCGCCATCCTCCCCGTCAAGCGCTTCGCCGCCGCGAAGCAGCGGCTCGCGGGCGGCATCGACGACGAGCGCCGCGCCGACCTGGTCGCGGCGATGCTCGAGGACGTGCTCGAGGCGATCGGCGAGACTCGGTCGATCGAGCGCACGATCGTCGTCACCAGCGAGCCGCGGGCGGAAGACCTGGCATCGGCGGCCGGCGCCGAGCTGCTTGGCGACCCGGACCGGGGCGGACACTCGGGCGCGGCGCTCGCCGGTCTCGCGCGGGCCCAAGAGCTTGGCGCCCCCTGCGCCGTCCTTCTTCCCGGCGACTGTCCGATGCTCGATCCGCGCGAGCTGCAGCGATTGCTGACCGGGATGCTGGAGTGCTACGTCGCGATCGTCCCCGACCGCCACGGCACCGGCACCAACGCGCTCGCGCTGGCGCCAACCGACGCGATCGAGCCCTCGTTCGGAGAGGGCAGCTGCGCCCGTCACGTTGCCGCGGCCCGCGAAGCGGGCATTCCCTTCGGAGTTGAGGAGGTCCGCTCGCTGGCGTTGGACCTCGACACCCCGGCCGACGTGGTCGCCCTCACCCGTGAGCTGGCGGCGAAAGGCGGCCGGGCTCGCCGCTCGGCCAAAGTGCTCGGAATATGAGCAGCCGGTGAACGAGTTGCGAGCAGTCCCGATCGTAGGCTTGCCCGAGATCGAGAAGGGGATGGCTCTCGGCGAGCTGATTTCCGCCGCCGCGGAGCTGCGCAGCGGAGACGCGGTCGTGATCGCCCAAAAGGCTGTCTCCAAGGCCGAGGGCCGAGTCGTCCCGCTCTCCGCGGCGATGCCCGGCTCAAAGGCGCGTCATCTGGCGGCCGCTCTCGGCAAGGACCCCGCCCTGGTTCAGCTGATCCTCGACGAGAGCAACGAGGTTCTGCGGGCCGAGCGCAACGTCCTGATCACCGAGACGCACCATGGGTTCATCTGCGCAAACGCCGGCATCGACACCTCCAACCTCCCCGAAGACGGCACCGTCTGCCTACTGCCCAAGGACCCCGACGCCTCAGCCCGCAACCTCAGAGCCGAAATCACCACCGCGATTGCTGAGGAGCCAGGGGTGGGACTCGCCGGACACTCTCC
>DASWQV010000038.1:0-57042 GCA_036403515.1 Solirubrobacterales bacterium
GGGACGGCAGTGCTGCCGACGTGGTGGATGCCGCCCGTCGCCCAGCTCCCGATCGCCTCCTGCAGCGCGTCTCGCTCTGTGAGGAATCGCTGCGGCCACGAAGGGTCGTATGAAACGAGCCGGATCGGCTCGTCCAGCTCGGCCCGAAGCCGGATGACGCGGTGGCCGCTTTGCTCCTCGCGCTTTTCGATCCCAGGCTCAACAGCAAATCCGAAGCGCTTGTAGAAGGCGAGCGCAACGCGGTTCTCGGGCAGGACCCAAAGGATCGCCTCACGCCGGTTTCCTTCGCGCAACTCCGCGAGCACCGCAATGAGCAGTGCGCCCCCCACCCCTTCGCGCCAATAATCCGGGTCGACGTATAGGGCGCCGATCTCAACCGTCGCCTCTCCGCCCTCCGAATCGCGGCTCGGCGTCGCCACCGAGCAGAATCCCGTGAGCTCGCTGCTTGATCTCTCGGCGACGAGGGTCAAATGGTTGTTGCGATCGTCCAAGATCGAGCGCCACATCTGCTCGCGCTCGGACACCGCGAGGCGGTCGAGCACCGAGTCGGGGAGGATGCCGCGATAGGCCGCCTGCCAGGAGCGGACGTGGACCTCGGCGATGCGGCGAGCGTCGTCGTGGTCGGCTCTACGAAGGTTCATCTGCGGTAAATCCCAGCGGCAAACTTACCTAGAGCGGCCGCACCGTCGCCTCGGAGTCGCCGAGCATCTGAGCGAGAAGCAACCCGCCGACCTCGCAGCGAATCGGGAGGGCTTTGCTCAGTGTCTCCTTCATTGCGCTGGAAGCTTCCGCGCTCGGGCCACGGCAAACCGTCAGATGGAGGCGCCAGCCCTCGTTGATCGCATCGGCAACGCCGACCGCCTCGAGGATGCTTGCTCGCAGGCGCAGCAGCTCACCGTCGTCGTTAGGGAACAGGCAGATCGCCTCCCCGAGGCTTCCGATCACGTCGAGCGAGAACCGCGTCCCCTCCATTGCCGCTGCCAGTTCGCGGAGCGCTCCGGTGGGCAGGGCCACTGATGTCGGCCACGGACCGGCGAGGGTCATATGGGCCGGAATGCCGTGCGCACTCGACCAGTCGCCAGCTCGTCGGAACGGTTCCACGAGCGCCTCCGCCTCTGCCACCGGCATCAAGATCGACTGGAACTGAGAAGTCCTCTCGCTGCTCGGCTCGGGAAGCGTTCTCATTCCGACCGGTCGTCCAGTAGCCGCTCGACTACCAGCACGTCTCGCCACTCGCCGTCGAGTCGGCCGTGGCGCAAATGCACGCCCACTGCCTTGAAGTCGCAACGCTCAACGAGGCGGACGCTGGCGCGGTTGTCGGTGAAGAGCTTGCCGATCATCTTGTGGAAGCCTCTCTGCTCGGCCGTTGAGGCGAGTGCTTCGGTGAGCGCCGTGCCAACCCCGCGTCCGCACGCTGAAGCGGCGACGTAGACGCTGCACTCGCCGATGCCCGAATAGCAAGGGCGAGCGCTGTAGGAGGCGATACCGGCCCACCGATGACACCCTTGCTGTCATCGCTGACTAGTAGTGGGAAACGCTCATCCGCGACGCGCGCTTCGAAGTCCGCTGCGGATCGCAGCTCAGTCTCGAACGTCGAACTTCGCTCTGCAATCGCGGCGTTGTAGATCGCGCACATCTCCTCAGCATCATCGGGGAGAGCGTGGCGCACAGCTTGTTCGTTCATGGCCGGATTCTCGGTGGACAGCCCTCGCTAAACAATGGCCCCCTGGCCAAAGCGCTTTATACGCCAGCAAGGGTCACTTTCGACGCTGAACGATCTACCGGACCTATTGGACAGGCTGGAATGACTCTCCTTCTCCGGTGCCGACGTTCCTGACAGGATCGACTTATGCACCCGATGGAGCCGGTTGAGCTGCGCGGCGATTTAGTTGCGATCGAGCCGCTGAGTGTCGAGCACGCTGCCGGCCTGCTCGCAGCCGCAGATACCGAGGAGGTCTTTGCCTGGCTTCCATACGCTCGACCAACAGACCTCGACCAAGCACGAGCCTGGATTGACAGTGCCCTCGCCGATCGACGCGCGGATCGACGGTTTCCGTTCGCTGTTCTTGGCGCCGCGGACGGCTCGGTGATCGGGTCCACGTCCTATTGGGACTTCGATGCTCACAACGCCCATGTCGAGATCGGCTCAACCTGGCTCAATCGCGCATCCTGGGGCACCGGCCGCAACGCCGAGGCAAAGCTCCTGCTGATGACCCAGGCGTTTGAGACCCTTGGCCTGGAGCGCGTTGCCTTCCGCACCGACATTCTCAACGAGCGCTCGCAGCGAGCGATAGAGCGGCTCGGCGCGACCAGAGAGGGCGTGCATCGCCACGAGGTGCGCCGACGGGATGGCAGCTGGCGCGACAGCGTTCACTACTCGCTCCTGCGCGAGGAGTGGCCGGCAGCCAAAGCGGCACTGGGCGAGCGGCTCGCGGCAGTTGAGGCGAGATGACGGGCGTGGAGCCTGGCTCGGCCCTCTACGTCTGCGACCTCGACGGGACGCTCTTGCGCTCCGATGCGACGCTCAGCGGCTTCGCGCGGGACGGCATTAACCAGCTACTCGACGCCGGGGTTCACCTGAGTCTCGCCAGCGCTCGCGGTACGGCGGGGATGCGCGCCCTACTCGACGGGGTTCGCCTGCGGCTGCCCGTGATCGAGCTGAACGGAGCGTTCGTCTCAGACATGAGCAGCGGCCGGCACGTCGCCAGCAACGTCCTCTCTGCACCGGATGCGTGCGCCGCCGTCGAGATGATCCTCTTGACCGGGGTGGACCCGGTCCTCTCGACCTGGGACGGCAGCCGGGACCGGGTCCACTTCGGCGCCCGCGCCAACGACTCGCTCAGCTGGTACGTCGAGGAGAAGCGCAGGCACCGCGACCCGCGGCTGGCGCCCTGCGACGATCTCCTCGCGGTCGCCGGCGGCGAGCAGGTGGCGCAGATCACCACCTTCGCCCTGGACGGGGGGGCCGAGGCGCTGACCGACCGCCTTCGCGGCGCGATCGGCGCGCAGGCGAGGGTCCACGCCGCCGCCAACGTGTACTGGCCGGGCTGGACCGAAATCACGGTCTCGCACCGCGCGGCGGAGAAGGGGGCTGCGGTCCCGACCCTGCTCGACGCCTGCGCCATCCCCGATGCCGAGGTGATCGCCTGCGGAGATCATTTGAACGACCTCGGTCTGTTCGCAGTCGCGTCGCACAGCATCGCTCCGGCGAACGCCCACCCCACTGTGCTGGAGAGCGCCGCGGAGATCGTCGCGTCAAACGACGAGGACGGCATCGTGCGGTACCTGCTCGAACGCCACGCCGCCTCTTAAGCGGAGCCGCTGAGGAGGCAGCCGTATTGGATCTGCGTGCGCGTCAGCACAGGTGCGGTTTTGCCCGTAGTCGCCATTCCGACACCCTCGTAGAGCCTGCGGGCGGGGGTGTTATCGCTGTAGGTCCAGACACCCGCCCACTGGTAGCCCAGCGAGCGGGCTGCGTCGAGAACATGGAGGACAAGCGACCGACCGATCCCTGTTCCCTGCGCGGCGGGGTGCACGAAGACCATCGAGATATGCAGAAGCGTCGGATCGAGCTCGCCCTCACCATGATCGAACCGGCCTGGCTCGGCGAGCGCCATGCCGAGGATTTCTGGCCTGAGCGCCACGAACGCCAGGGCATCCGAGGCCGAGAGTTTCGCGCGGATGCGGGCAGTGCGCTCGGCCCCATGCGGAGCGCCTCGGGCGACGTTCGCTGCGTGCCACACTCTGACCGCGGCCTCCAGCTCATGGGGAAACATGCGGCGAACGCTCACTCGCGGGATGGTATGCCGATTGTTTAGCGGGTCGTGGCCAACGCCCCGCAGCGCATTGACAAGCCGACCCTCATGCGACGCCGGAGATGAGCCCTGGCAAGTCCTCCATCGCCGTGAAGACAGCGTTGGCGCCGTCGAGGCGTGCAGCGGGCGTTGCGGCTGCGAAACCAAGAGCCGACATCCCGGCGGCCTTGGCCGCGGCGATGCCGAACGGGCTGTCCTCGACAACAATGCATCGCTCCGGCGGAGTCGACAGGCGCGAGGCCGCGTGCAGAAAGAGGTCCGGAGCGGGCTTGCCGCGCTCGACTTCATCGGCCGAGATGATCCGCCCAGCGAACCGATCCCACAGCCCGGTCAGGCCGAGGGTGAGACGCATCTTTTCGTGGCTACCGCTGGAGGCAACGCAGGCCGGCAGCTCGATCCTTTCAAGAGCCTTGACGATCCCCGGCACGGGGGTCAGCTCGCGCCGAAAGCCATCCCGAACCGCCACGTCAAGCTCTGCCTCCCATCCGTCCGGTACTGGCTGCCCCAGGCGCTCGGCGAGAATGCGCAGCGTCGCCGGCATGCCCAGGCCGAGGAAATCACGGACACATTCCTCGTAGCTCATCTCCAGGCCGAGCGCTGAGATGCGCTCCGCCTGGATTCGCAACGAGATACGGTCGCTGTCGACCAGCACGCCGTGGCAGTCGAAGATCACGAGCTCAGCCACGGCTGCGAAGGGTACGGTTCAGCCACTGATGGGGGGCCGGTTGCAGATCGCCGACGATTCTTACCTCCGCCTGCTCGAGGAGGCGGACGCAAGGGAGCTTCACGCTCTGATCGAGGCTAACCGAGCCCACCTCGCGCGCTGGCTGCCCTGGGCCTCGGGCCAGGGCTTCGACGACACCCTCGACTTCATCCGCAAAACTCGCTCGCAGGCGAGTGAGAACGACGGCTTCCAGGCCTCGATCGTCATCAACGGCAGCATCGTCGGCATGGCCGGTTATCCCGGCGTCGATTGGGACAACCGCTCGACTCGCATCGGTTACTGGCTAGATGAGGCGCATCAGGGCAGAGGGATCGTGACCGCCGCGGCGCGGTTTCTCGCCGATCACGCGCTGACGGTTTGGCAGCTCAACCGAGTCGAGATCCACGCCGCCACCGAGAACCGACGCAGCCGCGCAATCCCCGAACGACTGGGCTTCCGCGAGGAGGGGACATTGCGTCGTGCGCAGCTGGTCGACGGCCGCTATCTCGATAGCGTGATCTATTCGACGCTGGCGGCGGATCACTCGGCAGCCCCGGCGCAGATCATCGAACTGGACCACGTGCAGGTCGCCGCACCTGCCGGGAGCGAGGGCGACGCCCGCGGGTTCTATGGAGACCTGCTCGGACTCCCAGAGCTTGAGAAGCCCGAAGCTCTCCGAGGCCGTGGCGGCGTCTGGTTTGCTTGCGGGGCCCAGCAGCTTCACGTCGGAGTGATCGACGACTTCGTGCCGGCGGTGAAGGCACACCCCGCGCTACGTGTTCGCCAGTCAGACCTCGACCTGATCGCCGAGCGATTGGCTGCGGCCGGAACCTCTGTGCAGTGGGACGATGCGATTCCGAATATGCGTCGCTTCTATGCCGCCGATCCCTGGGGCAACCGGATAGAGCTGCTCGCCAGTTGAGCGACGGTGTGGGTCAATCGCAGCTGAGCGATTTATCGAGAGCATTGGGCGAGTTTCTGTCAGTCTCACCACCTCAATGAGCGAGACCGCCTACGACCGGATCGGGCGTGGCTATGCCAAGTCGAGGCAGACCGAGCCCCGCATCGCTGCCCGCATCGAGGCAGCTCTCGGAGATGCGCAGAGCGTCGTCAACGTCGGTGCCGGGGCAGGCTCCTATGAGCCAGTAGATCGCGATGTCATCGCGGTCGAGCCATCGCGGGAGATGATCGCCCAGCGCAGTCCCGGTGCAGCGCGGGCGATCTGTGGCTCCGCCGAACAGATCCCGCTGCCGGACGACGTTGCGGATGCGGCCATGACCATCCTCTCGATCCATCACTGGGACGATCCCGCACGTGGAATACGGGAGATGCGTCGCGTCGCTCGCCGGCGCGTCGTCATGCTGACCTACGACCCCGATTGCGTCCTGCGCTGGTGGCTGAGCGACTATGCCCCTCGGATCGCAGCAGACGATGCCAGGTGTTTCCCATCGCTTGACGCTCTGCTCGGCTGGCTCGGCGATGGAGTCGTAGAGACGGTTGAGGTTCCCTCGGACTGTTGCGATCTCTTTCTCGGCGCTCTCTGGGCTCGGCCTGAGCTGGTTCTCGCGGATGAGATACGAGCTTCGACTTCGGGCTTCGCCCGAATGGACCCCGGCCAAGAAGGAGCAGCGGTCGCCAAGCTGGGGGCTGACCTTGAGAGCGGCGCTTGGGACGAGCACCATGGACACCTTCGCGAAATGGACGAGTTTGATGTCGGACTGCGGCTAGTCGTCTGCGAGTTCGACCGACGAGCCCGAACTTGACCTATCGAGGCTCCTACCTCTGGCAACTTCGACAGGCCATCGGCCACGATCTCGTCCTCATGCCTGGGGCGATGATCGCCCTCCAGCGGGACGACCAGCACGTCCTCCTGACCAAGCGCACCGATGATGGAAGCTGGTGCTTGCCTGCCGGCGCCGCCGAGCCGGGCGGGAGCTTTGCCCGGACGGCGATCGACGAGCTGGCCGAGGAGACGGGGATCAAGGTCATGGAGGCCGACCTCGTTCCCTTCGGCTGTCTATCGGAGGCAGAGGCGCACACGATCCGTTATCCGAATGGTGACATCACCCACTGCTTTGCGTTGCTCTTTTTGGCGACGAGCTGGCAGGGAGACGCCTGCCCCAACGAGGAGGAGGCGACGGACGCGAAGTTCGTCAACCCGGCAGCGCCTCCGGAGCCGCTTCATGCCCCCACTGGTCATGCGCTGGAGCTCTTGCGAAGCTACCTCGACAGCGGCGCTTTTCAGCTCCGCTGAGCCCCGGCATCACCGGGATTTCAGATCGGGTTTCGTTCCCTCCGGCGTTCCCTCCAGATTCGGCCTAGCTAGGATTCGGCTCTGTAGTGCCCTGGAGGGGTGCCGGAGTGGTTGAACGGGGCAGTCTCGAAAACTGTTGGCGTCGCAAGGCGCTCGTGGGTTCGAATCCCACCCCCTCCGCTAGTGGTGAAGCCGTTTGCGGCGCTGTAAGAGCGATCACGCGGGTTAGCATCGCGTCAGGAACGGACGGTGCGAAACAGCAGGTAAACGCTGGGGAACGCAGCGCCGTGCAGCGCAAGTGCAGCGCGGTCATGCCCATATCCCCACGCTGACCTTGCGGACCAGGCCGCGCTTCGCCAAGCGCTTCATCGCCGACAGGCCGTCGGTGGAGGCGTAGTGGTAGCACGCGAGTTTCGACGGGCCGACGCCCTTCGCGCACTTGGTACCGCGAGCCAGGTGGACGATGACCCCGGCTTCAACCGAGCGGATCTGCCCTTTCTCGTTGATCGTGTCGAGAATCAGCCGCTGTGCCTGGGTCAGCCGCCCGCCAGCGGTCGAGGTTCGGCGCGCCTCCTCCATCGAGACCTCGCGGCCATCGAGGGTGATCTGGGACTCACCCGCCATCAACCATCGCCACCTTCCGCGCCGCCGCTCAAGGACATGACCCACCGCTCGCGAGGATGAAGCGAGACGTGGGTGAACCGGATGCCCTTGAAGTTGATGTTCTGGATCGGTCGCTCCGACGCCTCGCAGCCGGGGACGGGACAGGCGATCATCTCCAGCACCTGGGGGTCCGGCTTGTCAGTCCGCATGTCGAACACCCAGCCCACGTCGTGGCAAAGCGTGCAGTCAGACATCGCTCATCGCGTCCTTCCGCGCTGCGGTATCGGAGCGCTCCAAGAATGCATCGAGCGCACCGGCTGATTTCTTCTCGCTGCCAGGGAAAAGGTGGCCATAGCGGTCGATGGTGATCGCGATCGTCGAGTGGCCCATGTAGGTGGAGAGCAGCTTCGGGTTGAAGCCCTCTGGGGACTCGGCCATCGCCGCGATCATCAGCGAGGCGTAGGTGTGGCGGCAATCGTGGAAGGTGAGGCGGCGGAGCAGCACTGGCTCGCTGCCCTCCTCCGCGGCCTCGACGCGCCGGTCGTTCTCCGCCTTCCAGGCCGCCGTCGCTCGGCGCTGCACGGTGTCGGCACGGAAGGCGTTGTCGACGGCGCGGCCGAAGAGGAGGCCGCGGGTCGGCGCGCCGGCAAGCCGGTGGTCGAGGAGGTGCTGGCGCAGCACTCCGGCCACCGGCACGGTTCGCACCCCAGCCGCCGACTTCGGCCGGACCTTGCCCTCAATGCGATCCCAGTTGAACTCGACGTTGATCACCCCGGTGGCGAGGTCGACGTCATTGACATCGAGCGCCTGGATCTCACCGATGCGTAGCCCGCCATACATCGCGATCGCCCAAATCGCCCGCTCAGGCTCGGGAACCGCGGCGATGAGCACAGCCGCTTCCTCCGGCGGAGCGATCCGCAGGCGCTTGCCGCGCACCGCCGGCAGCTCGAGGTCGGTCATCGGCGACGTGGCGAGGTCTTCAAGCCGGATCAGTCGCCGGTAGAGAACCCGCAGCGGAAGCATGACGTTGTGCACCGTGCTGGCTTCCTTGCCGTCTCGAACCAGGCGACCGACCAGACGCTGGACATCGGCACCGCGAATGTCACCCGGCTTCGCCGAGCCGAAGAGGGGCAGGATGTGGTTGCGCGCGTCCCGCTCGTACTCCCGGATGACACCGGGCTTGTAGGTCTCGCCGGACCGGTTGCGGACGATGCCGGCGCGCATGTCGGCGAAGAGCTCGTCGAAGGCGACGCGCAGAGTGACCTGGCGCCCGGGCCGGAAGGAGCCGCGACGGATCTCCAGCTTCTTCTCAGCGAGCCAGTCTTCGGCTTCGCCGATGCGCGGGAAGGTCTTGGTGGCGCCGCGCCGACCCGTGCCCGGCGCCCATGCCTGGGCCTGATAGGTCGGGAGGCAGGTACAGCGCTCGCCGCCATTCTTCTTGCTGCAGGTGCGGGCGTGTCGCGGCGTGATACCCTTCGGCACGGTTTCACCTCCTGTCGTCGGGGTCTCCGCGACGGTAGCCGTCATACGCGGACCCCCAACTCCATCTCCGCCGCACTTTCCGCCCATTTCTCCAGCTCACGGACCGGGAACAGGGCGAGCGTGCCGCTATGGACGACGCGAAGGTGCGGGCGGACGTGGCGGTCGAAGTGGTCGACTGACATCCCGCAGGCAGCGGCAGCCTCGGGGCGAGTGAGCGTGATGCGGGGGATGGGGCGATCGCCACGCGGTCTAACCATCCATCGATCTCCCGCGGCATTCGAAGCAGCGACCGCCGTTGCTCGCTGGCGCATTCTCACATTCGGGGCAGAGCCTCTCCTTGATCTGACGTGCCGATGCCGAGCGGTAGCCGCAGCCTGTGACGAGAGGCTCGATCGGCCAGCGGCCACCATCGGGATCGCCGATGATTCGCGCCGGGAAGATACGGCCGCGGATGTCAACGCTGACTGGCATGCCCACGCATAGAGAGCTGGGCTTCACCGCCCCTCACCGCCCTTCCCTTTGGCTGCCTGCTCGTATTCAGCCTCGAACTGCGCAGGTACGGGGTAGGTGGTCAGGCTGCCGTCGACCTCGCGGACGATCGTGTAGCCGATTGCAGCGAAGACCGTGGCGCGGGTGGGCGACTCGATGTGGATGTCGCCATTCAGGACTCCTCGGCCAGCCGATCGGATCTGCTCGTCGTCGCGAAGGAACTCCAGCGGGAAGCCGCCCGTGTAGTGCAGGACCTCGACTACGGGCACCCGTTTGCGGTAGCTGCCGATCATGCTCTCGGCTCTCTCAGCCACGATCCGCCACCTTCACCTTCGTGGCCTCGAAACCGCACTGACGACAGAGCAGGCGAAGGCAGCCGTCTTGGTAGATCGCGGTGTTGCCGGCCTCGGGATGGCTGGTGCAGCCGAGATGGACCGGCGCACCGCCGGCGGAGATCGTCAGGCGATCAAGGGCCGAGCGGGTCAGAGGCTCAGCCACGATCCACCTCTGGTGTAGAAGGACCGTGGATCAGCTCGTAGGCGAGCCAGGAGCCGCAGGGGTCGCCGTCGTCCAGCTCGCCGATCCGAGACTCGGGAAAGTCGTGCCCTTCGTGACAGCCGGGGCACCAGCATTCGGGACAGACGCCGGCGCAGGTCGAGTTCTCGTGGCCTTCGGGCGCGTCGCCGCCACCGTAGCCTTCACACACCGGGCAGATGCGCCGCTCCTTGGCCTCCTCCAAGCCGACCGCCAACACAAGAGCTGCCGGGGTCTCTGGTGTAGAGGCGGCCTGTAGGGCTGAGGGCTCGGGGATCGCCTGACCGCAGGTAGGGCAGGATTCAACGAGGCGAAAGTCGTGGCCCTCGGCTTCGCCCTGGGTGAGAACGTCTCGAAGGGCGTCCTCGACCACCTGGTAGGGCAGCGAGATCACTTCGCCGTCCGAGCCTTCCACGATCTGCTTGGTCAACTCATGGATCACCTCGTCGCTCAGCAGCCGATCAGAGAAGTGCTTGTAGATCGATGGGAGAGCAGCGCGGAGCGACAAAGCGATCTCCTCATCGCGAAGCATGAAGTCCTCGATTGGCATCGCTTGGCGAAATGCTTTGACCGCGCCCTCCGGCACCTCTACCTGCTTACTCATGGTCGGTCTCGTTTCCGGCTTCGTGGCGGAAGAGCACGCAGAGGTCGCAGTCGGGGGTTGAGCCGTTCGGTTTGTGGCACCCAGAGCAGGTGGTGAACTCATCCTCGTCCTCGGGCGCCGGGATGTAGCGGCACGTTTCCCGGTAGTCGCTGCCATACGCTGGGTCGAGAATCCAGGGTTGCTGGTCTGGGTACTTCCGGGCGAAAATGATCTCGGCAGGCCATTCCCCCTGCTTACTCATTGGTGTGTGGCTCCCGCGAAAGGAACCCAGCCGGCTGAGCCGCTCTCCTGGCTCATTGCTTCAGCGTCGGGGTTCTCGGTCAAGGCGGTCGCGCCAGCCCAGAGCCGATCTTCAAGCTCCTCGTTGCGGAGCGGAACGTCCCCTAGTGCAAGGCCAGAGGGACCACCTGCGGTGAGGGTGCAGCGCCAGCCAGCAGGGCCAAGCTCGTACAGAACCTCGGTCGATCCGAGGGTAGCCGTGGCAATGAAGTGCGGCCATTCCTCTAGGTAGGCGGGGTCGAAGCAAACCTCGACGCGCGTCTCACTCGCCATCGCCCTGCACCTCCTTAGAAGAAGCAGGAAAGGCTTGGTCGAGCGCGGCGTTGAAGTCCTCCAACGCGACGACTTGCACGACTTCTTCAAGTACTTCACGACCCCCGGCCAGGTCACCGAAGTTGATGCAGTTGCCCGGCCCTACTGACCCCTGCCGTGCTTTCTCCATCGCGTCGAGCAGCCGCGTGCGGGCCTCGTCAATCGAGAGACCGGCAGCGAGTTCGGCTTTGAGCTTCGAGATCTGAGCTTCAAAGCTCCCGACGGCGACCGTGGCCACTCCACTTGCGATTGCCTCGTCGCCGTCTCGCACCTCCTTGGAGGTATCGGTAGCGGGGGCCTGGACCATCCAGACGGTGCGGCCCTCGAAGTACTGGTGGGCGATCTTGACCCGGTCCCAGAGCCTGTAGGAAGGAGAGGCTGCGGAGAGGACTTTGCCGTCTGGCTCACTGCCCTTCGCGATACCTAGCAGAGCCTCCTCAGCGGCGAGCAGGTGGAGCTCGGGGATCACGGCGATGTTCTCCTCCACCGCCGGGCCGTCGAGGACGCGTGCGCCGTCGCCGCCAGGGCCTATCAGCCAATTCCGCTCCTCCTCCCCCTGCTCCCCGGAGGGATGGGGAACGGGCTTCTTGCCGGTGCCGTTGCAACGAGGACACGGTTCGGAGATCCCGGCGCGGCCCACGAAGAAGCGGCGGCCGGTTCCTTCGCACGGCTTGCACTGCTCGACGCTCTCCTCCCCGGAGGGATCGAGGGTGGCGAGGGAGCGGCAGTGAGCAGCGGCCTCGTCGTAGGCGTTGAGCGCTCCGCGTTCCTCGTCGCTACGAAGGCTCAACGCCAGCAAGTCCTCGGATCGCTGCGAGAACTCAGCCGCCACCTCCTCTAGTACCTCTTGGCGGGCCTGGTCGCGTTGGGCTTCGAGGTGAGCGGGAACGTTCGACCAGATGTAGGCAGCGATCGACTCCGGGGAATCGCCCTTGCTCACCGCCTCACAGGCGCGGTCGATGACGCCGCGTAGGTCGTCCAGCCGCTCCACCCCCTCAGCCACGATCGGCCTCCAGGGTGTCTAGGGCGGCTTCGATTGCCTCTTTCGCCCAGTCTTCGGCGGTGTCGTGTTCGCTGCCAGGCAGCCGACCCCCGGCCGCCCGCATCGCCTTATCGCTCAGCAGCGCCTCCTTAAGCCGCTGACGCTCCGACTGGGCGGCGTCCTCTTCGGCGATGGTGAGCGCGGCGCGGATCATGATGCCGAGATTGCTCTCGGGGTCGACCAAACTGAGCGCCCCTGGCAAGTCGCCGCTTCGGAATAGCCGCTGACGCTCCTGGTCGGCTCCCTGTTTGTGGAGGAAGGGGCAGCGGCTTGGAGGGCATTTAGCAGCCAGCCGTCCCGCTCGACCCCCTCGGCGGCTTCCATCGCCTCGCTCGGGATGAACTGCTTGCAGGTGCAGTCCCGGTCGTACTCGCACGCGCCGCTCCCCCGTGCTCCAGGCAAATCGCCGTGCCACTTCGCCGGATGCCCGCAAGCGCAAAGCCGTGCCTCCTCCGGTACCTCAGCGGACTGTGTAGGGCTAGCCACGTGTCGCCTTCTTTGCCGCTCTTACAGCCATACACCGAAACGGGTAGCCCCCGTGGCCTTCACTCTTCGCCGGGACCTCGATCCAGAACCAGTTGAACCAAGGGATCCACTGCTCCTTGTCTTGGTAGACGTCATAGGGCTTGGTGGGGCTATTGGGCATTGGAGTCTCCTTTTAGGGCGGCGCCTTCAATTTCGGCGAATTCCTGACACTCGCCAAGGTCGATGCACTCGGCGCGGCGAAAGCCGACTCGGCGCATCAGGAAGTCGACATCACTCGGCTGGGTGCCGCACCGATGGCAGTTGTCTCGGCCGTCCCAGAACCACTGGCCGATGCTGAGGTAGTGCGAGGCGGCCCAGCGCAGTTTGCTCGCCCAGCGCCAGGCCGCTACGCCTTCACTGTCAGCACCAACGCCGAGACCGCGCCTGAGCCACACAGGAACATCAGCGGGTGACTTGGGGGCATGCCAGATCGCCAACTCGATCCGGCGCTTCCGCTCGGCGACCCAGCGGGACAGGCGAACCTTTAGCGGCGGCTCTCCTGCCTGCCCGCTCCCGCCGCATTTGGGGCAGGCCCGATACATCGCGTACAGCTCGTTGCCCGTGCCGTTGCAGTGGCCGCAGAGCGTCCACCCGGCTCGTTCGTTGGCCGCTCTTACCTGCTGGTCCCGCCAAACGCCAGCGTTCATTTGGCCTCCCCTCCTTTCAGGGCGGCTGCCTTCTCACGTTCGGCGTCTTCGAGTTGCTTGTAGCCCTCTTGGACGATCGACTGCTTCAGGTCTTTCGGGGCTTGTAGGAGCGCGACGCGGGCGTGGTCGATCATGTGCCGCTCGTTCTCGGTCAGCGCGCCGTGGGTGCTGATGTTCAGGAGGGCCTCAACCTGCGTACGGACCCAAGGCTCCAGCACTGAGGGCTCTGAAGGAACAGCAGCGGGTAGGGCTTGGGGGGCGGGGACGTAGCGGCGGACCTCGATCTCGCCGTCGGTGTCCGGCCCACGCACGTAGGTGCCAAGGACCGGGTGCTTGTGAATCGTCCATTTCTCCGGCCAGTCCTCCTCGTCTCCTCCCTCTCCCCGGCGGGTCTGCTCCGACTCCAAGCCGGGGTACTGAGCCGAGCTGAGCTTGCCGAGGTTTGTGTCCTCGAAGCCCTCTCCCGGAGTAGAGGCCGGATCGCAGTCGGGGCAGGGGCCTAGATCGGCCTCGAACTTCTCTTCGGTGACGGGCGCTCGCCGTGTTTCGGTAAGGCGCTTGCTTCCGCCACACCGCTTGCACTGCTCCTGCCCTCCCTGGGACTGGGTGGGGGCTGAGTGCTTGACGGCGGGCATGTATGTCTCGCTCGGCCGTGGCGCGATCCAGAGTGGCTTCTCCTCCTGCCCTCCCTGAGAATCGGAGGGGGCCGGAAAGGAAGCATCGAAAACTGAACTCAGGTAGGAGGCCGCGAAGACGAACGGCTCGGGGTCGCTGCCGACTTGACGACAACCGGCGGCCCGCTCCTCGAATTCCGTGATCGCCTTTCGGACCACACCTTCAATCGCCTCGCGTTCCTGCAAGATCTCATAAGCGGTCCAGCGCGCACCCTCCAGCCGCTCCCGTAGCCTCGCTGCCTCTCCTGTTGAAGGCTGGGGCAACGGATCAGCGCTGAAGGTGTTGCTCGGCGCGTCTCGCCACTCGTTGAGGTGCTGGGCGAGCGTTTTCCCGTCAGCCAGAACGGCCTTGCGATCAGCGTCAACGATGATGCTCGGGTCGCGCAGAGCCTTAGCGAGTTCCGGGGGCAGACCATCCGTCGTCGTCTCCTCCCCCCGATGCTCCTGAGAGGCGAGGTTGCGGAGGAAGGCGGCGGCCTCGCGCTGGTTACCGGCAATGGCGATTTCCTTGCCCCGGATCTCATTCGCGTGAGCCATGACGTCGAGCGCCTCCGCAATCTCCTCCAGCTTGGCTCGATCCTCATCGCCCAGTACAAGGCTCGGTGTCTCTCGTCGCTCTGGAAGAGACCCACCATCAAGACCGCGGAAGTGCTCCGCTGCTTCTCGAAGTGCCTCTGCCTTGGGTTCTGCATTAGCCCATGCCTTTCTTGAGCGAGAAGGAGGGATGGCGAAGAGTGCCTCGGCTTGGCGCTCAAGCTCTTGGGCGACGGTCTCTGGGGAGAGGGTCGGGGTGCGGTCGCTCACTGCTTCTCCTTCGCTGTAGTGATCAAGGGCATGTCAGGCGGCCACCTTTTGCTCGGCTTCGAGGACAGGGGCGAGGAGGGCAGAGAGGATCGCGTGGGCGAGCAGGGGCGGGACCGCGTTGCCGATCTGAAGGAAGCGCTGGCTTTTCGTCCCCTGCACGGGATAGTCGGCGGGGAAGCTCTGAAGGGTCAGGGCCTCTTCCTCGGTGACCCGGATGGCGTCTTTCTGCTGACTCCCTGACTCCTCAGGGTCGTGGCGGCCAGGCTGACTGATCCGAGGGTCGCCGTTAACGCTGGTTGCCGGGCGCTCGCGGACCCATTGGTGGGTGCTCTTGGCGAGGCCGCCTGCGGTAAGCGTCGGCGCTGGCTCGCTCGTGGGTACAGGGGGTACAGGGGAGCCGTCGCTGTTTTGCTGGCGGCGGTCGTAGACCCAGTCCACCTTGTTGGATCGGGCACCGAAGTGGAGGGTTGGTGCCCGTTCGCTGGCCTCCCGCTCTGCCGCGTTCTCTCGGTTGCCGTTGCGGAACTTCCAGCGATCAGCATTAGTCGCAACGGTGAAAGCTGGCTCGTCCTCGCTGCGCTCACCGCACTCGCCTGTCGAGCCGTTTCTCTGGATGGCTTCGAGAACGCGCTTGCGAGAATCTGCGCCGGCGAAGACCTCAACCCCACCACCGCTCCCTGTGCCGCCGCCGCTGACCGTTGGCGCAGGCGAAGGCTCGACACCCTCAAGCCAGCCGAGCGCTTCAGCCATCGACACCCAAGGCAGCACCTCGCCCTCCATCGTCGCCTCATGGCGCTGGGGCTCCCCCTTCACGTAGCGCTGGTGAGTGGGCCTTGGCGGGTGTACCGGCCCCTCCCGGTCGGCCATGAGGATCGCGCGCTCTCGCGTCTGGGGAACTCCGTAGCGCTCCGCCTCCATGACGCCAGTCCAAGTGCTGTAGCCGAGGACGCCCAGGATTGCCGCGATCTCCGACCACAGGCCGAGCACCTCAGGGACCTGCTCGAGCGCCACGAAGCGAGGCTTGAGCGCGAAGACCCAGCGCAGCGGCTCAACCACCAGCAGCGACATCTCCGCTTCACGGAATCGCTTCTCGCGCAACTTCTGGCGTCGGGCGAGACGGGCCATGCGGATCGGTGAGGCTTCAGCTTGACTGCGCCTCCGAACCCGGCGCGGGGCGGGCCAAGCATCGACATCTCCGAGAGACGCCAGCGGCTCGAGGATCTCGTATGCCTCCTGGATCCTCTCGCCCCGGGTGTCGTTCCCGGCTGCGAGCTCGTGCATGCAGCGAACCACTACATCGGTGAGCAGTCGACCGGCGCCCTTACCCGCCGAGGAGTAGGTCGGACAAGGAGCCGAGGCAAGGATGAGCTCGCACGGCGCGAAGCCGTTCGGGTCGAGCTCGGCGACGTCCGCCTGGAGCGTCCGCAGGCCCGCCGCCTCCCTCGTCGCGCAGGCCGCGTCATCCCACTCGATACCGAGGGGCTCGACGCCGAGAGTGCTCAGGGCGAGATCCAAGCCCCCCGGGCCTGCGAAGAGGTCGATCGCCTCCACTACGCCTCCACCGCCCCAAAGCCCTCAAGCTCCTGCTGGGGCGGGCTCTCCAGCTTCAGCCGCTCATACATCGACTGGTGGCCGGGATTCATCAAGAGCCACCCATTCGTCGCCGCGCGTCTTGTCGAAGAACATCCAGTGCGATCTCTCGAGCTGGTCGTGCGCGGGAAGACGGAGGTGCAGCCATCGCCGCCGAGATAAATCGAGCCGCACGGTGAAGCCAACTGATCATTGGCCGTAGCGCTCCTCGGCCGCGAGCCGCGCTGCGTCAGGCGCAGTGATTGGTGCTCGCCGGCGCGCTTCGCGTAGGCAGCGAGCAGGTGCTCGATGCCCTCAAGGCGCGATTCGACCTCGGTCAGTCGGTCCTCGATGCTTGGGCCGGTCATTGGGCGTACACCTCGCGCATGGGCGTCGGCAGCGTGATGCTCGCGAACCGCACACCGGCAAATGCCTCGGTCCCGCGCACAGCTTCGCCGATGAGGCCGGCATAGCGGCGCTCGGCCCAAGCACTAATTCGGGTCGGAGCAGCGACGACCAGCAGCCCGTCGTCCTCGCCAACAAGCTCGATCGGATCGATCCAAAGGGTCATCGTGGACTCGGAAAGCACCGCACGAAGACGCTCCAGGGCGTCCTCCCAAACTGCCCGCGCCGTGCTGGTTTCCATCGAGGCCCGCCGGCGCGCCTCTCGAAGCACGATGGCGTCGCGGAGCGGCAAGCCCTTCTCCAAAACGACCAGGACCCCCCAACGCAAATGCTTTTCAGAGCACCCCGACGCTCGAAGCCCGTGAACCACTCGATCAACTTGATCAAGAAATCTCTGTCGATCGGGGCGGCTCATATGCGTGCGCCCCTTCCGTTAACTACAAACGTTTCGCGTCGACGAAGAACTCTCGTCTTTAGTTGAGCGGTTGGGAAACCGAAGGCTCCCTTCCCTTCCCTTCCCTTAAAAAAGGAAGGTGGGACAAAGTGGGACACGCTTGACTCGGAAAGCATCACCCGAGCGCTCCCTCGACAGCACGTTTGGCGATCCGTTGACGGGCGCGCTGCTCACGCTTACGAAGACGCTCGCCCTCCCGGCTCTCGGCGGCAGGCATGGGGTTGTAGAGGAGGAAGTTGGGAACAAACTCGCAGGCGAGCTCGTCATCCATCTGGACAAGCTCTAGCGTGCGGAAACTGGCCAAAGCTTTGCGGGCAACACCGATTCCAACTGAGGCTTCCTCAGCGATGTCCTTGGCGGTGACGTGGTCGGCGTCGACCAAGAGGAGGTGCCCCCGGATCGGCGACTGGGCGGCGAGCGAAAGAACGCCCGCCACCCAGACCCACCGCTGCTGCGCCGGCACACGGCGGAGCTGGCGATCGGCACCGATCTTCAGGGCGACCATGAACTTGTCGTACGGACGAGGGCGGGGGGCCATGGCTAGAACGGGATGTCGTTGTCCGTGCCGTCGTCGGTCGAGGTTGGGGCTTTCCCGAGCACCTCGTTGATGTAGGTGTTGCGGAACGTCTTGCCGTCCTTGGGAGGCTTAGTAACGACGCGAATCGCCACCGTTGTTCCGACGACATCCTCCAGGGCGCTCTCCAGCTCGGAGAGCTTCATTCCTTCGAGGCCGAGTAGGTGTAGATAGCCCTTCACATAGCCAAGGCGATCAGGGTCTTCAAGGTCATGCCACACCGACGGCGCCTTCATCCCGGCGTATTTGTCACCCACTACAGTCAATTCAGTGACGAGCTTGAGCGGACGTTGGCCGTTGTCGTCCCAGAAATCGAAGCGCTCAATCTGCGCCTCGTAATCCCCGTCCGGCAGAGATCCACTGCTCTTCGCCTCGGCGCTCTCGAACTGGTCGTCCATGCCTTTGAGTCGATCCGCGTAGGTGCTCACGCCGGGACGGGCTCAGACTTGCGGCTGGACCCCCTCGTCGACTCGGCTTTCGCGGGTGCCTTTTTCTCCTGTTTCGGTGGCGCGAGCGCGCGAGCCATGTCCTTACGCAAAGCGCCAGCGTCAAGCGGCAGTGGGTCGGTCAACGGCTGCGCGTTACGCGGCATTCGCCCCCCGGCCTCGTGCTCCTCGGCGCCCTGGGTGCGCAGAACCCGCTTGCTTGACTCCTCGTCCCCTTCCCAGGTCGCCAGGAAGATGAAGTCGCAGAATCCGGTGATGAACTCCCTGCCTTGGCCTGACACGGTCGGCGTGGTGACGGTCTTTGATCCGACCTTCTTTTTCACCTCGCGGTCCTTCGCGTGGGAAATGAACCACACGCCGAGGCCGAGATTGGCGAGCTTGCCTACGCGCAACCTGAACTCGTCGGCGACGGCAGCCCAGCCCTTTCCGTAGTCGGCGTCGGCAGGGTGCTGGATGCCCATCTCCTTGCAGATGTGGTCGGAGCACATCCGGTAGAGCTCATCGACGGTGTCGACGACGACGATTTTGTAGTGGCCAGGGTCACTGGCCAGATCGGCACCGACTTGGCGGAAGCTCGTCCAACCGCTCACGTCGACAGAGAAGACCTCGAGCGCACCGAGCCCCGGCTCGCAGGCCAGGAAGAGGGTGTGATCCGGGTCGATCTCTGCTGCAAATGTCGACTTGCCGATCTTCGGTGGCCCGTAGAGCAACGCCTTGGCCGTCTCGAGTCGAAGACCAGCTTTCGACTTCTCCGTGGGGAGAGTCATGCTGGTACCTCCTGGTTGTTGTTTGAAACTCGGTCGCTCTCGGGCTTTGGCCCATACAACGCGGGCGCGTCGGGATCGCCAATGCACAGCGACAGGAACGCGCAGCCGCCGTAGTCGTGGCAATGAGAGGAGTTGCGTGGGTAGATCCGCTGACGATCGGCTTCGCGTCGCTGGGCGGCCCACTGCCAAAGCTCGGCCTCCGTGCGCGCCAAGTCGTCCGTCGTCCGCGTGAGCGTCTCCTCGTGGAGGTAGAACTCCGGCCGAGTTTCGTAGTCGACCTGGAGGCGGTCGAGGAATTGATCGAGCGTCTCGCTCTGCTTCTGTTTGATCGACGGCTTGCGCGTGAAGCGATAGCGGACCTCGGTGACCGGCTTCCCGGTTGCCCGCCAAATGCCGTAACAGGTGAGCGCCAGCTGGCGGTCGAGAGGCAATCGCTTGACCGCAACAGTCTGGATCGTGCCGACCAGCTTGTCCTCGATGAGAGTCCACGCGTCGTCGCCGGCTTGAAGCTGGTCCGCGTAGCCGAGCAGGTCGAAGGTCCGGGAGTAGGCACCGGTGGCCGGGTTGCGTAGCCGGACCCGGTAGGCAAACTCGCGCTCGTCGGGATCCGTCTGACCATAGGCGCCGAGGTAGGCCTTGATTGCGGCGCCGACGGTGATGCCCTCGATTCGTGTGCGATCTTCGTCGGCTTGGGAAAGGACGTTGGCCTTTTCGACAACCTCGCGGATGCCGGCCTCTGGATCGCCCAGCTCAAGGCCCTTCGCGAAGGCGGCCCCCATTCGCTGGGGTGCGC
Source organism: Solirubrobacterales bacterium (assembly GCA_036403515.1). Classification (GTDB taxonomy): domain Bacteria; phylum Actinomycetota; class Thermoleophilia; order Solirubrobacterales; family 70-9; genus VRUE01. Next base: position 19,776 of record DASWQV010000038.1, read on the forward strand.
CCTTTGAGATCGGCGCTATGCAATCGACGTACTCGTAGCCGTACTTCTGCTGGCAGGCCAGTTGCGCGTTCAGAGAAGAGTGCGAGAGGTGGGCGCGGCTGAGCTCCTCGTCGGTCTTGCCTGCCAGGTTCTCGGCCTCCGGCGGTCGGAGCTCGGGTAGTCCTTCGAGGACCGTCAAGGGCTTCATCGCGGAATGCCCTCCCACGCGCGGTACTCGCGGTGTGGCCTGTCGCGATCGAGTGACTTCAGGGCGGCGTCGAAGTCGATGTCCTGGTCGTCATCGCCGGCGATCTGGACGGGAGGGGACTCCGGCAAGCGCAACCACTCGCGCCAGTTGCGGACGAAGTGGATCAGCGCGAAGGCACCGGCGCCAATGCCGAGGAGAAGGATGGGAGAGAGGCCGTTGATCACGCTGCCGCGATTTCCTCGGAGTCCGCGTAGCCGCGCCGCCCGGCGAACTGATTTGCATCGAACAGAGCTCCGCCGCCGGGGTGAGAGATCCCGGCGGCGGAGTCGTCGTCCATCGAGCGAGCAGGGTCAGTCCCACCCGAATCGACGCTGGCGGAGACAGGGGTATGTGCGCCAGCGTCGATGCCGGTGGGTTCAGCTCGCAGGAAGTAGCGGGACCTGCCTTGCCCCTCGCGGACCGTCTCAATGGACCAGCCCAATTTGCGCATCTCGCAGATGCGACCCCCGAACCGGGCCATGTAGGCACTAACGAAGTCACCGTTGCTTACGCCGCGGTCGCCTGCTGAGCGGAGCATCTCGAGGACACGCCGCGCCTGGGGCTTGAGGTCGCCCTCGAGGCGGCTAGAGTTCGCCATGTCGACCGCTCCCACGGTCTTCCGCGGCGCCGGCAGCTCCACACTGCGCGGCGTCGCTGTTCGTTTGAGCAAGCGCCCAAAGCACGGCGAACTTCTTGGCACCAAGCTCGTGCTCGACTGCTCGACTGAGAAGCATCAGCAGGGGGATTGCGTGGACTGCTTCACTCAGCGCATTCCGGGCATTGACCAAGTCAGCGACCGGGACGCCGTCAGGTGAGGAGACGTGGGCGAGTGGGGTTCGAAGATGGCGAGCGATCGCCTTGGCACTCAATGCGGCGTTGCCCCCGTTGCGCTCGATGTGCCGAAGGTCGGTAACGAGCTGGTCGGCTGCACCACAGATCGCCAGCTCGGCTTCAGCCTCGCGGAGGTTGGACGCGATCGCCGCGTCGACCTCGGCCATGAGCGCCTCGCACTCAGGGCTGGGAGGAAGCCTGAGCGCGAGGGCTCGAATGCGCTCGAGCTGTGAATCGACCCCGGGGGACGGATCGTACTGGTCGAGGTTATGGGCCCTGGCCTCCATGCCGGGTCCGAGGAAAGCTCCGTCGATGGCTGACGATGTCACGGTCATCCGGCGGCGCTGCCTTCCTTCGGAGGGAATACGTCGGAGACATCCCGCCCAAGGGTCTCGGCGATCAAGTGCTGCTTATCGTCTGGACAATGGAGGCCGTTGACGTAGCGCGAGAGCATCCCGGTGTCGATGCCGGTCACTTGGGCAAGCCAGCTCTGCTTTCGGCCCTCGGTATCGAGGATCTTGGCGAGGCGGGTCTTGGGTCTGGTTCGGGTTGCGGACATCGTGTCTGGAACAATAAGTACCAGACACAACAGACGTTGTCAATAGGTGAGGTACACAGTTGCATTCAAACTGTGCCTGGGCCAGAGACATGGGTCGCGATCGTCGAGCGAGAGCGGAAGGCGAGGGGACTGAGCCAGGACGATCTCTCTTACGAGGCCAGGCAGCATGGTGCCCCGAAGGGCATGAGCAGCGCATGGTTCTCGAAGGTGAAGCAGGGGCAGCGGCCGGCAACGCTTGATTTTTTGCGTGGGATTGCCGGTGCCCTACAGATAGAGCCCGAGCGTTTCATCGAGTACAGGCTGGCCGTGGCTAGGCGTCAGCTCGATGAGCGCGAGGTCGGCCTAGAGGAGGCGGTCCGAGCGCTAGAGCGCTACGAAGGTGGGGAGGACTCAGGCTCTATCGCACAACCTGGAGTGCTGGACCCCGACTCGCCACCTGGGCGCGCCGCTGCGGCGGCAAAACAGGCGAAGGATGAGATGTCTCGCCAGCAAGGGTCTCAACCATCTCGCCGGAGATCAGGCTGAGGGACAGCGCCCACGGCGAATCGGGCTCAAGCTGCCCGGCGCCCGTCGCAATGCGTTTCTGTAGCCCTCGCAGCACTTCTGCTTCCGCTTGCGTCACCCCTGCTCTCCCTCGGTTCGTCGGCTCAGCTTAGTGCTCGACCCGAACACTGTTCCCTTGGAACGCTGTAGACAATAGCATTCGCTTCCCGACTGTTCATGATTGGCGACAGAATTTCAGAACAAAAAACGGATTTCTACTGGAAACTTCTTAAGTATCTGTATCGGGTAGCTTGAAGCAGAGCTGGATCGAGGCGGCTCGCATCCCGACCTCGCCGCGGTCGGCTAGTCGGTTCGTGCTCGCGGCGACGATCGCGTTCATCCGCTCTTCCAGCTCGTCGTGCAGCTCGGCCGCTTCCTGCCAGCCAGCCTCATCTACAAGCACGGTGTCATCGCAGGTTAGATGAAGCTCCTTCTGCGTCATCAAGCTCCCGCTCTCGGCTGCGAGCTTCATTGTTGCCACAACCTGGCGCCAGACCTGGCCGGCGTAGTGATCGGCAACGGCCGGATGGACGGCCTGGGCATCCTCCAGGGTCACGAAGTTCCGAACGGTCGCTCGGTAGGTCGTCTTGTTCCACCCCCGCACTCTTCCTTCTTCTACGACCTCGGCGACTTCGAGCTCGACCAGGCGCTTCGTGTGGTAGGCGATGTCCTCCAGCTTCGCCCCCGGTAGCTCCTTCAGCATTTCGGAAGGGCTCGCCTTCCTGATGCTGAGGATCGTGAGGATTTCCGAGCGCAGCGGATGAGCGATCGCCTTCGCGAGATTGCGCTCTTGGCGCTGCCGCTCTTGCTGGCCTTTGGCTGAGGTGGTCATGGAGTCCCCCTCCGCTGGAGGAATCCCAAGCGTAGACGGTGCGCCCGGGCGGTAAAGCTGGAGGTACGTCCACTACTGGAACAATCTCCAGCATTAGCACGGTCTAAGGGAAGACATCCGTATTGCGGAGGGAGGTGATGCGTGATGAAGATCTCCAAAACGGAGCCGGTAGCCCCCTTGCTATCAACGATGAAGACGCGCTGAGTCGGATCGGGGCTGGCCTCCAAGCCACGCCGCTGCTTCAGGCAGGGGAAGAGGTCGGCCCCACCCAAGTACGAAGCCAGGCTCCGCCGAAGCTGACGCAAGACTGTCGGGCTGATAGGAAGCTTGAGCAATCAAGATGGCCTCGGTCGCGATCAACAGCCAGCTGAACCTTGGCACGGATCCCGTGCAGGCCAGGTCGTGGGTGCTGAGTGATCTTGGCCCGGTTCTCGCGAAGGCTGGCTATCGAACCACCGCGACATCTTCTGAGAGCGTGACCTTCACTCGGCGCCATCTACCTGGCTGGGCAATCGTGGTGGGGATCTTGACCCTGCCGTTCGGCATCTTGATCTTGGCGCTTGTCCGGAGCACCGACGCGCTGGTGGTCGATCTCGGCATCAGTGGCGGGTTTGTGCTGGCGACTGCGGCAGGTACGGGGCCAAAGATGGTGAGGGATCTGATGGAAAAACTGAACCGTGAGGGCGTTGTAATGCGCGCAGCTGCGACGCCTACGGAAACCCAAGGTGCTGCGCAGGAGAGGCCTGGATGAAAAAGCTTTGGAAGTACTACCCGGCAATCGCATCGACGTTGGCGCTCGCGATTGCGCTGACCGGTGCCACGGCCGCAGCGACAGGTGTCTTCGTCACCTCGAAGCAGATCAAGAACGGCACGATCCTCACCCAAGACATCCACAAGAACGGCGTCAAGTCCAGCGACATCGGCACCGACGCCGTGAAATCGGCGGACATCGGCACGGGTCAGGTGGGCACTTCGGATATCGGTGAAGGCCAGGTGGCACCGCAGGACGTCACGATGCCCGCTCCTAATCAGCTCCAGGAGGGCGATACAGCCAGCGCCACCGTGGGCAGCGATTTCGCTCCCGTCGACATCGTTGGCACCTACGCGAAGCAGGATCCGACCTCTCTACTCGAGGTCGATTGGACTGGCACCGCCGGCTCAGGGTTCTCGCCGTGCGTCTTCCAGTTGCGAGTGGATGGTCAGCCCAGCGCCGTCGGCGCCGGGGACACCTACGTCGGTAGCGGTGCCGTCAGTGTGTCTGCGACGTCGCTATTCAGCGGACTCGCCGCCGGGCCTCACCAGATCGAAATCTGGGGTCGGATCACAATCGGCGGAGGTGCGCAGTATCCGTGTACCGTCGGCCCCGCATCGGCTGGGATCAGCCAGACCTTGGTCGTCAGCGAGCAGGTGGTCTAGCGCTTCGCCGGCGAGACGAAGTGATGCGTAGCCTCGCCGCCGAGGAGGATCGGCGCCTCAAGCACGACGATGTCCTTGGCGGTGGCCGCGTCGACCGCGACTCCGAAGGCGCCCGCCAAGGCGACGACCCCGGCGACGATCAAGGTGTTCGAGCGGGCCGGGTAGCGACGGTAGAGCCTGCGGACTCCAAAAACCAACCTCTTCGCGTTCATCAGCTGTCTTTCCCGGCCAGGATCGGCCGCCATCGGTGAGCCCGGTCCAGCACTTCGCCGGCATAGCTCATGTTGGGATTGCCCTCGCCGCCGTTGTAGGCGCCGCAGCCGACCGACTCGCCGAGCCGGTGGACGAGGTCGGCGAGGATCGAGGTGGCAAGGAAAACCTCGACGCGAGGCTTCCACAGCCCCACGTGGTCGCGAATGTAGGTCCAGAAAGTGATCTGCCCGAGGCCGACGCCGTTAGCACCACCACCGTGTCGCCGGATCAGTTCCTCGCGGAAGCGCGCATAGTTCTCGCGCGTCACTCTGTGGCCGCGGAGCAGGCCGCCGGCGTCGTGACCGTAGATCAGTTTGAAATCAGACTCCTGTTCGAACATGCCGAAGGCCAAGGCGTAGGGCAAGTGGTATTTGCGGCAGGCGAGGGCGATGTCAAGAGCGATAGCCTTCGGAACGCCGTGGGGGGCCGCGCGCTTTGCGACCCGCTTGGCTGCACGTCGGGTATAGAGCTCGTGCCGCTTCATCGCCGGTACCCGTCTTTGGGAGCGATGTGGTCGTGATCGCCGTGGTCGGGAAAGCGTGCGTTGACGATCGACCCCTCCTTGACGTAGAAGCCGTCCGGGCCAAAGAGCTCGTGGAAGTCGTTGGCCTTCCCCGGCGTCTGCTCGAGGGCGAAGCGCTGGAACTCTTCCATCTGCCCAACCGTGGCGAAAATCAGGTCGATCGCGTGGCCCAGCGGCGTCGGGTTGTGCCAGCTCCCCGGCGCGTGCGTCCCGTCCGTGGTCGCGGTGACGGTGCACACGTAGCCGCGCTGGGCGGCGAACTTGTACGCGAGGGCGACGAGGCGCTTGCACGCGTCGTCGATGTTGGCCGGATGGCCGTCGAGCATCCCAACGTGGAAGCTGCCGACGCGGCGGCGGTGGATGTTGGCCACCTTCTGCATGGTGCGCCGGGCGGCGATGCCAAGTCGCTTGGCGAGTGAGAAGTGCTTGTGCTCGATTGCCTTACGGCGGCGGCGCAACAGCTTCTTGTTCTCGCGGAGGGTTGCGTTCTCGTCAGACCGTAGGCTCATCGCCGCCGACTATCTGACGGCTCAGCAGAGGTGCTGTAGGTGGCGCGCCAGCGTGCAGAGGTCTTCCACCAGGGGGGCGACTTCGTCGGCAGCGACTTCCGCGGTTTCCTTAACCCCTTCGACAACGGTTCCCGACCCTGCTGTGGGTGCTTCTGGTTCAGGGCCCGGACCACCCGGGCTGGGCTGTGTCTCCGGGCCAGAGGATTCCCCCTGACCCGGGGCTAAACCGGAGGGATTTTGATTTCCGCCAGGCACCACCCCCTTCTGAGTTGCTGATCGCATCAGCGCCAGGAATGCAGCACGACAGTCGTCATCGTGGGCGCAAGCACTGAGGCCGATCTCGATTCGCCGAGCGCAGGCGGCCAGATGGTGGGGGGTGTCGAGGGTCGATGCCCGACATGCGGCTGTCGCCCGCACTACCCTCGTCACCTGCGGTTCGATCCGGTGGATGTCGGTCTGGGTCTCGTGGCTGGTGATGGCAGCGTAGATCGAGACGATCACGACCAGGCCGAAGGCCACTCCTTGTCGTGCAGGCCTACTCACGGCGCCGCTTTCCCAGCACGTCGATCAGCCCATAGGGCAGGACGAACTCGCCAACCCCCATCAGCACAGCGGCAACGACCAGCGTCACGGGCCGCTCGCCTGCGCGCCCGCTCAGGCCCTGCACGATGAACACCACGAAGCCGCCGAGCTTGAAGACGGTGTCGAGGGTCAGTGAGACGATCTCGCGTACGCGCGACAAACACCTGCTCCCTCTCCATCGATCGTGTCCGTTGCCATGCCACGACTATCCGCCGCGCAACTGTCCGTTCTGGGCGAGTCGGGTCTCCAGCGTGCTGATCGCATCGTTGGTTTGGTCGACCTCGACGGTGGTGACCGGTACCGACTTGCTCGCTGCGTCTACCGCGATCCGCTTGATCGGAAAGGTTGTGCGGCGGTCGGGGGTGGAGTCGAGCGCGAAGAGGGAAGGGGAGGGCAGGACATCAGGGATACGGAACGCGGAGCCATCGGCGCGCATGTAGTGCGATGGCAGCACCCCCCGGCTGACATGTCGGATCGGCTGCGAGATGACGACAGTGCCGCGAGCCGGCGCGAAGCCACCGCTGAGCGCGAGGATGGCGTCCCCGAGCGTTTCAGCGCCCGCGGTTGTGAGCTTTCCGCCGTCGACGCTTTCTTCTCGAGGAATCCCATTGAGCTCGGGCACATACGCGGTTCGGGTGACAACGCGCTGAACGCCCGAGGCATCCGTGTAGTTGACATGGACGGTGTCGAAGAGCGTCGCTGTCTCAGAGTGAAGGTTGCAGCTGTCGCACTCGGAGCGAAAGGCGATCCACGTCGGGTCGCTGTCGATCGAGCGGTAGTCGAAGTAGCCGTCCGTCGATGTGTCGAGCGGCGAGTCCGGTCCCCAGGTTCCATAAGTCCGATGGTTTTGCTCGTACCTGTTCAGCTCGGCAACGACGTCTTCGACCTTGGTCGGGTCGCGGAAGGCTGCCTGCTCGCAGACGAACGTCGTGTTGTCGATCCGGCGCAGCTGGACCCCCGCCGCGCGCCCCACTGCGTCGGCGACCATCTGCGAGATGAGGAAGCCTTCATTGGGTGCGACGCCTTGCTTGACGAGGCTGTGGTCACCGAAATACTTGAGGTGTCGAAGCATCGCTCGGTACTGAGCGCCGTCGGCGCCGGCGCCAGTGAGTGCGTAGTACCACTGCCATGCGAGGACTCGCTTCCCGGTAGCGAGTTTGATCGTTCCTGACCCGGCGGAGACCCCGCCCGCGAGATCGCCATTGCTATGGAAGTTGGTCGGAGCATCGTCATCGGCATCTGCGAGCTCCAAGATGAAATTCGGGTCCGTGGTGCTGAGAGTCCAGTCGACATAGACCGACGCGATCCTGATCTCTGACCCAACGTCGAGCATGGCGAACGCAACCGGCCGCTGTGATTCCCAGTGTCCATCCAGCTCAAGGGCGATCGACGGGCGGCCTTCGGTGTCATCGGGCGCGACTGAGAAACCTGCCCCCGAATAGGAGGCCCCCCAACCGATGCGCCACTGCGCACTCGCTTCGGTCCATTCGCCAAGATCTCCGCTTACGTAGATCTCCTGCATGAAGGTGTCCTTGAGCCGCGCACCTAGGCCATAGGCCGTGACACCGATCTGCTCTGTGCTCTCGCCGCTGCGATCGGTCTCCTCGACGCGACCCTGCCAAAGCACGTCGATGCCATCCATGACGCGAAGCAGGTTGCCCCGCTCGATCTCTGGGCTGCTCGCGAACCAGCTGCGCTTCAGCGTGAAGGTGCAGGTCTCGTCGCCACCGGGATTGACCGAGGACCAGTTGAGGCCCTCGATGTCATCAGTGATGTCGTAGCTGCCGGAGACAACGCGGATCGCCATGCCGACGACTATCCGGCTGGTCAGCGTAGGTAACTGAAGCGCTCACGAATGGCGATGTCGACGCTGATTGGTCGGTTACCAACGAAGTCATCGTCTTCATCTCCTGCGCGATCGCCGCCGAAGATGAACACTGCCGCCCCACCGCTGGCTGCTGGTGAGCCCACTGGGGGCAAGCTCGGCAGATTCCCGCGAAAGACGGCGGTGAGATCGCGCAAGGGTGCGCCGCTGGCCACAAAGCTCCCAACTCCCGAATACCTTGTGACTGTTTTTCTGATGCTGTCCATCTCCCAGCGCCAGTTGTCTGACCTTCTCAGGGTCGAATGGTCCTCGACCACAAGACCAGCCACCTGGTCAATGGGCACAGTCCAGAGGCTCTCGATCTGTATTGGATAGGTCGCTATCGCGGTTGCGCCACTCGCTCCCACGTAGAAGATTGATACTCCGATGCCCCCGGGGTCATTGAGGACTGACTCTGCTTTCGTCGCGCCAAAGCTGGCCACCGAGATCTCGCCGAAGTCCAGTATTTGCCAGCGTTGAGTGACTACAGATGCGAGAGCGACCATGCCGGTTCCTCCAGCGCCTGAGTCACCGCACGCCCAGTACAAGCCACTGAGGTTGGGAGGCAGTTTGCGGATGAAGTGCCGAACGCCGCCAAACAATCGGTACCGACCGGAATCCTGGGGGCGCAGTGGCAGGTAGGTAAGGGGTTCTCCATCCCCGATCGCCGCGGGATCGGGTCCGGTAGCGGCAACTTTCCAAGCCTTGTATTGAGAAGCAGTTCGCCCGGATGCCCCGACAATCGTGGCCGCGACCATCCCTCGCGGAGAGGCCATCTGTGCAGGCCGGTAGACGGGTTCCCAGCCACTAGGCACCGGGTACTTAACGCCATACCCGATCAACGGACTCAGGAACCCCGATTCGGTGGCATACGACGCGAGGCGGATCCCGATCACAGCTTGTGCGGAATGGTCACCTCCAATGCCGGTGGCGGAGGTGACAAAGGCTCCGGTTCCGGTTGCGGCCGCTATCGCTCGCGTGGTTCCAGCATGTCCATACGGGCGCGTCCAGAGGTGCAGCATGCACCTGGCGCGTGCGGCCTGGTCGAGCCAGTACTCGTAGGTGACCTCAAGGCGACCTCGCTCCAAGTCGAAAAAGGTGGACTGAGAGGCACCACCGGAGCGGTACTCGACTTGCTCACCCTTCTTCAACTCGCCGTTGATATCACGCGCCAATTGGTACAGCGCATCGGTGTTTGCCGCCTTGAGAATGAGGGGGTAGCTCTGCAGCCGATTGCCTACGGCATCGCCGACGAAGGACTGTCCCTCTGAGAATGCCGGCGCGCCGCTGAACTGGGGTTCGCTGTACTCCGAGTTGGCAGGATCGAGACCATCCTCATGGGCGACTCGAATAAAGGCGGAGAAATCGCGTTCGCCGACTTTCAGAAGTAGTGCCATCGCCCGCGACTATCTGCCGGGAGCAGAGGCGCGTCGGCGGCCCTCCGCCCCGAGGTACGTGTCGACCTTGGCCATCTTGCCGTCCACCCGCGCATCGACAAGTTCCACCAGGGCGCCGGCCTTGTCGCGAAGGACGAGAGTCACCTGCGGCGAAGAAGCGCTGGCGCCTGTAGGGGCAGCGAGTTGCGAGCTGGCCGGACCCTTCGGATCAGGCGTAACCCTCTCGTCGCGGTGCAGCATCGCGAGGCCGCTCTTGCCAATCCGCATTCCGCCGGTGCCCTGCATGTAGGCACCGAGGTACGGAACGTGCAGCCCCAACTCGCGGAAGAAGTCGCCGAAGACGCGCGTCTCGCCCTGCGAGAGCGCAAGGTTCTGCTTGTCCTGTAGCGCGATTGCTTCCTTCGCGGCCGTCCAGCCACTGGTGTCGGGGGCGCTTTCCGTCTTGAGGCCTAGCTGACGGATTGTGTTCTGAGTGTCAAAGATCAACCCGCCGAACGTCCCGGCCTCCGGTATAGAAGGCAGTGGGCTGATCGGGTTGTGCGGGCCGCCAGTCCCCTGCACATTGGTGAGAGATTCCTCGAACGACCCCGTGTGCTTGTCGGCCCACCAGAACCCTCGGGCTTCGCCGATCGCCTTTTTCAGCTCCGGGATGCGGTACTTCTGTTTTTTCCAGGCTTCGGGTTTCGCGCCCCGCAGCGCTTCAATTTTCTCGATCTGCCTTTCCATAGCGGTGATCGTCGACGTCACCGTTTCCTCGGCACCGAGGATCGAGTTGCGCCAGCCGGCCTCGGCTTCGAGGACGGCACCGTAGGCGCTGCTCTCGCGGCCGATGTAGTCGCCGGTGAGGTTTTCGGGCTCGAGCGCCACCACTTGGCTGGCGAACTGGTCGGCCTCGTCGTAGGCCTTGCTCTTCCGGTTGAGCAGGTCAGTGAGGTCGGAGAATTCGGCCCGTTTAGCGATCTTGCCGATAACGCGTTCTCGCTGCTTCTTCTGGACCAAGCGCGCCTGCTGCTTGATCAGGGCCTGGATGCGCTGTTCGATGGCCTTCACGTTGGCTTCGAGGGCTCGCTTGGTTTCTGGGTCTTTTGCGTGCTTGACCGCAGCCTTGTATTCGGAGAGTTTGCGCGGCGGCCGGAGTTCGTGCAGCTCCTTGCGGCAACCCTCGATCGTGTCGGGCAGGGACCCGAAGCTCAGCGCGCCGGTGAGCGCCTTGTATTTCCCCTTCTCGTCCTCGGCATAGGTGCCGCCGCCGGCCGAAGTCGACCCTTTCGGGTGCTTCACGTATTTGCCGGAGACTGCCGCCGGTACTTTTTTGGCGGCCGAGCTCGACGACGAACCCGCTCCGTCCCAGCCATCGGCCCAGTGCTGGCCCTCGGACTTCCACTGCTCATACAGCGTTGGGTGTGCCGAGCCCTCGACCATCTGCGCGATCACGCCAGGGTCCGTCTCCGTCTTGCTGAGGCCGATTCCGCTGCCTTCGTAGTACCCGTCTTTGAACCAGTGGACGGCTTGGTCGTAGGTACTCGAACTCGGCGTCACGCCTTTGAACGGACCGGTCAGCTGGAAAGTATTGCTGCCGGACACATCGTTCTCTTGGGTGGCCGCCATCATGGCTGCCACTCGGGCAAGGTGGTTGGCGGTGGTGTCGTCGGCGGCTTTCATGATTTCGGCGGCGACATGCATCTGCGCCGAAGAAGCTGTGGCTCCCTTGACGGTGTAGGTGCCCTTGGCGAATCCGCCTTCGGCGAGCATCTGGATGAAGCCGCCGAGCTGATGTCCCGTGCCGGAGGCATGGCCGTCGTCGCGGAAGCCGATCGGCGCCAAGAGCGGGTACTTGAAATCCTTCGTGGCGTTGACCACGGCCATCTTGGCTGGCAGCGATGCCGGGTCGACCATGCCGCCGAAGTCGACCGCCCCTCGCGGGTACTGGTCGAACTCGTGTTCCGAGGTGTAGTCGCGGCCTTCGGAGACGTTCTGAGCATGGCTGCGGTAGCCCGAGGTCGGCTGCGGGTCGACCCCCTTTCCAGCAGCGTGCTGGAGCGCCTGGATCACCCAGTTCGCCATCGACACTCCCTTGTAGGTGCCGATGCCCTTCGGGCCATACGCTGTCCCTCCGACGCCGCCCTTCGGCCGGTGCTTGTCGACATACGCCATTGCTGCGGCGAGGACCTGGTCGAGTCCGGCTTGTCCGAGGGTGCGCAACGGCTCTGGCCCGGCCACCTGCTCCTTCTTGACCCCGGCGCTACCGCCCTTCTTCAGACGGACAGTGCCCCCTTCCTGGAAGCGGGGCACTGCCTCATTCATGGCTTCGAGGCGGCCGCGGCCGATCTTTTTGACTTCTTCTGGAGTGAATTCGCGCTCGCCTGGCTCAAGCATCACCGGCACGAGACCACCGTCGCGGAAGCCGTGAGCCGCTGTGGCTTCTCGGTTCAGGATGAAGGTGTCGGGGCGCACAAAGCGGTGGACCTTGTCTCCATCGCCGATACCTGGGACGATCCCGCCCTCCTGGCGGCCGATGCCGAGGATGGCTGCTCCCTCAGCGGCGGCGACCTTGCCAACGGTGGCGAGGCTGAAGGCAAACTTTTTACTCACGCCAAAGCCTTCAAGTGCAGAATTTACGTTCTTGGCCATGGCGCCAATGCCAGCCCCGACGACGTCGTTCAAGGACGACGCACCGAGGCCGACTCCCTTGACGAGGGCCACCCACTCAGCCAAGGATTCTGTCTTCGTCTGCCCGAAGCTTGTGACCAGCGATGAGCGCAGCCGAGAGACGGCACCCTTGGCGAGCTTGCCCTCAGATTCCATCTTCTGAGCCATCGCGAGCATCGTCGTCTGCGCTATTTCCCGGGCCGCTGGGGGCATCTTGCGCAGGTCGACCAGCATGCCCTTGATCTGGTTGCTGTTGACGTCGCCGGCCTTCTTCCAGCTCTTCGCGAAGCCTTCGGCTATGTGGAAGGGGTCGTCTCCCTGGACTAGATGCGTCTCGTGCAGCAGCTTGGCGATCTGCGCCTGCCCTGCCTTTATCGGTATGACGCTTTGCTGCATTCCTGCCTTGATCGCACCGATCGCTGCCTGCATGTTCTGAGCGGTGGCGGTGCGCCAAGCACTGCCACCTTTGACCCAGGTCTGATCGATATCTCGCGTGTTGCTCTGGACGACTTTTTTTATGTCTGCCATGCGAGTGACGACTCCGGAGCGGAGCTTGTCGAGGTTGTCGCCGAAGTCTGCGCGTAGGTCCACCGTGGCCGTGACCGCCCCCAAGCGATCGCGAAGCGGTTTGAGGTCGGCGTCGGAGGCGCCATTTTGGATCGCGGTCTGGATCATGTCCCGCAAGCCCTGCTGCAGGTCCTCGAGGCCCTCGGTCGACTTGCGCTTTAGGGATTTGGCGATGGCGGGACCAAGCTGTTCATCAAAGGCTTCGGCAGCGCCCGTTGCAAGCTGCGAGCCGAGCGATGGTCCAGCTTCTGGAACCAGCCCGAAGGTTGCTCCGCTAAGAACGTTCTGAACGTGGTGGATGGCGCTATCCGCGGGGGCGAGCGCGCCAGCGATCCCCCCGCCGATGAGCATGGAGGCACCGAACCCCTTAAGGAAGCTCTTGCCCCACGCCATTCCATTCTTCAATCCGCTTGCCGAATCGGTGCCGGGGATGCCTGTTGTGGCGGACGAGGCAGCGGAGGGTCCGGTTGCGCCAGCTCCATAGCGGCCGCGAGTCTGTGCGGCGACGACGTTCTCGCGGCGCCAACTCTGTGGCCCCCTTCCGATGATCACACTGCCGGCGGCTGACCTGGCCACCCCGCTATCCATCCCGACCGCCATCCCGGCCCCTACCTCTGAGCCAGCTTTGATCCCGGCTGCCTTGAGGGCGGCGAAGCCTCCGAGCTTGGTGAATAGCCAAGCACCGATAACCAGTCTGCCCAGAACGTCCGACTTCATGAAACCTTCAGCGAAGGACTGTGCGACGACCAGCGATCCCTTGCCAGCGGCCTCGGCCACCTTTGGCAGCGCATAGTTGAAGGCGGTGATCAGCCCTTCGGTGATGTCGTCCTGAAGCCCGCTGTCCTTCCAGACTTCGCCAACGGCGTCGGCCAAGATTTCGGCCTTCTTAGCGACATCGCTTTCCTTGAACTCCGGCGTAGCCATCGCTTTGTCGAGCGCTTCCTGTAGGGCCTCCCCCTCGACGTTGACGAAGTGGGTCGCGTCCAGGAGCGCTTTCTTCAGCGGCTCGGAGAAGTGTTCGTACAACTCGATCTCAACGGTTTCGAAGGAGCCCTTAAGCTGTTCGAAGGAGCCTTTGACCGTGTCGTTCATGGTCTTGGCCGCTTTGGCTGAAGCACCGTCGGAGTTTTCGAATTCCTTGGTGAGCTTGGCCAACTTCGCCGGACCTGCGTCGACGACTGTGAGCATTCCTGAGAGCGCCTCTGTGCCGAAGACCTGCGCCAGCGCCTGCGCCTGCTGTGCCTTGGAGAGCCCGCCGAGCCCGGCTTGGAGCTTTCCGATGAGTTGAGGTAGTGGCAGAAGCCCTTTCGGACCCTGGAGTTCTTCGATGTTGATGCCGAGAGCGCCGAGGCCTTCTTTCACCTGTTTCGTCGGCTTGACAAGGCGGAGTAGCCCACCGCGCAGCGATGTGCCGGCCTGCTCTCCCTTAATCCCGGCATCGCCCATTAGGGAAACGGCGGAGATCATTTCCTCGAAGCCCTCGCCGGTGGCCTTTGCGACCGGCCCGATGTACTTCAGCGATAGCTGGAGATCGTCCATCTCCACCGAGGAGCTGTTGACCGATTGGGCCAGCACGTCGGAGACGTGAGTGCTTTCTTCGGAACGCAGCCCGAAGCCACGCAAAGCGTTGGAGCTGATTTCAGCCGCAGTCGCTAGGTCGACGCTCGAGGCGGCCGCCAACGAGAGGGTGCCCGGTAGCGCCTTCTGGGTTTCCTGGACATCGAAACCCGCCGAGGACAGCTCGTACATCGCTTCGGCCGCGTCGTTGGCCGAGAACTTCGTGTCGGCACCAAGTTTGATCGCCAGCTTGCGCAGCTGGTCCATCTCCTTGCCGGTGGCGCCGGTAACGGCCTGGACTCGCGCCATCTGCGACTCGAATTCAGCACCGGTCTTGATTGCCGAGGCAATGCCCACGACCAGGACGCCGCCGATCGCGAAGCCTGCGGTCTTGGCGAAGGTGCCTACCCCACGCAGCGTTTCCCGCTGCTTGTTCAGGGCAGCGTTGAACGCAAGGGCGCCGCGGCTCTGGGATTTGACCTCAGTCCCAAAGCCACGGACCGCCGTGCCGGCACCAAGGAGCTCCCGTTTGAGCGGGTCCGCGTCAGCGTCGACTATTACGCGGAGGTCATCGTTCACGACCTACCTCGCATCTGCCTGTGCTTCTCGCGCTGCTGCGCCCACCAGGCATCGCTGTCGTAGCCGTCCCAGGAATCTGGGTCGGTCACGGTCTGCCCCGCCTCTGCCTTGCGGGCGCGGTTGCACTCGCGGAGCCAGTGGCGGAATTCCCGCCACCCCATGCTCCGCCAGAAATCCGGTGCCCAGCCGTAGAAGCGGCATAGCTGGCCTACCGCTTCGAACCAGGAGACTTCTTCCGTGGCGTCTTCTTCGTACTCGGCGTCGAAGCCCTGGTAGGGCGCTTCTCGTCGTCCTCAACCTCGGCCCCACCGCTGTAGAGCGAGACGACTAGGACACCGAGGCGTCGCGGGCCGATCGGCAGCTCCTCGAGGTCCGGCTGCTTAACCCGGAAAAGCTCGAGCACGCGGTCGTAGAGCTCCGACAGGCGCTCCTGTCCGCTGCCCTCGGCCTCGGGGTCGTTCAGCGCTTCGACGAGCCGCTCGATTTCGATGTAGTCGGGGATCGGAATGTCCCCAGGGATGTCGTAGACGACCCCGCCGCATTTCACTCCAAGGTTCTCCGGAACTGCCGCGTCGAGGTCGATGATCTTCTGGGCCATGAGGCCACCTCCGTTGTCGTGTGGACGTGCTGCGGGGAGGTGGTGCTGCGCCGGATCCGCTTACCGGCCGCCCTCAGAGAGCCGTGGCTCTCCGTCGGCGACTATCTGACGGGTTAGAACGCGCCGCCGGAGGCGGTCTGGGTGCGCGTGAAGACCTGGTGCGTGGCGCCGCGAACGCCCATGGCAGTGATGTCGAGATACATCGTCTTGCCGTCTGGGTCGAGCTTGTTGACCCTGGCGCCGGTGTAGACGATCAGCGGGTGATTCAGCTCGAAGAAGCGAAGGCCAGTGCCAGCGCCGAACTCGGTGTAGGCCTTAAAGGCACCGGTGGCGAGGCCGATCGCGTTCGGGCTGATCGTGGTCCCGGAGAGGTAGTGGACCTTGTCGTACATCGTCGCTTCTTCGTACTTCAGCGTGAACTCCAGGCTGGAGTCGAAGTTGAGCGCGACGACGTCCTCGCGAAAGAGGGAGGTCGTGCGAATGTCAGTGTCGAGACCGCGCTCGACCGTCGATTTGAACTTGGTGATCTTGGTGTTGCCGGCGCCGTCGATCACGTAGGAGCCGCCCGGGTAGAAGTAGGGCTGGCCCGTCTCGCGCGTGGGGGTCAGCGCCGACGCGGCGGCATTGCGCCGGTACGGCGTGCCGCCGGCGACCATGCTGTGGGTGATCTTGAGCGGGCGGCCTGCTTCGCCCTCGATGACCATGTTGGTCAACTGGACGTTGGAGACCCGCTCGATGACGTCGCCCCACATCTGCTCAGCGGTCAGGTAGGGAAGGGTGGATGTCGGCGTCCCGAAGTGCACCTGCGCTGCGCCGGAGGCTTCGCCAACTCCGGCTTCTACTTTGTCGGCGCCGAGAGTCCATGCAGCGCCGCGGGCAGCGCGCTCGGGGCGAGCATTGGCGACGACGTCGCCATCCATCGAGATTGCGGTCTTGTGGACGAAGCCGACTTCCTGACCGTCTCCGCCCTCTCGCACGGACTGGGTCTGCTCATCGGGATCGAGGCCAGTGCCATCGAGGTGGCGGAAGAAGAAGAAGGTCGTCGCCTCGGTGTCCTTGGCGGACTGCTTGCCGAGGGCGAAGTAGTTGCTTGGCTCGTTGGTGGAGCGGCCGGGCATCAGTCATTGCTCCCATCGTTCTCGCTGGCCGGTGCTGTCTCTGCCGGCGTCTGGGGAGCTTCAGCGCCCTCACCGTTTGCCGATGCGCTTTCCTTCTCGGCGATGAGGTCTTCGATCTCGTCCTTCTTCGCTTTGGCGGGCACGTTGATGCCCAGCGACTTGGCCAGCTCTTTCAGGTCTTTCTTGGTCGGGCCGGCAGACTTGCCAGTGCTGAGGACTTCCCAGTTGTTGGAGACCTCGGCCTCGTGCTCGGAGATCTCGACCACGGTCTCCTGCGACACGAGAACGGTGCCATTGGAGAGCTGCGCCTCGTAGGGAGCGATCCAGCGAGCCTTGACGAGCTTCGATGCCATCGCGCCCGACTATCGGACGGAGCCCCTTGCTAGTCGCCTTCGTCGCGCTTGGCCCAGATCCGAATGCCCGACCATGAGAACCACTCGCGTGGGTTATCGGCGTCGTCGACGAGTGTGCGTCCGGGTGCCGTGCCGCGCAGTCCCGTGCCCCAGGCAGCGTCGCCAAGCTTGCGGCCAGCCAGAGCGACGCGAGTGATCGCCAGGGTCCATCGGCGCAGTTGCCAGGCGAGCGCTTCCTGGTCAGAGGATTGGTCGTAGGCGACGATGAGCAGCTCGTGCCGGCCGGTCGCAGAGAAGCCGGTGTCGTCCTCGAACTGAGAAGGGGCATCCCCGATACCGATCACCGGCGGATCCAGAAGGTCCGAGGGTGGTGGGATGTAGGTGAGGATCTTCGGCGTCGCCAGGGTGAAGCCGTCATCGACGGACTCGTTGATGTCCTCGATTGCCGCCGGGAGGTCGTCCTTCAGGCGCTGCTCGAGCGCCCTGATCACCGGTTCGTTCAGCTCGATCGCCATCGCAGGCGACTATCTGCCGCTTCAGAACTACAGCCCGGCGAGCTTCTCGCGACGGATGCTGTTGAGCCATTCCACGAAGTAGCGATCCCACTGCCGGCGGTCGGTCTCAGGGATCTCCACCATCTTGCGCTGGGGCATCCCGTCCTCCCCCTGTTGGTGGCGGAGCGCATATTTCGGTGCCTTCGGGTCGTAGACCATCCGCCGCGGCGAGACGCTGACCGCGCTGCGGGCGATCATCGCGTCGCGGGTAGTGCCCTTGAAGACAAGGATCGGCTCCTCGCCCACCTGCTGGCGCTTCCACTCGGCGTAGCCGGGGCTCAGCTCCTTCCACTTCGAGCCATGCCCGAAGGTGCCCTCGGTGCGGAACTGTTCGAAGACATCCCGCAGAACGGCGTCGCCGACCTGTCCGAGCGGTTCACTGAGATCCTCGGCCTCCTTGGCCGCGGCCTCGAAGGCCCTCGCATACTGGACGTCGCCGGCGACGTCGAAGCGGACCGTCTGGAGCGGCATGACTACAGCTCCATGTCGCGGGTGAAGAACGGCGTCGCGGCGCTGCTGTTCGAGCCGAAGCCGCCGAGGGGCATCCCTGCCTGCACATCGCGCTCGGCGTCGAGCTCGACCGTGCCATCGGAGAGCATCTTCTGCGCCGATTCCCACATCTTCCGCGCCTCCTCGCGACGGTCGGAGTTCTTCGCCGCCATCTCAACGCGGTAGAAGCCGCCGATCGCGTTGTAGCCCTCCAGCGTCTTGAAGGCGAACGGCGCCGCGGTGGGGGAGACCGGCACGACATAGCCGCGCTCGCGCAAGATGCCGTCGAGGACGCCGGCTGTCTCTTCGAGGTACTGGACGACCTGGCCTTCGGTCACCTGGTCCTTGCCCGACGCGGCAGTGGCGACGATTGAGCGGCCGAGGTTCATCCCGCGAACGAGGTCGACAGTCGCGTAGGCCGACTGCGGGTAGTAGGTGCTGATTGTCGAGGCGCTCACGGAGCCCAGAGCGCCTTGTTGATTTGGACCGTCGGGTTCTGGTCATTGTCGAGGGTCTCAAGCGCAGGTGGAGTTGTGCCGCTGTCAACTATGACCTTCAACTGGACCTCGTAGAGGCCCTGGGCAGACTCGTGTCCATCGTCGTCGAGTTCGGTCGTGTCACCTTCCTGCCACGGGTATTCCCAGTTGAGTTTGGGCCCATCCGGCTCGTCGGGATTCGTGATCGGCGGGTTGATCGGTTTTGCTTCGCCCATGATGATCCGAGGGCTACCATCCGTTCTCTTCAGCACCGCTTCGAAGGACTCGAATTTCGTGAAGTCGAGAAGCCCTTGTGCGTCGGATGCCGAGCCGCGGACGGCCGGGAACGTGTCGCCAGTGTTTATCGTCAGGTCAGCCATCGAGGTCGAGCTCCGTTTTGTGGGCGGCGATCGTGAGTCGACTATCGGGCGCGGCGAGGGAGAGCCTCGCTGACCGGCTGGCGATGGTCAGCGTCGTCTGCCGACCCGCGATGGCCAGTGCGGTGTCGAGACTTGCGATGCCGAGTTCGACAGCCCGACCGGCGATCGTCATCGAGGTCTCGCGACCCTCGAGCTTCAGCTCGGTCGGAAGGTCGACGAAGGGAAGCACCGCGACGATGGCTTCGAGAGATGCCGAGAGCACGCCGCTTCCCGCGAGACTGGCTGCGAGCGCCAAGATCTGAGCGATTTCTCCGTTGAGTTCGCCTCGAGCCTCCAAGCTGGCGGCCATCGAAGCAAGCGCCATCAGCTCCCCACCCAAGACACCGCCGCCAGTCAGGGCGGCGGCCATCGACGCGAGCGCCCGTAGGTCACCGCTGAGCCCCCCTTGGCCGCTAAGTGCTGCCGCCATAGAGGCGATACCGCGCAGCTCGCCGGTGAGGATGCCCGTGCCGCTGAGCGATGCCCCCATGCTGCCTGCGGAGATCAGGGCGCCGGCGGCCGATCCGATCCCGGCGAGGGACGCTTCCATGTCGACGGGTCCGGATTCTTCTTTCGCCGCCGCTTCGAAAAGCGCTTTGACCTGAGCCCCGCTCAGCGCGCCAGGGAGAAGGAACGCCTCGTCGATTGTCCCGTCCAGGTGGTCGACGTTGTTGTAGGCCCCCCAGTACAGGAGTTCGTTGTTGGCGGTGACGTTGCCGGTCTTCGCGGCTTTCGTCAGTTCGACGCCATCGACGTAGAGGAAGACGTTGGTGCCGTCGTAGACGAAGGCGATGAAATAAGTCGTCCCCGTCGTGAGCGTTTTGGCGACTTTCGTGCTCGTGAAGCCACCTGATGTCCGCACCCCACAGGCCAGCCGCGTTGTCCCCGATTCGTTGCGGTAATCGATCGAGTAGGACTCGTTGGATCCGGCTGCGTTGGTCTTCGCGGCGATGGTGAAGAACTGCCCCGACGACGGCTGGGAGGTGAGCTTGACCCAGCAGCCCAGCGTGAACGAGGCATCGCTGATGTCCGTCGAGGCGCCGTCTGGGACCGTGATCCGCTGGCTCGAGGCTCGGAGCAGCGTGACCGCTTTGTCGGAGTCGGCCGACAGGAGTCCTTTGACCCCCAGCGTCGGACCGTTGACGTAGGTGCCGTTGGACCCTGCGACTGCGACTGCCGTGGATCCGCTCGCGTCGTTCAGGCGGAGCCAGGAGAGCGGCGAGAGGGCTGCGAGAGCTTCGCTCCAGGCTGACATGCCGTATGCCTAGACCAAGCTGAGTTTCAGTTTTTCGGCTTTGATCCGAGCGTCTTTTTCTTTGGTCAGTTTCTCTTTGGCCGTGAGTTCGCCATAGATGCGTGCATTGCCCGCTTCTTTCGCGTCCCAGACCGACACGTGAGAGATTTCCTCGGTCGCAGCCAGCCCCGCCCATTCGAGGACGTTTTCGTTCGTCCATTCCCCGGCGGCGAGTTCTTTCATCGTGATCTGAATCCGTTTGGATTCGGTCGCGACGTTCGAGGTGCAGGCTTTGCCGGGGTCGCCGGTATGGAGTTGCACCCACAGGGAGGTGGCTTTTGTCGGCGCTTCGTTCACCCACGCTTTGGCGAGGTTTTTCTTCTCGAAGTCGCTGAGCGGCATGCTGCCGACTATCTGACCGCGCTACGGCACGTTCATATGGCACTCGGCGCAGCCCACGGGGCGGCCACCGATCTCGGTCTCCCAAGGCTGGATCGAGAGCGAGCCGATCGCGTCGTCGACATGCCCGACCACGCCAGCGCCGCTGGCGTCGAGGCAGCAGGTGGTGATTCGGCCGTCGGCCAGGACCACAGCCCAGCCTGAGCGGAGGAACTCGCAGGTGACCGAGCCCTCGGGAATGGAGACCTCCCAGTCAAGCTGGCCAGCCCAGTCGAACGCAAGCGTGGCGAACGAGGCGTTGGTGGCGGCGAGCAGCCCGGCTTTCTGCGCTGCGTCGATCGCGCCCTTCGCCTTCTCGGGGCGGTGGAGGGAGATATAGATCTCCGGCTTGTACGGTGCGACTTCCTCAACGAGCTGCTCCGTCAGCAGTAGGCCGTTGGTCGAGAAGGTGATCGGGTTGCGAGGCAGGGCCTCGCGCGCGAGGCGGACGAAGTCAACGAAGTTGGGGTGCAGCAGGGCCTCACCGAGCCCGGTCAGCGCCAGCTCGCCCTGGGTGCCCTTGCGGTGGAAGTGCTGCGCCCATCCCAGTGCCCGCTCGAAGTTCGCCATGGAGATGTCCTCCTTGGCCCGGCCGCTCCCGCCGTCGGCGACCGGCTTATCGAGGTCCTTCGACGGGCAGTAGACACAGCGCAGGTTGCACTTCGAGCTGATCTCGATCTGGTGGATCGAGGTGATGGGGCGGGGGTACTGCATCAGTCCCGGCCGTACTCAAGATCAGCCTGGATCTCGCGTTCGAGCCGCTGGCGCTCCTGCGAGCGGAGCATCTCGGCGACGGCGAAGACGGTCGCGACGAAGTCCTTGAACGTCACGCCTCGACGACCTCGCCCTCGATCAGCCCGGCGACCTGGCGCGCGACCCCGCCCCAGCCGAGGTCGGCCGCTGCCTTGGGTCCTGCAATCTGCGCCCACTTCTGCGTCTCGGTGTTCCTCAGCCCGTCGACGATCTCGCGCACGAAGCCAGCGCGCCAGCGGTCGCTGAGCGGCCCGGAGTTCACCAGACGCCCGACCTTCACGGTTTCCGAGAGCGCGCCCCAGTCAGAGGCGACGACCACGCAGCCGGCAGCCTGCGCCTCCATGGCCCCGATGCAGCTGGTCTCGTGGAAGGGCTGTCCGTGCGGCGTTGCGTAGGAGGGGTGCGCCCAGACCAGCGAGGTCCGCATCAAGCGCGCCAACTCCTGCTGGGGCAACGAGCCGAGCGCCGAGGTGCCCTCGGTGGCTGCGGCAAGCTCGCGGATGCGCTCGCGGTGCGCGGCGACGGTCGCGTCCTTCTCGGCGATGCGATCGTAGACCTCCGAGTAGCAGTAGGCGAGCTCGGCGTCGGGCACCTGCTCGCGGATCTTCGGCCATAGCTCGAGCAGGATGTCGAGGCCGCGGTCGGGGGACGAGGTGTAGAGGACGCGCTTCTTACGCTCCGGCGTCTCCCCGGCGAAATACGAGTGCTCGATGCCGTTGCGGGTCTGGCGCAGGCGCCCGCGCAGGAAGGGGTACATCCCGCTGACGTGTTCCTCGTGCCAGCGCGAGAGGACGAGGACGTGATCGAAGGCCTCGGCCCGGGCGGCGGTGAGGCGGTCGCCGGCGTCGGTGTCGTGCATCCACAGCAGCCGCGATCGGGCGTTGATGTGGCGATCGCCGACCTCGGGAATGCGGGAGGCAATCACGGCCAAGCGACGCTCCATCGGGTCGAAGACGCTGTGGTGGCGATAGATCACGTCGCGGAAGGCGCACTGCTCGACCTCGCCGTAGACCGTCACCACGTAGCCGATCTCAGAGAGCTGCTGGGCCAACCGAATTGCCGCCGTCTCCGAGCCCCCGAGGCCGCGGCTCTCGATGTCGTGTGGCGACCATGTCTCCCAGCCGGGCCCGGCGTAGATGGCGATCTCACCGCGGCGCTCGATGGGCGTATAGGCGGCGGCGGTCACGCCGTCGTGTCCTACCACCATGTCGCGCAACTGCCCCCTGCGGCGGAGAAGATCGGCCAGGTCGACCGCGCGAAATACGCGGAGATGATGCGGGTTCTGGCCCGTGCCGAAGGTGCCATCGGGAGTCGAGATGTAGACGGCACCGTCCGGCTTGCACATGGTCTCCAGAGCCTCAAGTAGAGCTTGAGGCTCTGGGACGTGCTCGATCACCTCGAAGGCAATCACCGCGTCGTAGCTGCCCGGTTCAAACTGGACGTGGCTGGCAACGTCGAGGGCATCACCGACAGCGAACTCGCCAGCAAAGTCCTCATCAGCGAAGCGCCGGCGGGCGACCTCGACCGCGTCCGCGTTCAACTCGATGCCGTCGACCTGGACCTCATGGCCCTGCTCGCGGAGCCGCCGAGCAAGCCAGAGGGCGACGTAGCCGTCATGGGCGCCACAGTCGAGGATCTTCATCGCTGCGACCCCGCTCGCGGCATGTCCCCGCCGCAGTCGGTGCAGAGCCGCATCTGCTCACCCTCGGTCGGTTCTCGGAGCGCGGTGAACTTGTGCAACCCGCAGTTCTCACATGGCAGGTACCCGATTGCATTCGCCTCCGCTGCCGCCTCGCGCTCTGCTTTTGTCAGCGTCACGCCGCGGCCTCTTCGAGCTGCTCGGTGATGCCACCAAGCAGGAACGCACAACGGGGCAAGTAGCTACCAATCTCATCAACCTTCTCGTCCGGCGTGAAGTCCTCGGGCTTGCTACCGCCGCTCTCGTAGTGCTCGGCGTAGCTTGCTGGCTCCAGCAGCGGATAGACACGCTCGCGAAGCTGCGAGCGAAGGGCGACAACTTCGGCGTGGTCCTGGGCGAAGTGGGGAACGGTCTGCTCGAGCAGGATCAACGCCTTCAACTGCTCGTCGTGGTTGATCAGCTGGCGCGCAGCGGCGACGAAGGTCTGGGCGGTGGCGTCGCGCTGTCCCTGCGCGATCCATCCCTGACGAGCCTGCAGCAGGCCTTGGTGGTCGGGGACGACCGCGAGCAGCTCTTCGGCGACCTGCAATGCCTCCTCGATCCGGCCGAGCTGGGCGAGCGCGCTGGCGAGCACCATCCGCGGCAGCACCGTGTAGTCGAGCGGGTTGACGATCAGCATCGTCTGCGGCTGGCCGCGGCGCAGGACCTCGCTGGCCCACTCGATCGCCTTCGGCCACTCTCCGCGCTTGTGGTAGGCCTCGGCCAAAGTCAGGTAGGAGTCCGGCCACTGGGGCATCAGCCGCAACGCCTCCATCGCTGTGTCGATCGCCTCGTCGTGGCGGCCCTGGCGGATCCGCACGCTGCCGAGCTTGCGGTGGATCTGCGCGCGCTCCTCGTCCCAGCCGGTCTTCAGCGTCAGGTAGCGCTCGAACAGCTCGCCGGCGCGGTCGATCTCGTCCTTGATCAGCAGCTCGGTGCCGAGATAGCCAACCACGCGGGGGTCTTCCGGCGCCTCCTCGATCCACTTCTCAAGGATCCGCAGGTTGCGCTCGTTGGAGTCGCTCGGGTCTGGCGGGTGGTTGTGGACCCACTCGACGACGTCGGGAGAGACCATCGACTGGGTGCCATGGATCAGCTGGGACTCGTGGACCCGACCAACCCACTCACCGGCGCCGCGGCGCACGAGGCGCTCTCGGACGAGGTAGCAGGCGCAGTTGCCGTGATGGTCGCGCGCGTAGTCGTAGCCGCAGATGAAGCCCAGCACGTCGGGAGCGGCGTCGACAGCGAGCTGGCGCAGGTTCTGGGCGTTGCGCAGGACATCGTCGGCATCGGCCCAGCAGGTCCAGTCGGTACGCAGAAAGGAGTCGGCGTAGGCGCGCGCGGCCGCGAAGTCGTCGATCCAAGTGAAGCGGCAGACGTTGACGCCTAGCTCAAGGTCCTCCTCATGCTTGTCCGCCCAGGCTTCGAAGACGTCGATCGTCGCGTCCTCGGAGCCGGTGTCGACGAGGACGATCTGGTCGAAGGCACCCTCGATCGACTCCAGAAGGTTCGGAAGGGTCTTCTCCTCGTCGCGGACGATCAGTGCGAGACCAACAGTGGGTGCACTCACGCTGCGAGTCCTCCGCGCCGCAGCATCCGAACGCCACGGCCGCCGATGATCATGTCCTCCAGCCCCTCGTCGGCAACGCCGCGGTGCTTCAGCTCCGGCGCGATGTTCGTCTGCCCACGGCGGCGACGCTCCCAGTGGCAACGCGCTGCGCCCATCTTCTCGACCCGGGCGCGGCGTCGGGCAGCGCGCCGCTCTCGGCGGCGCTGCTTCTCGGCAGCGCTCATCTTGCGCTTGCGCTTCACGGCCACAGCTCCGCTTCCGGCTGCTCCAGGGCCTTCGCGAGTGCCGCCTGCCGATGGGGCGGTGGCACTAGGCCATGCTCGATCATCGATAGGTAGCTGACCGAGATCCTCGCATTGCCTGCGACATCGACCAGCCGCTCACCGCGAGATTGACGGGCGGCCTTCACGGGGTGGACCGGCGTTTCAGAACTTGGCATCGCGCCCGACTATCGGACGCGATTCGAATTTCAGAAGTCCCCTACGGATCAGGTGGGGCGAGAAGCGTCCTGTGAGGCTGCTGACGCAGCGTCGACGCCTTCGATGGCGTGCTGGCGGGTCTCGTAGCCCTCGCTCGAGCGATCGACCGTCTCGCCATTGCCGGCGACGAGGTGCCAGTACCACTTGCCGTCTCGCGTGCTCTGCCAGACGTCGTAGTGCGAAGCGCCCATGTCGGCGCTCAGGAGTCCGTGGAGGCGTCTGCGGCCTCAAGGGTGCGGACGAGGTCGTCCTTGGTCACGGCCCCTTTGGAGCCAGTGCCCTCGACCTGGATCTCGCGCTCTGCGACCAGCTTCTCGAGGTCGGCCTTGTCCTGCTCGGAGTAGTTGGTCACGGTCGCTTCGATGCTGGCGGTGTTGAGACCGCGCGACTCAAGCTCGGAGAGCAGATCCTCATCGGAGAAGTCCGCGAGGGTGACTGTCGGCACCGCGGCGTCCGACGTCGTGCCCGGCAGCGGCTCGGGGGAAGGCTTGGTGGTCGAGATGCGCCCTTCATCGAGCAGCTGCTTGCGGGTCGTCTCGTTCTCGATCGTAACCTCGTCGCCGCGCTCGTAGGCGAAGCCGTTGACGAGAAGTCCGTCGGTGACGTAGAGCTTGCGAGCCATCAGAGCACGTCCGCGATCTCGTAGGCGACGTCCGGCGCGGTCAGCTTCTCCTGGACCTTCTCCCAGGCGCGGATGTAGTCGACGGGTGGGTCAGCCGTGGCCCATTTGTCGATAGCGAAGTGGCCGCCACCGGTGGACTGGGACCGGCTGGTCCGCCCCTCGTTGGTCGCAGCGACCTGGCCGTACAGGCCCTTAAGAGTGGAGGGTTCCTCCAGCTCGTTGTCTTCGCCCCGCTTGAAGAGGATGACGTTGTCGGACCAGATGTTGGACAGGGAGCGCGCGGCGCCTTTGCGAGCCGTGTTGAACTTGGTGCCGTCGGCGATGACGACGTTCAGGCCGTGCAGCACTTTCGGCAGGATCGCCTCGCCTTTGGAAATGATCAGCTCGCCCGGGACGGTGTACTTGATGATTTCCCGAATCGCGGGGTCCAGCGCCATCGCGTAGGCGACGTCCCAGTTGATCAGCATCGAGTCGACGTGCTGGCCGGTAAAGTCGTAGACCGCCTTCCGAGCCCCCTTGATGTCCAGCTCGATAGTGGCTTCTTTTTCGCCCCACTTTTTGGTGACGCCGCCGCCGAGGGTTATCGCTCCACCGTTGGTCGTCTTGCGCAGCAGCACGGCAAGACGACGCTCGCGACGCAGCAGCATCCGCCCGAGGAGGAACTTGGTCTTCCGCGTTTCAAGCTTGAGCTCGTCGGCCGCCTGCTCGCGGTCTTCCGGCGTGATGGAGACCTTGAGCCTGTAGTTCTGCAGGAGGTAGCTTTCCATCGTGAAGCTGAGGTCGATCTCGGGCGTCTCGGCCCGGGCGTCAACCTTGCTCTCGACGTCGTCGCGCAGAAGGTCGTCGAGCGACCACACCGGGTACTGGCCGGCGTTCTTCTTCACGTCGATCTTCGGGACAAGCTGGTCGTAGATGAAACCCTGAGGCATGTAAGCGATCGCCAGGTTCGTCAGGATCGGGTCGATTACCTGAAGGCCCTGCGGGTCTCGAAGCTGAGTCATGGGCTATGCCCCTCCGCTCAGTGCTCGGGGGCGGACGTAGAGAGCGAAGTACTCGCCGGGCGCGGCCGGGGTAAGCGCGACGCCGACTGCGTTCCGGGCGACACCGGAGGCGGCGGCCACCGGGGCAAAGCCGCAGTTGGTGGAGGCGACTGCCACCTCGCCGCCGACACCCATCGAGGCAGCGGCGAGACCCTCAACGACGGCGCCGGTCTCGTAGACGGTGAGAGCTTCGCCGGGAAGGGCCGTGGCCACGCGGGTGTCAACGACGCCCGCGGCGAACTCGGAGCTGGTGGCGACGATCGGGATCACGCCGCGGTCGACGCCGCCGCCGAACTTGACGACCTCGCCCGGTCGGATCGCCGAGCCGGCGATCGCCGGGAAGCCTTTGTAGCGGTCGAGGGTCCCGGGCATCAGACCTTCTCCTCGGCGCGGACCTTGCGCAGCGCCTCTGCGTAGTCGCAGTCGTCCGCAGCCATGCGGGCTTCGACCTTCTCATTGAGCTCGAAGCGGTCCTCGTCGACGTTGTCGGGCGCCTCTTTACCGCTGCCGCCGTCACCGGAGCCACCGCGGCCGGAGGTGTTGGCGAGCTTCGGCAGCTTCTCGAGGATCTCGATGGTCTCCTCGGGCGCCTTGTCGTAAAGCTTTTGATAGGTCTCGCGCGTCTCATCCTTCGCGTCGACCCGGACCGCGTCGAGCGCCTTGGTGAAGGCGTCATCGAAGTCGCGCTGGTGCAGCTTGTCGGCGGCCTCCTTGCCGGCCTTGGAATCGGCCTGCAGAGCAGCGACGTCTTTGGCATCGAGAACGATCTTGCCCTCTGCCTTGGCCTTGTCCTCAAGGGATTCGGTCTCCGGCTCGGCTTTCGCCTTGATTGCGTCGAGGATCTCCTGCTCGGCGGCGTCCTCTTTGAGGTCGAGGGCCTTCGCGATGCCGGCGGTGCCGGTCCGGGCCTTCAGCGCTTCGAGGATTTGCTCCTCGGTAGCGGCCTCGTCGAGCCCCAGCAGTTTGGCGATCTCCTTCATGCACGGGCGACTATCGGACGCACCTGGCACGACGACGGAAGCGATGCGGTCGATGTCGATTGCGGCCATCGCCGGCGACTATCCGGCTACGCTGTGGTCATGGAGACCACTGAGATCCGCGCCTCGCTCGATCAGCTAAAGCCTGGCACCAAGATCCGGGTCAAGCTAGAAGACGGCACTGAAGTCGCCGGGGAGTACGGCGGCACCGAGGGCAACCAGGTCCATATCGAGGGCGCGGACGATGTCGCCGTCGACAAGGTCGAGACGTTCCTCATGGACGTGTCGACCGACGGACCCGAGTGAGCGCAAGCCGCGACACCGACTCCCGTAGTGCTAGGCAGATGCACCGGGCCATCGATGAGGTGCTGCCCACTCTGCGCTCGCTAGTTGGTGAACTCCGCTCTGACGACCAGACCATTCGAGCTGTGGCCCTGGAGAAAGTGGCGAGCCGGCTGGCCAACTCCCGGTCCTATGTGGCCCCACCAACGGCAGAGCAGTTTGAGGAGTTGAAGGACGCCCTTCCCAAGCCCCGAGCCGACCTGCCCGACTGAGGCTAGCCGGCGTTCGTCAGACCTCGGGCAGCGAAGAAGCGGTCAAAGACGTCGGCAATCGGCTCGAAGTCCGCGTCTGACCAGTAGACGTTCGAGTCGTCGCTCATCCGCTTCGCGATCTTCGCCAGCAGCACCTTGTTGCCTGAGCGCAGCGCGATGTACTGCTCGTAGCTGCGTGCGAGCAGCTCGGTGATCGACTCGCGGTAGCCGTCGCCTTCCGCGACGAGGTTTCGATAAGCGGTGCTGGTGGTCACGGCGTTGCGCCACTCGGTCATTGCCGGCGTCGAGGAGTACATCGTCTGGAAGCCGCCCCGCATGATCGCCTCGATCGGGGTGCCGTCGCCGAAGCCGTGGCTGTCGAGGGAGTGGCCGATCTCATGGACGGCGGATGGGAAGGGCGGGTCAAGGCGCAGCGCCTGGGCGCTCAGCTTGATCTGCTCGTCGTGCCAGTTGCCTTCGACATCTAGGCCGCCGCCCCACTGGCCCAATCGCTTGCCCTTCCCGCTATCAAGAGTAGGCCGGATCTTGATCGGCACCACTGGCATCGAGGCCGGTATCCGGTGCACCTTGTCGATCGCCGCGAGCTGGTCGGCGATCAGGGCTTGCATCTGTGGCGAGCCGCCATCAACCTCATAGTGCTCAGCTGCCAGCCCGCCCGGGCCCTCCGGTGGCGCCAGGGGTGGCTCGGGCGGAGCGGGGCCGCCGCCATAGCCCGGCGCCTCCTCCTCGAGCTCGTAGAACTCCATGCACCTGCAGCGTCCACCGCCGTAGCAATCTTGGTTGGGCGGGATGTGCTCGATACGGACCGGGTCATCGAGCTTACGAAGGACATCGTCGTCGGCGAGCGCGCACTGATCGCAGCGGGTGCGGTCGAGGATGGATGTGTAGCGGGCGCCCTCGATCTCATCGCTCTGGATAGAGGCTTGATCCTGGCGGCCTTCGTTCAGCGCGCCGGCGGCGTGTAGCTGAGCCTCGGCGCGCAGTCCGGCCGCAGCCTCTGCCTCGCCGGCCTTCTGCGCGGCCGCGCGACCGCCCGGTCCGTTCAGCACGGTGTGAGAGACCTTCTGCCAGATCCGGTTGCCGATCGACTGTGCCCCCAGCCTTGCCCGCGCCATCAGCCGCTTGCGCGCCTCAGACTCCTCATCGGCCCCCGCGGCGTCCCTGGTGCCGGGGCGCTGTGCGTTCAGCTCGTCGACGACTGTGGAGCGGCCGGTGCGATACAGCCGTGCCAGCTCGGCATAGATCGCCTTCTGAAGCCCCTCGTCGGCTTTCGGGGTGAGGGTCTTGCCGGCAAGTGCGGCGTCAGCCATCTCGGAAGCAATGCGACGGGCGTCATCACCGCCAGCGGCTTCGAAGCGGGAGCGGGCGTTGTCAATCGCCGTTTCGATCTCGTCGAGCGACATGAGTTCCTCCCACCAGCGCATCTCCCGTTCGTCGCGTAGGACCTGGTCCTCGTCGGCCTTCGGTTTCGGCTCGGGTTTGGAGGCCGTGGCGGGTTTGGGTGGTGCTGGCGACGGCTGGGGGCGGGGATCACCTGGCACTGAAGCCGGCGCGGGAGGCGATTCGGCAGCCTTCTGCGCAAGCGCGCGTGCTTCCTCGGAGGCTTTCTTGCGCTCTTCTCGGGCCTCGGCGTCTGCCGGCGGGAGGTCAGCGCGCTTGCGCAGGAAGTCCTCAAGCTCGTCGTCTGGATGGACGGCTTCCCGTTCGACCAGTTTCCCTACGTATTCGGCGAGCTCGGTCAGCGAAGTCGAGTCGACCAACGACATCTTCAGCTTGGGCGGCTCCTCCACATCGAAGTTGAGGGCGGCGAAGCGCGTGGCAAGGTCTTCGAGTGGACCTTCGACTTCCCCCGCCAGCGCCTCGCAGGCGGCGAGGAACGGGTTTTCCTGCGAGTCGGCAGTGGCACGAGCGCCGCTGGCTCCCTGACCCTGGCCGAGGCGCATGAAGTCCTCGATGAAGGAGCCAGCGATCTTGTCGGAGTGGTATTCGAGCGAGGGCTGCACCGAGACATTCGCTTGGCCTTTCTCGATGCCGAGGATCTCGATTCGCCAGCCCTTGGCAGCGGCCAGCTCTTTCAGATCCTGCGCGTGCGGGCCTGGCGCGATGATGAACCCCTGCTCGGAGGCGCGGATGCCACCGAGGATGTCTTCCATCTCTTTCAGCTGCTCCGGCGACGCGTTGTCGGGCGGGTAACAGATCGGGATGCCCATTGCCTGGCGCTCGGCCTTGATCACGTCGATCCGTTCGAGCTTGTCCTTGAGGAACCAGGGCTTGTAGGTGGCACGCAGCAGCGAATTGCCCTCCCAGTTGTCGCCCTCGGCACCAAGCCTGTAATAGAGGAGGTCCTCCAGCGGGAGATCAACTTGGCCACCGATCGGCAGCTGCTGCTTGAGTTCGACTAGCTCGCCGGTCCCGGGGTCGGGGATGAAGCGTTCGATCGACCTGGGCAGCTTCAGCTGCAGCGTGCGCGGGACAATCAGATCCTTGCCATCGCGCTTGACGTGCTCCCAGATTTCTTCGAATGGGGTAAAGCCTGAGCGCACGAGCACCGGCAGCAGTTCAGCGAGGTGTCCGCCGAATCCGGGGCGCATGTTGGAGAAGAGCGCCCACTCGAACGCTTCGGCGACCTCGCGATCCTTGTCCTCGGCCTCATCGCCACCGTAAGGCTCGACACCCCAGGTGCCGCCGATGATTGGATTGACCACCATCCGCACCGCCCGGCGCACATCCGGGTCGGTCCGATACATCCGGTCGTACTTCTTGAGCCCGTGGGGGTGGCGAAGCTCGAAGTTCTCCTCTTCGATCTCCTGGTAGCCCCCGTAGTTGGCACGGCCGGAGCCGCCGCGAGGCTTAGTCGGCGGCGGAGCAGCGCTGCGGAATCGATCAAGGAATCCCATCGCCGCCGACTATCGGGCGGCACCGGATTTCAGAACTCGGCGGCTGCGCTCTCGCGAAGGCGACGCTTTCGATCAACCCAGCTCCGGGCGATAGCCTCTCTTTGTCGCTCATATCCTTCGGGGCTGACGTTGATCCTCTGCGCCCTATCCCAGCGCCGCAGCATGGCCTCCGCGATCTCTCCTGGGGCCACGGTGTAGGTGCCCGTTTCGACTTCGAGCTTGAGCTTGGCCAGCTTCGCCGCGTGGGACACGCAGACGAATATCTGGCGTCGATGTCTAAGTCAGCGCCCGTGCCCCAGCATTGCCGCGGTCTCGTAAACCCGAGCGTCAAGCTCGGCGAGCTTGACGTCTATCTCCTCGAGGGTAAGGCCGTCGCTGCACATCCCCCGGATCGTCTGAAGGGTTCCGTGGACAGGGCCGAGTAGCTGAACCACTGCCTTGGCCTTGTCGCCCTTCTCCTGCGCGATCCTCAGCTTCAGGAAGGCGATCCGCACATTTCTGACCGAGCAGCGGCGCCTCAAGTTGCCTCCGCCAGCACTCGAACCAAGCGCCCCGCAATGTTCGGGATCACCTGCATCTCCTGCTTGTGGTCGTGGCGTATCCGCTCAAGCGTCTCGACCAGCTCCTCGCGCCGGAATGCGATGAAGCCGCGGCTGTCAGGCGGGCTATGCCGGACAAGCTCAGTCAGCATCGCGAGCTGCGTGTCAGCAGGCGTCGATTGGGGAGGTGATGGCTGCTCCACTTACTAAAGGTTAGCCGCACGGCGGACGACTCCTGCCTACAACGGTGCACTGGCAAGGCCACCGGCAATAGTGCTCCCGCGCTCTCGTTGCCGGCGGGGCTCGGCAATCTCGACGTTTGGCAGATCTCTCGCTGCGTAGGCGATCGTGTCGACCTGGTCATCGTGCTCGCCGGCGGGGAAAGCCAGCATCTCGGCCTCGAGATCACCGAGCCACTCTGCCCCACGCAGGTGGTAGACCTTCCCACCGCGGTAGAGCGCGCCGGCGGCCGAGGCGCGGGTCACCTTGTCTTTGTCGGGGAAGACCGGCTCAGCAGGGAAGCCGCGGCGGAGCATTTCCTGAATCAGCGTCGACTGGTAGCCGATCGACTCGACCTTGACTGCACCGCCTGCGTGGTGGTCCTCGAAGAACTCAGGCTGCTCGGGCCCGGCGATACGGTCGCGGATGACATTCCGCACCAGGAGGTCGCGCTTCGGCGTGACCCAGACCTCGGTCATCACCGTGTAGTCGGCGGTCTGTTTCTCCGAAGCCGCAAGGTCGACGTACTGGACCTTGCGGCAGTAGTCGAGCCCGAAGCTCTCGACCTCGCCGCCGGGCCGATGCAGCGTCACCAGGTCGCCATCGATCGTGAAGTAGTGGAAGTACTTGCGGGCGAAGATGCCGCCCTCATCCGGCGTGGGGCTGCCCTGGTACATGGCGGTGAACCAGTAGGGGCCGAGCACCTTTCGCGTGTGCTCCAGCCAGTCAGCTGAGTAACGCTCCGGCCAGAGCGCCTCGCCGGGCTCGCGGCCGAGTGGGTCGTCGTCCAGGGCAAGTGCCGGCAGGCGGATCTCGCGCACGGGATCGCCACCGTCATCTGACGCGGCGAGCATGCGGCCGGCGATGTCGTCCTGGTGCCAACGGGTCAGCAGCACGATCACCACAGCACCGGGCTCTAGCCGTGTGCGCGCCGTCGACAGCCACCACTCCCAATGCTTCTCGCGGATCACTTCGGACATCGCCTGCTCGGCGTTCTTGATCGGATCGTCGATGATCAGCAGGTGGGCGCCCTTGCCGGTGATGGGTCCACCGACGCCGGCAGTGACCATCCCGCCGCGGTGGCCCTCCAGGCCCCAGCGCTTGGCCGCTCTGGAAGACGCATCGAGCTTGACCCCGTAGAGGTCAGGGCCATGCTCCTCGAGCAGGGACCGCGCCTTCAGCCCCCAAGAGGAGGCGAAATCGGCCTCGTAAGAGCAGAGGATGACGTGGCGCTCGGGGAAGGTGCCGATGAACCAGGCAGGCGTGTATTCGGAGACCTCCGTCGACTTGCCGTGACGGGGGCCAAGCTCGATGAGGAGGATCTCGGGCCGGTCGTCGACCTCTTTTCCTGCAGCTGCTCGGCGCTGGCGCTCGTGGGCCCGGGCGACCGCCTCCATGATCTCTCTGTCGATCAGGCGGATGTGTGGCGGGAAGGCATAGCGACGAACAGCGCCCTGGTCGGCGAGCCGCTCATCGACGGCGATCGCCAGGCCGGCCGGGCTAGCCCTCGCGAGCGTCGGCAACGGCACTGACGAGCCCATGCAGCGCCTCCCTCACGGTGGGGTCGGAGAAATCGAGCTCGGTCTTGACTGGTCCGCCGTCCTCACCGGCGAGCTCAAGCGGCTGCCGCGGCTTTCCGTAGACGTAGGAGAGGACAAGCTTGAGCGCCTTCATCCCAAGCTCTGGATCGTCGACGTAGACGATCTCGTGGGCGCCCTCGGCCGTGTTCCACGTCTTGATCGGCTTGCCAGCACCAAGCGCAGCCTCGATTGGCGCCAGGTAGCGCTCGATGTCCTCCTCGATCCGGCGGCGCATCTCCTCGTGGGGACGGGGAAGCCGGGGGCGGCCACCGAGCTTGCCAGCCTCCCCCGCCTGCTCCGGTGATCCAAACCGGGGCGAATCGGGATCAAGCGGGTGGGCGCCGCAGCGCTTGGTGCCCTTCAACGGGGGCGCCTTGCAGCGCTTGCCGGTCGCCTTGGACTTGCCAGTACAGCGGGGTGGTTTCTTCCCGGTCGCCATCGACGGCGACTATCCGGCGCGATTTCAGAAGCGGGGCACAGGCAGAAGCGGGTCGCGCGCCGCTCGCTTACGCGAGCTTGTGCCCGACCCGCTTAAGGCGCTCGAACGCCGCCCGCACTTCCGCCGGCGATGCTCCCGTGATGACGGCGATCTCCGCGCGCGAGTGATGCAGCGCGGCGAGCGTCCCAACCTTGGTGGCGAGTTCGACTTCGGCCCGCGCATCAGCGGCGAGCGCGGCGGTCAGCTCACGCAGGAAGTGGGACCGGGGCCTGGTGCGCGGTGGGCCGGATGTGCGTCTCGGCGCCGGCTCGGCCAGCACCCGAGACGGACGAACTGCCGGCGGTGAGGAACTGGTCGAGTGAGATCGGCGTGTCGCGGTAGACCCATCGCCGTTTGCCGTCCTCACCGACGACCCGGACGTGCTCCGGGTGTCGGGAGTGCCAGGCATCGCCGAGGCGGCGAGGGAGGAACTGCGCGGCGAAGCCGCTGAACCGCCCTGCTTGCGCGTAGCCCGGTCGGTGCGGTTCGAACGTGGCGGCGAGGCCATAGAGGATGCAGATGCCATCTGCGACTAGCTCTTCCTTCTCGTGTTCGGAGGGTTGGATGCCCGAGCGCTCGATCGTCGCGCACACGAAACCTTCGACGTCGTCGATGTCGTGTAGCTGGACCGTCGTCGGGAGCAAATCGTAAGCCCTACGCTAGTCCCTGGCCGGTGAGGTGAAGTTGGCCGGGGAATGATTTGCAGCGAGGCATCGTCGTCGAGTATCAGCCAGATGCTGCGAGCAGCCGTACTCACTTCTTGGATTTCCGGCACCGCCGGGCGCGATCGTTCAACGGCGCTGCTGAATCTTGCGGGCGAGATCGGCCTCGAAGATGTGGGTGTAGACGACGGTCGTGCGAATGTCGGCGTGGCGGAGCAACTGCTGAACCTCCCGCACGTTGAAGCCCTCGCGCAGCAGCTCGGTCGCGTAGGTGTGGCGCAGCATGTGCGGATGCACCGGTCGCTCAATGCCGGCGCGGCGCGCGTATCGGCCCGTCATTTCCCAGACGTACTTCCGGGAGACCTTCCCGCCCTTCAGTGTGGTGAAGAGCCGCGGTTTGCGCGCCGCGTATTTCCGGCGAACGACGATCCAGTTGCGCAGCAGCTCGGTGGCCTGATCATCGAGATAGACGAACGCCTCGCGGCCGCCCTTCGCCACCTCGGGGCGGAGATGGATCTGCCCATCGTCGAGGCGAACGTCGCGGAGATGGATGCCGATGGTCTCGCTGACCCGCAACCCGCACCGGTACATCAGCGTCAGCATGCAGAGGTTCCGCAGGCCGGTCGGCGCCGCTCGATTCGGCCTCGCGAAGAGCGCCTCGAGCTCAGTCGAGGAGAGCGTCTTCGGCAGCTTGCGGACAGCCATACAGCGGACTATCCGCGCGACCGCTCAGCACCGGGCCGGCGCCCATATAGAGGGGACATTTCGCACCGAATGGGGTGTCTACGGGGGCGGCGGGTGGCGGCGACGGCGAAATGTCCCCTCTATGTATTGGGCCGATCAGAAGTCTTCGGCCAAGAGAAGAGTGCCGCCAGAAGCGCTGACGGCGTAGAAAAGGCGACCACCCGAAGTTCGCCTTCGGCGGCGTTCAGCCAGCCCTCTATTCACCAAAACGACGAGACACTCAGCCGCCCAAGCGTAGGGCCTGTCTATCTCATCTGCGACTCGGTCAATCGTGACCCAGCCATCGCCGCCGTCCTCCTGGTCGTCGTAACTAGCAGCGTCGAGAGCCTTCAGCGCCGCAACTTCTCTGTCCGTCACACCCGCCTCTTCTTCGGGTGCAGCTGCAGCGGCGTCAGGGGCGCCGCGTTCTGCCGCCGCCCCTTGTGCCGATGCTGACCTTGGTGGTTGAACTTCCGCGGATTGCGGTGGCGGCGGGGCATCACCGACCCGCCACCGGCTGAACGATTGGGATGCCGCTCTGCCCGACCGGGATGAACTCGATGGTGTTGGAGGGCGACTGCGCGATGTCCTCCAACGCCTGGACGTACTCGTGCTGGACGTAGAGCGGCGTCAGCGACTTGTTGATCTCGACCTGCGCCTTCTTGAGGCCGACCGATTCGGCGACCTTCTTTTCCGCCTCGGCTTCCGTGGCCTTGACCTGTGCCCGGTTGACCTTGGCTTCTTCGGCCGCCTTTTCGATTTCGATGTGCGCGACCTTGACGTTGTTGCTCGCCTCCTGCCGCGTCTGGTACCGGTTGTAGGCAGCACAGCCGGGGCCGAGGGCACCGACGATCAGGGCCAGGAACACGATGCAGCCAATGGTCAGCGCGACGACGCGACCGGCGTTAATGCTGGATTGGTTCATTGGTTCTCCTCCTGGTTGTGGGTCACGTGGTGAAGCTCCGAAGCTCAGCGTCGAGTCGGGTCAGCTTGTTTTTGAGGTCGCGGTCCTGGGCGCGCATCCGTCGCAGCCGCGCCTTCGCGTTGCGCTCCTCGCGGTGCAGGTCGTCCACCCGGTGCTGCGCCAGCCGGGCCTCGCGTTCGGCGGCCTCGCGTGCCTTCGAGTACCGATCGAAGTCGGCGGCCAACATCTGGAGGCTGTCGATCGGGTCAACGACCTCGCCGCAGCTCTTGCAGACCACGCGCCGATGGTTCGGGTCAACCTCGATCTCGCGGTGCTTGCACTCACGAGATCGCGGCGTCAACGGGTCCCGCGGCTTCGCTGTCACCGGCGCATCCCGGTCGCCGGTCTTCGAGAACAGCGGGACGACTTTCGCGCCGTCGCTCACCGCGACTGCCGCTCCTGCACAACCCATGCGATCAGCGCCGCGGTGACCAGCAACGCGCCAATGACGCCCTCGCTCAGCGTGAAGCTGCCGCGACCATCCGAGGCATCGCTGAGCAGCAGTACTCCGACGATGCCAGCGATCCAGATCATGGGTGCTGCCTCTGCCAATCGGATCGGACCTCCGCCTCTGGCCGCGGGCGCCGTTTCCGGGCGTTGCGTCGGACCGCGCACTCCTCGCCGTCATCGCAGCACCAGTGCTTGCGGCCTGTGGTCTGGGTGCGATCTGAGGTCTCGCAACCGCAGACGATGCAGACGCCCGAGGTGGCGCCGCGGCCGCTCACGACCGCCCCTGAACGCTGTGATTTGCAGCGCGGAGTGCAGCGCAGTAGTCGGGGAGGGCGAAGAAACCGCTTTGCAATGCGAGGCTGCTACCGAGACCAGCCAGTCTCGAAAACTGTTGGCGTCGCAAGGCGCTCGTGGGTTCGAATCCCACCCCCTCCGCTATGTGATGTGTCGCGACATCGGAGACAGATGTCGCGGGACATCGTAGACACCTCAACCCCCTCCGATCGGTTGATAGTCG
>DASWQV010000039.1:0-2537 GCA_036403515.1 Solirubrobacterales bacterium
ATCCGGGTTCTCGACAGGGAAACGGGTGAGCTGATTCGCCAGCTGGTCCTCGATCCCAGTCGCGACTATCAACCGATCGGAGGGGGTTGAGGTGTCTACGATGTCCCGCGACATCTGTCTCCGATGTCGCGACACATCACAAAGCGGAGAGGGTGGGATTCGAACCCACGAGGCGGGTTAACCCCGCCCACGCGATTTCCAATCGCGCTCCTTAAGCCGCTCGGACACCTCTCCGTGGGTCCGGCAAGGGTATTGCTTGCCCGATCTTCCCGGTGTAACGCTTTTACGTGCGATGGATGCGAAAAGCGTTCCGCCCGCTGGGAGCGACTACGCGACCGCGGTCTGCGCGGTGGCGGCGGTCGTGGGCGCCGGAAGTGGCAGCACGATCGCGTCGCGCTCGTCGGTCGGGGCAGCCGGCCGGTGGCCGCGCAGGCGCTCGTGGTTGCAGACGACGTAGCACCACTCCATCAGCCGCATGCGCGAGGCGGAGTCGATCTCGGTGATCGTCGCGCCGACCAGGTGACGGCCGTCCGCCTCGCGGCAGGAGCGCACCTCGACCTGCGCGGCGACCTCGTGTGGCTCGCCAGCCGCATCCTCGAGTTGCAGGAGGACCGCCGGTGTGGCGCCGACCTCGAGCGGCGCCTCCATCACCAGTCCGACCCCGGCGGCGCTGGCGTCAATCAGGCGCCCGGGGACGTGGCCGTGCTCGGAGAAGCACTGTGCGGGCGCATCGCCCTCGAAGCGATAGATCAGCCGTCGCTGCTGGCGGCGGCTGACGGCAAGCAGGGTGCGGCCGATTCGCCGCAGCTCGATCAGCCCGAGCAGCGGCACTATCAGCGCGGCGACGCCGGGCAGGTCGTGCAGCGGCCCGATGCCGGCCAGGTCGAGCAGTCGCAGCACCGTTCCCGCCCCGACAAGCAGCGCGCAGAGCAGTACCAGGTGCAGCTTGCGGACCGCCTCCAACCCGCCGCCGCCAGTTCCCTGCTTCGGCGTCACCTTGAAGGCGGTGTGGCCGGGGCGGAATGCGCAGCGCAGGGCCCGTGTGTAGATCTCCATCGTCAAAAGCTCGTAGTGGGCCGTCTCGCCGATCTTCATGTAGCCGCGTGCAAGCGCGGAGCCGGCGGTCAGGTTGAGCGTCACCGAGGGAAGCCAGAGCGCCGCCAGCGCCACGAGGCTGATCTTCATCGGCAGCTCGCCGGTCCACAGCACCAGGCCAAGGGTCGCGAGGAGGAGGAGGCGCATCGGCGGCGCCAGATAGGCGGCAAGGCTGGCGAAGTAGGAGAGGCGCTGCAGCGGTCGCAGCTCTCTGGCGCGCAGGGGGGACTCCGGCAGGGTGAAGACGGCGAGGTTGCCGCGCGCCCAGCGATCGCGCTGCAGCAGGTAGCTGTCGAGGTCGTGTGGGGCCAGGCCCTGGACCAGGACCTCGTCGTGGTAGCGGCTCTCCCAGCCGTGGCGCAGCAGGCGGATCGTGGTGTGAAAGTCCTCGGCGATCGTCTCGGTCGCGACGCCGCCGATGTCGATCAGCGCTTGGCGGCGGATCAGCGCTGCCGAGCCGCACCAGTAGGCGGCACCGTGGCGGTCCTTGCCGGGGCAGACGACGCGGTAGAAGAGCGATTGCTCGTGGCGGCCGACGACGTAGTGCTGGACCGAGTCGTGGTTGAAGAAGTCGTGCGGGCTCTGCACCAGGGCCATGCGCTCGTCGTCGAAGTAGCCCACCATCGCGTCGAGCGCGTCGGGCATCGGCACGTGGTCGGCGTCGAGCATCAGGATCAGCTCGCCCTTGGTGCGCCCCAGCGCCGCGTTGATGTTGCCGGCCTTGGCGTGCAGGTTGTCGGGCCGGGTCATGTAGCGGGCGCCCGCCAACTTCGCCAGCTCCTCCATCTCCGGCCGCCGCCCGTCGTCGAGGAGGTAGGTCGTGTGCGGGTAGGTCAGCGCCCGGCAGCCGGCCAGGGTGGCTGAAACCACCTCGGTCGGCTCGTCATAGGTGCAGACGTAGACGTCGACAGAGCGGCCGGGCGTCGCCGCCGGCCGCTTCGCCGCCGGCCTCGACCAGGAGAACCAGGCCAGTGTGCCGAGCGCCCACAGCCCGTAGATCTCGGTCACGAGCAGCATCGCGAAGGCAACCGGGCTGGCCCCTTCGCCGCTCCAGCCGATTCGCCAGGTCAGGTATCCGACGCCCCAGAGCAGCGCCCCGATCGCCAGCGAGCGGAGCAGCAGAGGGTGGCGGTCGAAGAACAGCCCGAGCTCGGTTTGCCGATTGGCTGACACGCGGATGCATCGGCCCGCAGTCGCGGCTCCTTGAGCTTCGGCAGACGACCCGCGCAGCGCCGAGGCCGTCCAGCCGTAAAATCAGGCCCGACTGAGTCCCGGAGGGATGCCGGAGTGGTTGAACGGGGCAGTCTCGAAAACTGTTGGCGTCGCAAGGCGCTCGTGGGTTCGAATCCCACCCCCTCCGCTATGTGATGTGTCGCGACATCGGAGACAGATGTCGCGGGACATCGTAGACACCTCAACCCCCTCCGATCGGTTGATAGTCG
>DASWQV010000040.1:0-2150 GCA_036403515.1 Solirubrobacterales bacterium
CCACGAGCCGCTCGGCGTCGTCGGCCAGATCATCCCGTGGAACTTCCCCATCCTGATGGCGGTGTGGAAGCTGGCGCCCGCGATCGCCGCCGGCAATTGCGTGGTGCTCAAGCCCGCCGAGCAGACCCCGGCCTCGATCCTGGTGCTGCTCGAGATCATCGGCGACCTGCTGCCGCCCGGCGTGCTCAACGTCGTCAACGGCTTCGGCCTCGAGGCCGGCAAGCCGCTGGCCTCCTCGCCCCGCATCGCCAAGATCGCCTTCACGGGCGAGACGACGACGGGCCGGCTGATCATGCAGTACGCCTCGCAGAACCTGATCCCGGTGACGCTGGAACTCGGCGGCAAGTCGCCGAACATCTTCTTCGCGGACGTGGCGAACGAGGACGACGACTTCTTCGACAAGGCGCTCGAGGGCTTCACGATGTTCGCCCTCAACCAGGGCGAGGTCTGCACCTGCCCGAGCCGCGCGCTCGTGCACGAGTCGATCTACGACCGCTTCATGGAGCGGGCGATCAAGCGCGTCGAGGCGATCACCCAGGGCTCGCCCCTCGACCCGACCACGATGATCGGCGCGCAGGCCTCGTCCGAGCAGCTCGAGAAGATCCTGTCCTACGTCGATATCGGCCGCCAGGAGGGCGCGGAATGCCTCACCGGCGGTGAGCGCGGCACCCGCGAGGGCGAGCTCGCCGAGGGCTTCTACATGAAGCCGACGGTGTTCAAGGGCCACAACAAGATGCGGATCTTCCAAGAGGAGATCTTCGGCCCCGTCCTCTCGGTCACGACCTTCAAGGACGACGAGGACGCCCTCTCGATCGCCAACGACACCCTCTACGGCCTCGGCGCCGGCGTCTGGACCCGCGACGGGACCCGCGCCTACCGCTTCGGCCGGGCGATCCAGGCCGGCCGCGTCTGGACGAACTGCTACCACGCCTACCCGGCCCACGCGGCCTTCGGCGGCTACAAGCAGTCCGGCATCGGCCGCGAGACCCACAAGATGATGCTCGACCACTATCAGCAGACCAAGAACATGCTGGTGAGCTACTCGGCCAAGAAGCTCGGCTTCTTCTGAGCGAGACGCCTGGTGGGCGACTTGGCGGGACACTTGGCGTGACCCGCGCGCGCCCCGGCCGAATCGGCCGGGGCGTTTTCGTCTCCGGGCCGCCTCACGGCGTGAGGCAGGCCTTGGCGATGGCGTTCGACCGCTCGGTCCGGAGCGTGCGGGTGGCCTGGGCCTGGGGCGCCCTGACGTCCTCGCCGGGATTCGCCTCGGCCCGCTCCAGCTCCGGCAGTCCTGCCTTCACGGCGGCGTCGGCGTAGCAGGCGCAGAAGCGATCCCGGTCGGCGACCGTGCTGCCCGGCGGCACGAGATCGTCGAGGTCATTCAGACAGGTCCGCAATTCGGCCTGCCGCCCGCCCGTATCGACGTCCGTACGCGTCTGCGCGACGGCCGGGAGCGCGGCGAGGAGAAGGGCCGGGAGAACGGCGAAGCGGATGGCAGGGTGGATGGCAAAGCACATGGGATCGATTCTCGCGGCCGCGGCGGGATCCGCGCGGTCGAGCCGTCAACGCGGAATCCGCCCAAACGTCCCGGCCGCGAACCGGACGCTTCCCCGTCGCCTCGGCCGCCCCTGCATTTCCGGCGCCTGCGCGCCACATTCCCTTCGACCCCATCCGACATCTGGAGACAGCGCGCCATGACCGATACGGCAGCCCCCGAGACCGCAGACCAGGAGACCGCAGCCCCCGAGGCCTCCACCGCCGAGCAGGCGGGCGTCGACGGCACGCCGCTCCGGGTGACCGCCACCCCGGCCGCCCTCGCGCTGATCGAGGAATTGCGGGCCGAGCACGGCCCGGTGATGTTCCACCAATCCGGCGGCTGCTGCGACGGCTCCTCACCGATGTGCTACCCGGTCGGCGACTTCATCACGAGCGACGGCGACGTGCATCTCGGCCAGGTCGGGGGCGCCGATTTCTTCATCAGCCGCTCCCAGTTCTCGGTCTGGAAACACACCCACATCATGCTCGACGTGGTGCCGGGGCGCGGCGGCATGTTCTCCCTGGAGAATGGCCGCGAGAAGCGCTTCCACATCCGCTCGCGCCTGTTCACCGAGGCGGAGAACAAGGCGCTGGAGGGCGCCTGCCGGCTGTAG
>DASWQV010000041.1:0-22042 GCA_036403515.1 Solirubrobacterales bacterium
GAGGCACACCCGACTCCCTATACGCTCCGATTTATGTCCCTCACAGTCGTCGGCTCAATCGCATTTGATTCGGTCAAGACCCCCTTCGGGGAGCGCGACCGGATGCTCGGCGGGGCCGCCGTCCACTTCTCACTTGCCGCCAGCTTCTTCACCGAGGTTCGGCCGGTGGGCCCCGTCGGCGACGATTTCGGCCCTGCGGAGTTCGAGGTGCTGGAGCGCCGCGGCGTGCTTACCGACGACATCGAGCGGGTCGCCGGCGGCAGGTCGTTCTTCTGGCGCGGCCGCTACGAGTTCGACCTCAACGTCGCCCACACCGAGGACACCCAGCTCGGCGTCTTCGGCGAGTTCGAGCCAAAGCTCTCAGCCGCCTCCCGGGAAGCCGACATGCTCTTCCTCGCCAACATCCA
The DNA here is from genome assembly GCA_036403515.1 of Solirubrobacterales bacterium. Taxonomy (GTDB): domain Bacteria; phylum Actinomycetota; class Thermoleophilia; order Solirubrobacterales; family 70-9; genus VRUE01. The sequence goes on from DASWQV010000041.1 coordinate 408, forward strand.
GCCGGACCTGCAGCGCCAGGTGCGCGCCCAGTGCGGCTCGGCCCGCTTCTCCGCCCTCGACTCGATGAATCTCTGGATCGAGACTGCCAAGGACCCTCTGCTGGCGGCGATCGGCGAGGTCGATTGCGTGGTGCTCAACGATGCCGAGATCCGCCAGCTCACCGGCGAGGGCAACCTGGCCCGCGCCGCCCGCGCTGTGATGGCGCACGGCCCCCGCGCCGTCGTCGCCAAGCAGGGCGAGTACGGCGCCGCCCTCTTCACCGAAGACGGCTTCTTCGCCCTGCCGGGCTTCCCGCTCGAGGACGTGCGCGACCCGACCGGGGCCGGCGACAGCTTCGCCGGCGGCTTCATCGGCTACCTCGACGGCCATGAAGGTGACCTCGACGACGCTTGCCTGCGCCGGGCGATGGGCTACGGCACCGTGCTCGCCTCCTTCAACGTCGAGCAGTTCGGCACAGAGCGTGTCGCCGCGCTTGGCCGTGAGGAGATCGACGAGCGCTTCGCCGCCCTGCATGCGATGACCAGCTTCGAGCCGCTGCCGGCGGCAAGCTGACTCGGCGCCCGTCCGGGGGCTGTGCGCCGGCAAAGCCCCAGGCACGCAAGTGCGTAACACGGGTGGCAGCCGCGAACTGCGAGAATTGAGGCTCCAGTAAGCGAGTCGCGAGGAGGTGGGCATGACCACCAAGCAGGAAGTCGAACGTCCGGCCACTGATGGCGTGGTCGAGCCCGGATCGGAGTCGCTCTCCGTCATCGACAACCGCACCGGCAAGAAGTACGAGCTGCCGATCAGCGACGGCACCGTGCGGGCGATGGACCTGCGCCAGATCAAGGTCGACGAGGACGAATTCGGGATGATGGCCTACGACCCGGCCTTCACCAACACCGCCGCCTGCCGCTCCTCGATCACCTATATCGATGGCGCCGCCGGCATCCTCGAACACCGCGGCTACTCGATCGAGCAGCTCTGCGAGAAATCGACCTTCCTCGAGGTCGCCTACCTGCTGATCTTCGGCGAGCTGCCGACCGGCCCCCAGCTCGATCGCTGGGTCTTCGACATCACCCATCACACCTTCGTCCACGAGGACCTCAAGCAGTTCTTCGAGGGTTTCCGCTACGACGCCCATCCGATGGGAATGCTGCTGGCGGGAGTCGGCGCGCTCTCGACCTTCTATCCGGATGCCAAGCACATCGGCGACCCCGAAGAGCGCTACATGGCCGCGGTGCGACTGATCGCCAAGGTGCCGACGCTGGCTGCCTTCTCCTACCGCCACAACATGGGGCTGCCCTACGTATACCCCGACAACGACCTCAACTTCGCCGAGAACTTCCTCTCGATGATGTTCAAGAAGACCGAGGCGAAGCACGTGCCGAAGAAGAGCCTCTCGAAGGCTCTCGACGTGCTCTTCATCCTCCACGCCGACCACGAACAGAACTGCTCGACAAGCGCCGTGCGGGGCGTCGGCTCCTCCGACGTCGACCCTTATTCGGCGGTGGCCGCCGGCGTCGCGGCGCTCTATGGCCCACTGCACGGCGGCGCCAACGAGGCGGTGCTGCGCATGCTGCGCGAGATCGACTCGGTCGAGAACATCCCCGCCTTCCTCGAGAAGGTCAAGGCGCGCGAAGCGAAGCTGATGGGCTTTGGCCACCGCGTCTACAAGAACTACGACCCGCGCGCCCGGATCATCCAGCAGCACATGGACGAGATCTTCGAGGCGACCGAGTACAACCCGCTGATCGAGATCGCCCAGGAGCTGGAGAAGCGGGCGCTCGACGACGAGTACTTCACCTCGCGCAAGCTCTATCCCAACGTCGACTTCTACTCGGGGATCATCTACGAGGCGCTGGGCGTCCCGACCGAGATGTTCACGGTGATCTTCGCGATTCCCCGCACGGCGGGATGGGTCGCGCAGTGGATGGAGATGAACGACGACGCCGAGCAGAAGATCGCGCGGCCGCGGCAGATCTATACCGGGCAGCGGCAGCGCGAGTACGTGTCGGTCGAGGATCGGGAGGGGCCGGAGAAGATCGTCGGGCCTCCGGCGCGGCGGCCAAAGCGGCCTCGGCGCGGGGCTTAGCGCTCTCAGCTCGAACGGATGGGGGCCGTCGGGGGTGCCTCCCCGGGGGCTGGGTTTTTCGCCGGGCGCGTGGCGGCTCTCGTCGAGTCGTCTGTGCGAAAACAGGACGCCGCGCCCGACGAGGCACCCCCGACGCTCCTTTTCCGAGTCGCGTACGCTCAGCCCCGTGTCTCGCTGGAAGCTGACCGTTCGGCATGGGTCCGACGTGGACCACGCCAGCTTTGAAGGCCTCGACGAAGCAGTTAACGCGATGAGGGCTCGGGCGTTTGAGATTCGGGCTGAGTGGCCTGTCGCGGGGGTTTCCTCGTTGCGGGACTTTGGGCCGGAGCAACAGGTCCACGCTCGCCTGCAGCTGAGCGGGAAGGGGTTGCTGCGAAAGCCCGTGGCCGGCGTGGACGTGCGGGGGGACGGGACGTTCATGCCGTTTCGGGGCAGCCTCAGGCGTGAAGAGCTGGATCCGACTCACCATGAGACGCCGTTCGACCTCGTGCGGGAGACTCTGCAGCGAGCAACCTCCTGACCTTGGCGACTTTTCCGTCATATGGACGGAAAACTCGCCAGACCCCGACGATGACCGAGACCGAGATACCCAAGGGCAGCTACGCGGCTGGGCGGCGGGTGAAGCTGCCGGCCGGGGCGGAAGCGCCCTACGTCGTCTTCGTCAACGGGGTCGAACAGCGCCAGGGCGCTGACTATGAGATACGCGACGGGGAGATCGTCTTCACCCGCCAGATCGTCAAGGAGAAAGTCGGCGCCGGCCGATGGCTGGCGATGTACCTGGGCCTATTTGGCACCTACCGCAAGGACGAGACGATCGACCTGCAGTTTCAGCGCGGTGGCAAAGTCGAACTGACTTCCGACCTGCCGGTCCTGCCAGACTGATCCATCCCTCGCCGCGCACGCCATCGAGCTAGACGACTTCGAGCTGCCGGCAACCGCGGCGCCGGATCACCTGCCCCCGTCTAGTTGAAGACGTAGAGCAGCAGAAAGGCGATCAGGGCGAAACTTCCGGCGCCGGCAATCAGGGGCTTGTCGTCGACGACGATCGCGGCGGTGGAGCGGTCGTCGGCGCGGTCGTAGATCAGGTAGAGGTAGCGGAAGACGCAGTAGAGAACCGACGGAATCGTCCACATCATCTCGTTGCCGATCAGCGGCGAGTTGACGGCGTAGATCGAGTAGCTGATCACGGTGCCGGTGGTGACCATGGCGACCATCTGGTCGAGGAAGGGCAGCGAGTAGTGCTCGAGGACGGGACGGCTGCTGGTCCCCTCGTGCAGCTCGGAGACCGCCTCCTGGCGGCGCTTGGTGACGCCCAGGAAGAGGGCGAACATGCCGGTGCAGAGAAGCAGCCATTCCGATGCATGCGCGTCGACCGCCACGGCGCCGGCGGCCACCCGGAGGATGAAGAGGCCGGCCAGGGTCATCACGTCGACGATGACGATCTGCTTGAGGCCGAGGCTGTAGGCGATCTGGGCGATGCCGTAGCCGACCACCATCAGGCCGACTTCCCAGTTGACGGCCGCGAACGCGATCGCCATCGCGACGATTGCCAAGCCGGGCGCAATGGCCTTCGCCGTGCCCTCCGAAAGCTCCCGGGCCGCCAGCGGCCGGAAGCGCTTCTTCGGGTGCTTGCGGTCCAGCTCGACGTCGATCAGGTCATTGACGTAATAGCCCGCGCTGGAGATGAAGCAGAAAGCGAGGAAGGTGAGGAAGGCCTCCAGCACGTCGTGGGACTGGTTGAACTTGCCGGAGAAGAGCAGGCCGGCAAAGACGAAGACGTTCTTGATCCACTCCTGAGGACGGCCGGTCTTGATCGCAGCCCGCAGCGGCGAGCGCCGTGGCACGACCGGCTCGTCGAGCGGACTTTCGGCCTTGCCGGCAGGAACTGGGACCGTCGGCTGTTCAGAAGTGATCGTTTCCATCCTGGGTGGCGCTGGGGAGGTAGGGGCAAGTTACCCGGCCAGGGCGAATTAGTCGCGAAAGGGTAGCGCTCAGGTCGGTAACCGAATTGTGAAGTGGGCGCCTGGCGGAACGGTCTCGACGGGAGGCGCAAGCTCTCCGCGGCCCCAGGCCCCAGCGGGGTGCAACGTTTTGTGGTCCCCGCAGGGGCACAAAACGTTGCACCTGCATTAGGGGTCGATCAGCACGCCGGGATTCAACATTCCGGCGGGGTCCAGCTCGGCCTTGGCAGCGCGCAACGCTGCCGCGAATGGCGCGGGGCGCTGGCGGTCATACCAGGGGCGATGGTCGCGGCCGACCGCGTGGTGATGGGTGATCGTGCCGCCGCCTTCGATCACGGCCTCAGCCGCGGCCGCCTTGATCTCGTCCCATTGCTCGACCTCGCCGCCGCGGATTGCCGGCGCGATCACGGTGAAGTAGGGCGCCGGGCCGTCGGGGTAGACGTGGGTGAAGCGGCAGCTGACCCGCGGCGCGCCCGCCCCCGCGGTTGGAGCGCCGCAGACCTCGGCGACCTTTAGCCGCACCGCCTCCATCGTGTTCGCGTGGAACTCCTCGAAGCGGTCCCAGGTGATCGCCGTCTCAAAGGTCTCGCTGAGCACTCCGCAGGCGACGAGGGTGTCGCGCAGGTAAGGAGCGAGCAGGAACGCGCCACGCCAGGCCTCGACAGCCGACTCGCCATCACCGCCGTCACTGCCTCGGCTCGATGCGCCGCCAACGGAGCCTCTCGCCGCAGCGCGCGAACTCGATCGCCCGGGTGGCGGAGAGGTGGGGACGCCGCCGTGGGATTGAGCAATATCGAGCGCCAGCCGCATCGGCTCGTCGACCGGCAGGTGCGGTGACTCGAAGCCGAGCACCAGCAGGTGCTTCTCGCCCGAGCCGGCGCCCGTGGTGCCGGCCTCCATCGCGTCGAGCAGCCGGCAGTTCGCTGGGTTCAGGCCCGACTGTCCGATCTCGCGGACCGCCCCTGCGGCGGCGAGGAAGTCGTCGAACTCGACTGCGCAGGAGGCCTTGAACTCCGGCCGCGGCCGGACCCGGACCCAGGCCTCGGCGATCACGCCGAGGATCCCCTCGGAGCCGACCAATGCCCGGTCGGGCGAGGGCCCGGCGCCCGAGCCAGGCAACCGCCGGCTCTCCCAGATCCCCCGCGGCGTGATCGCCCGCACCGACTCGACCAGATCGTCGATGTGGGTATAGAGGGTCGCGAAGTGCCCCCCGGCCCGGGTAGCGACCCATCCTCCCAGCGTCGAATACTCGAACGACTGCGGAAAGTGCCGCAACGTCAGCCCGCGCTCGCGCAGCTGGTCCTCGAGCCCCGGCCCGGTCGCCCCGCCCTGGATCCGCGCCGCCAGGGACTCCCCGTCGACCTCGAGCACCCGGTCCAGCTTGCGCAGGTCAAGCGACACGACAGGCTGCTCCCCCAACCGCGGCTCGACGCCACCGACCACGCTCGTCCCGCCCCCAAACGGGATGACGGCAGCGCCCTCGGCCTCAGCCCACTCCAGCACCACCTCGATCTCCGACTCGTCCTTAGGAAAGGCCACCAGATCAGGCGGGTTGTCAAATTCCCCGTAGAACCCTCGCACCACATCCCGATAAGCCTTCCCAAGCGCATGAGCGGTCCGCTCGTAGTGCTCATCCGTAAAGAGGTCCCCCAGCACGCTCGGAGCCTTCAGCCGTGGCCCACGAAGCTTCACCTCCCCGAGCGGCACCGCCTCCTCAAGCTCACCCCCAAACCCAAACCGCTCCCTGATCCCAGCCGCCGCAGCTCGAAGCTCCTCCTTGGAGGGCGCCTGATCCTCATACCCCCACCCCCAATGCTTGAGCCGTCTCTCACCCATGAAACGCCCCGCCGTAGGCGGGACGGTGCCCCTCCCCAGGAGGCTCAGCGACCACCTCTGAAGCGCCGAGCCGCCTCAGCTGCGCGACGGCCTCATGGGGAGGGGCACCGTCCCGCCTACCAATGCACACCTTTCATCAAGTGAGCAAAAGCAACCGCCTCGGTAGAGGGCGCCTTGTCAGGAGCCTCCTCTCCCTTCCCCTTCGCCGCCTGCGACTCGGGAAAAAGTTTGTAGGCCTGGTTCAAGATCCGATCGCTGACCGTAGGCGCCACCGCGTAGAGCAGCTCGCCAAACGTCCCCAGCCGCGTCGCCACCTTCTTCGGCTGGCCGATCATCGCCCCTGCGATCATCTCCGCCGCCTCCTCGGGAGAGATCGCCGGGAAGACGTCGTACATGCGCGTCGGCGCGATCATCGGCGTGCGGACCAGCGGCATGTGGATCGTCGTGATGTGAACGCCGTCGTCGACCACCTCAGAGGCGATTACCCGGCTGAAGGCATCAAGGGCGGCCTTCGAGCCGACGTAGGCCGAGAAGCGTGGCGGGTTGGTCTGGGTGCCGATCGAGCTGATGTTGATGATGTGGCCCGACTTGCGGGAGCGCATCGAGGGCAGCAGGGCGAGGATCAGCCGCACGGCGCCGAGATAGTTGAGCTGGATCGTCCGCTCGTAGTCGTGGAAGCGGTCGTAGGCGAGGCCGATCGAGCGCCGGATCGAGCGGCCGGCGTTGTTGACGAGGATGTCGACCTGCCCGTGATAGGCGAGCACCTCCTCGGCCATCCGCTCGATGTCCTCGATGTCGGCCATGTCGCAGCGGTGGATGTGGGCGACGCCGCCGGAGGCCTCGATCTCGCGCTTGGTCTCCTCCAGCTTCTCGATCGAACGAGCGACGAGCAGCACGGTCGCGCCGGCGTCGGCGGCCTTGACCGCCGCTGCCTTGCCGATCCCCGAGGACGCGCCGGTGATCAAGACCACCTTGCCCCGCACCGCGGCGCTCAACGTGCGGTCCTTGAAGAGATCGGGGTCGAGCGTGCGCTCCCAGTAGTCCCATATGCGGTCCGCATAGGACTCCAACGGCGGCACCGAGATTCCGGAGCCCTTCAGCGCGGCCTGCGTATTGCTCGAGTCAAAACGGGTCGGGTAGTTGACGTAGTTGAGAACGCCGGGGGGGATGCCGAGCTGGTCCAAGCCGGCTTTGACGACCCGCTTCGCCGGCGGGAAGAAGCGCAGGCCGGTTTTGACCAGCGAGGTGGCTGGACTGGTCATCTCCGAATCGAGCCGGAGCGCCGCCTGAGGGGCGTCCGCGGCGCGGGCAAAGAGGTTGACGACCTCGCCGGCGCTCTTCGGCGCTGGATCGGTGAGCGAGAAGGTCTCGCCGTCGAGCCCCGGCTTGTGGGCGATGTGGTCGATCGCGTCAGCGACGAAATCGACAGGGACGAGGTTGATCTCGCCGCCTTCGATGCCGACCGCGGGCAACCAGCTCGGCAGCACTCGCCGTGCCTGCTGCAGCAGCTTGAAGAAGTAGTAGGGCCCGTCGACCTTGTCGATCTCGCCGGTCCGCGAGTCGCCGATGACGATTCCCGGCCGGTAGACCCGCCAGGGCCGGCGGCACTCCTCGCGCACGACCCGCTCGGACTCGTGCTTGGTGCGGAAGTAGGGATGGGTATCGAGTTTTTCAGCCGCCTCGAACATGTCCTCGCGCCATTCGCCCCGGTAGAGGCCGGCGGCGGCGATCGAGCTGATCTGGTGGAAGCAGCCCGCCTCGATCGCGCCGGCCAGTTCGACGGCGTGGCGGGTGCCCTCGACGTTGGCGATCTCCTGTGCTTCGGAGCCGGCCGTCATGTCGTAGATCGCGGCCAGGTGGAAGAAGTGGTCGACCTCGCCGCGCAGGGTGAGCAGGTCCTCCTCGGAGACGCCGAGGCCGGGTCGAGCAAGGTCCCCGGAGATCGGCACGACCCGCGCCCCGTCGGGCCCAAAGGCCGTCCGCAGCTCCTCCAGGCGCCCCCGTGAACCGGCCCGGACGAGGGCGTAGACGGTGCCCTCGCGCTGCAGGAGGCGCTTGACGAGGTTACGGCCGATGAAGCCGGTGGCGCCGGTGACGAAGTAGTTCATCGCTCTTTCATACACTCATTCCAAGAATGGCGCAAACGGCGACCGTGCAGATCCAGATGCCCGAGATGGGTGAGTCGGTCACCGAGGGCATCGTGCTCGAGTGGCACGTCGCCGAGGGGGACTTCGTCAACGAGGGCGACACCGTGGTCGAGGTGTCTACGGACAAGGTCGATGCCGAGGTGCCGGCGCCCGCGGATGGCGTCATTACGAAGCTGCTGGTGGCCGTCGACGACGAGGTTCCCGTTGGGGCTCCGTTGGCAGAGATGGATCCTGGGGAGGGTTCTAGTGCCTCGGCTGCGGGTCCTGTCCCAGATGATGGGGGGGCGCTGCGGGCGGGGGCGTCCTCGACCCCCCCATCATCTGCGCCACCCGCAGGTGGGGCGTCTGGGTCCCAGGGTTCCAACGGGGGCGACGGAGTTCGGGCGACTCCTGTTGCTCGACGGGTTGCTGAGGCCAATGGCGTCGACCTTGGCTCTGTAGCTGGTTCGGGCCCGGGGTCGAAGGTGACCAAGGAGGATGTACTGGCCGCTGGTAACGGCTCGGGACCGGCCGCTACGGGTGAGGAGAAGGCGCTGCGGGGGCCGGCCGCGACTCTGGCTCAGCTGATGGATGAGAGCCGGGAGGTTCCTACCGCTACGTCGTTCCGGTCTGTGGCTGTGGACACGCTGGATGCGAAGCGGAAGGCTCTCAATGGGCTGCTCAAAGAGCGCGGGATGAAGGTGTCGTTCACTCATCTGGTTGCTTGGGCGATCGTTCAGGCGGCCGGGGAGCATCCGGTCATGACTCGAGTGTTCGAGCGCAAGGACGGCAAGCCGTTTGCGGTCGAGAACGGGCCGGTGAATTTGGGAATCGCCGTAGACGTCGAGCGCAAGGACGGGTCGCACAGCCTGATGGTGCCGGCGATCAAGGGGGCCGACGGGCTCGACTTCGCCCGCTTCCACAGCTACTACGAGGACCTGATCACAAAGACGCGGGAGAACAAGCTCACCGCCGACGATTTCCAGGGCACCAATATTTCGCTGACCAACCCCGGCGGGATCGGCACGGTCGCCTCGGTGCCGCGCCTGATGAGCGGGCAGAGCGCGATCATCGCCACCGGCGCGATCGCCTATCCGCCGGAGTGGGCGCACGCCACACCGGAACGCTTGCGCCAGCTGGGCGTCTCGAAGACGATGATGCTGACCTCGACCTACGACCATCGGGTCATCCAGGGGGCCGAGTCCGGGGCCTTCCTGCGCAGCATCGAGCAGTTCCTGCAGGGCGAGAACGACTTCTACGAGGGAGTGGCCACCGACCTCGGCGTCGATGCGGCGCCGGTCTCCTCCGCCCATCCGGCTTCGGCCTCCGCGCCGCCGCTTGGCGCCCCGGCCACCGCGACGACCGAGCACAGCGTCACCACGACGCAGCCGGACGAGGAGCTGCTGCAGGCGGTTCAGGCAGCCACCTCGCTGCTCAAGGGCTACCGCACCCACGGGCACCTGGCGGCCCGGCTCGACCCGCTCGGCCGCGAGCCCAAGGGCGACCCGGCGATTCAACCCGAGAGCCTCAACCTGACGCCGGAGCTGATGGCGCGCGTCCCCGCCTCGATCCTGCGCATCGGCGTCCCCGGCGAGACGCTGCTGGAGGCGCTGCCGAGGATGCGCGAGGCCTACTGCGGCACGATCGCCTACCAGTTCGAGCACCTCTCCTCCCATCAGCAGCGCACCTGGCTGCGCGAGATGGTCGAGACCGGCGCCCACCGCCAGCCGCTAACCGAGGAGGAGAAACGCCGCCTGCTGATGCGACTGATCGACGTCTTCCAGTTCGAGCGCTTCATCGAGAAGGCCTACCTGGGCCAGAAGATCTTCACGATCGAGGGGCTCGACGCAATTGTGCCGATGCTCGACGAGCTGGTCACCCTCGCCGGCCGCAGTGGCGCCGAGGAGGTCGTCTTCGGAATGGCGCACCGCGGGCGGCTGGCGGTCCTCGCTCACAACCTCGGCCGCTCGGTCGAGTCGATCCTGGCCGAGTTCGAGGGCTCCAAGCAGATCGACGCGGTCAAGGCGGTGGCGGGAATCCCGCACGGCGGCACCGGCGACGTCAAGTACCACTACGGCCACCAAGGCATCTACGAGAACAGCGAGGGCGAGAAGACCGCCGTCCGCCTCTACCCCAACCCGAGCCACCTCGAGTTCGTCAACCCGGTTGTCGAGGGCGCGACGCGCTTCATCCAGTCCGACATCGAGGGCGCGAAGATCGAGCACAAACCGAAGTGCGCGGTTCCCGTCCTCTTGCACGGCGACGCCGCCTTCCCCGGCCAGGGGGTCGTGGCCGAGACCCTGAACCTGCAGTCGCTGAAGGGCTACACCACCGGCGGCACGATCCACGTGATCCAGAACAACCAGGTCGGCTTCACCACGGACCCCGAAGACGCCCGCTCGACTCCCTACGCCGCCGACATGGCAAAGGGGTTCAACGTGCCGATCGTCCACGTCAACGCCGACGACGTCGAGGGATGCTCCTCAGCGGTGCGGCTGGCGATGGCCTACCGCGAGCGCTGGGGCCGCGACATCGTCATCGACGTGATCGGCTACCGCCGCTACGGCCACAACGAGACCGACGAGCCCGCCTACACCCAGCCCCAGATCGCCGCCAAGATCAAGGCCCATCCACCGGTCTCCGAGATCTACGCGGAGAAGCTGATCGAGGAGGGGACGATCGGCCGCGAGGACGTCGAGGCCGCCGCAAAGCAGCGCCACGACGAGATGTCGGTCTCGCTGAAGGAGCTGCGCCACAAGATGGAGCTGGGCGACTACGAGGACCCGACGGTGACGACGACCAGCACCGGCGAGCTCGATCGCAGCGCCAGCCCCCCCGTCGACACGGCGGTGCCGATCGAGCGGCTGCGCGAGCTGAACCAGGCGCTGATCGAGGTCCCGGAGAGCTTCACGATCCACCGCAAGCTGCGCAAACCGCTCTCAAAGCGGATCGACACGCTGGAGAACGGCGGGGTCGAATTCGGCCACGCCGAGGCCCTCGCCTTCGCCTCGCTGCTGACCGAGGGTGTCCACATTCGCCTCACCGGCCAGGACACCGAGCGCGGCACGTTCTCCCACCGCCACCTCGTCCTCCACGACGAGAACACCGGCCTCGAGTACTGCCCGATGCAGAACCTCGACGGCGCCGGCGCCCCCTTCGAGCTCTACAACAGCCCGCTTTCGGAGATCGCCTGCCTCGGCTACGAGTACGGCTACTCCGCCGCAACGCCCGACGCGCTCGTCCTCTGGGAGGCGCAATACGGCGACTTCGCCAATGCCGGCCAGGTGATCATCGACAGCTTCATCGTCTCCGGCGAGGCCAAGTGGGGCCAGACCAGCCGCCTCACGCTGCTCCTGCCGCACGGCTACGAGGGGTCGGGCCCCGAGCACTCCAGCGCCCGCATCGAGCGCTTTCTGGCCCTCGCCGCCGAGGGCAACATCCGCATCGCCTACCCGACCACGGCGGCCCAGTACTTCCACCTGCTGCGCCGCCAGGCATTGATTCAGAAGCCCCGTCCGCTGATCATCTTCACACCCAAGGGGCTGCTGCGCCTCGATCGCGCCGCCGCCACGCCCCGGCAACTGACCGAGGAACACTTCCACTTCATCCTCGACGACCCGAGCGCCGTCGCGCGGCGGGAGAAGGTCGAGCGCCTCGTCCTCTGCACCGGCAAGGTCTACTTCGACATGGACGGCAGCGAGCGGCGGGAGAAGGCAGAGAACGTCGCGATCGCCCGGGTCGAGCTGCTCTACCCGTTCGCCAGGCAGCAGCTGACCGAGCTGATCGCCTCCTACCCGAACCTGAAGGAAATCGCCTGGGTCCAGGAGGAGCCACGCAACATGGGCCCCTGGAAGGTGATGTCCCGCCGCCTCCCCGACCTTCTTCCCGAGGGAGTGGAGCTCGGCTACATCGGCCGCCCGACCCGGGCCAGCCCGGGCGAGGGCTACTCGGTGTCTCATGCGCGAGAGCAGGAACGCATCGTGCTCACGGCTCTCACGCCCGGCGCGTAGGCGCGGCGGGTCCTGTCATCGAATGGGGCCCACCACCCTTCCGGTCGCTAAAGCGTCCTCAGGGTGGTCCCCCCATTCGATGCCACCCGCCGCGCCTACCCTCGGTCCTGGCTATCGTCCAACCGTGAGCGTTTTGAGAAAGCCGGTTCCCGGGCCGATGTTCGTCTGGGTCAAGTGGCTCTCCTGGGCGGAGTTGGGAATCTTCAGCCTGCTGATCTTGTTTTGGCTGATCCCCGGATTCGATACGGCGACGATGTTGTTCGGCTGGGCGCACGGGCTTGGCTTTGTCGTCCTGTGCATCGTCATCTGGGTTGCCTGTGGGAAGAGAGAGGCTCCCTACACACTGCTTGCGGCGACCCTCACTCCGGTGGGCCCGGTGGGCAGCGTGATTGGAATCGAGCTCATAGAACGAAAGGGTTGGGGCATTGCGGATTCCCCGCAAAGAGTTGCGGGATCACCGTAGATCCGCTCAGACCGGCTTGACCCAAAGGGATCGACGCGGTATAGCTAGAGGCTGACTGTTCCTCTGAGCAGTCCCGTTTAGGGGAACGGCCGCGTCGGCATCCCTCCCTGGCTACCGACGCGCAGGTGCAGTGAGGGTCGCGCGGACCCCCCTGCCTCCCGCGGCCCCCACTGCACCGCCTGCTCGCGGTTTCAGACGGCGCCGGGCCGGCGCGATGCGGCGTCCTCGCGAGTCGAAGTAGCGCTGCTGCTCCGACTCACTGCGTCCTTGCCTCGCTTGGCCCGGCGCCGTCTGAATTCCACGAGCCCTAGTTCCTGAGCTTGCGGAGAACCGTCTGGAGGATGCCGCCGTTTTGGAAATACGCGACCTCGTTCGGGGTGTCGAGGCGGACGGTTGCCTCGAACTCGACGTTCCCCGCGGCAACCGTCACTTTCTTGGCGTTGCCGTCTTCCAGGTCGCCGATGTCGAAGGCCTCCTCGCCGGTCAGGCCGAGTGACCCGACGTTCTCGCCGGTCGGGAACTGGAGGGGCAGGACGCCCATCCCGATCAGGTTGGATCGGTGGATTCGCTCGAAGCTCTCGGCGATCACGGCGCGAACGCCGAGCAGCTTGGTGCCCTTCGCCGCCCAGTCGCGCGAGGAACCTGAGCCGTACTCCCTGCCCGCCAGCACGACCAGCGGCACGCCCTCGTCCGCATAGGTCATCGCCGCCTCGAAGATCGTCGTTTCCTCGCCATCGGGGAAGTGACGGGTGAAGCCACCGGCTCGCTCGACCAGCAGGTTGCGCAGGCGGATGTTGGCGAAGGTGCCGCGGATCATCACCTCGTGGTTGCCGCGCCGTGACCCATAGGAGTTGAAGTCACGTGCCTCGACTCCCTGCTCGATCAGCCATCTACCGGCAGGACTTTCTTTCTTGATAGCCCCGGCGGGCGAGATGTGATCGGTCGTGATCGAGTCGCCGAGCAGCGCCAGCACCCGTGCTCCCTTTATCGGCTCGACCCCGGGCGCCTCCACCGGCATGCCCTCGAAGAAGGACGGCCGGCGGACGTAGGTCGAGTCGGGCCAGGTATAGCGATCCCCTGCAGGAACCTCGACCGCGTTCCAGGTCTCATCGCCAGAGAACACCGCGCCGTAGTTGCGGGTGAACATCTCCGAGGCGATCGAGCGACCGACCAGGTCCTTGATCTCGGCCGCGTCGGGCCAGATGTCGCGCAGGTAGACCGGCTCCCCGTCGCTCCCCTCCCCCAGCGGCTCGCTTGTCAGGTCGAGGTCCATCCGGCCGGCCAGCGCGTAGGCGACGACCAGCGGCGGGCTCGCCAGGTAGTTCGCCTTGACGTCCTGGTTGATCCTGCCCTCGAAGTTTCGATTGCCGGAGAGCACCGCGCATACCGCCAGGTCGTTCTCCTCGACCGCCGCCGAGATCTCCTCTGGCAGCGGCCCCGAGTTGCCGATGCAGGTCGTGCAGCCGTAGCCGACCAGGTTGAACTGGAGCTGATCGAGGTACTTGGTCAGGCCCGCCTTGTCGAGGTAGTCGGTGACGACCGTGGAGCCTGGGGCCAGCGACGTCTTCACCCAGGGCTTGCGGGTGAGGCCCCGTTCAACGGCATTGCGGGCGAGCAGGCCGGCGCCGACCATCACGCTCGGATTGGAGGTGTTGGTGCAGCTGGTGATCGCGGCGATGACGACTCGGCCGTGATCGAGCTCAACCCTGGTGCCGTCCTCGAGAGTGACCTCGATCGCGTCGCTGCTGCCGTGCTCGGCCAGCGCAGTCGGGGCGCCGCTCACCGCCGGACGTGGCTTGCCGCGCTCGTCGTCATGGTCCTCGGCCGGCGGATCGGAGGCGGGGAAGGACTGCTCGATCGCCTCGTCGCGCCCATTGCCCATCTGCTCGGCGGCGTCGGGGTCGAACTCCTCCATCACCCCGAGGAAAGCCTGCTTTGCTTCGGCCAGCGGGACCCGGTCCTGCGGCCGCTTTGGCCCGGCGATGCTCGGCACGACGTCGCCCAGGTCGAGCTCGAGCAGATCGGAGAAGACGGGGTCGGGCGTGCTCTCGTCATGGAACATGCCCTGCTCACGCGCGTAGGCGTCGACCAGCTCGATCGTCTCGGGCGGGCGGCCGGTCAGCTCCAGATAGCGCAGCGTCTCGGCATCGACAGGGAAGATCGCGCAGGTCGAGCCGAACTCCGGCGACATGTTGCCGATCGTCGCCCGGTCGGCAAGGCCCAGCGTCGGCAGTCCGGGCCCGAAGAACTCGACGAACTTGGAGACGACGCCGCGCTCGCGCAGCATCTCGGTCACGGTCAGGACCAGATCCGTGGCGGTGGCGCCCTCGGGCAATTGGCCGCTGAGCTTGAAACCGACAACCTGCGGCAGCAGCATCGAGATCGGTTGGCCCAGCATCGCCGCCTCGGCCTCGATCCCGCCGACGCCCCAGCCGAGCACGCCGAGGCCGTTGACCATCGTCGTGTGGGAGTCGGTGCCGACCAGCGTGTCCGGGTAAGCCTGAAGGACCCCGTCGCGCTCGCCGCTGTAGACGACCTGGGCGATGTGCTCGAGGTTGACCTGATGGCAGATCCCCGTCGCCGGCGGCACCACGTTGAAGTTGTCGAAGGCCTCCTTGCCCCACTTGAGGAAGGAGTAGCGCTCGCGATTGCGCTCGAACTCGCGCTCCGCGTTGACGGCGAAGGCGCGGGCGTTGCCGAAGGCGTCGACCTGAACCGAGTGGTCGATCACCAGGTCGACGTCGACCAGCGGGTTGATCGTCTCCGGATCGCCACCGATCTCAGCCATCGCATCGCGCATCGCCGCCAGGTCGACCACTGCCGGCACGCCGGTGAAGTCCTGCATCAACACCCGGGCGGGCTGGAAGGGAATCTCGACGCTGGGCTCGGCCGCCGCATCCCATCTGGCGATCGCCTCGACCGCCTCGGCGCTGACGGCAACTCCGTCCTCGAGCCGCAGCACGTTCTCGAGCAGCACCTTGATCGAGTAAGGCAACCGCGCCACATCGAATCGCTCCTGCAGGGCATCGAGCCGGAAGACCTCATAGCTGCGGCCGCTGACCTCAAGAGTCGAGCGGGCGCCGAAGGAGTCAGAAGAGCTCACAGCTCCATCCTAGGAGGGCAGCGCTATCGGCTGCGCCGCGACGCTCCGGTCGGTGGGTGGGATGCCTCTCGACCGGGCGGATACTCAAATCGCCGGTCTCATTAGACCGGCGATTGGACGGTCGAGAGGCATCCCACCCACCGACCGACGCCCCACGGGCTGACGGATCCCCGCTCGACTTCTATCGCTTGTCCAGCTGGCCTTCGGCTACGGCGGCTGCGGCCTTCTGGCCAGCGTCGCCGCTGGCGATCTTGACCGAGAGCGCCGGGGTCGCGAGAGCAAAGTGCGCGAGCGCACGCTGCTGAAACGGCGCGACGGATATCTCAACCTTGTTCTGCTCGATCGCCCTTACCACCGCGTCAGCCACCTGCTTTGGCGAGCCCGTGCCCAGGCCGGGTATCGGATCGGCGCCGGAATCCGCATACATACCGGCTTCGCGGATCGTTCCCGGTGAGACGATCGAGACGCCGATCCCAAGCGGGTCGAGGTCAGTTCGGAGACCGAGAGCGAAGCCCCGCAGGCCGAACTTGGTCGCGTTGTAGACGGAGGAGAGCGGTGTTGCCGACTTGCCTGAGAGCGAGGCGATGAAGACCATGTGGCCGGAGCCTTTCTTCAGCATCGCTGGCTCGACCGCGCGGGCGAGCAGCATCGGCGCCTCGAGGTTGACGCGCAGGGTTCCGGTCAGGCGCTCGCTGCTGTAATCGGGCAGCCGCCCTGTGCCGGGCAGGCCGGCGTTGGCGACGAGGACGTCGATGTCGCCCGCTTCGGCTGCCAGCTTCTCCGCCGCGCCGGCCTCGGCGAGGTCGGAGGGAATCACCCTGTGGCCGTCCCCCGGCAGCTCCGCCGCTAGCGCTTCCAGCGCCTCGGCCTTGCGACCGCTGAGGATCAGGGTCGCGCCGCGGGAAGCCAGCGCCTTGGCCGTCGCCCGGCCGAGACCGCCCGTGGCGCCGGTCAAAAGCGCCGTTTTCCCCGCAAGTTCCATCGCAGCGCGCAAGCTAGCAGCGTTTGCGTCGAAAGGAGCAGAGCAAGCAAAGTGCGGAAGGCCACAAAATGTTTGTTTTTCATGAGCAAGCGGCCGGTCGATCGTCTACACTGCCGCCGTTCCGAATAACCGAAACGCCGAGTCCCGTGCGCTGCAGGCGCTACGGGAGCGGGGGAACCACGTTTTCGGGGCTAACTCGCCTGAGACAGGCGGGGGCGCAGGCTCCTATAGCGCCAGCCCGACAGCTAACCCCGTAGGCCGACGAAGGAGATCGGTTTGCGCAAGAACAGCGATAAGTTCAAGCTAGGCATAGCGACAGCAGGGGTGTTCGTCGCTCTTATCATTACCCCGGCAGCAGCCTCCGCAAACTGCGGTGGTGGCGGCGTCTCGCCCGCCGAAACTGATGTCTGCACTCCCACCGCCAAAGCGCGGCTACTTCCCAACGGGATGCTGATCCCGCCCAAATCAGCCCCGCTTCAGGTCCAGCAGGTGATCGCGGCGGCGAACAAAATCCGCACGAAGCCCTACGTCTGGGGCGGTGGCCACGCCCGCTGGTGGGACCGTGGCTATGACTGCTCCGGCTCGGTCAGCTACGCGCTGCACGGCGGTGAATTCCTCGAAAGCCCGCTGCCGTCCGGCCCGATGGAGAAATGGGGGCTAGCCGGCACGGGGCGCTGGATCACGGTCTACGCCAATGCTGGCCATGCCTACGCGGTGATCGCGGGTGTCCGCTGGGACACCTCCGGCGACTCCAGCGGCACCGGTCCTCGCTGGCATACGGACCTGCGGGACAACGTCGGCTACATCGCCCGCCACCCCGAAGGCTTCTAGTCCGCGCCTAGGCCGTACTCCGCCCCGGCCAACCGGCCGGGGCGAGTTTGGCCTTTACATCCTCAACCACTCGGATAACGTCAAGGCGTAGCTGCTACGCCCGACATCCATTTGGCTGGTCTCTCCAAGCACTACGGCGAGGTCGTTGCGGTTGCGGGAATTGACCTCCAGGTGGAGGCCGGGGAGTTCTTCACCCTGCTCGGCCCCTCGGGTTCGGGCAAGACGACGACACTGCGGATGATCGCCGGGTTCGAGGACCCCAGCGGCGGCACGATCGAGCTCGCCGGCCGCGACGTCAGCGGCGTGCCGCCCTACGACCGCGCCGTCAACACTGTTTTCCAGGACTACGCCCTCTTCCCGCACATGAGCGTCGGCGAGAACGTCGCCTACGGCCTGCGCATCGCCGGCGTGGATAAGGCCGAGCGGGCTCGCCGCCGCGACGAGGCGCTGGAGATGGTCCGCCTTCCCGGCTACGCCGGCCGCAAGCCCGCTGAGCTCTCCGGGGGTCAGCGCCAGCGGGTCGCCCTGGCCCGGGCAATCGTCAACCGGCCGAGGGTGCTGCTGCTCGACGAGCCGCTCGGCGCCCTCGACCTGAAGCTGCGTGAGCAGATGCAGGTCGAGCTGAAGGCGATCCAGGGCGAGGTCGGCATCACCTTCGTCTACGTCACCCACGACCAGGACGAGGCGCTGACGATGAGCGATCGGATCGCCGTCTTCAACGAGGGCCGGATCGAGCAGGTCAGCTCGCCGATCGAGCTCTACGAGCGCCCGGCGAGCGAGTTCGTCGCCGGCTTCGTCGGCGTCTCGAACGTCATCGAGCGCGACGGCGACCGCATCACGATCCGCCCGGAGAAGATCCAACTGGCCGATGCCGGCGCGCCGCTCGACGGCCTGCGCAGCGAGCCTGGCCACATCGCCGACGTCGCCTACGCCGGGATGGTGACCCGCTACACGGTCGCCCTGGAGGCCGGCGGCGAGCTTCAGGTGATTCGCCAAAACGTGGAGGGCACGTCGCTTGACGCGGCCTCGGAGCAGGGTAGGGAGGTCATTGTGGGCTGGCGCCCGGAGCAGGCGGTCGCCGTCCGTGGGAGTTCGACTACAGAGGAGAAACCATCATGAGAACCCGAGACGCAAACCCCGCACGGACGGCCTGGCTGATCGTCGGAGGCCTCCTGGCCACCATGCTCTTGCTCGCCGGCTGCGGCTCGTCTGACAGCAGCAGCAGCACGTCGGGCAAAGAGCTGCAGAAGGTCGGCAAGGGCGAGGGCTCGCTCAGCCTGATCTCCTGGGCCGGCTACGTCGAACCGGCATGGACCAAGCCCTTCGAACAGAAGACCGGCTGCAAGGTCAGCGACAAGATCGCCGGGACCTCCGACGAAATGGTCGAGCTGATGCGCAGCGGCCAGTACGACGGGGTCTCGGCCTCCGGCAACGCCACGGCGCGCCTGGTCGAGGGCGGCGACGTCGACCCGGTCAACGTCGACCTCGTGCCCAACTACAAGACGATCTTCAGCGACCTCAAGGACCAGCCCTACAACACCTTCGACGGCGTCAACTACGGGATCCCGCACGGCCGCGGAGCGAACCTGCTGATGTGGAACTCGAACGACGTCAAGCCCGCTCCAACCTCCTGGGACGTCATGCTCGACCCGAAAAAGGCGGCCAAATACAAGGGCAAGATCAGCGCCTACGACGACCCGATCTACATCGCCGACGCCGGCGTCTACCTGAAGACCCACCAGCCCGACCTGGGGATTGAAAATCCCTACGAGCTGAACGAAGAACAGTTCGAAGCCGCGGTCGACCTGCTCAAGGAACAGCGGCCCTTCGTCGGCGAATACTGGTCTGAAGCGGCGAAGCAGATCTCCGCTTTCGCCGGCGGCGACGATCAGGTCGGCACCACCTGGCAGTACCAGTACTTCGAACTGAAGAACGCCGGCAAGCCGGTGGCGGCGAGCCCGGCGAGCCAGGGCTTCCTGCCCAAGGAGGGAGCGACGGGCTGGTCGGACACCTGGATGATCAGCTCCGAAGCCAAGCATCCCAACTGCATGTACAAGTGGATGGACTGGATCGTCGAACCGAAAGTGAACGCCGAAGTGGCGGAATTCTTCGGCGAGGCGCCAGCCCAGAGCCTTGCCTGCGAACAGACCGAAGACAAAGAATTCTGCACCAAGTACCACGCCGACAACCCGGGCTTCTGGAAGCGCGTCTACTACTGGGAAACGCCGCTCGCCGACTGCGGCAACGGGTCGAGCGACTGCAAGGACTACAACGACTGGGTCCAGGCCTGGACCTCGATCAAGGGCTGACCGGGCACCTCTAGTCGATGGCTGACGGGGCGGTCGTTGCGAGGAGGTCGGTGGGCCACAGGCTCGCCGGCTTCTTCCACGGCCGCCCCCGCCTGCAGATCTCCGGCCTGCTGGCCGGCCCGGTCGGTTGGCTGGTCATCGGCTATCTGGGATCGCTCGCGGTCCTGCTGATCGCCGCCTTCTGGACCGTCGACCCGCTCAGCGGCGAACTGGTCCACGGCCTCAGCTTCGAAAACTTCGAAACGCTGTTCAACGAACCGGTCTACCGCGACATCGTCAAGCGGACGGTCCTGATCGCGGCGCTGGTCACCGTCACCGACGCCGTCCTCGCCTTCCCGATCGCCTTCTACATGGCCAAGGTGGCGAGCCGGCGCGGCAAGGCGATCCTCGTCGTCGCGGTGCTGCTGCCGCTCTGGTCGAGCTACCTGGTCAAGGTCTACGCCTGGCGCACGATGCTCTCCGCCGGCGGCGTGGTCAACTGGGCGCTGGCGCCGCTGGGGCTGAGCGGGCCCGGCTTCGGCGGCACAGCGGTCTGGCTGGTGATGAGCTACCTCTGGCTGCCGTACATGATCCTGCCGATCTACGCCGGGCTCGAGCGCATCCCCAACTCGCTGATCAGCGCCTCCGAGGACCTCGGCGCCTCTCCCTTCACCACCTTCCGCCGGGTGATCCTGCCGCTGGCTTTCCCGGCTGTGGTGGCGGGCTCGATCTTCACCTTCGCCCTAACCCTGGGCGACTACATCACGCCGCGCCTGGTCTCCAACGACCAGTTCATCGGCAACGTGATCTTCAACAACATCTCCAACAACCTGCCCTTCGCCTCGGCCCTCGCGCTGGTCCCGATCGTCGTGATGATCGCCTACCTGTTGGTCGCCCGCAAGCTGGGCGCCTTCGAGCACATTTAGATGAGGCTCTCGCGCCGCTCAACCGTGCTGCTGCGCCTGGCGATCGCGGTCGGCCTGGCCTTCATCTACATCCCCCTGATCGTAATCTTCATCTATGCCTTCAACGCCAGCAACATCCTCGAATGGCCGCCGCCGGGATTGACCCTCGACTGGTTCCCGAAGGCGATCGAAAGCCCCTCAGTCCATGACGCCCTGCTCACCTCGCTGAAGGCGGGGCTCGCCGCGACGGCGATCGCGATCGTGCTCGGCACGCTCGCCTCGCTGGCCGTCGCCCGCTACCGCTTCTTCGGCCGCGAGACGATCTCCTTCCTCGTGATCCTGCCGATCGCCCTGCCGGGGATCGTCACCGGCGTCGCGATCAGCAACACATTCACCGAGGTGCTCGGCGTGCCGCTTGGCCTGCTCACCGTGATCGTCGGCCACGCCACCTTCTGCATCGTCGTCGTCTACAACAACGTCGTTGCCCGCCTGCGACGGGTCTCCTCCTCCTTCGAGGAGGCATCGGCGGACCTCGGCGCCCACACCTGGCAGACCTTCCGCTTCGTAACGCTGCCGAGCCTGCAGACTGCCCTGGCGGCCGGCGGGCTGCTCGCCTTCGCGCTCTCCTTCGACGAGATCATCGTCACCACGTTCACGATCGGCGCCGGCGAAGAAACCCTGCCGATCTGGATCTTCTCCCGCCTCTTCCGCCCCAACGAACTGCCGATCGTCAACGCGGTCGCGGTGCTGGTCGTGCTGATCTCGATCGTGCCGGTCTACCTGGCGCACCGCCTGACCCGTGAGGAAGGCGGCGTCACGGCAGCGCGTGGCGGACGCGGCGGACGAGTTGAGGGCGGTGGCGTGGAGACCGAAGCGACGGCCGTTCCATAGCTGCGATGGGACCCAACGGCGTACCTACCCCCAAAGCGCCACGTAAAAAGGCTCCCGCGTCCGCACTCCCCCGTCGAAGGTCTGCACCTCCACCTGCGGGGCGGGACAGTCGAT
The DNA here is from genome assembly GCA_036403515.1 of Solirubrobacterales bacterium. GTDB lineage: Bacteria > Actinomycetota > Thermoleophilia > Solirubrobacterales > 70-9 > VRUE01. The sequence goes on from DASWQV010000041.1 coordinate 21,993, forward strand.
CGTGCCGCCGATCCGCACGTAGGCGCTGACGTCGCCTTCGCCGGTGAAGC
>DASWQV010000042.1:0-48069 GCA_036403515.1 Solirubrobacterales bacterium
GCTTCACCGGCGAAGGCGACGTCAGCGCCTACGTGCGGATCGGCGGCACGATCGACTGTCCCGCCCCGCAGGTGGAGGTGCAGACCTTCGACGGGGGAGTGCGGACGCGGGAGCCTTTTTACGTGGCGCTTTGGGGGTAGGGCTGAGCGCGCAATTGAAGCTGGACGTCACCTCCTCGCTATACTTTTTGAAGTAAAGCTGATCGGGATTTAGGAGATTTGGCTGATGGCCACTACTGGTGCGGATACCGAGCGCAAGCAGGTCGAGGAGATCGAGGCCTTTGAGGCTGCGCAGGAGATCGAGGGCGGCGATGTCGTTCTGATCGATACGCGGGAGCCGCACGAGTATCAGGAGGCCCATCTCGAGAACGGCAGGCTGGTGCCGCCGGGGCTGCTGGGCGACGAGATCGCCGCTGCCGCGCCCGACAAATCGGCTCGCACGATCGTCTACTGCCGCAGCGGCAACCGCTCCTACAAGGCGGCCGAGCAGATGGAAGCCCTCGGCTACACCGACGTCGCCTCGATGGCCGGCGGGATCCTCGCCTGGCAGGAACAAGGACTGCCGGTGGTCGCCGCTTCCGGGATGACCGCCGAGCAGCGCGACCGCTACTCGCGCCACACCCTGCTGCCCGAGGTCGGCGTCGACGGCCAGCTGAAGATGCTGGGCGCCAAGGTGCTGCTGCTTGGCGCCGGCGGTCTCGGCGCTCCGACCGCCCTGTATCTCGCCGCCGCCGGCATCGGCACGATCGGGCTCGTCGACGACGACGTCGTCGACGCCTCCAATCTGCAGCGCCAGGTGATCCACAACACCGAGCGGATCGGGATGGCGAAGACCGAGTCGGCCCGCATCTTCATCGAAGGGCTGAACCCCGACGTCAAGGTCGTCGAGCACAACGGCCGGCTCGACGCGAGCAACATCCTCGACGTGATCGAGGACTACGACATCATCGTCGACGGCGCCGACAACTTTCCCACCCGCTATCTGCTGAACGACGCTTCGGTGCGGCTGCGCAAGCCGGTCGTCTCCGCCTCGATCCTCGGCTTCGACGGCCAGATCTCGACCTTTGCGCCCTACGAGGGCCCCTGCTATCGCTGCCTCTATCCGACCCCGCCTCCGGCCGAGCTGGCCCCCAGCTGCTCGGCCAATGGAGTGCTCGGGGTGATGGCGGGGACGATGGGCACCCTGCAGGCCAACGAGGTGATCAAGCTGATCCTCGGCAAGGGCGAACCGCTGATCGGTCGCCTCTTGCTCTACGACGCGTTGGGGACCCGCTTCACCGAGCTGAAGGTCCGCCGCGACCCCGACTGCCCGATCTGCGGCGAGGGGGCCGAGGAGATCCCCGAGTCGGAGATGGGGAAGTTTCCCGACTACGATGCCTTCTGCGCCGGCGCCGGCGGCGATCGTCAGACGCTGGCCTCCTAGGCTAGGATCACCGCCCTCATGGCGACCGTTCGCATACCTCCCGTGCTGCGCCCGCAAACGGGCGGCCAGTCCGAGGTCGAGGCGGCCGGCTCCAACGTAGGCGAGGTCCTACGCTCCCTCACCGCCGATCACCCCGCCACCGCTGAGCAGCTCTTCGGCGAGGACGGCGACCTCAACCGCTACGTCAACGTCTACCTCAACGACGAGGACGTTCGGGTTCTGGATGACCTGGGTACCCCGGTCAAGGACGGCGACACCGTGGTCATCCTGCCGGCGATGGCCGGCGGTTGAAAAAGCTTTCGTAAAGCTCCACGGGCCGCAAGCCCGACGCTATACTTTTTGAAGTAAGGGACTGGCGAGCTATGTCTGAACTTCTCAACCGACCCTGCGGGGGACGCTTCGGCAACATCGTCGAGTCGATCGGCAACACGCCGCTGGTCGAGTTGCCACGCCTGACTCCCAATCCTGAGGTCCGCATCTACGCCAAGCTCGAGGGCCACAACCCGACCGGGTCGGTCAAGGACCGCGTCGCCAAGTCGATGATCGGGGCGGCCGAGGCCGAGGGCGCGATCGCGCCGGGCCAGACGATCCTCGAGCCGACCTCGGGTAACACCGGCATCGCGCTGGGCATGATCTGCCGCCGCAAGGGCTACAAGCTCAAGGTCGTGATGCCCGACAACGTCACCGAGGAGCGCAGCCAGCTGCTCGCGATGTACGGGGCGGAGATCGTCTATTCCGAGGGCGCCAAGGGCTCGAACGGCGCCGTCGAGGTCGCCCTGGAGATGGCTCAGGACTCCCAGTACTACATGCCCTACCAGTACGGCAACGAGGCCAACCCGCTCGCCCATTACAACGGCACCGCGCTGGAGATCCTCGAAGAGCTCGACGAGGTGACCGCTTTCGTCGGGGGTCTCGGCACCGGCGGCACCCTGATGGGCAACGGCCGCCGGCTGAAGGAGGAAAACCCCGAGACGCTGATCGTCGCTGCCGAGCCGATGCAGGGCGAGATGGTCGATGGCCTGCGCTCGCTCAGCGACGGCTTCATCCCGCCGATCATCGACATCTCGCTCCTCGATCGCAAGATCATGGTCTCCAACCGCGACGCGATCGTCTGGACCAAGAAACTGCTCGACGAGGAGGGCGTCTTCGCCGGTGTCTCCTCCGGCGCGATCGCTGCGATCGCCGCCCGCATCGCAGGCGAGCTGGACAGCGGCAACGTCGTCTTCCTGATCCCCGACGACGGCTGGAAGTACCTCTCATCCGGCGTCTACACCAAGCCGATCGAGGAGATCGAAAACCTCGACTCGACCGTTTGGTGGTAGGTCTCTTCAGCCGCAGATGCGAATCGCGCAGAGCCTGATCGACGAGATGGTCGCGCATGCGCGCGCCGACCTGCCCAACGAGTGCTGCGGGATGGTCGGCGGCGCCGGGGGTGAGGCGAGCGTGGTGGTTCCGGTGGTCAACTCGGCTGCCAGCCCATTGCGCTTCGAGATGGACCCGCAGGGCCAATACAACGCGCTGAAGGACATCGAAGACGACGGTAAGGAGCTGCTCGCGATCTACCACTCGCACACCAAGAGCGCGGCCTATCCGTCGCAGACTGACGTCAACCAGGCGGTCAACTGGCCAGACGCGATCTACCTGATCGTCTCGTTGAGGGAGCCGGATGCGCCCGATGTCAAGGGCTACTGGCTCAAAGACCTGAAGATCGCCGATGCCGAGCTCGTCGTCGAGTAGCAACCGACCGGTCAAGGTCGCCTACGCGCTGAACCAGATGGAGGCGGAGATGATCCAGGGCCTGCTCGGCGAGCACGGCATCCCGAGCATGATCCAGCGGACCGTCGACAACCCCGAGTTTCTCGCCGCGGGGCCGCGCCAGATCCTCGTGCCAGAGGCTGTCGCCGAGGAGGCTCGCGAAGTCCTCGAGGGGACGCCGGGCGCCAGCTAGTCGAGGCTCGGCCGCAGAACCTCGCGCAGGTAGTCGCGCCAGGCGCCCTCGATTTCTCCGACGCGAGCCTCGAAGGCGGCTTCCAGGGTTGGCGTCGTGCCGCCGGGGAGCAGCTGGAGGGCGAGGCGCTCGCAGGCTTCCGGGCCGCGCTCGAGCTCCAGCAAGTCGAAAATGGTCCCACCGAGGATGACCGCGTCCCGACGCGAGGGCGGGAACGATGGCCGGGAGCTCTCGCGCAGGCGGCGGATCACCGCCGCGCGATAGAAGCCCACCTGTCGCGAGAAGTACTGCGCGCCACCTTCGACCAGCCACGCCCAGCGCAGGTAGCGGGCGAAGCGGCGTGGGGTCCAGGATGGCGGGAGCTCGGGATTGTTGGCGGCTACCACCAGCTGCGCGTAGAGGCGCTCGGCGGTTCCGCGCAGCGCCTCGCGCGAATCGTCTCCGGCGGCGCGGCGCTCCATGTGAGGGTCGTTGAGCACATGCAGCTCGCTCGCCATCGCCCAGCCGGCCAGGTACCGGCGCCCGGCCGGCGCTGCCGACCAGCGCGCCGCGGGGAGGAACGGGTGGGCCATCGCCAGCCAGGCCGGGTTGGTGTGGACGACGACCGTGATCTCACCCGGCACCCGCTCGAAACGGTCCTCGAGCCGCAACCGCAGTTCCTCCATCCGGTCGAGGATGCGCTCCGCAAAGGCGGCGTCGCCGCTGTCATGGCGGGCCGTAAAGCTCAGCGACTGCGTCTCGACCCACGGCATAAAGCGCGAGCCTACTAAGGCTGGCTGACCAAGCAGATCAAGGACGCAGGGAGCGCGGCGTGCTCAGCACGCAAGCGACCGAGGACGCCGATATGCGCCGGTCAGCCAGCCTTAGACCAAGGCAGGCTCTGCTGCGCCGCACACGCTCAGGATCTCGGCGCGAGCGCGGTCGAACTCTTCGTCGGCCATCACCGGCGTTCCCTCGAAGGGGAGTTCGCGGTCGACCTCGACCCAGGAGCGGCAGCCGTGGTACTCCTCGCGGACGCGGACCGTGACCGGTCGCGGAATGCGGTGGACCCGCAGCAGCAGCACGTGGAGGGGATGACGACGCTTCCAGTTGAGCCGCTTCTCGGCGTAATCCGGAGTCCAGACGTAATAGGGCGAGAGGCCGTCGACGGCGCGGGGATCGGTGACCGTAATGTGGTCGGTGACCTCGGCCCAGGCACGCAGGCGGACCCTTTCCGGCTGCGAGATGCCGCCGTCCTGGATCAGTGCCGCGGGGGGCGGCTCCTCATCAGGCCAAACGCCCTCCTCGAGCGCGCGACCCAGCTCGGGGTGGTGGGACTCGCGCACCAGATTGTTTTGCTGGTGGTCGAAGGTGGGGTAGAGGAAGAAGCGCTCGTGCTCCAGCTCGAAGTGCTTGTTCTCCTCGCGGATCCCGCCCTTGCGGAGGGTCAGTAGTTGCTCGCCCTCGGCGAGCGCGCGGACCGTTACAGCCCATTCCTTGAAAGCGATTGGCATTTGGAGTCGTACCTTTAGAAGGTTGGTTGCATCAAAAAGACTGGGAAGGGGGAACATTCAGACCCCATTCCAGGATGAGAAGCCCGCCCGGATTCGGCATTCTAGACGAGTACGCCGCGATCTCCAAATATGTGACGAAGGTCACGTCTATCCCATCTCTGTAGAAGCTCGAGGTCACGAAGTTCCGTAGGCGCCGCCGCCTGGGGTTTCGATTCGGATCGAGTCGCCGGGTTGCAGCTTGCCCTCGGTCTTGCTGGGCACGGGCTCACCGTTGTGGAGATTGCGGCCCGGCGCTCCGTCGCCCCCGCCTTCGCGCCCTCTGGGCGGGTGGCGGCGTCGCTCGCTGATCAGCGAATAGCTGATCGGGACCAGCGCTTCGATCTCGCGAACGATTCCGTCACCGCCACGGTATTGGCCCTCGCCGCCGCTGTCGTGGCGCAGCGAGAGCTCACGGACGCGGAGGGGGAATTCGCTCTCGAGCGCCTCGACCGGTGTGTTGAGCGTGTTTGACATCGCCACGTGGATCGCGTTTGGCCCGTCGGCGTCGGGGCAGGCGCCTTGGCCACCGCCGAGCGTCTCGTAGTAGGTGAAGTCCTCTCCCGCCAGCGTCAGGTTGTTCATCGTGCCCTGGCCCTGGGCGGGCACCGGCCGAGCGCCGGAGAAGGCGGCGATGACGAGGTCGGCGACGCGGCTCGAGGTCTCGACGTTGCCGGCGGCGACCGCGGCGGGAGCTCGGGCGTTGAGCAGGCAGCCCTGCGGTGCGATGACCTCAATCGGCCGGTAGGCGCCGGCCGAGGGCGGCGCCTCGGGATCGGTCAGCACGCGCACCGCGAAGAAAGCCGCCGACTTGGTCACCGAGAGAGGGCAGTTCAAGTTGCCCTCGACCTGCGGGTCGGTTCCGCTGAAGTCGAGGGTCAGGTGGTCGTCGCGGATTGTCGCCTCGACCCGTAGGGCGATCTCGCGAGACTCGCCTCCGGCGTCGTCCTCGAGCAGGTCCTCAGCGGCGTATGTGCCGTTGGGCAGCGCCGATAGGGCCGCGCGGGTGCGGCGCTCGGCGTAGGCGAGGATCTCCGTCATCCCCACGCGCAACGGCTCGGGACCGTAGCGCTCGGCCAGCTCGGTGAGGCGCAGCGTGCCGGTCCTGTTCGCCGCAGCCTGGGCTCGCAGGTCGGCGAGGCGCTGGCGCGGGAAGCGCATCTGGGAGGTGAGCTCGCGGAGGGCGTCGGGATCGGCCGCGGTGGGCGGGATTACGACGCCCTCTTGATCGAGCGTGGTCGAGCGCGCAGGCATGCTGCCCGGGGTCGGTCCGCCGACATCGGCGTGGTGGGCACGGCAGGCCGCAAACCCGATCACCTCCTCCTCGACGAAGACGGGAGAGATCAAGGTGATGTCAGGCAGGTGGGTCCCGCCTCGGTATGGGTCGTTGAGGATCCACGAGCTGCCGCGGCGTTGCTCCTGGCCGAGGACGGCAGCGACCGCGTCCGGCATCGAGCCGAGGTGGACCGGGATGTGCTCCGCCTGCATGACCAGCTCGCCGCCGGCGTCGAACAGGGCGGTCGAGCAGTCGTGGCGCTCCTTGATGTTGGCCGAGTAGGCCGAGCGGATCAGCGCCGCGCCCATCTCGTCGCAGGCAGCGCGCAGACCGCCGATCATCACCTGCAGCGCGATCGGATCGAGGGTGCTCATTTTTTCTCCGTGGTCGAGTTGGTCGCTCTATGGGCGACTAAGTCGACCACGGCTCTCCTTGCTGGACCTCGGCGCGGATCGTTCCCGCCTCGTCGACCTCGGCTCTCCATTTGGGGGGCACCACGAAGGTCGCCTCGGGCAGCTCGAAGATCGTTGGGCCCTCGGCGGCGATGTCGGCCGCCGGCTCGCCGCGCAGCACTCGCGTCTCCAGCCACTCTCCATCGAAGCGGACGCGCCGGGTGGTCTCCTCGACCTGCCCTGCCGCCGCCTTTGGCCTGGGCCGTGGGCCAGGGCCAACCGTCGCCAGGCGAATGTGAACGAGGACGACCTCGCCATCGGGATCGCGGTGCCCGTAGCGCTCCTCGTGCAATCCCTCGAAGCGCTCGGCAAGCTCATCCGGGTCAGCCTCAGCGGAGCCCGGCACCGGCAGCTCAAAGGCCTGGCCGGCATAGCGCATCTCGTAGATCACCTCGGTCCGGTCATCCTTCCCACCAGCCAGAGCCGCGACCAGCCGATCGACCTCGGCGGCCACACGTTGGCGACTCAGGTCCGCGCCGCTCAACATCACGGTGCGGGTCGTGTCTCGACGGCGATCCGAGGCGCAGAGGCCCAGCGCCGAGAGCACGCCACCGGCGCGCGGACAGAGAATGCGCTCGATGCCAAGCTCGGTGGCGACCTCGGCAGCGTGCATCGGACCGGCGCCGCCGAACGGCAGTAGCGCGAAGCGACGTGGATCGACGCCGCGCTCGACCGTGACGACGCGCAGGGCACGCACCATCTCCTGGTTGGCGATGCGGATGATCCCTTCAGCGGCCTCGGTCTCGCCGAGCTCGAGCTCGGCCGCCAGCTTGGCGACCGCGGCCCGCCCTGCCCCGGCGTCCAGGGGAACCCCACCGGCCAGCTCCGAGCTGGCGGCGAGCCGGCCGAGTAGAAGGTTGGCGTCGGTGACGGTCGGCTTGCCGCCACCGCGTCCGTAGCAAGCCGGGCCCGGGTCCGCCCCTGCCGATTGCGGACCGACGCGTAGCGCGCCGCCGCTGTCGCGCCAGCCGATTGAGCCGCCGCCTGCGCCAACCGTGTGGACGTCGACCATCGGCAGCTGGATCGCCCGGCCGCCGATCGTGCGCGAGTCGGTGCGCCGCACCTTGCCGTTCTCAACCACGCAAACGTCGCAAGAGGTCCCGCCCATATCGAGCCCGAGCGCGTTGCCGTCGCCGGAGAGATCGGCGATCAGGCCGGCCCCGACGGCTCCACCGGCCGGGCCCGAGAGGACGCTCCAGGCCCCCGCGCGGGCCGCATCGTCGGCACTTGCCACGCCGCCTGAGGACTGCATCACCAGCGGCTGGGGGAGTCCAACTGACGCCGCGGCCTTCCCGAGCCGCCCCAGGTAGCGGCCAAGCAGAGGAGAGAGGTAGGCATCAATCGCCGTGGTCGAGCAGCGCTCGTACTCGCGGAAGCGGGGCAGGACCTCGTGCGAGGCGGAGACGTGCAGCTCGGGGAGCTCGCGGCGCAGATGCGCGGCGATGCGCTGCTCATGTTCAGGGTCGAGATAGGAGAAGAGCAGGCAGATCGCCACCGATTCGGCGTCGCACTCACGCAGCAGCTCGGCGAGACGGCTCGGCTCTCCCTCAGCCAGAGGCTCGATGACGCCCTCGGGGCCGGTGCGCTCGGCTGCCTCGAAACGCAAATCAGGATCGATGAGCGGGACCGGCTTCGGGGCGCAGAGCCTGTAGAGCTGGGGACGATCCTGGCGGCCGATCTCGAGCAGGTCGCCGAAGCCGCGGGTGGTGATCAGCGCGGTGCGGGCGCCGCGTTCCTCGAGCAGCGCGTTGGTGCCGACCGTCATCCCATGGGCGAAGCTCACGACCTGGGAGGCATCCGCGCCGGCCCGTCCCAGCACCTCCTCCACCGCCGCGATCACCCCCTGCGACTGGTCCTCAGGCGTGGTCGGCAGCTTCGCGGTGTGGATTCGCTCGCCGTCGATCAGGACGGCGTCGGTGAAGGTCCCGCCTACGTCGACGCCGAGCAGCATGGGTTGACGCTAACTAACGCCAGCTTTCGTGGCGGACCTCGTCATCAGCGCTGAAGAGCAGGTGGACGCCGTCGAGCTCCGGCTCCAAGGCGGGGAAGTCGGCGCGCAGGTGGCCACCGCGCGACTCCGGGCGCGCCAGCGCGCAGGCGGCAATCGCGGCGGCGAGGGGATAGGGATCGGCCAGCAGCTGCCCGAGCTGCTCCTCGCGGCGCATCGGGCCGGCAAGGGCCCAGACGGCGTCGCGCGTCGCCTCTGCGGGAGGCTCGAAGCGCCAGGCCGTCGGCTCTGGACGGCTGGATGGCGACGCTTCTTCCAATGCCGCCGCCGCGGCCCGGCCTCCGAAAACGAAGCACTCGCTGAGCGAGTTGGAGGCGAGTCGATTCGCCCCATGCAGGCCGGTGCACGAGCACTCGCCGACCGCGAGGAGGCCAGGCAGCGAGGAACGGCCGTCAAGGTCCACCGCGATGCCTCCCATCATGTAGTGCGCGGCGGGAGCGACTGGGACCGGCTCGGCGCCTGGATCGAGGCCGGCGTCGATCAGTGACTCGAATACGTTGGGGAAGCGGGAAGGGTCGACTCCACGCAGGTCCAGCCTGACCGCAGCCGTGCCGTCGGCCTCGAGCCGGTCGAGGATCGCCGCCGTCACCGCATCGCGCGGCGCCAGCTCGTCGGTGAAGCGGCGCCCGGCGCCGTCGAGCAGCGTCGCGCCCTCGCCGCGCACCGCCTCGGTGATCAGCAATCCATCGAAGCGAGTGCCGGGGAGGGCCAGGGCGGTCGGGTGGAACTGGCAGAACTCGAGGTCGGCGAGCTCGGCGCCCGCAGCCGCGGCCATCGTCGGACCCGCCCCGATCGCTCCCCGAGGATTGCTCGTCCGCCGCCACAGCGCGGCCGCCCCGCCCGTCGCAAGGACGGTGGCTGGGGCGGCGATCCGTCCCTCCTCGGTGAGCAAGCCGTGACAGCGCTCGCGGTCGCTCCAGAGCGCAGTCATCGAGGCCCGCTCGCGCACCTCGATGCCCGGCTCGGCGGCGACCATCGCCGCGAGCTTCGAGGTGATCTCGTGACCGGTCGCGCTGCCGCCGGAGTGGACTATGCGGCGGCGGGTGTGCCCTCCCTCGAGACCGAGCGATAGCTCGCCATCGGGCTCGAGGTCGAAGACAACCCCGCGCCGGCGCAGCTCTGCCACCGCAGCGGGCGCCTCGTCGACCAAGACCTGGACCGCTGAGGGCCGGCAGAGCCCGCGGCCGGCGGCGATCGTGTCGGCCGCGTGCTGGGCCGGCGAATCGCCGGGCTCCAGCGCCGCCGCCAGCCCACCCTGGGCCCAGAAGCTGGCGCTCTGCGAAAGTGGCGTGCGCGAAACCAGGCAGACCGCGCCGCCCTGCTCCGCCGCCTGCAGGGCGGTCCACAGCCCAGCAGCGCCGCCGCCAACCACGGCGACGTCGAACTCGGCGCTGCCGGCTATTGCCCGCCCGCCTCTCGACGAATCGTCTCTACCTGCCCGCGAAGCCAGGCAGCAGCAGCCTCGCGCGCCCGCGCCCGCTCCTCGTCGATCGCCCCCTCGGCCGCGGCGGCGCGCTTTTCGGCGTCGTCGACACGTTTCTCCGCCGCCTCCGCCTGGGCCTCGATTTCCGCCAAGCGACCCTCGGCCTCGGCGACCACCCGGTCCTTGGCCTCGCGCTCGCGGCGCAGCTCTTCAGCGTGGGCGAGCCGTAGCGCCTCGAGGGCCTCGGAAGCGCGGGCGCGCTCCTTCTCCAGGTCAGTCTCCAGCGCTTCGATCTCCGCCGCCACCCGCTTCTCGGCGCTGCTGGCGGCGGCCGCGGCCTCCTCCAGGCGCTTCTTGGCCATCTCGACCTGGGCGCTGAGATCTTTGCCGCTGGGCTGGCCTACCGGCTCGCTCATCGGGCTCAATCTATTACGGAGCCAGCGAGGACGGCGCGGTAGGCCTCCAGCGTTCGCTGCGCCATTCGCCCGGCCGAGAGTGTCGCGGCCCGGGCGGCCCCCGCGACCCGTGGATCGGAGGACTCCAACAGCGGCTTGGCGGCGGCGGTCCAGGCGGCCACGTCAAAGGGGGCGCAGAGGGCGCCGCGCACGCCACCCAAGGCGTAGGGCGCGATGCCAACGGGCGTGGAGAGCACCGGCACGTCGCAGGCGAGGGCCTCGATCGCGGCGAGGCCGAAGCCCTCATAGTCGGAGGTCACGAGGACGGCGTTCGCGGCGTTGATCCAGAGCGGCATCTGCTCCGGCTCGATCGAGCCGCCGGTCAGCAGCTCCACGTCGCAGGCGCGCGCCACCTCTGCGGCGCGGTCGTGGCGCTTCTCGGGGCGGGCCGGGTTGGCCGGGAAGAGCAGGAACCGACCGCCGGCGTCCAGGCCAAGCTGGCGGCGGGCATCTGCCCGCGGTATCCGCCCGAAGCGGTCGAGGTCGGGACCGCAGGGAAGCACGGCCGAGCTGGGGACAGGGGGCAGGCCCGGACGGCCGCCTTCTGGCCTGAAGAGGGCACGCGATACGGCGGCGACGAGGTCCGCGCGCCAGGCAAGGCGCCGCGAAAGCGGTCCGACGATCCAATGCCGCACGTCGGTGCCGTGAAAGCTGATCACCAACGGTCGCGCTCCAGCAAGCCGCGCGCACCAGCCGACCAGCCCGTAGTGGGCATGGACGAGGTCGAAGTGCTTGTGCCGAAGCAGCTTTCGCAAGCGCCGCGTGGCCGGGATGTACCCGCCCTTGCCGGGCCGGAATTCGAAAAGCTCGATCTCGGCGCCGCCCCGGCGCATCTCGTCGACCTGGTCGCGGATCCAGCGGCCCCGCTGCGGCGCCGCATCGTCGGGCACGAAATTGGTGACGACCAGCACGCGCATGCGGCTGAGGGTATCCGCGGCGGCCGGCGGCGGGATCGGCGGCAGATGGGTCGCAGCGAGCGTTCGGTGGCGCAAGCGTCACAGACTCGTTGCACTCAGGTCTAGATCGGCGCGTCGCCGCTCTTGAGCATTGGCCTCCAACCGCGAAAGGAGGCATCGATGTTCTACATGGCGATGGGCTATTTCCACGCAGCCGTCGAGCGAAGGCTGCGGGCGATCCGCGACCTGATCGGTGGCGAGGAGGGCCAGGGGACGGTCGAGTACGTCGGCCTGATTCTGCTCGTCTCCTTGCTGATGGTGGGGATGGTGGCCGCAATGAAGGGCTTCAACGGAAAGCAGGGAACCGAGCTCGCCGACGTGATCGTCAACAAGATCAAGGAGGCGGTCGACAAGGTGGCCTTCAAATGAGGGTGGAGGTGGAGCGGCCCATGCGGGCCGCTCCCACGCCAATTCCCGCCTTGAGGCCGCCGGTTGAATCCGTGCGGGGCAGGATGGCGCGGATTCCGTCTGGGGCAGTGGGTACGCTGTATTACAGTATGAGGCATCGGACCCAGCTATATCTAGACGAGGGCCAGTACCGCTGGCTGAAGCAGCGCGCCGGGGCGGCGGGAAGCATCGCCGCTGTCGTGCGCGAGCTGATCGACGCAGAGCGCGCTCGCGGCGTTGACCCGGCTGCCGATCCGCTGCTCAGCTATCTCGTCGACGAGACGCCTGGCAAAGGTCGCGAGGGGACCAGCGTCAGCAGCTTGGACCGCGACCTCTACGGCCCATGAAGTCGGTCTTCATCGACACCAGCGCCTTCGTCGCGCTGCGCAATTCCTCGGAGGCTGAGCACGAGCGGGCGCGATCGGCGCTCGCCGGCTTGATCTCCGAGGGGGTTGCGCTTTTCACGTCGAACTATGTCTTCGCCGAGACCTATACGGCGTTGATGGTTCGCGTCGGTCGCGGCGAGGCGATCGAGTGGGGGCGGCGGTTTCGCGGCGGCGGGGCGATCGATCTCGTTCACCTCGACCGGCCCACCGAGGAAAGGGCCTGGGAGATCCTCGAACGCCACGACGACAAGCGCTGGAGCTACGTCGATGCAACCTCGTTCGCGCTGATCGAGCGCGACGGCGGGGATGAGGCTTTTGCCTTCGATGCCCATTTCAGCCAGCGTGGACTGAATGTTCTACCAAAAGGAATTTCTTGACTGATCAGGGCTAGCGTGCCTATGCTCTTGCAAGGCTCGCGAGGCGCCGGGTTTGTCCCCCCGAGTGTCATAGGGCTACCCCCAGTGGGCAGGGAGGGTCGCGTTTATCGCGGCCCTTCCGCGTTTGCGGGGACGGTCGTGGGGCCGCCACTGACTTAGACTCGCGCCCATGCCCGCCTCCCGCAGCTACGACCGCGCCCCCGCTGATATTCGACCAGTCACGATCGACCCCGGTTTCGTCGACACGGCCGACGGCTCGGCGCTGATCACGCTCGGCCGCACCAGGGTGATCTGCACGGCCTCGGTCAATGCCACGGTGCCGCGCTGGATGCAGGGCCGCGGCAAAGGCTGGGTCACGGCCGAGTACGCGATGCTGCCCGCCTCGACCGGCGATCGCAAGCAGCGCGACATCGCCAAGGGCAAGCAGGATGGCCGCGGGGTCGAGATCCAGCGCTTGATCGGCCGCTCACTGCGGGTCGTCGTCGACTTCCGGGCGCTTGGCGAACGCAGCGTCTACGTCGATTGCGATGTGCTCCAGGCCGATGGTGGGACCCGTTGCGCGGCGATCACCGGCGGTTACGTTGCCCTTCGCCTCGCCCTGCAGAAGCTGATCGATGCCGGTGAGATCGAGCAGATGCCGCTGAGCGGATCGGTTGCCGCGGTCAGCGTCGGCATGGTCGACGGCCGGGCTCTTTGTGACCTCGACTACTCCGAGGACTCGACCGCCGAGGTCGACGCCAACGTTGTGATGACCGGTGACGGTGGCCTGGTTGAGGTCCAGGCGACGGCCGAGCGCACGCCGCTGTCGCGGACCTCGCTCGACGAGCTCCTCGGCCTCGCCGAGTTGGGGATCTCGCGGCTGCGGGGGGTGCAGGAAAAGGTGGCCGGTGGGTAGCTCCCTGAGCGGGTGATCGGTTGATCTTCGCTACCGCCAACAAGCACAAGCTGCGCGAGATCCGTGAACTGCTGCCGGAGATCGAGATCGAGGCGTTGCCGGATGGCGTCGAGCTGCCCGCCGAGGAAGGCGATTCTTTTGCCGAGATCGCCCTCGAGAAGGCCAGGGCGGCGCACCTGGCGAGCGGCGCGGCGGCGATCGGCGACGACTCGGGAATCGAGGCGATGGGCCTGGGGGGCCGGCCTGGGATCCACTCGGCCCGCTATGGCGGTCCTGGCGCCAGCGACGAGCAGAACCTGGCCAAGCTCTTGCGCGAGGTCGCCGCCGCCGGTGAGGACCGCCGCGCCGCCTATCACTGCGCCCTGGCGTTGATCGAGGCGGACGGGTCCGAGCACGTCTTCGAGGCGCGCTGTGAGGGCTACCTGAGCCAGGAGGCGCGCGGTGAGGGCGGCTTCGGCTATGACCCAGCCTTCGTCCCCGACGAGACCGGCGCCGATGACCGGCGCACGATGTCGGAGCTGAGCCAGGCGGAGAAGAATGAGATCAGCCACCGCGGCCGGGCCGCACGGCTGCTCGCCGCTCATCTGGGCGCCAACGAGGCGGCGTCCCGGCCCAGATGATCCACACCAAGAGCGGCGCCGCGGCACTGTCGATCGCCTCGAACGCGCTGCTGATCGCGATCAAGCTGGCCGCGGGAGCGATCACCGGCTCGATCGCGATCCTCACCGAGGCGGTCCACTCGCTGATCGACCTCGTCGCCTCGGTTGTCGCCTTCGTCTCTGTGCGCAAGGCCGACGAGCCGGCTGACGCCGACCATCCCTACGGCCACGAGAAGGTCGAGAGCCTGGCGGCGACGATCGAGGGCCTGCTGATCCTGCTCGGGGCGGCGATCATCATCTACGAGGCGACCCACAGGCTGGTCGTCGGCGCCGAGGTGGAGACGCTTGGGGTCGGGATCGCGGTGATGGGCTTCTCGGTGCTGGCAAACCTGGCCGTCTCGACCGTGCTCTCTCGTCAGGCGAGGGCTTACGACTCCCCGGCGCTGGAAGGCGATGCCGCCCATCTGCGCACCGATGCCCTGACCTCGACCGGCGTCGTCGTCGGCCTCGGCCTGGTCAAGATCACCGGCAACGCCGCCTTCGACTCGATCACGGCGCTCGCCGTGGCGGCGGCCATCGTCGTGGCGGGAATCCGGATCATCCGGCGCTCCTCAGGGGTGCTCGTCGACGAAGCCCTGCCCGATGAGGAGATGGACCGAATCGAGGCGGCGATTGCCTCCGCGCGCACACCCGAGGTCGCCGGCTACCACAAGCTTCGTGCCCGGAGGGCCGGCAGTCGCCGCTACATCGACCTCCACGTCCAGTACCGGTCGGGCACGACCCTGGAGCGAGCCCACGAGCTGGCCCACGCAATGCGCGCCTCGATCGAGACTGACATCACGCGGGCCGAGGTGCTGATTCACGTCGAGCCGGAGACGTCGTTGCGCGATCCAGACCGGGCTCGGTCCGGGCCCTTCCGCGCCGGGTAGGGGACGGCGGGCTTGCCTTCCGCGGAAAGTGAGGCTCCTAGCGCCTATGGGCTCGGCAGGAGATTGACCGCGGCAGCGAGTCCCACCGCGCCGACGGTGATCGAGTAACCGGTGTAGCCGCTGATCGCAAAGAGCACCACCGCGATCGCGCAGATCGAGACGACGATGATCCAGGAGGCTCGGGCCAGGGACACGGGTCGCTATTTTGGCCGAGATGCCCGACGGTGAGATGAGCGGTGTGGAAGTTGGTCCGGCGGCCGACGCGGCTGAGTCCGCACTTGCCTACCTGACCGAGATGTCAACCGACCTCCGCGGTGGCGCGATCCTGGGGGGCGACGGGGCGGTGCTGGCGGCCAGCGATTCGGCGAATCGCTGGCGCGAGGACGCGGCGGCGTTGCTCAAGGTGGCCGATCGTGCCGGCGAGGAGCCGGTCGAGCAGGTGCACATCGCCACCGAGCAGGGCGAGGTCTTCGCTCTGCGTCACGCCGGCCTCGCCGCGGTGGTCGTCAGCGAGCGCTTCGCCCTTGCCTCGTTGATGTTCTTCGACATGCGCTCGGTTTTGCGCGACCTCGCCGCGGGCGGCGACGGGAAGGGGCTCGATGCCGCCTAAGCCCCACCGGGTGTTGCTCGACCGGGTCTCCGGCTACGCCGACGAGGCGGCCGCCTACATGCGCCGCCGTCGCGTCTCCCGCCTGCCATTTGCCCGGCTCTACTATCCCGGCGGCGCCGCCGGGGACCATGCCGGCGATTCGCTGATCGGCGCCGAGCTCTTCGTCGCCGCGGGTCGTCTAATCGAGGTCGCTGGGAAGCGACCGCGGCCATGAGTGGCGTGATCGAGCCGGCCGTAGCCGAGCGCGTGCTGGCGCGGGCGCTTGCCAACGGCGGCGAGTTCGCCGAGGTGTTCGCCGAACGCAACGCCGGTTTGACGATGGCGATCGACGAGTCGCGGGTCGAAGCGGTGCAGTCGGGGGCGGCCGAGGGGGCTGGCGTGCGAGTGGTCAGCGGCGGCACCACTTACTTCTCCCACGTCGATGGGCTCGATCCCGCTGATATAGAGCGAGCCGCCGACGAAGCAGCGGCAGCGCTGCGCGCCGAGCGCGCCGAGCCGCGGCCGTTGCAGGCCACCTCCGGCACGCCGCATCCAATCGAGCAGCGGCCGGCAGCGGTGCCGGCCGAGCGCAAGGCGGCGCTGCTGCGCGAGCTGGACGAGCGGGGCCGCGGCGCGGGTCCCGAGATCGCGCAGTTCATGGCCTCTTACGCGGAGGTTCGCCGCGAGGTCACGATCGCCAATTCGGAGGGCCTGATCTCGAGCGACGATCGGACCCGGGTGCGGATCGGCGCCCAGGCGGTTGCCCGTCGCGGCGACTCGGTCGAGACCGGCGCCGAGACGCTGGGTGGCCACCGCGGCTTCGAGCTCTTCGACCGTGACCCCGGCGAGATCGCCGCCGGGGCGGCGCGCAAGGCGCTGGTCTTGCTTGACGCCGGCCCCGCGCCGGCCGGCTCGATGCCGGTTGTGGTTGGTGGCGGCTTCGGCGGCGTCCTCTTCCACGAGATGACCGGTCACGGCCTCGAGGCCGACCACATCCAAAAGGGCGCCAGCGTCTACGTCGGCAAGCTCGGCGAGCAGGTCGCCCAGCCGCTGCTCAGCGCCTACGACGATGGCCGCATGCCCAACGAGTGGGGCAGCGACGCGATCGACGACGAGGGGATTCCGACCCAGAAGACGATGGTGATCGAGGAGGGCAGGCTGGCCGCCTTCCTCTACGACGGCCTAACGGCTCGCCGCGATGGCGTCGGCTCGACCGGCAACGGCCGGCGCGAGAGCTTTCGCCACCTGCCTGTGCCGCGGATGACGAACACCTACATCGCTCCCGGCGAGGTCGAGCCCGAGGCGATGATCGCCGACGTCGATCGCGGCTTCTACGCCAAGTCCTTCGCCGGCGGGCAGGTCGACCCGGCAACCGGCGACTTCGTCTTCGGCGTCTCCGAGGGCTACCTGATCGAGGCCGGCAAGGTGACCCGACCCTGTCGGGGCGCAACCCTGATCGGCAACTGCCTGCAGGCGCTGATGGCGATCGACGCGGTTGGCAACG
The DNA here is from genome assembly GCA_036403515.1 of Solirubrobacterales bacterium. Taxonomy (GTDB): domain Bacteria; phylum Actinomycetota; class Thermoleophilia; order Solirubrobacterales; family 70-9; genus VRUE01. The sequence continues at coordinate 17,136 of DASWQV010000042.1, forward strand.
ACTTCGAGATGAAGACCGGCGTCTGCGGCAAGGCGGGCCAGCGGGTGCCGGTCGGCACGGGCCAAGGGCACGTCCGAATCGGTGCGATGACGGTGGGGGGGACAGAAGTTTGATCGAGCCGGCACGGCAGGCTGTCGAGCGGGCGCTGGCGGCGGGCGCCAGCGATGCCGAGGCCTACGCCTCGGAGGACACCGGACGTGAGATTCGCGCCCATGGCGGCGAGATCGAGAGCCTCACCGCCGCGACGCAGCGGGGGATCGGCGTGCGGGCCTGGATCGGACACAAGGCCGGCTACGCCTTCGGCACCGACTTCTCGGAGGCCGGCATCGCCGCGACCTCCGCTCGCGCAGCCGAGGCGGCGCGAGCCGCCGACGAGGACGAGTACACGGGACCAGCGGAGCCTCCGGTGCGCCTTTCCCCCGATATAGGGGGGAAAGGCGCACCGGAACCGGTCTCGGCGCTTGAGCTGAGCGATTCCTCGGTGTCGGAGTGGTCCGCCGATCGTGTGGCTGATCTGACCCTGGCGATCGAGCGGGCTGCACTCGGGGCCGACGGGCGGGTCGCCGGGGTTGAGCAGGCCGTTTACGCCGACTCCGCCGAGCGGATCGCAATCGCCTCTTCGACCGGAATCGACGGCGAGTTTGAGCGCTCCAGCTGCTACGGCTACGTCCAGGTCCTGGCCGAGGGCGACGATGGCCGCGAGACCGGCCTCGGCTTCGACCTCGGCCGCGGCCCCGACGCGCTCGACCCGGCCGCGGTCGGTCGCGAAGGGGCCGAGCGGGCCACCGCGATGATCGGGGCCAGCAAGCCGCAGTCGCGCTCGTGCCCCGTCGTCCTCGATCCGACCGTCGCCGCCAGCTTCATCGGCCTGGTCGGTGGCGGGCTCGGCGCTGGCGCGGTGCAGCGTGGGCGTTCGCCCTTCGCGGACCGGCTCGGCGCCGAGGTCGCCGGCGAGGCGCTCGTTCTCCACGACGATGGCCTGGACCCGCAGGGGTCGGCCTCCTCGCCCTTCGACGGCGAGGGCGTTCCCCGCCGCCGCACCGCCCTGATCGAGGGCGGCACGCTGCGCACCTATCTCTACGACACCTATACCGCGCGCCGTGGGGGCGCCTCCTCCACCGGCAATGCCGGACGTGGGGGCTACCGTTCACAGCCCTCGGTCTCCGCCTCGAACCTCGTCGTCTCTTCCGGCCCGCTCGGCTTCGGGGACCTGCTTCGCGAGGCGGGCGAGGGCGTCTTCATCACCGATGTCGCCGGCCTGCACTCTGGCGTCAACCCCGTTTCCGGCGACTTCTCTGTCGGCGCCTCCGGGCGGGCCATCCGTGGCGGAGAGCTGGCCGAGCCGCTGCGCGAGTTCACGATTGCCAGCGACCTGGTCTCGATGCTGGGGGCCGTGCAGGCGGCCGGCGCGGACCCGCGCTGGGTCCCTTTTGGCGGCTCGGTCAGCACCCCCTCACTGCTGATCGGGACGATGACGGTCGCCGGATCCTGAGTCCCATGCGGCTTTACGGCCGTGCCCACTGTTAGATTGCGCCCGATTTCAACCACCCATGACGGAGGAGCTTCGACGTGACAAAGGCTGAGTTTCTGGACCAACTTGCAGGCGACGACAGGCTGGGCAGCAAAAAAGCGGCCAGCGACGCTGTCGATGCGGTGCTTGAGGCGATCACCGACACGCTGAGCGGCGGCGGCGAAGTCAGCTTCACCGGCTTCGGCAAATTCCACGTCGCCGAGCGCGGTCCTCGCCAGGGCGTCAACCCCCGCACCGGTGAGCGGATCACCATCCCGGGCGGCAAGGTGCCGCGCTTCTCCGCCGGCTCGGCGCTGAAGACCAAGGTCAAAGGCTGAGTCAAGCTCCCTTCGCAGATCGGCTGGCGGCGCTCGTCGAAGAGCGCCGCAGCCAGGTCTGTCTTGGTCTCGACCCGGATCCGTCGAAGCTCGCGCGGGGCGGGACGGAGGCTTCCTCCGGCTCGGTTGCGGAGCAGGCGGCCGGGGCGGTTGTCGCTCACTGCCGCTCGCTGATTGAGAGGGCCGGGGGGGGCTGCGTCGCCGTCAAGCCCCAGCTGGCTTGCTTCGAGCGGCTCGGAGCGCCTGGTTGGGCAGCGCTGGCCGAGGTATGCGCCGCGGCTCAGGAAAGCGGCCTGCTGGTCCTCGCCGACGGCAAGCGAGGTGACGTGCCGATCACGGCGGCGGCGTACGCCCAGGCCCTCGTCGGCGAGACGCCGACGCCATGGGGAGCGGTCGCCGGCCTTGGCGCCGACGCCTTCACGGCCAATCCGCTGCTCGGCGCCGACGCCCTGGAGCCACTCGTCGCGGCGGCGCATGCCGCCGGCGCGGGCATCTTTGCGTTGGTCCGGACCAGCAATCCCGGCGCCGCCGATATTCAAGATCAGCCGAGCCCCGAGCAGCCGCTGCACGAGCGGCTGGCGACCCTCGTCGATGGACTGTCGGAGCGCCTGCTGGGGGACGGCGGCCTGAGCGGCATGGGCGCGGTGGTCGGCGCCACTGAGCCGGAGCACATCGGCCGCCTGCGCTCGCTGATGCCGCGCTCGATCTTCCTCATCCCCGGCGTCGGCGCCCAGGGCGGGCGGGCGGAGATGCTGGGGGAGGCCTTCGGACCGGGCCCCGCCTCGGCCCTGGTCGCCGCCTCTCGCGGCATTGCCTCGGCAGACGATCCGGCGGCGGCAGCGGAGAGCTTGCGCGCCGCGGTTTGGGACGTTTCGACCGCATGAAACGCCGCTGACCGTATATACGATCTGCGGCGCCCATCCGATCGCCCGCCACGTCCTATGAACAAGCGCTCATCAGCCCCTGCCCGCGTCATCGCGGTGATCACCCTCGTGGTCGCCCTGGTCGTCGCCATCGTGGTCGTCGGCGGCGCCCTCGGCGGAGGCGACTCGAACGATTCCAGCAAGCATGGTCACGGCAAGGCGGCTCGTCACGCGAGACAGCAAAAGCGCCAGAGCATCCCGGCGACCTACGAAGTCAAGAATGGCGACACCCTGATCTCAATCGCCCATCGCAACGGGGTGACGGTGCATCGCATCGAAGCGCTCAACCCCGAAGTCGATCCGCAGATCCTGATCGCGGGCGAGATCCTGAAACTCAAGTAGTGCGGCGAGTGCGGCGCCGCGCCGGCGCGCTTGCGGTTGCCGTCGCATTGGCGCTCGTCTTGATCGCCCCCGGCCTGGCGACGGCGCAGGCGCCCCGGATCGAGGCCCGCGCCTGGGCCCTGATCGACAGCCGCACCGGTGAGGTGGTGGTCTCCCACGCCGGCAAGCGTCACCTGCCGATCGCCAGCACGACCAAGCTGATGACGGCCTACGTGGCCCTGCACGAGCTGCCGCTCGATCGCATCGTCAGAGCCGCTCCCTATCAAGCGGAATACGGCGAGTCTCTGCTCGGCCTGCGACCCGGTCAGCGGATCAGCGTGCGTGACCTGCTCTACGGCCTGATCCTGCGCAGCGGCAACGACGCCGCCTACGACCTGGCCCGCGCCGCCGCCGGCTCGGAGGCACGTTTCGTCGCCCAGATGAATCGCTACGCGGCGGCCCTGGGCCTGGCCGACACGCACTACGCCAACCCGATCGGCCTCGACCAGCGGGGCAACTACTCCAGCGCCCGCGACCTGGCCACGCTGACCCAGCGCCTGCTGCGGATCCCGGCCTTCGCCCGGATCGCGGCCGCGCGCAGCGCTGTGCTGCGCAGCGTCAAACCGCGGCGGCGGATCACCACGATCAACGAGCTCCTGCGGATGGCGCCATGGGTGACAGGGGTCAAGACCGGCCACACCTTCGGCGCCCTCTACGTCCTCGTCGGCTCCGGGCGGCGCAAGGGGGTGGAATTGATCTCGGTGGCAATCGGCGCGCCCACCGACGAAGACCGCTTCGCCGACAACATCGACCTGCTCGACTACGGCTTTTCCCTCTATCACCGGCGGTTGCCGGTCCGCGCTGGCGCGGCGCTCGCCGATCCCTCGATTCGCTACTCCGGTGGCCGGTTGCCGCTGCGCGCTGCTCGCGGCGTCGCAGTGGGAATCCGTCCCGACCAAGACCTAACCGTGGTGGTCAGAGCGCCCCGGCAGGTCGAGGGACCGATCGGCCGCGGCGTGGCGCTGGGCACGGCAACCGTCCTCGTCGATGGCTTGCGCGCCGCCAGGGTGCCGCTGCGCGCCGCTCGCGCACTTCCCAAGGCAAGCATTGTCGATCGGGTGCGAAGCTTTCTCGATTCCGATTGGATTCCCGTTGCGATTGCAGCTTGCGTGATACTGGTTGGAGCGATTCTTTTCAGGCGCTTCTCACGATGATCGTCACCGCCACTCTCAACGCCGCCATAGATCGCACCGTCGCGGTCCCCAACTTCCGTCTGGGCCATCGCCACCGAGCGGTCGAGAGCCGGACCGTGGCCGGGGGAAAGGGGATCAATGTGGCGCGGGCGCTGAAGCTGCTCGGCCGCCCGGTGATCGCAACCGGCTTTGCCGGTGGGCCGACCGGCAGCCGGCTGCTCGACCAGCTGCGCGACGAATCGGTGCTGACCGACTTCACCCGGATCGCCGCCGAGACGCGAATCAACCTCGCCGTGATCGACCCGACCTCGGGCGAGCAGACGGAGATCAACGAGCGCGGGCCGGCGGTCAGCCCCGAGGAGGTCGAGCGCTTCGTTGCCAGGCTCCGATACCTCGCCGACGGCGCCAAGCTCTGCGTTCTCGCCGGCAGCCTTCCGCCCGGCGCCGGCGACGATCTATACGCCCGCCTGGTCAAGGACCTCGGCGAGCGTGGCGTACCGGTGGTGCTCGACGTCGAGGGCGACGCGATGCGGGCTGGATTGAGGGCCGGCGCCTCGATCGTCACCCCGAACGAGCGCGAGGCCGAGGAGCTGGTCGGCCAGGAGTTCGCTGATCGCAATGACCTCGTCCACGGTCTGTCGGAGCTGGTCCGCCTCGGCGCCGCCGAGGCGGCGATCACGCGTCCCGACGGTTGCGTCGCGGTCGTCGGCGAAGGCGCCGAGCGCCGCTTCCTCGAGGTGCGCACGGAGTCCCTGGAGCCGGTTTCCACCGTCGGCTCGGGCGACGCCTTCCTGGCCGGATACGTCGCCGCCCGCTACGACGGCCGCCCGCCGGGCGAGTGCCTCGCTTATGGCGTCGCCTGCGGCGCCGAGTCGACCCAGCACTTCGGCGCCGGCATGGTCGACCGCAATCAGGTCGAGCGCCTCCTCGGCGAGGTCCATGTCCAGGATTTGGAGGTCCCCGCCGAAGTGTAGGCTGAGTTCTCAACGCCACCCTGGAGGACTTAACTTGGAGATCGACATCGGTCGAGGCAAGAAGGGGCGGCGCGCTTACGGATTCGACGACATCGCAATCGTCCCGTCGCGCCGCACCCGCGATCCCGACGACATTGACATCAGCTGGACCCTTGGCCCCTACCGATTCGAGCTGCCGCTGGTCGCCTCGGCGATGGACGGAGTGGTCAGTCCCGATACCGCCGTGCTGGTCAACGAGCTGGGCGGGCTCGGGGTGCTCAACCTCGAGGGCATCTGGACCCGCTTCGAGAACGCCGAGGAGAAGCTTGAGATGGTCGCCGCCGCGCCAAAGCACGAGGCGACGCGGATCATGCAGGAGATCTACACCGAGCCGGTCAAGTCGGAGTTGATCGGCAAGCGGATCGCCGAAATCAAGCAGCGCGGCGCGGTCGCCTGCGGCTCGCTGACGCCGCAGAAAGTGCGCGAGCACTACGAGGTCGCGGTCGAGGCGGGGATCGACATCCTCGTCATCCAGGGCACGGTGATCTCGGCCGAACACGTCTCGACCACGGTCGAGCCGCTCAACCTGAAGGAGTTCATCGCCGAGGTGCCGGTGCCCACGGTGGTCGGCGGTTGCGCCTCCTACTCGACCGGCCTGCACCTGATGCGGACCGGCGCCGTCGGCGTCCTTGTCGGGGTCGGGCCAGGCGCCGCCTGCACCACCAGGGGCGTGCTTGGGATCGGCGTGCCGCAGGCGACGGCGATCGCCGACGTGGCCGCCGCCCGCTCGCAGCACATGCTGGAGACCGGCGAGTACGTCAACGTGATCGCCGACGGCGGCATGCGTACCGGCGGCGACGTCTCCAAGGCAATCGCCTGCGGCGCCGACTCGGTGATGGTCGGCTCGCCGCTGGCCCGCGCCAAGGAGGCGCCCGGCCGCGGTTTCCACTGGGGGATGGCGACCTTCCATCCCTCGCTGCCGCGCGGCACGCGCGTGACGACCAAGCAGGACGGGACGCTGGAGGAAATCCTGCTCGGTCCGGCCCAGGAGAACGACGGCACCTTCAACCTGATGGGGGCGCTAAAGACCTCGATGGCCACCTGCGGCTACGAGGACATCCGCTCCTTCCAGCGGGCTGAGGTGATGGTCGCGCCGGCCCTGATGAGCGAGGGCAAGAAGCTGCAGAACGAGCAGTCGGTGGGGATGGGCTCCAACGGGCGCGCAGCGGTCTCGGCCGGTGTTGGAGTCGCCGACGACTGAGGCCGGCGCCTCAACAGCGCCGGCCCAGGCCTCCGAGGAGGTGCTCGTCCTCGACTTCGGGGGCCAGTACTCGCAGCTGATCGCGAGACGGATCCGCGAATGCGGTGTGTTTGCTGAGCTGCTGCCTGCGACGGCCTCGGTTGCGGCCATCCGGGAGAGGGCTCCCAAGGGGTTGATCCTCTCGGGTGGCCCGGCATCCGTGTACTCGGAGGATGCCCCGGCGTTTCCTACCGAGCTGCTGGGTCTGGGGATTCCGCTTCTGGGGATTTGCTACGGCATGCAGGCGATGGTTCAGGCGCTTGGTGGACGGGTCGAGGCCGCTGAGACTGGGGAGTTCGGGCGTACCGATCTGACGCTAATCGATGGGGGCGGCCACCTTCTTGCCGGGCTGCCCGAGGAGCAGCACTGCTGGATGAGTCACCGCGATGCTGTCTTCGAGCCGCCCGAAGGCTTCACGGCGCTTGCCTCCAGCCCTGGCTCGCCGGTGGCTGCCTGCGAGTACCCCGACCGTGGTCTCTACGGGATCCAATTCCACCCTGAGGTCGTGCACACCCCTTACGGGACGGAGATCCTGACCCGATTCCTGCGCGACGTCGCCGGCTGCGTTGAGCATTGGTCGCCGCAGTCGGTGATCGAAGAGCAGGTCGCCAAGATCCGCGCCCAGGTGGGGGAGGGGCGGGTGATCTGCGGTCTCTCCGGTGGGGTCGACTCCTCGGTCGCGGCGCTACTCGTCCACAGGGCGATTGGCGAGCAACTGACCTGCGTCTTCGTCGACCACGGCCTGATGCGGCTCAACGAGGCCGAGCAGGTCGTTTCCGCCTTCGAGCAGTTCGGCATCCCGCTGGTCCACGTCGAAGCCGAGCAGCGCTTCCTCGAGAAGCTCGCGGGCCACGATGAGCCGGAGCGCAAGCGCAAGATCATCGGCGAGGAGTTCATCCGCGTCTTCGAGGAGGAGGCGACGAAGCTCGAGGACGCCGCTTACCTCGTGCAAGGCACTCTCTACTCCGACGTGATCGAGTCCGGCGGCAGCGATCATGCGGCGACGATCAAGTCCCACCACAACGTCGGCGGCCTGCCCGAGGACCTCGAGTTCGAGCTGGTCGAGCCGCTGCGAATGCTTTTCAAGGACGAGGTCCGCGCGGTTGGGGCCGAGCTGGGCTTGCCAGAGCGGATGGTCTGGCGCCAGCCGTTCCCGGGGCCTGGACTGGCGATTCGCATCGTCGGCGGCGAGGTCAACAGAGAGCGGCTCGACATCCTGCGCGCCGCCGACGCGATCCTGCAGGAGGAGATTCGCGCCGCAGACCTCTACCGCCAACTCTGGCAGTCGTTCTGCGTGTTGCCGGTCGTCCGCTCGGTCGGCGTCCAGGGAGACGGGCGCACCTACGCCTACCCGATCGTGATCCGCGCGGTCACGTCCGACGACGCGATGACCGCCGACTGGGCCCGGCTTCCCTACGACCTGCTCGAGCGAGTCTCGAACCGAATCATCAACGAGATCACCGACGTGAACCGCGTCGCGCTGGATATCTCCTCGAAGCCCCCCGCAACGATCGAGTGGGAGTGATGGCGGCCCAGGACGCCGTCTGGCGGTGGCCTCGGGCATCCACGATGCGCTGCATTGCGGACACCCTGCGTCCTTGCCAGTCGACCTCCTGACCTCGTCATCAGTTGCCGTCGTTCGCGGTTTCCATTTCAATCCTCGGCCTCGTTCAGGCAGCATTCGTAGCGCTGCCGGCGCCGCGGCCGCTGCCGGCCTGGCTCAGCTGGGCGAGAAGCCCTTGGTGGGCGCTGATTCCGGCCCTGTCGATTGCCGCCGTGATCGCGGTGATCGAACTCGACTCCGATTCCGCGACGTGGCTCTCCTACCTGGCACTCGTGGTCGTGCCGCCGCTTGCGGCCGTTGCGCTTGCTCTGCTGGTGCGGAGCTCTCGGCCGGCTTGGGCTCTGGCGGCGTTGCCACTCTTCGCCCTCGCCTGGGCCGCCCACGGCTCGCTCGCCGGCGAGGCCGCGGCGACGGCGCTCTCCGGGCTTGCCTGCATCGCCCTCGGCTGGCTGCTGGTCTCGATCGTGCCGGCGCTCTGGCTGCGCATCGGCATCTACGCGATGGCGGCCCTCGACACCTGGTTTGTCGCCTCGGACCTGCTGCAGGGGCCGAACGCGGTGCTCAACGCCGCCTCTCCCGCCGGCGACCTGCCGCGCCTACAGGCGGTCCACTTCGGCTCGGCCCAAATGGGCTTTGGCGACCTCTTCATAGCCGCCCTGGTCGGCTGCCTGCTCGCGAGCAGGCGATCACGCCAGCTGCGGGCGGCTGCGCTGACGGCCGCTCTCGCCCTCGCATTCGACCTCCTCTTCTTCACCGTCGACGAGCTACCGGCCACCGTGCCGGTAGCAGCCGCCTTGGCGCTAGTGACCTGGAAAAGCTCGACCAAGGGACAATCCCGGTAGGGGTGGAACGTCTTGTACTTTTTCGGCGCGCCCTTGCGGCGTCAGCAGGTTCCGCTACACCGAAAAAGTTAAGTGGAACCCCTACCGGGATAGTCCCGCCCAATCAGCTGTAGCGGTCCCACTTTTCGAGGTAGGGCAGCGGGTCGATCGGGCTGCCTCCCTCATACCAGCCGGGCGCGGTCCAGATCTCGAAGTGAAGGTGACAGGCGGTGGCGTCGCCGGTGTCGCCGACGATCCCGATCGGCTGGCCGGTGCGGACCTGTTCCCCCGTCTGCAGCGGCGAGGGTTCGGCCAGGTGCGCGTACATGAAGTCGAGCGAGCTGCCCTTGCCGACGATCACGATGTAGTTGCCGGCTGCACCCTGATACCCCGAGTACTGGACCGTGCCGCCGCGGGCGGCGATCAGCGGTGTGCCGCAGGCGGCCATCGTGTCCTGGCCCTGGTGAGTGTGGCCGGAGCGAGCGGCGCCAAAGCGGCCCTCGGCGCCGCCGAACTCGTGAGCGCCGAGGATCGGGAAGGCGTAGCCGTAGAGGGCGAAGCCGAGGCTGAGTGGCGCAGTCGAGGTCGAGGCTCGTGCGGCCGGCTGGGCGGTGGCCCCCTGGGGCTCGATCCGGAAGCTGTAGCGGCCGTTGCGGGCCGGTCGGCCTTCGCTCGTGGTCCCGTCCCAGCGGATGCGGACTTCGACGTTCGGTTCGACGTCGTTGCGGTAGAAGCTGCGGGCGACTTCGCCGGCAGCGTTGACGACGTCGATCTGGAGGTCGTTCTGCGCCTGCGTGCTGGCAATCGCGAAGCGGACGCTGGGGTAACGGAAGCCGTAGAAGAACGATTTACGCGGCGTTGCCTGGGCGGAGACGAGGCTGAGAGCTCCGGCGCTCGGCGCTTCAGCGGCCGGGGTACCGCTGGGGCTGCCCGGAGGTGGCGGTCCGCCGGCAGCCGTGAAGGCGCCGCCGGTGCTTGCCGCGGCCGACGCAGCCAGGATCAGCAGCAGGAGGACCGCCGCCGCAATCGTCATATGAATTCCCACCAACCAAGGCCTGGCGCTCTTGCCTGCCACGTGCCCTCTCTTTCTTTCGCCTGCGGAGTTAGCTGTCGGGCTCGCGCTGAAAGAGATGCGCTACGACCTTTTCGGCCGATTCGCCCCGGGAACCTGCAACAGTTCCTGCGGTTCCTCCGCTCCCAGCCACATGTGAGGCTGGGATTAGGCAGTTGTTGGCGCGGCAGTATAGACACCGATGCGGCCACGTACACCAAGACGGCGCGGCGGCTATCATGCCGGGGCCGCTGGGAGCTCCCCGCGGCTTTTCTCTGATGAAGACCTATGTCGCCAAGCCTTCCGACCGCCAGCGTGACTGGTACGTCGTCGATGCCGAGGGACAGACCCTGGGTCGTCTCGCGACCCGGATCGCGGACGCCCTGCGCGGCAAGCGCAAGCCCGAGTACACCCCGCACATCGACACCGGCGACTTCATCGTCGTCATCAACGCGGAGAAAATCCACGTCACCGGCGACAAGCTGAACCAGAAGCGCTACTGGCGCCACAGCGGCTACCCGGGCGGGATCAAGTCCCGCACCCTGGCCGAGATGCTCGATCGCCGGCCCGAGGAAGTCATCCGCAAGGCGGTCAAGGGGATGCTTCCGCGCAACCGGCTCGCTCGCCAGCAGCTGACCAAGCTGAAGGTCTACGCGGGCCCCGACCACCCACATGCCGCCCAGCAGCCAAAACCGATGGAGATCAAGACTTGAGCGACGAGCAGAACAACGAGACTTCAGAGCACCCCGAGGACTCACAGGCGGAGGAGACTCCGGGCGAGGGCTCAGAGGCCGCGCCCGCGGGTCCTGTCGCGGGGGAGGACTCCTCGTCCTCGCAAGCTGCGGGCGAGGAGCCCACCCCCACGCCACCCGCGGATGAGGCGTCTGAGGCCGAGCCCGAGACGCCCACGGCTGAAGGAGATGCCGCCGAGGAGCCCGTGGCGGAGGAGCAGGTTGACGAGGCGCCCACGACCGATGGAGATGTCGCTGGGGAGCCCGCCGCCGAGAAAGCCGAGACGGCGGAGGAGCCCGCCGCCGAGAAAGCTCCGGAGTCCGAGCCTGAGAAGCCCAAGGCTGAGGAGAAGAAGAAGGACGTCATTCCTGGAGCCGACCTGGAGCCGATTGCGGTGGAGACCGAAGTGCGGCCGCTCAGCGCTGAGGAGCAGGCTCGCAAGGAGGCTGAAGAGGAGGAGCGGCGCCAGCGCGAGGCGGCGCTGGTTGGCGATGCCGAGGAGCCCAGCCCCGCCAGTCGCGCGCCGGCCAAGCTCGAAGGCGACGCCCGCTACCTCGCCACCGGCAAGCGCAAGACCTCGATCGCCCGCGTGACCCTGTTGCCGGGCAGTGGCAAGATCGAGATCAACAAGCGCGCACTCGATGAGTTCTTCCCGCGGCCCCTGCATCAGACGATGGCGGTGCAGCCGCTGACAACGACCGGTTACGAGGGCAGCGTCGACGTCCGAGTCCGGGTCCACGGCGGTGGCATCAGCGGTCAGGCCGGGGCGGTACGGCATGGCATCGCTCGCGCGCTGACCGAGATCGATCCTGAGTTGCGCGGCGAGCTCAAGCGCCGCGGTTTCCTTACCCGCGACGCGCGGGCCAAGGAGCGCAAGAAGGCCGGCCTGAAGAAGGCGCGCAAGCGGCCTCAGTTCTCCAAGCGTTAGGAGCCAGTCATGACCACAGGGCGCAAGCTCTTCGGAACCGATGGGGTCCGAGGAGAGGCCGGAACGTTCCTCACGGCAGAGTTGGCGACGGCGCTTGGCCGCGCGGCGGCCGCCTCGCTGGACGTCCCACGACCGCAGGTGCTGATCGTGCGTGACACGCGCGAGTCCGGTCCGATGCTGGAGTCCGCGCTGGCAGCCGGAATTTCGGCCGCCGGTGGCGACGCCCTGCTCGGCGGCGTGCTGCCGACTCCGGCGGCGGCGATCCTGGTCAAGCGCCTCGGCCTCGATCTCGCCGCGGTCGTCTCCGCCTCCCACAACCCGTATCGCGACAACGGGATCAAGTTCTTCTCGGCGCAGGGGACGAAGCTCGACGACGCGGCCGAGGCGCGGATCGAGGCGCTGATCGACGCTGAGGCCGACGTTGCCGAGCCAGGCCGCGTGAGCGAGCTGAACGGAGGATTGGAGGACTATCTGCGGGCCCTCGAGTCCGCCTTCCCGATCGACCTCTCCGGTCGCCGCGTCGTACTCGACTGCGCCAACGGCGCCACCTTCCGCGCCGCGCCGACGATCTTCGAGCGCCTTGGCGCCATCGTTGAGACGATCGCGACCGAGCCCGACGGCCGCAACATAAACGAGGCCTGCGGCTCCACCCACCTCGAGTCCCTGGCCAGGGCGATGGTCGCCTCCGAGGCAACGGCCGGCTTCGCCTTCGACGGCGACGGCGACCGGGTCCTTGCCGTCGATGGCTCCGGCCGCAGCCACGACGGCGACGAGCTGATCGCGCTCATCGCACGGGGCATGGCGGCCCGCGGCGAATTGGCCGGCGGCGTAGCGGTGACCGTGATGAGCAACTACGGCTTTCACCAAGCGATGGGCGCGGCCGGGATAGAGGTCGCGGTGACGAGCGTCGGTGACCGCTATGTCCTCGACGAGCTGCGCGAGCGCGACTGGGCGCTGGGCGGCGAGCAATCAGGCCACATCATCGACACTCGTTTCGTCGCCACCGGCGACGGAACCGCCGCCGCGCTGGCGACGATGCGCGAGTTGGCCGGCCGCGACCTCGCCACGGTGGCGCCGATGGAGAAGCTGCCGCAGACACTGGTCAACGTCGAGGTGTCCGATCGTGAGGCGATCGCCGGCGCCGACGCGGTCTGGCGGGCGGTCGAACGCGAGGGCAAGGGGCTCGAGGGCCGCGGTCGCGTGCTGCTGCGACCGTCGGGAACCGAGCCCCTCGTGCGGGTCATGGTGGAGGCGCCGAGCGCCGAGGAGGCCGGCGCCGTTTGCGAGCGGCTTGTCACGCTCGTGCGCCAAGAGCTGGCCTGACCCGCCGGTCTTTACCCTTCATCGACTCTTATGTGCGGAATCGTCGGATATGTGGGCGGGCGGCCCTGCTTGGATCTGCTCGTCGCGGGGCTCGAGAAGCTCGAGTACCGGGGCTATGACTCGGCCGGGGTGTCGGTGATCGACGACGGCCGGATCGACAGCGTGCGCGCCGTCGGCAACCTCGACAACCTGCGTGCCGCGATCGAGGAAGACGCTGAGGAGGGCGGCGGCGTCGCCGTCGCGGCGCCTCCCGCCACGACCGGCGTCGCCCACACGCGCTGGGCCACCCACGGCCGCGTCACCGAGGAGAACGCCCACCCGCACAGCGACAGCTCCGACCGGGTTCACATCGTCCTCAATGGGATCGTCGAGAACCACGCCAAGCTGCGTCACCGGCTCGAGGGCGAAGGGCGCGAGTTCAGCTCGGAAACCGACGCCGAGGTGGTCGCCCACCTGATCGCCGGTCACTATGAGGGCGATCTCGCAGTGGCCGTTCGCGCCGCCTTTGCCGAACTGCGCGGTCATTACGCCTTCGTCGCCATGCACGCCGATCAACCGGGCCTGCTGGTCGGGGCCCGCAAGGAGTGCCCGCTGGTCGCCGGGGCGGGAGAGGGAGAGAGCTTTCTCGCCTCCGCGATCCCCGCCTTTCTCGCCGAGACCCGCCAGGCCGTCGCGATCGAAAACGACGAGATCGTCACGGTCGACGCCTTCGGCGTGCGGATCACCGATATCGAAGGGAACCCGGTGCAGCGCGAGGCTGAGCAGATCGAGTGGGACGAGGAGGCCGCCGAGAAGGGCGGCTATGAGACCTTCATGCTGAAGGAGATCCACGAACAGGCCGACGCCGTGGCGGAAACGATCGCCGACCGCCTTCCCGGCGACGACGGCGTCGATCTTTCCGAGGTGGAGCTCGACGACGCCTACCTGCGCGACTTGAAGCGGATCGTGATCGTCGCCTGTGGCACCTCCTACCACGCTGGCCTGATCGGTCGCTACGCAATCGAGGAGTGGGCGCGGGTGCCGGTCGAGATGGACGTCGCCTCCGAGTATCGCTACCGCAATCCGGTGATCGGTGACGGCGATCTGGTGATCGGCATCACCCAATCGGGAGAGACCGCCGACACCCTGGCGGCGATGCGCCTCGCCAGGGAAAACGGCGCCAAGGTGCTGGCGATAACCAACGTGATGGGCAGCCAAGCCACCCGTGACTCCGACGCCACCCTCTACACGCGCGCCGGGCTCGAGATCAGCGTCGCGGCGACCAAGACCTTCGTTGCCCAGGTCGCAGCGATGTACCTGATCGGGCTGCGCCTGGCCGAGCTGCGCGGCACGCTGGAGGCCGAGCGCGTCGCCGAGCTGGTCGGCGAGCTGAAGGCGATCCCGTCGAAGATCGAGACCACTCTCGACGCGATCGAGGATCGCGTCCGCGAGGTCTCCGAAGCTCACCACGAGCAGCAGTTCTTCCTTTATCTCGGCCGTCATATCGGACTCCCGGTCTGCCTCGAGGGAGCGCTGAAGCTGCGCGAGATTTCCTACATCCCGACCGACGCCTACGCGGCCGGCGAGATGAAGCATGGCCCGATTGCCCTGCTCGATGAGTCGACGCCGGTGGTCTGCGTGGCAACCGAGAGCCCGGTCCTCGACAAGGTTCTCTCGAACGTCGAAGAGGTGCGTGCGCGCGGCGCTCAGACGATCGCGATCGCGACCGCGGGCTGCGAGCGCGTCGGTGACGTCGCCGACGAGACGATCGACGTCGCCCGCACCGATTGGATCCTGCAGCCGATCGTCGCGGTCCTCCCACTGCAGCTTCTCGCCTACGACATCGCTCGCGCTCGCGGCCTCAATGTCGACCAGCCGCGCAACCTCGCCAAGACCGTGACTGTTGAGTAACGTCAAGTACGGCTACCCTCTTCTCCCTAATGGCTAGGACTCGAGTATCCATTTCGGTCTTTGCGGTGCTCGCCGCTCTCCTCGTCGCCGGTTGCGGCGGCAGCAGTAGCGGCGACGGTTCGAGCTCCGCCGGTCCGGCCTACCTGGCGGCGCCGGGCTCGCTCGTTTACGTCGAAGGGAACCTGAAGCCGACCGGCACGCTGAAGTCGAACCTCGACTCGGTTGCCAAGAAGATCGCCGGCATCGACAACCTCGGTGAATTCGTCGTCTCCGAACTCGAAAGCTCGGCCAGCAGCGAAGGCGAACCGGTCGATTTCGCCACCGAAGTCGAACCGTGGCTGGGCAAGACGGCGGGCGTCTCCTTCGAACGGCTCGAGGGCAGCGAACTCTCCGATCCACTGATCGCGATCCAGACGACCGATGCGAAGGCCACGCAGAAATTCATCGACAAGCAGTCAAGCCGGGGTAAGAGGCCCTACAAGGACCTGACTTACAAAGAAGTCGACTTCAAGGTCGGTGGCTCGGAAGGGAACGCGATCGGCGTGATCGGCGAATGGGCGGTGATCGCCAGCGGAGAGAAGGGCTTCAAAGCCGCGGTCGACGCGTCGAACGGCGACTCGCTCGCCGGCGAAGAACGTTTCGCGACGGCCTTCGACGCGGCCTCCCGCGGCAGCATCGCCGACGTCTACGTCGACGTCGGCGGCCTGCTCAAGCAGTCGGGCGACAAGATCGACCCGCAGGCCAAAGAAGTCCTCGAAAGCTCCGGCATCGATCCGAGCGAAGCGACCGCGGTGGCGAGCGTGATCCCCGGCTCCGACCAGATCGAGGTCGATCTGAGCAGCGACCTCGGGGGCGAGAAGGCGCCCAGCGGTGACGTCTCCAAGCTGCTCGGAACGATGCCCGCCGGCTCTGTGGCCGCCTTCGCCGCCTCAGGCTTCGGCGAACAGGTCGAAGAAGCGATCGACAGCCTCGACGAATCCGGCATCCCGCCGGAACTGCCGCCCAACAAGCTGAAGAGCACGCTGAGCCAAGGCGGGATCGACCTCGACAAGATCGCCGCCTCGCTCGAAGACGCGGCCGTCTACGTCGAAGGGAAGAGCCGGAAGACCCTGGGCGGCGCCCTGGTCGTGACTGCCGATGGCGAAGAAGCGGCCGAAGCGATCGCCGCCCTCGGCACGCTGCTGCGCGGCGCCAAAGTCCCGGGAGTGACCGCGGTGAGCGGCAAGGCGAGCGGCTTCTCGATCAGCAGTCCGGAACTGGGCAGCAAGCCGCTTGTCGTGGCCGCCGAAGACGGCCGAATCGCGATCGGCTACGGCCTGGCCGAGACCCTCCAGGGGCTCGAACTCGGTTCGGGGCCGACCCTCTCGGGCAGCGCCCCCTATGAGACCGCGGTCGCCTCGTTGGGCAACACGCCGATCAGCGCCTACGTCAACGGCGCCAGCGCCCTGCATCTGGCGGAAGCACTGGTGCCTCGCTCCCAAAAAGACTTCTGGGAAGCGGTTCCCTATCTGAAGAAGATCGAATACCTCGCTCTCGGCGCCGGCCCCGGCGACGAACCGGCGACTGCGACGCTGATCGCGGGCCTCGAAAAGTAGGCTGGGGCCGGTGGCTTCCGGCCTCGGCATAGACCTCCTGGAGATCGAGCGCCTTGAGCGCGCCCTCGAGCGTCACCCGCGCCTGGCCGAGCGCGTCTTCACCGAGGCCGAACGCGACTACGCCGCCGCCCATGCCCGTCCAGGCCGACATTTGGCTGCTCGCTTCGCCGCCAAGGAGGCCGTCGTCAAGGCGCTGGGCCTCGACGGTGGCCTTGGCCTGCACGAGATCGAGGTCCTCGCCGGCGAGCCGCCGACGGTGTCCCTCTCCGGTCGGGCGGCCGAGGCGGCCGGCAGGAGGCAAGTCAAGATCTCGCTCACTCACTCGCGCGAGCTGGCGACAGCGGTGGCCATCGTCGACACTGCCTGAATGCAGCCGTGGTTGAAGCCGCTGTACGACGCCGAGGGGATGCGGGCGGTCGATCGCTGGGCGATCGAGGAGCAGAAGATCGGCGAGGCGGAGCTGATCGAGGCGGCTGGGACGGCGCTGGCCGAGGCCGTCGCAGGGCTGTCGCCGGACGGCCCCGTTCGCATTCTTTGCGGCAAGGGCAACAACGGCGGCGACGGGCTGGTGGCGGCGCGCCAGCTGGCCAAGATGGGGTTCGGGGTTGAGGCTCTGGAGCTCTTCTCAGGGGAGTTGCCCGGCGATCTCGACGCTTGGCTCGCGGGCTCGGGCGCCGTCGTGGACTCGATTTTCGGTACTGGCTTCGCCGGGGAGCCGCGCGAGCCCACGGCAGCGGCGATCGAGGCGATCAATCGCTGTGGCGCCCCTGTCGTCGCCTGCGACATCGCCTCCGGCGTCGACGCCTCAACGGGGGAGATCGCCGGGATCGCGGTCGAGGCCGACCTAACCGTCAGTTTCCACGCCGCGAAGGTCGGCCAGCTGATCGCGCCCGGCAAGTGGCACACCGGCGAGCTGCGGGTGGCGCCAATCGGGATTCCCAATGGTGCGCCCGGACAGCCCCTGGCCGGGGCGATCGATCCTGCGGTGTTGAGGCTTGCGCCCCGTCGCGGCTCCCGGTCGACCAAGTTCAGCTCCGGAGAGGTGGCGATCGCCGGCGGCTCGCGGGGGCTCACCGGCGCCGTGCGAATGTCATCGCTGGCGGCGATCCGGGCCGGCGCCGGCTACGCCACGGTCGCAGTGCCGGCGGAGCTGGAGCCGATCTTCGAGGCCGCTCAGCCCGAGGTGATGTCGGTTGGCTGCCCCGGCGGGGACGGCTGCCTGGCGCCGGGGTCGTTGAAGGCGGTCCTGCGAACCTTCGAGCGCGCCACGGCGGGTGTGCTGGGGCCTGGAATTGGCCGCGACCCCGGCTCGGTCGAGCTGGCTCGCGACGCCGCGGCCGCAATCGAGGCACCCTTGGTGATCGACGCCGACGGGCTCAACGCCTTCGCCGGCGAGATCGAGCGGATCGCCGGCCGGAGGGCGACGACGATCCTGACGCCGCACGCCGGGGAGCTGGGGCGACTGCTCGACCGGCCCTCCGATCAGGTCGCCGCCCACCGCCTCGTGTCGGCTCGTGAGGCGGCGCTCGCCGGCGCGGCGGTGGTCGTCCTCAAGGGGGATGACACGATCGTCACCGATGGCGAGCGGGTCGCGGTCAACGCGCTCTCGGCGCCGGCGCTGGCGACGGCTGGCACCGGCGACGTGCTCTCGGGGGTCATCGCGGCGCTGCTCGCCCGCGGCCTCGATCCCTTTGCCGCGGCCTGCGCGGCGGTGATCGGACATGCCCGTGCGGGGCTCGATGCGGCCGCCCGCATTGGCGCGGCGGAGTCGGTGATCGCCAGCGATGTGATCGACTCGATCGCGGTCGGGATCGCTCCCGACCTCGCGGTCGAATAATCTCGCTTGCCCAGATGAAGACCGCTGCCGAAATCATGGACGCCGATGTGCCAACGGTCTCCCCGGACGCCGATGCGCGCGCCGCGATCGAGCTCCTGGCGAAGACAGAGATGGGCGCGATCCCGGTAATCGACGCCGAACGCAAGGTCGTCGGCATCGTCAGCGAGTCGGACCTCATCCTCAGCGACGAGGAGGCCGACCTGCACCTGCCGCACTACCTCAACATCATGGGCGGGGTCGTCTTCGTCGGCTCGATGAAGGGCTTCGAGAAGCGGCTCAACAAGGCATTTGCGACCAAGGTCTCCGAGCTGATGACAGCGGATCCGATCGTCGCCCGCGAGGACGACGACGCCGAGGCGATCGCCAAGACGATTGCCGAGCAGCACCACAACCACCTGCCGGTTGTCGACGGCGAGGGCCGACTCGCCGGACTCGTGACCCGGGCCGACGCGCTGGCCGCGCTGGTCGCCAGCCACTAAGCCCGATGGCGCGGGCGCTCGCCCGAATCGACCTCGGCGCCGTCGAGCGCAACTGCGCACGGCTGGTGTCCGAGCTGCGCGACGGGGCCGAGCTCTGCGCTGTGGTCAAGGCTGATGGCTACGGCCACGGCGCCGACGGGTGCGTCTCGGCGGCGCTGGCGGGCGGTGCGACGCGCCTCGCGGTGGCGACCGGCACCGAGGCGGCGCAGATCGGCCGGCGCTTTCCGCAGATCCCACTATTGACGATGGGGGCGCTCGCCCCCGACGATCTCGAGGACGCGCTTGCGGCGGGCTCGGAGGTCGCGGTATGGCACGAGGACTTCCGCCGGCTGCTCAGCGCCCGTGGCCGGGCGCAGGGCCGGCCGGTTCGCGTTCACGTCAAGTACGACAGCGGCATGGGCCGGCTTGGCAATCGCGATCCCGCCGCGGTGCTGACCCTCGCCCGTACTTGCGCCGCGGATCCAGAGCTCGAGCTTGCTGGCGTCTGGACCCATTTCGCCACGGCCGATGAGCCAGGCTCGGACTTCTTCGGCGAGCAGCTCGACCGCTTTGCGGCGGTTGCGGATACGCTCAAGGCCGAGTTCCCGGCAATCACCGTCCATGCCGCCAACAGCGCCGCCGTCTTCCGTGACCAGCGGGCGCACTTCGACATGGCGCGGTGCGGCGTCGCCGTCTACGGCCTCGATCCGTTCCAGGGCGACCCGGCGGAGCGCGGGCTCACGCCGGCGATGTCGCTGCATTCCTACGTCGCCGATGTGAAGCGCTTCGCGGCGGGCGACAGCGCCGGTTACGGCCAGACCTGGCGCGCCGACCGCGACACCTGCGTCGGGGTCCTACCGCTCGGCTACGGGGACGGAGTGCGTCGCGCTCTCTCCAATAATGCCGATGTTCTGGTTCGCGGCCACCGCCGGCCCCTCGTCGGCACCGTCTCGATGGACAACATCACCATCGACCTCGGCCCCGATACCGATGTCGAGCCCGGCGATGAGGCGGTGCTGATCGGCTCGCAGGGCGAGGAGTCGGTCAGGGCCGAGGAGGTGGCCCGGCAGATCGGGTCGATCAACTACGAGGTCACCTGCGGGATCTCTGCCAGGGTGCCGCGGGAAGCGGCATGAGCCCCACCGAGGTGCTTGCGGCCGCGCCTCCGGTGATCTTGGCGCGGAAGGCGCTTGCCGGCAACGAGGGAGTGTGGGTCGTCGGTGGCGCCGTCCGCGACGCCGCTTTGGGGCGGGATGTGGTCGACCTCGACCTGGCCGTTGCCGGCGATGTGGCGGCGGTGGCCAGGGCGATCGCTCGCCAGGGCAAGGGCCACTCGTTCGAGCTCTCCGCCGAGTTTGCGACCTGGCGGGTCGTCGCCCCGGATGGCTCGTGGCAGATCGACCTGACGGCGCTGCGGGGAGAGACGATCGAGGCCGACCTCGGAGAGCGGGACTTCACGGTCGGCGCCGTCGCCGTGCCGCTTGCGGGGGGCGAGCCGATCGACCCGTTCGGCGGCCTCGCGGACCTCGATCGGCGCCTCCTGCGCGTCGTCGGCGAGCGCAGTTTCGCCGCCGATCCGCTGCGACTGCTGCGGGCGGCCAGGCTTGCCGCCGGGCTGCGGTTGGAGGTCGATGCGGGCACCGTCGCGCTCGCCCGCTCCGAAGCCCCCAAGGCCGGAAAACCGGCTGGCGAGCGCCAGCTGCTCGAGCTGCGGCAGCTGATCGGCGGTGCGGATCCCCTGCGAGGGCTGCGGCTCCTGGACGAGCTCGACCTGACGGCCGTGGTGCTGCCCGAGCTGGAGGCGCTGCGCGGAGTCGAACAGGGCCCGAATCATCACCTCGATGTCTACGGGCACACGATCGCGGTGCTCGAGCGCACGCTCGAGGTCGAGCGAGAACTCGAGCGTTTCGGCGGCGAGCGTGCCGCCGAGCTGGAATCCCTCCTCGCCGAGCCGCTCGCCGACGAAATCAGTCGTGCGACGGCGCTTCGCTTCGGCGCCCTCCTGCACGACATCGGCAAGCCGGTGACCCGGACCGAAAAGGACGGCTTCGTCACCTTCATCGGCCATGACCGCGACGGCGCCGAGATGATCGGAGGGATCTGCGCCAGGCTGCGGGCCAGTCGCGCGCTCACCCGCCACCTTCAGGATCTGGCCCTGCACCATCTCCGCCTCGGTTTCATGGTCCGGGAGGCGCCGCTGCCGCCACGCCGGGTTCACGAGTACCTGCGGGCGACCGAGCCGGTCGGTGTCGACGTCACCTTGCTGACGATCGCCGACCGCCTCTCGGCGCGCGGGGCCGGTCGGCTGGCCAGCGAGGAGGCGGTCGAGGCTCATCTCGCGCTGGCGCGAGAAATGCTGGCGGCGGCGCTTGACTGGCGGGCTCAGGGCCCGCCGGAGCCGCTGCTGCGCGGCGATGAGCTGGCAATTGAGCTGAAGATGCCGGTCGGTCCCGAGCTTGGCGAGCTCCTGGCGGAGCTGGAGGCCGCCCAGTACGCGGGTGAGATCTCGACCTGGGAGGCGGCGGTCGAGCACGCCCGCCGCCTACGGCGCTGAGCCGGCGAGCAGACGGTCCGCTACGCTCCCGGCCGCATGGCGAAAGAGGAGAAGATCGAGATGGAGGGCGAGATCACCGAGGCCCTCCCAAACACGATGTTTCGTGTCAAACTCGACAACGGGCACGATGTGCTCGGCCACATCTCCGGCAAGATGCGCCGCCACTACATCCGCATCCTCCCAGGCGACCGGGTGAAGATCGAGCTCTCGCCCTACGACCTGGATCGCGGCCGCATCACCTATCGGTACAAATAGCGCTGCCTCAAAGATGGCTGCGCTCGGCCGCTGCGTCGGGCTCCGCCAGCTCGGCGATCAGGGCCGACCAGGCGAAGTCCTCCGCCCCCAGCCCGGCGCCGGTGCGCGGGTCGTAGTACTCGCGCAGGCCTTCGCGCTCGACCGCTCCGATCAGGCCGGTGACCAGGCGCGTCGCGGCTTCCTCATAGCCAAGCCGGCGCAGTCCCAGCCAGGCAAGCCAGGCTGAGTTGACCCAGGTCGGCCCGCGCCAGTAGCGCCGCATCGGGCGGCGGAATCCTCCCGGCTCGTAGCTCGGCTCCGAGGCGGCGACGGAAGGCGGCGCGACGGGTGTGAGGAACTCGCGCTCGTTTAGCAGGTGCTCCTCGATCAGCCTGTGGCCGATCTCCTCCGGCAGATCGGGAAGAGCAAGCGGGGCCAGTGAGGCGCAGGTGATCTCGTTGAGCCTGACGTTGCCTGGCTCGGCCCGATCGAGGAAGAGCCCGCGGCGCTCATCCCAGAGCCGCTCGATCAACGCGGGGGTCGCCGAGGGGCGGCCAAGGGCCTGCAGTGAGAGCGACCAAAGCGTGTTGACCAGCGTTTCGCAGACGACTGGCCCGCCAGCCTGGCGGATCCGCCGTGCTTCGAACTCCATTTGCCTGTTGTGGTGGACGAGCAGGGGAAAGCCAGGCCGCGTGCAAGCCTGCCAGCCCCAAACCGGGTCGAACTTCGGCGAGGCGTCGAGGCCCGACTCATCGGGCTGGACGATCCAGAGCAGGCCATCGCCTTCGAGGTCGCGGTTGGCGGCCAACCAGTCGATGTGGGCCGCGATCCTCGGCTCCTCGGCGGGGTCGCCGACGGCGATCTTCCAGGCCCAGGCTAGCAGCGGCGGCTGGATCGTCTCGGTCTGGAAGGAGCTGCGTGAGGCGACGTTGTAGAAGGGGAGGCGGCTCAGTGAGACGGGACGGTCCCAGAAGATCGTGTGGCCGATGAAGCCGTCCGGGCGCTGCGCGGAGAGCAGCGTCTCCAGCTCGGCGCGGGCGCGGCGCGGATCGAAGCGGCGCCAGACAATCGCCGCGAAGCAGGAGTCCCAGTACCACTGCCAGGGGTAGCGAGTCGGACTCGGTCGCGTATAGGCGAAGCGGGCGCCATCGCGGTCCCCCTCCAGCCAGTTCTGGCGCAGCACGCGCTCGGCAATCCCGACCGCCGATGGGCCGGGATGTGGAGCGCCGAGTGACATTTCGTCCCGTCGGCCGTCGTTCACGCCGCGGTGCGGCGCATTTCGCGCAGCGCCCAGGCGCCGAGGACGGTGAGCAGTGCCGCCAGGGCGACGATTCCCGGCCACGTTTCAGCCCAGCTCACCCCGCCGACGAAGCCCTGCCGGGCCGCGTCGATGACCTGGGTCGCCGGGTTGACTTCGGCGACGCTGCGCATCCATGGCTGGAGGAGCGCGAGCGGAGCGTAGGCCGTGGTGGTCAGGATCAGCCCCATCATTCCGGCCTGCATCAGGGGCGCCGCGGACTGGCTCTTGAAGCGCAGCGCCAGGGCCGAGCCCCAGCAGGCGGCTACCGCGGCCATCGCAGCGACCATCAGGTATGTGATCAGCAGTCCGTCGACGCCGGGCCAGCCGGCGCCCAGCACGAGCGCGATGAGGAAGACGAAGGTTGCCGGGATCAGAGCCCGGGCGCTGGCGGCGAGCACGTTGCCGGCGAGCAGGACCCAGCGTGGAGCGGGGGATACGAGCAAGCGGTCGGTCCAGCCGCCCTCGATGTCACGGGCGAGATTGACACCGGCCGCGGCCCCTGTGAAGCCGGCCCCCTGCAGCATGCTGACCGGCACGATGAAGCTCTCGTACGTTCCGGTGTTGAAGCCGCGCAGCTGGGTCAGCGCTCCGAAGACGCCGTTGAGGCCGAGGAAGAAGATCGTCGGCGCCAGCACGCCTGGGATGGCGGCGCCCGGCACCCGCAGCAGCTCGTTCTTGGCGCGCGCCATCAGCGCGGCGATCGTCGCCAGGTTGGCACGCCACTGCGGCAGGGTCGCGGCTGATTCCACTAGCCCACCCTCAGTCGGTGGCGCAGGGCGCGTGCGCTGAGCACGAGGCCGAGCACGACGATCCCGGCGATGGCCAGCACCGCCTCGCCCAGTTCGGAGGCGTCGACGCCCGAGATGATCGGCCCGCGGATGCCTTCGACGACGAAGCTCAGCGGGTTGTATTCGGCGATCGCCCTGGCGGGCTGGATCATCAGGTCGTTGGGGAAGAAGGCGGAGGAGAGGAAGAGGACGACGAGGACGAGCGGGAAGAGGCCCTGGACGACGCTGGCGCTGCCGGTGCGCAGGGCGATCGCCGCGCCGATGCCGCCGACCGCCATCGCCGTGGCGGTGACGAGAGCTATCGCGATCAGGGCGCCGGGCACGCCGCTCTCGATATGGGCGCCGAAGATCAGGCCGATCGCGAGGAACCAAAGCGAAGAGAAGAGACCCAGCGCCGCCGTGCCCGCCAGCCGCCCGAGCACGATCGTGTAGCGGGGGATCGGGGCAGAGAAGAGGCGGTCGGTGAAGCCCATCTCGATGTCGACCGCCAGCGCGATCCCGCCGCTATTGCCCGCCAGCATCAACGACTGCATCATCGCCCCGGCAAGCATGAACTGGAGGAAGCTTTGGACCGGCGGGAAGCCGGGAAGGTTGACGGCGCCGCCCGCGCCGCCGGTCTGGATCGCCAGCAGGAGAGTGGGGAAGACGACGATCGGGGCCATCAACTGTGGCCGGCGAAAGGTCTGGCGGATCGAGCGCATGCCCAGCGCCCGGACGACCCTTGCGTTCGCGGCAAGCTCTTTCATGCCTCGATCGCTTCGCGCTGCGTTTCCCCCTCGTCGTCCTTCTCGAGGTGATGCCCGGTCTTGGCGACGAAGACGTCGTCGAGGGTCGGGCGGACCAGCTCCAGCGACTCGACCCCGATCCCGGCATCGTCGAGCGCCCTCACCACGCGCGGGATGTCGGCGGCGCCGTTCTCGACCTCGACGAGGACCGACCTGCCGTCCTTCGGCGGCAACAGCTTGCCGATCCGGGCGCAGACCTCCTCCGCTTCGGCGACCGAGCCCTCGGCAAGCTGCAGTTGCACGTGGGGGTGGCCGATCTGGGCCTTCAGCTCCTCCGGTGTCCCCTCGGCGACGATCTTGCCGCTGTCGATGATGCCGACGTTGTCAGCGAGCTGGTCGGCCTCCTCCAGGTACTGGGTGGTCAGGAAGACCGTCGTTCCCTCGTCGTTGAGCGCCCGCACCTCCTCCCAGATCGTCTTGCGGCTGACCGGGTCGAGGCCGGTGGTCGGCTCGTCGAGGAAGAGAACGCGGGGTTCGTGGACGAGCGCGGCGGCAAGGTCGAGCCGGCGCTTCATCCCTCCCGAGTAGCCGCCGACCCGGCGGTCCGCTGCCGTGGCGAGGTCGACGCGCTCGAGCAGGTCGTCGGCGCGGCGCTTTCCCTCGTCGCCGGGCAGGCCCTGCAGCGTCGCCTGCAGGCGGATCAGCTCGCGCCCGGTCATCAGCGGGTCCAACGCGGCCTCCTGCAGGGCGACGCCGATCGAGGCCCGCACGGCCCGCGCTTCGCCGATCACGTCGTGGCCGGCGACCGTTGCCCGTCCCCCCGTCGGCAGCAGCAGCGTGGTCAGCATCCGCACCGTCGTGGTCTTGCCGGCGCCATTGGGCCCGAGAAAGCCGTAGATCTCTCCCTCGTCGACCTCGAGGTCGACGCCCTGGACGGCCAGGACGTCGTCAAAGGTCCGCTGCAGCCCCTGCACGACGATTGCCGGCATGCTCAGGCCTCCGTCGGTTCGGTCTGGGCGAGCGGTGGCAGGGAGCCGACCCAGCGCCGTCCGTTTGCCCGCTCCAGCGCCTCGGCTGCGTCGAGCAGCAGCTCGTCGCTGCCCCAGGCGCCCTGCAACTGCAGGGCGATCGGCAGCCCCCCGGCGCCGAGGCCGACCGGGATGCTGATCGCCGGGGCCCCGGTGAGGTTGGCGAGGCCGGCGCCGCGTACATTGGCCTGGTCGGCGGTGAGCGTCCCCGATGGCAGCTCGACCAGCGGCGCCTCCAGCGGCGGCGCGACCGCGGGCACGGTGGGCCAGGCGAGCACGTCGATCCGCTCAAAGAGGTCGGCCAGCCGGCGCCTCATCAAAGTGCGGATCCGGTAGGCCTTCACGCTCGCCGCCGCCGGCAACAGCATCCGGTACTTGAGGAAGCCACGGTTGATCGGACTGATCTCGGCGTCGAGCTCGTTGAGCCGCTCGGGAGTGGCCTCGCCGAGGCCCTCGCTGTTGGCGATCAGCACCGTCGCCAGGGCCGCGACATCGAGGCCGGGCAGCCCGACCTCGACCACCTCGCCGCCGGTCTCCGCCCGCAGTGCCTCGATTGCCGCCTCGCATGCCTCACGGACCTCGGGCGCGACGTCCTCCGAGACGGCGTCGCGGATGACGCCGATTCGCAGTCCGCGCGCGTCGCCGCTCGCAAGCTCCTCGCCGAACAGCACAGAGCTGAGAAGCCGGCAATCGGCGGCATCGAGGGTGAGTGGCCCCGAGACGATCGTGGTCGAGACCCCGTCCATGTGGTGTCCGGCCATCGCCGAGCGGCCGAAGGTCGGCTTGAGGCCAGTCAGGCCGCAATAGGCGGCCGGGAAGCGGATCGAGCCGATCCCGTCGGCGCCGACCGAGCCAGCGACCAGCCGTGCCGCGACGGCTGCGGCGGGCCCGCTCGAGGAGCCGCCCGGGCAGCGCTCCGGATCCCATGGATTGCGCGCCGGGCCATAGACAGACGTGTTGCCGGTGCTGCTGGAGCCGAGCTCGTGCATGTTGGCGACGCCGACGATCACCGCCCCGGCATCCCGCAGCGCTCGGTACGGACCAGATTCCGCGGGCGCTGTCGCGGCCATCATTTCGGCTGCGCCGAAGCGCTGGGCGCGCCAGGGCAGCGGCCACTCGTCCTTGATCACCACCGGTACGCCGCGCAGGGGCCCGTCAGGGGCGGCGTCGAGCATCGTCCGAGAGTGCTCGGGGAAGGTATCGACGACCGCGTTGATCGCGGAATTTCGCTCCTCGATTCGCTCGAGCGCCATGTCGAGAAGCTCGGCCGCGTCGGCCTCTCCAGCCGCGATCGCCGCCGCCTGTGCGCCCAGGGACAGGTCGAGAGCGCTCATTCGCCCTCCGGCGCCCTTGAGAGGTCGGGATCGCGCTCGGGGCGGAGCTCATCGAGGTCGAGCGCGAGCAGATCGCGGATCGAGGGCCAGAACATCTTGTGGGCCGCGTTCATGACGGCGAGGTCGGTCTCGTCGGCTTCGATCCCAAGCGAAGCGAGCCCTGCGGGTATGAACTGCTCTGCTTGGTCCGGACCCTCCATTCCGCGGGGGCAACCCTACAGTGGCCGCTTGGCCGGGATCATGCAGGGGCTGGGACAGCGCCACATCCACTCGCTCCGGAAGGCAGAATCGTGGCCGCAACCCTGATCAGAGGCTCGGGTTGCAGCTTGAGCGTGCAAGGAACAGCCGAAAAGCGAAGCGGTATGTCGGGCGCGGTTGCGGCGCTTGCGTTCGCATGCGCTTTGCTCGCCCTCGTCGTAGCCGCCTGGCCCGGCGCCGCTGACTCGGCGCCGCTGCGGGTCGTCACCCTCGGGCAGACGGCCTCGACGCCACCCCCGTCCTGTCCCGGCAAGATCGTCAACAACGTCGAGGTCGTCCCCTGCCGGGTCGAGGGCCATGTCACCGGCTTCCAGGCGATCGCGGGGGGCGTCAACCAGCCTTACGAGGCGCCCTTCGACGGCAAGATCGTCGCCTGGTCGATCACCCTCGCGAAGCCATCGCGCACCGACACGAAAACCACCACCAACGAGGTCAGCTTCTTCGACGAATTTCTCGGCAGCCCCGCGGAGGCGCGGATCGGCATCCTGCGCCCGGTCGAGGGCTCCAAGCCGCCGCAGTACACGCTGGTGAGGCAGAGCCCCCTGGAGGTGCTCAACCCCTACTTCGGCAGCACACCGATCTTCACCCTCGACCATCCGCTGTCGGTCCTGCGCGGCCAGATCGTCGCCCTCACCGTGCCAACCTGGGCGCCGATGTTCGCCTTCAACGTCTCCGAAGAAGAAACCTGGCGCGGCAGCCGCCTCGAAGGCCACTGCGCCTCCAAGGAAGACATCCAGGGCGGCCACCCCCAGCAGGGCGTCGGCAAGACCAAGACCTACGGCTGCTACTACTCCAACGCCCGCCTGCTCTACACGGCGACTCTCGTCAAGAAGCCCTGACGAAGTCTTGACATTGCGCGCGCCACGCGTGCGCTGGTCTTGGTCAGCGTCTTGGCGTGCTCTCGATTTGGCTCGTGTTGCTCGCCGGTTCGATATTCCCCCAGGTGGAAGACCCCTGGCCGGGTGAAATCGGCGTGACTCTGCCGATCACCCTCGGGGGAGCCCTCGGGTTTCTCGCCAGCGTGCTTTTCGCAGCAGCGCCTGAGGCGCGACGTGACCGTGCCGTCCGAAATGGCGGCATCGCCGGCATTGCGGCTGGGCTGGTCTTCTACTTGGTCTCTCTTGCCGTTCAGATATTCTCTTCGCGATGAAACGTATTGTCGGATTCAACATCTACCAGGGCGTTGGGCTGACCGTGGGAGGCCTGTTGCTGGTTCGAATACTTGAAGCAGAAACGATGATCAGCAACCTGGTCCTGTTCGGCCTCGTCGCGGTTTTGGCCTGGCAGGAATTGGCCCGTCGCCGCCGCGAAAAAAATCGGCATCGAATGCGCCCACCCCGCTCGAGGCAGGGCCCTAAAGCGCTTCTTGGCGCAGACCGCAGTAAGGGCAATCGCTGACGTCCAAGCCGATCAACTGGTCGCAGCGGCGGCAGGCACGCAGGTTGGCCGGAATGCGGGGCAGCGATGAAGCCGACGGGGTGAGTGGCAGGACCATCGCCACCGGCTGCATCTCCTCGCCGGTCTCCCGGTCGACATAGACGGCGCCCGGCTCAGCCTCCGCGAGAGCCTCGCGACCCGAGGCCGGCGCGCGCATCCGATAGAGCTGCTTCGAGTTCACGGCGGCGAAGACTAATAGGTTGAGCGGCTCCGATGCGCGTCCTGATCTTCCACGGCTACATGCTGCGTGGCACCGGCAGCAACATCTACAACGCCAACCTGGCGCGGGCGCTCGCAGAGCTGGGCCACGACGTCCACTTGCTGTGCCAGGACCGCGAGACAAAGATCGACGATGTCCAGATCCACAATCCGGACATCCATGGCTTGCTCCCGGTCTACGTCAAGGACCCCTACGAGGGGTTTGAGGTCAAGGCTTTCCCGGAGCTGACCGACGAGGAGCTCGACCGCTACATCGACGCCAATGTCTCCGCTGTGCGGGAGGTCGCCGATTCGGTTGGCGGTTTCGACGCTGCTCTCGCCAACCACCTGGTGATGGGCCCGGCGATTCTCGCGCGTGCAGGCATCGGCCCCTTCGCCGCCAAGATCCACGGTTCGGCTCTGGAGTACACGGTGAAGCCCAATCCGCGCTTCCTGCCCTACGCCGAAGAGGGCATGGAGGCGGCATCGGGCGTCCTGGTCGGCTCCCGGCACACCGCTGAGTCCCTTTGGGCGACGTTGCCCGAAGTCGATGCCCTGCGAGAGAAGACTCGCTTGGGACCCCCCGGCGTGGATACCGAAGCTTTCGGCCCAAAGCCGCGGCCGAGCGCATCAGCCCGAAGGATCGTCTTCGTCGGCAAGCTGATCGTGTCCAAGGGCGTCGATCTGCTGCTGGCGGCCTGGCCACTCGTCAAGGCAGAGCATCGGGATGCGAAGCTCGAAATCGCCGGGTTCGGCGAGTACGAGGGGGGCTTGCGGCGGCTGCTCGCGGCGTTGGAGCGAGGAGACATCCTCGATGCCCGCGACGTGGCCCTCTCGGGCTGGGGTATCGAGGGAGGCGAGGAGAGGCCGTTGCCAATCCTGTCGGCGTTTCTGGCAGATCCACCCCCTGGGTACCTGCGCAGCGCCGAAGACGCGGCCGGGTCGGTCGAGTTCATCGGCAGGTTGGAGCACGATCAGGTCGCCGAGCTCCTTCCCGGCGCCGAGGCCCTCGTGATGCCGAGCACGTTCCCCGAGGCGTTCGGGATGGTCGCCGCCGAGGCGGCCGCTTGTGGCGCGCTGCCGCTGTCGGCTGGTCACTCAGGGATGCTCGAGGTGTCGCGGCAGCTGATGGCGGCGCTGCCCCCGGAGGTGGGGCGGCTGACCTCGTTCCCGGTCGAGGAAGGCGCCGTGGAGGCGATTGCCGAGCGGCTCAACGGCTGGTTGTCGCTTCCCGAGGAGGAGCGGACCGCGGCTCGCGAGGCGCTGGCCGAGACCGCGCGGCGGCTCTGGAGCTGGGAGGGGGTCGCCCAGGGGGTCCTCGAGGCGTCGGCGGGGAAGGAGCCTGAAGGCTTCCCGCCGTCGCTTCAATAGAATGCCCGCCGCCTCATGTACGGCCGCCTCCCGATAGCGAAGATGCTCGCTGCCACCGTTGCGATGACCGCAGCGATCTCGGCGGTGATGCTTTCGATCAACTGGGACGGCCAGGAGGCCTCTACCGCGGCGCCGAAGATCGACGACCTGCTCAACGTGATGATCGTGCTCTCGTCTTTCGTCTTCTCGCTCGTCATCGTGATGCTCTTCTATGCCCTCTGGAAGTTCAAAGCCAAGCCTGGCGATGAATCCGATGGCGAGCCGATTCACGGCAACACCCGGCTCGAGATCGCCTGGACCCTGATCCCGACGGTCATCGTCCTCTTCGGCGCTGGCTACAGCTGGTCGGTCCTGAACGAGATCGAAAAGCCAGCCGATAACGCGCTCACGGTCGACGTCTTCTCTCAGCAGTACGCCTGGAGCTTCGGATACCCAGGCAAAGGCAACGCCTACTCGCAGGGCGAGCTGCACGTGCCGCTCGACCGCCAGGTCCAGTTCAAGATGCACGCGCAGGACGTGATCCACTCCTTCTGGGTCCCCGAGTGGCGGATCAAGAAGGACAATGTGCCGGGGATCACAACGACGGCGATCGTCACCCCGGACAAGCTCGGCACCTATCAGCTGATCTGCACCGAGCTCTGCGGCTTCGGCCACGCCTCGATGCGGGCCAAGGTCGTGGTCGAAACCCCGGCTGACTTCACCAAATGGGTCGCGGCCCTGCCGGAAAAAGTCCCGGCGCCCCTGGCACAATCGATCACCCAAGACACGGAGACCGACCCGGCGCCTCTGAGCGCGGGCGGGGCATAATGGAGATCTGATGGTGGCTGCGATCAAGCAACCGGGATGGATTCGCGGCGCACTCGGCGCGCTGCTTGGCGCCGCCTTCGGCTTTGCCCTCGTCGTCGCCCTGCGCAAGGCCTCCGGCCTGCCCGCCTACCAGACCGAGCAGACCGGCTATCCGCAGGTCGTC
>DASWQV010000043.1:0-18534 GCA_036403515.1 Solirubrobacterales bacterium
GGCCTTACCCCCGCTTGAAGAATTGGAGGCGGCGTAGGCGCCGCCGAACATCGCGAAGACCAGGGCGATGACCGAGATGACTCCCGGGATGCCGAAGCGGTTGCGTAGCGTCGAGAACATCTAGATCTCTCTCCTTGTCCCGTGAGCCCCTCTGCCCGCCGCTTCCCTTAGCGGCTTCCGCGAGGCTCGGTTTGTCCCTGTGGAGCTTGTCCCTGTCGTCCCTTCAGAGACGACGCCAAAAGACTGTAAACGGAGACTTTCATAAAGTCAAGCCGGACGTTTTTATGAGAAAGGAAGATGTCTCAGAGCATGCGGACGCGCGCCGCGGGCAGGGCGACGAGCGAGTAAAGGCGGCTGATCAGTCGCCGAGATCGGCGCGCAGGGATGCAAGCTCGGTGCGAAGCTCGGCCACTTCGCGCTCGAGGCGGGTGAGGCGGTCTTCGGCGGGAGTCAGCTCTTCTGCTGGCTTTTCGCGAGCCGGCCCTTCTGACTGTGACGGCTGCTCGTCGATTCCAACCGAGGCAGTCGCCTGTGGCACCGGGGTCGGTTCGATGGAGGCGCCGCCGAGCAGCTGCTCGTAGCGATCCTCCTTCTGCCCCGGCCGGCGCTCGTGACGGGCGACCTGGCCGCGCTCAACCAAACGATTCAGCGCATCCTGGACGGCGCCAAGGTCGGCGAAGTCGTGCAGGCGCTGGCCACGCTGCTTCAGCTCGCCCGGCGTCTGCGGTCCGCGCAGCATCAGCACGGCGAGCAGGGAGAGCTCGGCATCGTCAAGGCCGAAGGCGTCCTTGAGCAGGTGGCGGTACTTGCGGGCGCGGCTGCCGGACGTGCTGGCAAGGCGGGTCCAGCCGCGTAAGGCGAGCCGGCGCAGCGCCTCGACCACGGTCTGCTCGTCGTAGTCGACGACCGGCTCTCGATTAGTCGCCTGGTTGCAGGCGAGGCGCAGCGAGTTGAGCGAGAGCGGATAGACGTCGGGCGTGGTGTGCTGCTTCTCGATCAAGCAGCCGAGGACGCGGATCTCAACGGCGTCGGGCTCCACCGCTCCAGCTCAGCCCCGATCCGGGCGCTCGGGGTAGATCTCGTCGATCGTCAGCAGAGCGCGGTAGGGCGCACCGGCGGCGGCTTCGATCCTCTCCCCCCCTCCGGCGAGGCGGTCGACGACGCCAACCACGCCGACGACCTCCAGCCGCTGCTCGACGATGCGTTCAATCGCGCTCGCGGTCGAGCCGCCCGAGGTGACGGTGTCCTCGACCACGAGGCAGCGGGCGCCCGCCTCGACCGGCCCCTCGACCCAGCGTTGAAGGCCGTGCTGCTTGCGCTCACCGCGGACGAAGAAACCGACCAGGCCCTGTCCGGCGGGTACCGCGAGAGCCGCGCAGGAGGGCGCAATCGCAGCGGTTGCCGGACCGCCGACGGCGCTCGCACCGGCCTCGATCGCGGCGTCGGCGATCAGCTCGCCCGCCGCGAGGAAGCCCGCTGGCCGCAGCAGCGCCCGCCGCGCGTCGACGTAGTACTGCGCGACGACGCCGCTCGACAACGTCACCTCCCCAATCACCAGCGAGTGCTCGCGCAGCTCGCTGAGAAGCGTCTCTCTGGCGGCGTCGAGATCGGGCACAACGCCCATCCTAAGCAGGGCGCTAGCCGCGCGCCTGGGCGTCGCGGAAGCCCTGGCGCCAGCTCGCGTAGACCGGCTGCCAGCCCAGCTCGCGCTTGGCCTTGGCGTTGGACGCCCCGCGCAGCTGCGTGGCCGAGTTGGCGGCCGCAGAGCCCGCGATCAGGCGGGCGAGCCAGACCGGAACCCGCCGCGGAGGCTTGGCGCCGACGGCCGCGGCGAAAGCCGGGACCCACTCGTGCATCGGCGCTGGCTCGTCGTCGACCACGTTGTAGACGCCGGGGGCGCCCCGCTCCACGGCGGCCACCGTGGCCGCGGCGGCGTCCTCGACCTGGATGAAGGAGAAGGTGCCGGTGCCCTTGCCGACGATAGGGACCCGCCGCCTCAGGGTTTCCTCGGTCTGCGAGCCATCGCGGTCGAAGTAGGTTCCGGGCCCGTAGAGCCAGCCGTAGCGGAGGACGATTCCCTCGATGCCCTCGGCGCCGGTCACCTGGTCCTCGAGATCGGTAAGGGCGGCGACGGCTCCGCCGAAGGGATAGGGAGCGTCTTTGAAGAGGGGTGCCTGCTCATCCTTGACCCACTCACCTTCAGGCGCGTAGAGGAAGGCGACGCTCTCGGCCACCAAGCGGTGGACGCCGGCGGCCTTTGCCGCCGCGACGAGGTTGCGGGTGCCCTCGCTGCGCACGCGGTTGGTCGCCGCCAGCGGATCGTCCTTGGCTTTGTAATCAAGGCGAGGCGGCAGCGAGGTGAGTTGGTGGACGATGACTTCGGGCGCCGTCTCCGCCACCGCCGACTCCAGCGCCGCCGCGTCGAAGACGTCGCAAACCACCGCGCTCGCCCCAGCCGCGCGGATCTCCGCCGCTCGCTCCTCGCGCCGCGTCATCCCGGTCACCTCATGCCCAGCGGCGAGCAGCTTGCGCACCAGCGGCCTGCCCATCGCACCGCTGGCGCCCGCTACGAAGACCTTCATCCACGTACCTCCTCATCCGACACGCTGCCGGTGTTCAGTCGTTCCGATACCCGCGCCAGCCAGGCCGACGCAACCCCGCCGAAGGCGATCGCCAGGGTGTCTCCCCAGCCCCGCCCCTCGCTCTTCGCTTCCCCCGTGTCGAAGGCGTGGTTGATCGCGTGAAAGCCGTACCAGAGCGCCCCGAGCCAGAGGATCGGCGGTCGCCAGGCGGGCCGCACCACCGAGATCGCGACGGCCACCCCAAAGGCGAGCATGAACGCCCCGACGTCGCCGATGTAGTGCGAGTTCTCAATCCCGTAGTGGCCGATCTGATCAAAGAAGGTGTCGGGCGCAACCAGCGCCAGCAGTCCCGTAGCCACGTGGTAGGCGGCAACGAAGCCGAGGACCAACTTCAGGGTCCTCTCGCCGATCGGCGGACGCTCTCCGCCACTCACAGCTCGGTTCCCTCGTTGAGGATGTCCATGTACTCGCCGTAGACGTAAGTCTTGCCGCGTGACTTTCCGGTGACCTCACGCAAGATGCCGACCTCCTCCAGCCGCGATATCGCAGCGTAAATGGGTGGCTCGGACAGCTCCAATTGCCGCGCGGCAGTTGGAGCTTTGACAACGACGCGGCGGACGGCTAGGTCGTGGACCCGTAGAGCCGTAGCGGCGCCTCGGCCAAGACCGTGGATCCGCTGTCGGTCGCGATCGATCATCTCAAGGATCCCGCGCGTGGTCTCCGCTGTGGACGCGGCAACGTCGACCACGCCTTCCAAGAAGAACCGCAGCCAGTCCTCCCAGGCCCCATCGGTTCGAACGCTCTGCAGATGTTCGTAGTAAGCCTCGCGATTCCGCTTTAGGTAAAGGCTCAGATAGAGAAGGGGGCGGCGCAGCACACCCTGGTCGACAAGCAGCAATGTCATCAGCAACCTGCCGACCCGTCCGTTGCCGTCGAGAAACGGGTGGATGGTCTCGAACTGCACGTGCGCGAGGGCGGCCTTGACAAGGACCGGCGACGGAGATGGATCGTCATGGAGGAAACGCTCCAGTCCCGACATCGCGGGCTCCACCTCCGGCCAGGGTGGCGGAACGTAGCGCGCATTGCCTGGCCGGGTGCCACCAAGCCAGTTCTGGGAGCGGCGGAACTCTCCTGGTGTCTTGTCCGATCCTCGTCCTGAGCGAAGGAGCCGAGCGTGAATCTCCCGCAGGAGCCGATTCCACAGGGGCAAGGCCCCGGACTCGATCGACTTGATTCCATGGTTCATCGCAGCCATGTAGTTCAACGCTTCTTCAACGTCTTCCACAGGCACACCCGGAGCGACCTCGTTCTCGAAGAGGAGGAGGTCGGAGAGCGACGACATCGTCCCCTCGATCTGCGAGGAGAGGACGGCCTCCTTGCGGACAAATGCGTAGTGGAATTGACTCGGGTCGGGCAGGAGCAGGGTGATCCCGTCAAGCCGACCGAGCGCTTGATTCGCCTGGTCGAGCAGGCGATGAAGGTGGACGTCAAGGCTCAGTGGCGGATCCGGCGGCAGTGGCGCAGGGAAGAACGCGATGTATTCGGCAGCGCCGTCCTGCGCCTTTTCAAAGCGCCCGGCGCGCGATGACGCCTGTGCTGCGGTCAAGCCTCGCCTCCAAAGCGTTGGTCCAGGATAGGACGAGCTTACTAAAGGATATGGCGTTATCGCTTTGTAACGATTAGGCTACCCCACCGTTCCCTTAGAAAGGGTCGACCTCCGAGGCGCTAGAAGACGAAGATGCTCTCGCCGAAGTCGATCTGGTCGTAGATCCGCGGTTGGTCGGCGATGAAGGTGCGCACACAACCGTGACTGGCGGCGTAGTCGGGCACTTCGTGGTAGCCGTGCACCGCATAGCCGTTGTGCCAGTAGAAGGAGTAGTACATCCCCTCGGCGTTGTAGCCCGGTTCCTGGCGGTAGAAGGTGTAGTGGCCGGTGACCGTCGGGGTCGAGGGCTTGCCGGTCGAGACCGGGTAGATCGCGAAGGGCTGGTCTCCCTTGCTGAGCACCAGGACCTGCTTGTCGAGCGGCACCTCGGCGTGCTCGCCGGCGTCTGGATAGCGGACTCGGTAGCCGCCACGGCCGCCGAAGACGTCCTTGACCAGGCCGGCGCCGGCGCGCTCCGTGCGCGCCATGCCGTTGACCTTTCTGTAGGCAAGCACCTCCCGCCCGGTACGCCCTCCGAAGCAACGACCGCCGCCGGAGACATAGCCCATCTTCGCCATCGCCTTCTTGAAGCCCTTGACGACGTTGTCGCATTGGCCCGCGTGCAGAGCCGGGAAGCTGACCCGCCAGCTCCTGCGCACCGTGCTTGCGGCCCCAAGCTGCGGGGTCGCGACGTGCTTGGCCGCGGCGGCGTACTTGCCGTCCTCGCGGACGATGATCGAGGCCCGGAAGGCGCCCGCGCCTCCCTTGCCCTTCTGCACCGCGACCTGCCTGCTCAGCAGCTGGTGACCGTCGAGATAAAAGGTCACGACGACTTTCTGCCCCGGGACGAAGGGCGAGATCGAGCCGGTCACCGGCACCGTCCCGTAAATCGGCGCCTTGCCGCCCTTCAGATGGCCGACCTTGATCTTCAGGGCGGCATCGAGCGGGGCGAGTTCCTTGGCGGGCGCTGCCTGAGCCGCGGCGGGCAGCAAACACAACGCGAACAGGGCGGCGGAGGCAAGGCGACGCTTCACCGCGCGGATGCTACTGGCCGAGCAGGGCGACGGAGTTGTTCAGCATGTGCAGGAGGATCCCGGGAATGATCGAGCCTGTCTTCTCGTAGAGCAGGGCGAGGACGAAGCCGAAGATGATCAGCGGCGGCACCGCGCTGATTCCAGTCGTCGCGTGGAGGCCGCCGAAGATCAGGGCGCTGATCAGGGCCGCGGCCAGCCTCGGCAGGCGCTCGCGCAGACCGCCGAAGAGCATGCCGCGGAAGCAGACCTCCTCGCTGATCGGCGCCGCGACGACGATCAGCAGCACCTGCACCGGCACCGTGCCGAAGTCTTCGGCGATGTCCTCCTGGTGCGGCGCCCCGAAGATCGCGATGTAGACGATCGAGAAGAGCAGGTAGGCCCCGATCGCCGCCAGCATCCACTTCGCCGCCGAGGGCTTGAAGCGCCGCAAGCCAAGCTGCGCCGCAGCCTCCCGCACCGTCGCCCCCCGCCCCGCGGCAATCGCAAACGGCACGAGCAAGAACCCCAGCGCCGTAGCGAGCTGCACCAGCGCACTGGCCACGTCCCCAAGCTCGTCCCCGCTCGGCGGCTTAGCCGCAATCAGCACCGGAACCGAAAGCACGATCCCGGTCCCAAGAGCCAGAAGCACCCCAAGAACCCCGGCCCATGGCCCCCAGCTCGAGTAAGGAAAGGGCGTCGGGTGACCCTCCCGGCGGCTTGTACTTTTTCGGCTATTCATCCTCGGACGGCGTTTGACGCCCCACCGAAAAAGTTGAGCCGGGAGGGTCGCCCGACGCCCTCCACCTCTAAGTTGCAG
Source organism: Solirubrobacterales bacterium (assembly GCA_036403515.1). GTDB lineage: Bacteria > Actinomycetota > Thermoleophilia > Solirubrobacterales > 70-9 > VRUE01. Next base: position 6,058 of record DASWQV010000043.1, read on the forward strand.
GCCATGACGCCGGCAGTCTCACAGGTCTCGAGGTCCACCAAGACCCGGCTCCGCTTCCTGCGCCGCCTCCTCATCCTGATCGTCTTCCTGGTCCTCGTCGCCATGGCGCTCAGCCAGTTCACCGAGCTGAAGCGGCTGGCCACCGGGATCCTCGCCTCGACTGCCGTCCTGGCCGCGATCATCGGCTTCGCCGCGCAGCACACGATCGGCAACATGGTCGCCGGCGTTCAGCTCGCCGTCTCACAGCCGATCAAGATCGGCGACCGGATCAGCTTCGAAGAGGTCGCCGGCCGCGTCACCGACATCACCCTCTCCTACACGTACGTCAACCCCGGCGACGGCACCACGGTCGTGATCCCCAACCAGATGCTGGTCGACGGGGTCATCCACAACCTCTCGACTGAGGACACCCAGGCCTGAGCAGGCGCCGGGCCAAAGTACCCTCTGCCTATGGCGCAGCGCAATCGTCGACGTCAGCGGCGGCGCGGGGGGGCTCCGAGCAAGCTGCTCTTCGTCGGCGCGGGCCTGCTCGTCGCGATCGCATTGGCCGGGATCGCCGTCGCTTCCTGGGTGCTCGACGTCGCCGCTGAGGCGCCCTCGCTCGCAGCCTGCAAGAAGATCGACCGTGGCGGCAACTCGGCGATATACGCCGCCGACGGCAGCAAGCTCGGCCTGATCGACTCCGACGAAGCGCGGGCGCCGGTCTCGATCGAGCGCATCCCCAAGCAACTGCAGCAGGCGACGGTCGCGATCGAGGACCAGCGCTTCTACGAACACGGCGGTATCGATTACGAGGGGATCGCCCGCGCGGCGCTGAAGAACCTCGAAGCGGGCAAGACCATCGAGGGCGGATCGACGATCACCCAACAGCTCGTCCGCAACCTCTGTATCCACAACCCCAAGCGCAACCTCGAACGCAAGATCATCGAGGCGCAGCTGGCGATCGAGTATGCCGAACACCACTCGAAGCGGGAAATCCTCGACCAGTACCTCAACACCGCCTCCTATGGGACGGTCGAAGGCGCGACCGCGATCGGCGTCCAGGCGGCCTCGAGGATCTACTTCTCCAAGCCGGTCTGGAAGCTGCGGCTGGAGCAGGCGGCGCTGCTGGCGGGCCTGCCGCAGGCGCCCTCGGAGTACAACCCGATCCTCAATCGGCATGAAGCGCTGCAGCGGCGCAACGCCGTGCTGGCGAAGATGGCCCACCTCGGCTACATCTCCCAGGCGCGTGCCCGCGAGGCCGAACAGCGTGGCCTCGGCCTCGATGTCTCCGGCTCCTACTTCGCCCACCGCGAGCCCTACTTCTTCGACTACGTCGAAAACGAGCTGATCGAACGCTACGGCGTCGACACCGTTCGCAACGGCGGCCTGCGGGTTCACACGACGCTCGATCTGCGTCTCCAGGAAGTCGGCTTGGAAGCGATGCGCTCCGCCCTCCCATACTCCACCGACCCCTCCTCGGCGCTGGTCTCGATCGACCCCGGCAACGGCGATATCGAGGCGATGGTCTCGAGCTCGAGCTACGACGCGAGCCAGTTCAACCTCGCCGCACAGGGCCATCGCCAGCCTGGCTCGACCTTCAAGGCCTTCGTGCTGACGACGGCGCTGAAGCAGGGCATCGACCCTTACTCGACCTATTACACGTCGAAACCGCTTGACCTCAGCCTGCCCAAGTGGGGCCACTGGGAAGTGCACACCGCCGACGAGGGATATCTGGGGCGGGTGAACCTGCAGCAGGCGACGGTCGCCTCCGACAACACCGTCTTCGCCCAGCTCGACCTCGACGTCGGTCCCGCGCGCGTCGCCGAGACGGCCCACTCGATGGGGATCACCAGTCCGCTCGACGGGATCCCGGCGGAGGGGATCGGCGGCCTGCGGGTCGGCGTCTCACCGCTGGAGATGGCCGATGCCTACGCGACCCTCGCCTCCGGTGGCATCCACCATGCCCCGGTGGCGATCCGGCGAATCGAATTTCCCGGCGGGCGCGTCGAGCGGCCCGACCGCAAGCCGCCGCGCCGGGTGGTCTCCGAAGCGGTCGCCTACGAGGTGACCCGCCTCCTGCACGACAACATCACCGAAGGCACCGGCACCGCCGCCTACACCGGTTGCCCGGGACAGGCCGGCAAGACCGGCACGACGGACCGGGAGACCGACGCCTGGTTCGCCGGCTATCAACCCAATCTGACCAGCGTCGTCTGGGTCGGCTACCCGCAGTCCAACGCGATCGAAATGACCAGCGTCCACGGCATCACGGTCTTCGGTGGCACCTTCCCGGCCGAGATCTGGCACTCGCTGTACTTGGGCGCGGAAGTCCCTTGCGAGGAATTCAGCAAACCGAAGACGCCGATCAGCTGGGCGCCCTATTTCGGTCACTTCACAGCCGCCGCGGCGCGGCCGCACGGGGGCATCTACGGCGCTGCGACGGACGAAGCCGAACGCGCCCAGGAACTGGGCGAAGAAGCGACCGGCGGCTACAACCCCGACGCCTACGCGCCAGGAGCCGGGCAGAAGCCGACCCCGCTTCCTCCGCCGGCCCCTTCGACCGGCGTCGGCGGCGGCGGGGCGGCCGCGGACGAAGCCGGGAGCGAATAGCTGCGCCTCGCGCCGGGGGCGGCATACGCCCTTATATGGGTTGGCTTCTTCGCCTACCTGGGCACGCTGCATTGGGCGCCGCGGCTCGGACGCCGGGCGATCTGGAGCGCGGTCGTCGTGCTCGTCGCGGCCTTTGCCTGCCTGCCGCCGCTGCTCTCCCACGACGTCTACAGCTACATCGACTACGCCCGCCTTGGGGTTCAGCACGGCCTGGATCCCTATGTCCACCCGCCGACAGCCGCCCCCGCTGACCCGGCCTTCACCAACGTCACCTGGACCGAAGCGACCAGCGCCTACGGGCCTCTCTTCACGTTCGCGACCTACCCGCTCGCCTGGCTGTCGGTCGGGGCTGCCGTCTACGTCCTCAAGGCGATCTCAGCCGCCGCCGTCCTGGCGACCGCGGCCCTCGTCGCCAGCCTCGCCCCCGCCCGCGGCATCGACCCCCTGCGGGCCGCCGCCTTCGTCGCCCTCAACCCCCTGGTCCTGGTCCACGTTGTCGGCGGCCCCCACAACGACGCCCTGGCGGTCCTTCTGATGATGCTGGGCGTGGCAGGCATCCTCACGGCCCGGGAGGCTCCTGCAGGCGCGGCCTTCGTAGCGGCCGTCGCGGTCAAGGCCTCAGCCGCGGTGGCGGCTCCCCTCGCAGTCATGGCCGCGGCAAAACCGGCGACGGGCCTGGAAGCGACCCATGTGTCCACTTCCAGGCCCGTCGGCAGGCTGTTGGTTGGGGGCGGGCTGGCGGCGCTTTTGATCGGCGGGGTTGCGTATCTCGGTTTCGGTTGGCACTGGCTGGACGCCTTCACCCTTGCCGGAGAGAACCAAAACCGCACCAGCCACCTCAGCGTCCCGATCACCACGGCCCGCCTGACCGGCCTCGACCCCAGCACAGTCCGCGCAACCGCCCTGATCCTCTACGCGGCCTTTGTCGTCTACCTGCTCGCCTGGACCCACCGCGGCGGCGATTGGCTCCGCGCGGCGGCCTGGACAACCTTCGCCCTCCTCCTGGCCACGGCCTGGCTCCTGCCCTGGTACCTGCTCTGGCCCCTCCCGCTCGCAGCCCTATCCCGCGATCGAGCCCTAAAGCTTTTGGTTCTAGCTCTCACGGCGTACCAACTTGGGGCCCGCATCCCGCTCTGACGCAGGCCGAAGAGGGGGAGTCACCCGAACGGGCGGATACTCAGAGCGGGCGAAGCCCGCGAGTTCGGGCGGGTGACTCCCCCTCTTCGGCCGCTTCCTCCTCGGGAGACGGATGAAGGACGCCCGTGTGAATAGACCACCCCTCGCGCCGCCCCATCACGGTCACGATCCCCACGTAGATCACCTCGACCACCGTCAGCACCCCTCGGACGACGATTGCGATCAGCGAAGCCACAGCGAAGCTGTTGTCCGGCGCCGCCACCTTGACCGCCCAGGCGAACGCCGCGTCGCGAATGCCCAGTCCGGCCGGGGCGACCAGGGTGACGAGCGCCGCCACGTAGCCGATTGCCTGGGCCGAGCCGACGACGAGAATGTCACTGGCCGAGATCCCGCTCACCGAGCGGGCAACGCACCAGATGCCCAGCGCGATCACGCCCCAGTTGAGGGTGTAGAAGCCCATCACGGCGATCACCCCGCGCAGCGACATCGCCTCGGGCAACGGCTCACGCCCGAAGGCCCGCAGGACCCGGTTGGCGAGCGGCCCGAAGACGCGCGGGTGCAGCAGCGCGATCAGCAGCGGGATCAAGAGCAGGATCGCCCAGCGCAGCGGCTGATCCTGCAGGTCGGGATGGCTGATCAGGAAATAGGCGGCAACGATGATCCCCGAGGTCGCCTGCAGCGCCTGTTCGTAGACGATGCTGGCGATCGTCAGCCGCCGCGGCACCCCGGCCCGCTCGGAGAGCAGCACGCGGCCGAGGACATAGAGCACGCTGCCGGGCACGTAGCGGGCCAGCAGCGGCTGGCCCCAGGCAACCTGGGCCCGGCCGGCGCCCAGCCTGTAGCCGAGGAAGCGCAGGATCAGATCCCAGCCGACGGCGTTCAGCGAGTAGAAGATCGGCAGGATGACGAAGGCGGGGATCAGCCAGAGGACGTGGAAATGCACTCCCTTGTCCTTGATCTCGGCCCACTGGTCGACCACGGTGAGGACGAGGAAGCCGAAGACGAGGATCGCGATGCCGAGCTGGATCGCGAGCCGCACGCGCTTGCTGCGCGGCGGCTTGGTTCCGAATTTCGCTCCGGCCTCGCCGATGCGATGTAGAAGGGGCTGCTGGCGCTCCACTGCGTCCGCACCTTAGAGAGACAATGGGTCGATGGGCGAGTTCGAGCTGCTGGCGCGGATAAGGGGGCGGCTACCCGCTCCCGGTCCCCGCATTCGCCTGAGCAGCGGTGACGACGCCGCAATAACGGTCCCGGGGGGCGCCACCGCGACCTCGGTCGACGCCCTCGTTGACGGCGTGCACTTCCGCCGCGATCTGGCCACCCTGGCGCAGATCGGTCACAAGGCCCTGGCGACCGCGCTCTCGGACCTGGCCGCGATGGGGGCCGCGCCCGGCGAGGCCTACGTCGTCCTCGGGATCCCACCCGACCTCGGCGATGACGACTGCATCGAGCTGCTCGACGGCCTGCTGGCCCTCGCGGCGAAGACCGGCACCGACCTCGCGGGCGGGGACCTGACTCGAGCCGGCTCGCTCTTCCTGGCAATCACGGTCGTCGGCCACGCGGACAGCCCCGAGGCGCTCGTCAGCCGCTCCGGAGCGCGGCCCGGAGACCTGCTGGTCCTGACGGGCGAGATCGGCGGCGCGGCCGCCGGGCTAGAGCAGCCAGACGTCGGAGAGCTGCGGGCCCGGCAGCTCGAACCCACGCCGCGCCTGGCGGCCGGCGGCGCGCTCGCGCAGAGCGGCGTCACCGCCATGATCGACGTCAGCGACGGCCTCGGAGCCGATGCGGCCCACCTGGCCGAGCGCAGCGAGGCCGGCCTGCGGATCGAAGCCGCCGCCGTGCCCCTGTCGCCGGCGGCGCGGGAGCTGGGCGAGGCGGCGGGCCGCGAACCTTGGCAACTGCTCAACGGCGGTGAGGACTACGAGCTGCTGGCGAGCATCCCGCCGGCACGGTTCGCGGAGGCGGAGCAAGCCGTGCGCAAGGGAGAAGGAATCGCGCTGACCCAGATCGGCGAGGTCGTCGCCGGGACCGGGGTCGAGATCAGGCTGCCCGGCGGCCGGCTTCTGGAGCCGGAGGGGTTCGACCAGCTTGCATGAGGCTCTGGCTGGTCAGCAGCTCCCGCACCCCGCGGCGCTGCAGCATCGCATCGGCGATCAGCGAGGGCTCGGGCTTGTAGTGGCCCGAATCGACAAGGCTCTTCAACTGTCGCGGTTGCATCCTGCGCCTCATATCGGCCTTCTACTCTAGAACCTTAGTACTTGGTACTCACACATCTGTCCATCGAGACCGGTGGGCTGCGAACGCGAGGCCCTCTGCAAGCACGGATACCCTTTGTTCATGCCCAACGGATCGACCCGAATCCTTCTCGTCGACGACGAGCAGTCGATTCAGACGCTGCTCAGCTACCCGCTGCGCAAGGACGGCTACCACGTGACCTCCGCCCTCGACGGCCGGGAAGCGCTGCAGCGCTTCGACGAGGCCCGCTTCGACCTGGTCATCCTCGACCTGATGCTGCCGAAGCTCGACGGGGTCGAAGTCTGCCGGCAACTGCGTTCGCGCAGCCAGGTCCCGATCATCATGCTCACCGCCAAGGGCAGCGAGACCGACAAGGTCGCCGGCCTCGAGGTCGGCGCCGACGACTACATAACCAAGCCCTTTTCGATGCGCGAGTTCCGCAGCCGGGTCAAGGCGGCGCTGCGGCGCTCGCGCATGGTCGGCGAGCCGCCCGACGAAGAGGCGATCGACCACGGCGAGCTGAAGATCGACTTTGGCCGGCGCATGGTCACCCTCCACGACGAAGAGATCCGGGTCACCTACGTCGAGTTCGAGATCCTCGGCGCGCTCGCCCGCTCGCCCGGTCGGGTGCTCAGCCGCGAGACCCTGCTCGAGCATGTCTGGGGCGATTCGGAGTACCGCGATCCCCGCACCGTCGACGTCCACATCCGCCACCTGCGCGAGAAGCTCGAGACCGACCCCAAGGAGCCCGAGTTCCTCTTCACCGTGCGCGGCGTCGGCTACCGCTTCCGGGAGTAGCGCCAGATGCGCCGGTTCAGGCTGACCATGCTGGGCAACCGGATCACCGTGATCTCGGTGTCCATCTCTGCCGGAACGGCGCTGCTGATCTACATCTACACGGTCGCAATAGGCGGCGCCGCCAGCGGCCTCGGCGCCGTCAAGAGCCAGATCCTGCTCGGCGGCGCACTTGCTGTTCTGATCGCCGGCGCCGCCGGCGTCTACTACGCACGCGCCGCAAGGGGCAACATCCGCCGCCTTCAGGACGCCGCCCGCAAGGTCGCCGACGGCAACTTCGAGACGCCGATCCCGATCTCCTCGGCCGGACAGCTCGGTCAGCTCGCCCGCACCTTCAACGAGATGCAGCGCCGCCTCGCCGAGCTCGACAGCGCCCGCAAGCAGTTCATCGCCAACGCCTCGCACGAGCTGCGCACGCCGATCTTCAGCCTCGGCGGCTTCGTCGAGCTGCTCGAGGAAGAGGACCCGAGCCCCGAGGAGCGGGCCGAGTTCGTCCACACGATGCGCGAGCAGATCACCAGGCTGACCAAGCTCACCGCCGACCTGCTCGACCTCTCCCAGCTCGATGCCGGGGCGGTGGCGATGAAGAGCAGCAATGTCGACCTCGGTTCGCTGGCCCGCGAAGTGACCCGCGAGTTCGGCCCGCGCGCCGACCGGCACGGCTCACGACTGGAGCTGCGCACTCCCGACCTGCCGGTAATCGCCAGCGCAGACCCTGACCGGGTGCGGCAGGTCATCCGTATCCTGCTCGACAACGCCCTCACCCACACTCCCGAGGGCACCAAGATCACCGTGACTACCTATTCCGTCAACCGCCGCGCCGAGCTGACCGTCTCCGACGACGGGCCCGGCATCCCCCGCCGTGCCCACAGCCGCATCTTCGAGCGCTTCTACACGGGCGACTCGGCCGGTGGCTCGGGGCTCGGGCTCGCGATCGCCCGCGAGCTGGCCCAGCGCATGGAGGGCCACGTCGGGATTGCCTCGAGCAAGCGCTTCACCGCCTTCACGCTCGACCTGCCGCGGGCGCGGGCCGAGGCGACCAAATCCCCGGCCACGCTCTCGCCGCGGGCCACGGCGTGAGACGGCGCGCCCTCTTGGCCACGGCCGCGCTGGCGCTGGCGCTGGCCGGCTGTGGCGGCTCCGGCGACAAGGGCGGCAGCCCCGCCTCGCAGCCTCCCGCGACCACGGCGGAAACCGCTCCCCGGGTCGTCGTCGAGACGGCCGAACACGGCTTCGACGCGGCCCGGGTCTACCGCGAGGCCTCACCCGGCGTAGTGACGATCCGCTCGATTTTCGGCGGCGGCGGAGGTGCGGCCGAGGGCTCGGGCTTTGTCCTCGACAGCAGCGGTCGCATCGTCACAAACGCCCACGTCGTCACCGAAGAATCCAACGGCACCCGCAAGCCGGCCAAGGAAGTCTTCGTCGAGTTCCCCGATCGCAACGTCCTGCCTGCCCAGATCGTCGGCTTCGACCCTTTCGCCGACGTCGCCCTGCTCGCGGTGAAGCCCAACGGCATCGCCCTGCATCCGCTGAAGCTCGGCGATGACCATGAACTCGTCGTCGGCCAGTCCGTGGCGGCGATCGGAAGCCCATTTGGCGAGGTCCACTCGCTCTCGGTCGGGGTCGTCTCAGCGATCGACCGCTCGGTCGAATCGCTGACCAAATTCTTGATCGAGGGAGCGATCCAGACCGACGCCTCGATAAACCCGGGCAACTCGGGCGGTCCGCTGCTCGAAGCCGGCGCCCGGGTGGTCGGCATCAACCAGCAGATCGAGACCGACTCTGGCTCCAACTCCGGCGTCGGCTTCGCGGTGCCGGTATTCGCGATCAAGCGCTCGATCGCGCAACTCGAGCAGAAAGGCGAAGCTGAATACGCCTTCATCGGCGTCACCACGCAAGCGCTTTACCCGCAGCTGTCTCGCAAGCTCGGCCTGGACACGGACTACGGCGGGCTCCTGGCTGAAGTCGTCCCCAACGGCCCCGCCGAGAAGGCGGGCCTGCGCGGCGGCGACGGCACCGTGCGCTTCCAGGCCGGCACCTACGAAACCGGCGGCGACGTGGTCCTCTCGATCGACGGCCACAAGGTGGTCAACCCAAACGACCTGGCCCGCATCATCTCGCTCCACGAACCGGGTGACACAGTGTCCCTGGAGATCCTTCGCGACGGCAAGCGCGAGCAAATTCAAGTCACCCTGGGTAAGCGTCCGCCCGGCTAAAGGGCGGGTGACCGCCGGGCGATGTAGAACTCCCGGATGCTTCAGGAAATCGCCCTAGGCCAAAAGTCCCTCGCCGACTACACGCACATCGCCGGCAAGGAGACGGTCGAACGAATTCGCGAGCTGGCGGAGCCGATGAAAGGCCACCGCGTCCTGCACGTCAGCGCCACCGCGTTCGGCGGCGGCGTCTCGGAGATCCTCTACACGATCGTGCCGCTGATGCGCGATATCGGCATCGACGCCCACTGGCACGTGATCTTCGGCAAAGAGGAGTTCTACAACGCCACCAAGCTCCTCCATAACTCCCTGCAGGGAGCCGAGGAGACGCTGAGCGACTCCGAATGGGCCCTGTTCGACGAAATCAACGCCATCAACGCCGAGGGCCTGCAGGGCGAGTGGGACACGATCATCGTCCACGACCCGCAGCCGATCGGCCTGCGACGCGGCGCCGAGAAGAAAAGCCGCAACTGGATCTGGCGCTGCCACATCGACCTCTCCGAGCCCAACCCGGCGCCGATCGCCCGCCTGCAGCCGATGATCGAAGAGTACGACGCGACCGTCTGGCACCTGCCGACCTACGTGCCAAAGGGGGTCGACAGCCACAACGGCGTGCGGATCATCCCGCCGGCGATCGACCCGCTCTCGCCGAAGAACATGGCCTTCTCCCCCGACGACGCCGCCTTCGTCTGCAAACAGTTTGGGATCGACGTCGACCGGCCGCTGATCACTCAGGTCTCCCGCTTCGACCCCTGGAAGGATCCGATGGGCGTGATCGACGCCTACCGCGACGTCACCAAGGAGATCCCCGAGGCGCAGCTCGCGCTGGTCGGCTCGATGGCGACCGATGACCCGGAGGGCTGGGAGTTCTTCCAGCACACCTTCGAGTACGCCGAGGCCGATCCCGACATCAAGATCCTCAACAACCTCAACAATGTCGGGGCGATCGAGGTCAACGCCTTCCAGTCGCAGTCCGACGTCTGCCTGCAGAAGTCGATCAGGGAGGGCTTCGGCTTGACCGTGACCGAGGCGCTCTGGAAGGGACGCCCGACGATTGGCGGCAACGTCGGCGGCATCCCGCTGCAGATCAGCGACGGCGAGACCGGCTTCCTGGTCGACTCCTCCGAGCAGTGCGCCCAGCGCTGCCTCGAGATCCTCGCCGACCCAGAGCTGGGCAAGCGCCTCGGCCGGGCCGGCAAGGAACATGCCCGCAAGGAGTTCCTCTCGCCGCGCCTGCTGCGCGACTGGGTCGAGTTGCTGGCCGAGCTCGACACATAGACCGGCAAGCCCCGGGGTAGTCTGAGCGGGTGGCAGACAGCTCCGACCCACTGATCATCGTCTCGAACCGGGGGCCGGCGCAGTTCGAGCGTGACGAGCAGGGTCAGCGAACCGTGAGCCGCGGTGGTGGTGGCCTCGTCACCGCGCTCTCCGGCCTGGTCTCTCACCGCGACGCGCTCTGGATCGCCTCGGCGATGACCGACGAGGACGTCCGCGTCTCGGAGGAGAGCGGCGGCCCGACCGAGCTCTCAATCGACGGCATCGACTACAGCGTGCTGCTGGTCGGCAGCGATGCCGAGGCCTACGACCGCTTCTACAACGTGATCGCCAACCCGATCCTCTGGTTCATCCAGCACTACCTCTGGGACCTCTCCAACGCTCCCGATATCCGCCAGGAGGAGCTTGACGCCTGGGACTTCGGCTACCAAGCGGTCAACCGCGACATCGCCGCCGCGGTCCTGGGCCAGATCGAGGGCCGCGAGCGGCCGCTGGTGATGCTGCACGACTACCACCTCTACACCGCCCCGGCGATGATCCGCGCCGAGCGGCCCGACGCCTTTCTCCACCACTTCGTCCACATCCCCTGGTCCCAGCCCGACAGCTGGCGGATCCTTCCCAATCGCATCCGCGAGGCACTCTTTCGCGGCATGCTCGCCAACGACATCATCGGCTTCCACACCGGCAGCTACTGCATCAACTTCCTGCGCTGCTGTGACGAACTGCTCGAGGCAGACGTCGACTACGAACTCGGCCTGGTCCGCCACGCCGGCGGCCAGACCCTGACCCGCGCCTACCCCCTCTCGATCGACGCCGAGCGGCTGCGGCGGGCCGCGGAGACGCCCGAGGTGGCCACGGCCGAGCGCGAGGTGGTGGAGCGCCGCCGCAAGCACCTGATCATCCGCGTCGACCGTGCCGACCTTTCCAAGAACGTGCTGCGCGGTTTCACCGCCTTCGACGTCTTCCTCACCCAGCACCCCGAGTTCCGCGAACAGGTCACCTTCATCGCTCACCTGCAGCCCTCACGCCAGGACGTGCCCGAGTACGCCGAGTACCTCGAGCGGATCGAGGCCCTCGTCGCCGTCGTCAACCATCGCCATGGGACGACCGACTGGATGCCGATCGACCTGAAGATCTACGAGAACTTCTACGACGCGGTCGCCCGTTACAAGCACTTCGACCTGCTGATGGTCAACTCGCTCTTCGACGGGATGAACCTCGTCGCCAAGGAGGCGCCGGCGGTCAATACGCGCGACGGCGTCCTGATGCTCTCCGAGAACACCGGCTCCCACGAGGAGCTGGCCGACTGTGCCCTCTCGGTCAATCCCTTCGACATCCAGGAGCAGGCGGACTCGATCTACCGGGCGCTGACGATGGAGCCCGAGGAGCGGCGACTGCGGGCACAGCGGCTCAAGGAGTTGGTCTTCTCGAGAAATCCTGGGGACTGGGTTGACGACCAACTCGCCGATATCGCTGAGCTTCGCGACGTGGTCGCCTGAAGAGGTCGGGCGCCACTCCCCGCTCAACTTTTTCGGTGGAGAGTCGGCGGCAGGCAGTGGGCGGAAAGCCGAAAAAGTACAAGCCGCGGGGAGCGGCGCCCGACCTCTTCCCACAAGCGTTTGGGGGAGAACTCTTCGATCTGGGGGCTTAGCTCGTTATGAGTCTTCGGATTCGCTGGTCTCAAGCTGGCGCTGTGATCCTTGTTGGAGCTTTGGTGCTTCTTGCGTTGCGGGTGGTCCCGGGGTTGCTGAAGCCTCCCCCACCGCCACCCGTTCCTGCTGACGTCGGGCTGCCGCAGATAGAAGCGGCGCCGGTCAAGCCAATCGAGATCGCGCGGCCCAAACGAGCGCCGGTCCGGCCACATTCCGAGCACGTCCATCAGCAACGGCAGCGAAAGCACCGCTCGCATCGTCAGCCGAAGCAAAAGAACAAGGAACGCCTCGTTCCAACCCCACCGCCTGTGCCACCCCCCACGCCGGAAGCTCCAGAAGAACCGGCCTCATCCGCGTCGCCGCCGGAAGCTTCTCCCCCAAGCGTCCCGACGCCTACGCCGGAACCTGCTCCCCCGGACGATGGCTCATCGGAGTTCGCCCCGCATTGAGAGGCGGGGGTCGGGTGCCACTCCCCGCGGCTTGTACTTTTTGGGCGTCCACCTTGCGGCGCCAGCAGACTTCGCACCATCCAAAAAGTTGAGCGGGGAGTGGCACCCGACCCCCCCCCCCCCGAGCAA